>JAIQFG010000173.1 GCA_020073375.1 Terriglobia bacterium | reverse complement strand
TTATTCTATTCGACAACTGGAATTTTGCCGAAGATTCAAACCGGCGGTTGCCGTTCAAGAGCCATACGATCCCAGCCCGCAAGATTCGCGCCGGCTTCGTACGCGCTCTGCGCAAACTCAAGAATTTCCGCTCGCGGAGATGTGGCGCGACGCACATCGTCGTACATCAGCACAAACTCATGCAGCTTGCCCTGATACAGCGCGCCGGCTGGCCGAACCCCTTGCTCGCCGCAACCCGCCGGCTCCGGAGCCGTGTAGGCGTAGAACGCCGGTCCAGCCACGTCTCCGCCGCCCGGCCACCAGCCCACACTGCTGCATTCATGCGAGTAGGATTCGGACGTGATCACTCCCTTTCGGGCGGGAGCGCGGCGTCCGTTAAAACGGGTGCAGCACAAATCGAAGCTTCCCCAGAAAAAGTGGACTGGACTCGACTTGCCGAGGAAGCGTCCGCGAAACTCCTGCAACACAATATCGGTCGATCGCAAGATGCGCCACAGGCGGTGGGCATAGACGGCGTCGTACGATTTGTGAGTTTCATCCTGGTCAAACAAGATCGGATTCGGAACTTCCTGGGGCTTGAGATTGATCGGGACGTCGATCCCAACCCCGTGCATCAACGTAACCAGTTCGTGGTAAAAAGCGGCTACGGATTTGGGCGATAGCGCCAAGGCACGCTCGCTCTCAGCCGTTCTGAGTTCCAGGCGGTGGTGGACCAGGTCGAACTGGATTTCAAACGTGGTTCCGCGGTACGGAATTGAAGAGGTCGTCAAACCGCGCGCGCTCACATAGAGAGCAACATTCCAGAAATGGTTCTCCAGCGGCGCGAGAGCGAGGCGGATCTTCCCGACGATCTGCGTCCACATGTGCAGGGTGCGATACGTGGCTTCCCATTCTTCCAGCGGCAAGGCGGGCCAATCTTGCTCGATTATGCTCATCGAAAAGGCTCCGTAAGAGTGGGCGCGTATTGGTGTCGACCGTCAGTCTGATTATGCGCCTGAAATATCCGTATTGTCTGTGCCGGGCGCCGCCGGGCCGTGAGAACCTTCAATACAACTTTTTGCCGCCTCCCGGGTTCAATAGTATGTAGGGAAATGATTGTCGGGAGGCACCCTTGAAAGTATCGCGCTGGCTTCGCAATGCGATGGATTCCGGTTTGGCGGCAAAAGTAGTTCTCTTTTCCTTGTTGATCGGCGCGTCCGTGTTGGCCTGCGCCCAGAGCGGCCGCATGACGCCGTATCAGGATGAGTCGGATGGGGTCAGCGCCGGCGGAAACTGGCTGGAGTTCAGCTCTACCGACAAGATGACGGGCGCCAACAAAGTACGCTTCCAGCTCCAGTCGGATAACTATTTTCGCGAAGACCCAAACTATAAGCCACGAGTTGTACTGTTCTGCAGTGCCGGCAAACTCAAACTCGCGGACTTCAATCCTGGAGTCCGACTGCCTCCGCCGAACCGCCCTGGCTTCTGGGGACAGCCGCAACTGCAAGTCAGGGTCCGTGTGGACGATGTGAACTATTTCAAGGGCTGGAATTGGATGCGCGGCCACTTCCTCTCCATGGACAAGGGCACGGCTCGGGGCCTGATCCAAGCCCATGTCTTCAAGGTGGAACTACCCACGCGAAGCGGCCGGCAGATCGCGGAGTTTTCTCCCGCCGGCCTCAATCTGGACCGAGTTCGACAGGCCTGCGACCTGACGCCGAAGAAACCGAGCAACGATTGAACGCCTGCCGCCAGCCAGTGCCTGTGGCGGCGTTTGCGCAAGACAGTTTTGCATCAGGGTATCGCTTTAGCGATGCCCTGAATCCTCGAAATGGCCCCCTTGTTGCGGCTGTGTGCTGGACCGGAAACACGAACATCCCTTAACTAAAATCGCCCGTTGTGGCCGCGCCTAATTTGGAGTTGCGGAAACTGTCGTGCACCACTACGATGTACCCCTCTCTAGCTGCACGTCCGTTCTAGCTAGTCATCCGTTCCAACCTTGGAGGCTATATGAAACTGAGAACATCCCTCTTGCTGCTCGTAATACTGTTCGTTGGTGCGACCCTGTGCTTCGCGTCCGACCTGAACCTGGGAACATGGAAGCTCAACGAGGCGAAGTCGAAGATCGATGCCGGGCTCCCCAAGAATCTGACCGTTAAGTATGAGGCCGTCGGCGACAGCGTGAAAGGTACGGTGGACGGTGTCGACGGTAAAGGAAACCCCACGCATAGCGAGTGGACTGGCAAGTTCGACGGCAAGGACTATCCCGTTACAGGCGACCCAACGTCCGACACCCGGTCGCTCAAAAAGATCGACGACCATACGCTGGAGTTGACATCCAAGAAGGGCGGTAAAGTTACTCTGACCGGTAAAGTGGTTGTCGCGCCTGATGGCAAGAGCCGCACCCTCACGATCAGCGGAACCGATGCGGTTGAAGTCTGCGGGCGGCGCCGTAACGGGCTCTTTTTGCGGGAAATAATGATCCATAAACTCAAATAAGCTCTTATCCCATAAGTTATTCGCTGTTTCTGTATTATAGGAAAAATAGAAACCCAGCCGCTGATCGGGGATCAGCATCAGCAAGCTGTGGAATTGGAGAGTGGCGCCGGCGTGATAGAGGATGCGCTGGCCGTTGAAATTTAATTCCCAGAAGCCGTAGGTGAAACCGGTCAGGCGCGCATCCTGCGCCCATAAGCGGGTCAGCATCAGCTGCTGGGTGCTTGCCTGCGAGTACAGCCCGCCATCCAGGC
>JAIQFG010000172.1 GCA_020073375.1 Terriglobia bacterium | reverse complement strand
GCCGCATGCGTGTTGGGGATTAACGAACCGCCCGTGACCATCAAAGTAATCGAAAAAACAATTGTCGAGCGTGCCTGGGAAAAGGGATGGATCGAACCCGAACCTCCCGAAATTCGAACGGCAAAGCGAATTGCTGTCGTCGGTTCGGGTCCCTCCGGCCTTGCTGCAGCCCAGCAGCTTAATCGGGCGGGGCACTCGGTCACCGTGTTCGAAAAGGCTGACCGCATCGGCGGCCTGCTGCGCTACGGGATACCGGACTTCAAGCTGGAAAAACACGTGCTGGACCGGCGTCTCGAACAGATGATGGCCGAGGGGGTCGAATTTCAGACCCGAGCGCACGTGGGCGGAAACGTGCCCGCGGAAGACCTTCGCAAGGAATTTGACGCCATATTACTGGCAGGCGGGGCTGAAAGTCCGCGTGACCTCAAAGTTCCCGGGCGCGAACTAAAGGGCATCTACTTCGCCATGCAGTATCTTCCGCAACAAAATAAGCGCGGTGCCGGAGACGTAGTGCCGGATCAGATTCTTGCGACGGGCAAACGCGTTGTGATCATCGGCGGCGGCGACACTGGCGCGGATTGCCTGGGCACGGCTCACCGGCAGCAGGCCAGGTCCGTGCACCAGTTCGAAATCATGCCCATGCCGCCGCCGGAACGCTCCCCGAGCACGCCGTGGCCCCTGTGGCCGCTGCAGTTGCGCACCGAAAGCGCGCATGAAGATGGCGGCAAGCGGGATTGGGCGCTCAATACGGCGAAATTTACCGGCGATGAAAACGGGAACGTGAAACAGCTCCATGCCATTCGCGTCGGCCCGCCGCCCAAGTTCGAGTCCATGCCCGGCACGGAACTGACGATGGACGTCGACCTGGTGCTATTGGCTCTGGGCTTCCTGGGTCCGGTCAAGCAGGGCATGATTGAGGAATTTGGCGTGAATCTCGATCCGCGCAGCAACGTTGCCACACAGGCGGACTATATGACTTCTGTCCCCGGCGTGTTCGCCGCGGGCGACATGCGCCGCGGGCAGTCGCTGGTGGTGTGGGCGATTTCGGAAGGCCGCAAAGCCGCAATCTCCATTGACAAGTACCTCATGGGAAGTTCAACTCTGGCGTAATTGCTTTCGGAAAAATTCCCTTAGCCCGTCATCTCTGAAAGCGCTTGTGTCAATGCAAAATCTAACTGAACGGGTCGTACCCAGTCATCTCTTCGCCCTCGAAAAGGGGCATGGAGTTATTCGCCAGGGGTGTCGCATTCATTCCGCGATCCCGACGAGCGGGATCATGACAGCATCGCGCTTACCCTTGGCTGGTCCGACCTCGACCAAGACCTGGATCCTGATACATTTCTTTTTGCCGCAGCACGTGGAAGGCAGCTTCGGCCAGATGGCGGGCCACCGCTCCAATCGCTTTGGGATGTCCCTTGCGCTGACGCAGCCGCCGGTACAACTGGCTGACGTGGCGGTCCGGGCATCGCGTGTGATTCACCGCCACCGAATTGGCCGCTTCGGCAAAGGCCCACTTCAGGTACCGATTCACGTCCGCGCGCAGCGATCCGTAGCGAACTTTTCCGCCGCTGGCGTGCACCCGCGGCGTGGTTCCGGCGTAGCTGGCCAAGTGCATGGCGCTGGGAAATCGCTCGACCTCTCCGATCTCCAAGGCGATCGTCGCCGCCAGAATCACTCCGACCCCCGGCATGCTCAGCAGCCACTGCATGGCCTCGGTGACTTCCACCAACTCCTCCAGTCGCTGTTCCAGTTGTTTCACTTGCGCACTCACAAAATCTAACTGCAAGAGCAACTGCCCGCTCACCCAGCGCGTCTGCTCGGGCAGGCCCTCCAGATGTTTCTCCAGCTCGGCGCGTCCGCGTTTCCCGTAGGGATCGCTGCATGCGCTGGCAGGCGTTCCCCACTTGGCCAGCGTCGCCGAAAGCCGGTTCTTCAGCCGCGTGCGCTGCGCTACCAGCACCAGGCGCGTGCGGGTCAACTCGCGCAGATCGCGCAGCGACCCCGGCGGAATCCACACCGTGGGCAGCGTCCCGTTGCGCTGCAAACGATTCAACCCTTGCGCATCCAGCTTGTCGGTCTTGTTGGTCAGTCCCATCATCAGCTTCGCTTTTCGCGGATGCACCAACTGCGGCACCAGGCCGGCTTGCTCGATCTCGTCGATAATCCAATACCAGTTCCCCGTGGCTTCCACGGCCACGGCGGTTCCCGGCTCACATCCCTCCAAATAGTCTCGCACCGCTCCGGGAGCATGCTCCAGCCGATAGCCTCTGCTTTTTCCCGTCGAGTGGTCTTGCCGGTCCACCCAGGTGTACCGCTTGTGACTGTCAAATGCGATATATTCTTCCATGCGCGGCTCCTCTCCTTTTCTAAAAGGGGTCTTCCTCCGCCAGCCTACGCTGACGGCAGGAGTCGCGCTTTCATATTTTCATTCCGAGCGAAGCGAGGAATCTCTCTTTGGTTTAAATCCGAGAAAAGAGGGATTCCTCGGCACGCAGCGTGCCTCGGAATGACGGTGTTTTGAGTTTCTCCGCAATCTGATAAGCCGCCCGATAAGTGTCGCCGCGGTGATCTTCAACGATCTCAAAAACTCCCGGCCCCTGGCCCTTCCAGGGCTTCGCCTTGGGATGCTTCCCGCCGAACTGCGCCACGCTCAGCGCGGTTCCCATCTCCTCAATCACCGCGTCCGGGAACGCCAGCAAATCGTCCTTGCTGGAGCCGACCCAGAACAGCAGCTTCTCGCCCGGAACCCGGTTTCGC
>JAIQFG010000171.1 GCA_020073375.1 Terriglobia bacterium | reverse complement strand
GGCGCGCGCTCGCCGGTCCAGATTTCGTACTGGGCAAAACCCTGCGTGAGAAACATTTCCACTCCGGAAATGGTCTCGATGCCCTTTCGGCGCGCGGATTGCAATAGTTCTGTCGTCCGCGGGCGGTAAACCATATCCATGACCATCCGGCAGTTGAGTTCCTCGCTGCCGAGCGGCGAGCCACGCAGCGGATGCATGCCGACGGGAGTGCAGTTCACGATGGCATCGAAAAATTCCCGGCGCAATTCCCCGCGCTCCACGACTTGAGATCCCGTGGCGCGGGCCAGTTCCCGGGCGCGTTCCCGGCGGCGTGCGCTAACACATACAATCGCACCCGCTTGCGTTAGCGCGAATGCTGCCGCTCGGGCCGCTCCCCCGGCTCCGAACAAAAGAATTCGGCTCCCGGTAAGACGCACGCGGCGCTCCAGGCTGCGCAGCACACCGACATAGTCCGTATTGTACCCGTACAAACGCCCTCCACCACGAACCACGACGGTATTCACCGCCCCAATTCGCGCGGCCAGCGGATCGCAATCGTCCAGCTGACGCAGAATACTCTCTTTATGAGGAATCGTGACCGCAAAACCGGCAATGCCAAATGGTTTGATGGACCGCAGAAAATCGCGAAGGTTTCGCACCAGAAACGGAACAAATACAGCATCAAATTTGCGCGCCTGAAACGCCGTGTTATGCAGCAATGGCGAGAGAGAGTGGCCGATGGGATTGCCGATCACGCCATAGACGCGAGTTCGGCGCGTGATTCGCTCTGCATGGTACAGGCGCTTCATCGCATCGAGCGACAATTGACCGGGCGCCGTGGCTTGCTCGACTGCCGCGTAAGCCAGGGCGCTGCCGCCCCGCAGGGACAACACGCGTCCAGCCAGGCCGATTTCGCCCATGGGAACAGCAACGACGTCACGCCGGCCGTGGGCAAGTTTATAGAGGCGCACACTATCGGAAATCGATTGGCACTGCGCAGCAACCTTCACCGCGTGCCCCCCAGCCCGAGCCATCCGCCGAACGATGCTGGGAAGATTTCGCGGCGTTCCGCGAAAATCGTGGTGGGACACGATTATGCGCGCAGGAAATAGAGCGCTTCGCAACTCCTCGGGCGCAAAGTTCTTCGCCGTCTCAATTTCCACATCGCACCAGAGGCACCCCGCATGGACCGCTTCCGCCAGGATTTCAAGTTGAATTTTTCTGCCGCCCCGAAACAAGCCGCCTCCCTGCCGGCTCCGGCAAGTGGCAACCAACACAGCGCGCGGGTGCTCTCGCCCCAGCCAGCGCAGGAACCCTGCCCGCTCTTTAGTATTGCGTAGATAGTCCAGGCGTAGTTCCAGGGTCCGGGTCGTTTGCAGGCCCAAACGGATCTGAGACTTCATTTCGCTCGCGGTCCCGGCAGCAGCCACCCCGCAAACGCGATTCTTCCCGAATAAACCCTGCAATAGTCTCCTCCACCCAGACTCAACCTATGGGTTCCACCATGGTAACAAGTCTGTAAAGCATCCCTGCACCTTTTCTTGACGCTCCGATGAGCGGATGCTAGCTTGGAATAGCAATCCTGACCTTGGTACAAACCTGGTTCGCAGCAATAGAAGGAGTATTTCACATGCGCAAAATGACAAGCTATCGCATTCTTTCTATGGGAGTTAGGCTGGGTTTAATCTTCGCTATGTTCATCAGCGCGGCCAAGGCGCAGCGCGCTCCAAATCGTCTCTCCGACGTAGAACTCTATTGCTCAGGTTTGGTAACCGATCAAGCGGTCCCGCACGATGCTTATATAGTTTCTGGCGAGGATTCCAGCTACAAGCTCACGTTCCAGCCCGGGAACTATGTCTACATTAACCGCGGGGCGGATCAAGGAATCAAGGCCGGGGATCAGTTTGACGTTATTCGTCCAGAGGTTGATCCGAACAAAGGCAAATGGTTTAAGTACCAGTCCCAGCTGTATCGAGCTATGGGAACCATGTACGCGGATATTGGACGGCTACGCGTCCTGAGTGTGCAGCCGAAGACCGCCACGGCGGAAATTGGATTGAGCTGTGATCTATTGCAGCGAGGCGACCTGATTCGTCCGTTTCAACCCCGGCCGACACCTCCCCTGCATGACCTCAAATTTGATCCACTTGTTCCCCCTTCAGGAAAGAAAACAGCGATGGTCGTGAGCGCCAAGAGCTTTGGAACATTGGCTGGCGTGGGATCCATCGTGTACATCAATTTGGGCAGCGTGCAAGGAGTCCAAGCTGGAAATTACTTCCGTGTGTTCCGGTACCAGGGCACGCATATCGACACCAATTATCAGGTCCGTGACATGGCCTACAAGGCGTTTGGGTTTGGGAGCACCCCCGTCGCCTACCATTGGGACGACCTGCCTCGCCAGGTGCTGGGGGAAGGAATCGTACTGCGCACCGGCCCGAATTCCTCGACGGTTTTCCTGACCACCGCCCGTGAGGATATCTATATCGGAGATTACGTAGAACTCGAATAGTTACCTGCAATATTTCTGCACGGAGTCAATACAGGAAACGAGGAAGGCCCTGTTCCGGATTAAGGATCAGGGCCTTTTTAATTTCATGGCGCAACATCCAAAAAAATTTCTGGTCGAAAAATTGAATTTTGGACACGAATTTCACGCGCCGGAAATCGACCCAAGCGCGGCCTCCGAAAAAATCTCCGCGGTGAACGCAGATACTTGAGTCGCAGGGTCCCGCCAGGCATCCCGGGGCAAACCTGCTTTGGCGCAGGTTTCTTACAGAAATTGTTGGCCGGACCATTGCCG
>JAIQFG010000170.1 GCA_020073375.1 Terriglobia bacterium | reverse complement strand
AGATAGTTGTCCTCCGCGACCGACTTGTCAAACTTACGCTCCCCGTGGATGGTGAGCAAGTTGTTCTCGACGCGCACGTCGATGTCCTTCTCCTCCACGTCAGGCAGGTCGGCTTTCACCACCAGTTCGTTGGGTGTCTCGTAGATGTCGACCGACGGCGCCCAAGCCGTCAAGGTGGATTCATCGCCCTGGTTGCGGACAGTCTCGTTAAAGATGCGGTTGACCTGATCCTGCAGGGTCGAAAAGCCGCGAAAAGGCTGAAGTCTTGTGATTGTGGTCATGATAAAGGTTCCCCCCTCTTTTGGTTAGTATTATTACTGCAAGCGAAGCATATAATATGCGCGTGATCGTGTCAAGTTCTTTGTGAATGTTTCGCGCGAGCCTTAGATTGCGTGTAAGTCTTTATAATAGAAATATATGCAAGTAAAGTTTCCACGCCTAGTTGCACCCACGCCGCCGCTTGATCTATAGTTCCTCCCCTCAACCATGCGCCTGTCCGATTTTGATTTTCATCTGCCCCCGGAGCGAATCGCGCAACGGCCCTTGGCCCAGCGCGATGCCTCGCGCATGTTGCTTTTGGACCGGGCCAAGCGCTCTTGGGAAGACGCCATGTTCTCCAGCTTCCCCGATCGCCTCCGGGGCGACGAGTTGATCGTGGTAAACAACGCGCGCGTCCTCCCTGCTCGTCTGTTTGGCCGCCGCCTGGGAGTTCGCTCGGAAGCGCCGGGAAAGAATCGCAGAGCGGCGCAGGAATTCTTGTCCTCCGAAATCGAAGTCCTGCTGACCAGGCAAATTTCCAGCGATGAGTGGGAAGCCCTGGTCCGCCCGGGGAAAAAAATGCGTGTGGGAGAGCGCCTGGAATTTGGCGAGGGAGAACTTTCCGCCGAGGTCTTGGATCGCGGTGAGTACGGCCTACGAAAAATTCGCCTGACCGCCACTGGAGATATAACGCAGGCCATTGAGCGCCTGGGCCACATTCCACTGCCTCCTTACATTGCGCGCGAGGACGACTCCGCCGACCGCGAACGCTACCAGACGATTTTCGCGGACCGCCCCGGCGCCGTCGCGGCGCCCACCGCGGGACTGCATTTTTCTCCGCCGATTCTGGAAAAACTGCGTGATCGCAAGGTCGAAATCGCAACGATCACGCTCGACGTAGGCCTGGGAACGTTCCAGCCCATTCATGCGGAAGAAATTGAGCGGCACAAAATTCATTCCGAGCGCTACGAAATCTCGGAACAAGCCGCGACGGCCATTTGCGCCGCGCGCCGTGACTCGCGGCCCATCCTAGCCGTAGGCACGACAGTGGTGCGCGCCCTGGAAGACGCCGCGGCGAAGTCGGCATCGCGCCACGTCGCGGATGCCGGCGCAACCGCGCCACTGGTTCAACCCGGCATCGCGGACGCGGACATCTTCATCAAGCCCGGCCACGAATTTCGCGCCGTCGATCAGCTCCTGACCAATTTTCATCTGCCGCAGTCCACGCTGCTCGTCCTGGTCAGCGCCTTTGCCGGGCGCGAACTGATTCTGAGCGCCTACCGCCACGCCGTGGAATCCGAATACCGCTTTTACAGCTACGGAGACTGCATGTGGATCAGATAGATCTACTGGCTTCGGCCCAGTTTCCGATACCGTTTCTCCGGACTTGGGATACGAAGGCGAAAGTAAACGAGTTTTTGCTGCGATCCCAATCTGTTAAGGGAGCCCGGCGAGATGGGCCGCATACCGATGATCCCGTTTGTATTCAAAATTCAAGAATCTCTATCCATTTGTAGACTTGGCCCTGGCTGGGGAAATATCGTAATTGAAAACTAAGCACATACTTTCCCAACAGAGTGGCATCGTAAGTGCGCGGATCATCTCTAACACTCCGCTTTGAAAGGCTTGCATGTGAATATCGACATCCAAGCGCTTGCCGCCCAACACGCGTCTTCTATCGTGTTTCTCGTGGTATTGCTCGCAATTGTTGGTGCTGATTTTTTCGCAAATGGCACAGCGAATCTCAGTCCCAAACGGGCTGTCCTCTTATTAGCGTATGGTCTCATTTATGCGGTGGTAGTTCACAAGCTAGGAATAATATCAGCTAGACTGACAATGGCTCTTCTGGTTGGTGTTTACCTGTTGTTCTTTTACAAGAAATCACCAAGTGGCGGTGGCGCTCGGAAGCGTTTCGGCGATGATACTCCGCCCAATGACTGAACCTTGAAATATGAGGCAGCATTTCCGCTCTGCCACTTAATCTCACCCAAGAAAATTGAACGCGGGATGGGTTCTGGGCCGAGGGACCCTGCGAACAGGTGACCTGGAGGGACGTCATACTAGCCAAGTCCCGTGATGTCATCTACTCGGAAACTGGCTTTCCCCCCTAATGGTTTTGGCAACACTCCGGTGCGCTCCGTCAATCCGAGGGAATAAGAATGAAGATTTGCCGCCCTCTGCTTTATGGGTGGAATGCAACACGTTCACTTGAACGAACCAGTTGGCTCTCACCCGCCTTGCGTGCTAACCTCCGCCAATCAAGCCGTACCGGAAGGCGTGATTTCCTCTTAAAAGGAGCCAGCCAATGGAGCCAACGAAACCCAAACTGCCGCCCGAGGCCATTGAACTCTACAATCTGTTCATTCACGGCGTGATCAGCCGCCGCGCATTTTTGGACAACGTGCAGAAATTTGCGGTCGGCGGCCTGGCAGCGTCCACGGTCATCGAAATGCTGATGCCGAAATACGCCGAGGCGCAGCAGATCTCCAGGACCGACGAGCGCATCAAGGCTTCCTACATGACCATTCCTTCGCCGCAGGG
>JAIQFG010000105.1 GCA_020073375.1 Terriglobia bacterium | reverse complement strand
GCCGCCAAGGAAGCCGCCATGAAAGCCCTCGGCACCGGATGGGCGCGCGGCGTTCGCTGGGTGGACATCGAAGTGGTCCGCGAGCCGAGCGGCAAGCCCACGCTGAAACTTTCCGGGGCGTCGCAGGAGATCGCCCGGGGCCTGGGCGTGAAGCACATCGCCCTCACCATCACGCACACGGGAAACACGGCGCTCGCGCAGGTCATCTTCGAATCCTAGCAGGCGAATCCCAAGCAAATTACGACATTCCTATAGTTTTTCGCTTGAAGGTTGTGCGCGATTGCTGCGGTCTAACTCAGCGTCGCCATTTCCACAGTCGCGGCGGCTCCTTTGGATCGGGCTTATTTAAGAATGATTGATTCAGGCTGGCCCAACGGCCAACGATTGCCGCGCCAATAAAGAGAAGTGCGGTAATTCCTGCTCCGATTTCAAGTGGAAGGCCTGACAAATGAGCCCAGGCTGATATGGCTAAAGAGAAAAACGCCAGTCCAAACAGACAAACGAACAACTTCCATCTCCGCTGATTTGCTTGGACAAGGTCGGCGTCAACGCCGCGTTCAAGATCACGATGTCTTTGCTGATGGCGCTGGAACCAATCCCACATTTCCAGGATTCCTCGATCGCAATTAGGAAACAAATGATTGGCACATGGGAATACCAGGTTCTAGTCAACAAAAGCTTCGCAAACTTACAAAGCCACGCCCGCGAGGATGCCGTCTTTCACACCGCTGATCCGCACATCCAAAAACTCATTGGCCGTCCAGCGCCCCGCGACGCGCAAATCCAGATAATTTCCTGAAATCGCGCGGGTCCACGGGCCGGAAGCATCTTCCCCAACGCGATGCAGCGTGATTGCGCGAAGGGTTTGTCCGGCCTGCGCCTTCATGAACGCGCGTTTCTTTTCTTCACCCAGCATGCGCAATTCTCGCGCCCGCCTGTTGATGACGTGCGAGGCCACCGGATCGCGCAGCTCCGCGGCCGCCGTCCCCGGCCGCGCCGAAAACGAAAATACGTGCATGTACGTCAACGGCAGCCGCTCGATCAGCGCCAGCGTCGCGGCGTGATCCTCTTCGCTCTCCCCAGGAAATCCGGCGATCACGTCCGCGCCGATGGCCGCATCCGGGAGCCATTGGCGCACCAAATCCGCGCGGCGCGCGTAGTGCTCGGCGCGATACCAGCGGTGCATTTTTGCAAGAATGCGGTCCGACCCTGATTGCAGCGGCATGTGGAAATGCCGCGCCATGCGATCGCTGGCCGCAAACAGCGCGATCAGGTCTTCGTTCACGTCGATGGGCTCGATGGAACTGACGCGCAGCCGCTCGATGGGCGTTTCATCCAGAATGCGGCGCAGGGTATCGCTCAATTCCGCACGCGGCGAAAGGTCGCGACCGTAATTGCCAAGATCGATCCCGCTGAGCACCACTTCGCGAGCGCCGCCGTCGCACAGTTTGCGGATTTCCTCGACCACCAGGTGCGGCGCGAGGCTCCGGCTGCGCCCGCGCACATGCGGAATCACGCAGTACGAGCATCGCTTGTCGCACCCGTCCTGAATCTTCAGCACCGGGCGCGTGTGCCCCGCTTCGCCGCCGAGGACCGGCGCGACCAGCAGTTCTCGCTGCTCCAATATCCTCCCGGTCAGAATCTTTGCCGGAACCAGATCGAGCGAAAGCAATTGGCCGCCGAGCGCCGACACTGGAACAAATTCCGGCGAATCGCCGTGCGGCGCGCGCGCTTGCATCTCACCGATCAGGCGCGGAATTTCCGGTTTGTGCGAATTTCCCACCACCCAGGACACGCCGGCCAATGAGGCAAGCTCCTCGGGCGCGCGCTGCGCGTAGCAGCCGGTCACAACGATTCGCGCGCCTGGATTTTCGCGGTGGATCGTGTGAATCGCATGGCGCGCCTGCAAGTCGGCGGCGGCCGTCACGGTGCACGTGTTCACGACGACCACGTCGGCGGAGTTCGCCTCCGTTGAAACGCCATAGCCGCGCTCGCGCAGTTGCCGCTCGATGGCCGCGGCGTCAGCCTGCGTTGCGCGGCATCCGAATTGTTCGATGAAGAAAGTCGCCATTTTTCGGCCTGGAATTGACCTGGCGCGCCGCGGTTCGAGCGTGGCCGCCGACCGAAGATTATAGCAGGCGAGGCGGCTTCTTCTGACGGCACTTGCTGGTCGAACGGAGAAGTCTCTACTAAATCGCGCGGGAATTGGCAGTGGGTTTTGTAGGACAGGCATCCGCCGCGGCGGACCTGTCCGGTTTTTGGGGCGCGGCCTCGCTCACTTAAACCGGACAGGTCCGCCCGTCGGATTTCTGTCCTCGTCAACCTTGCCGGACTACAAGGGACAGGCAAGAGTGCCTGTCCTGCAAAATGCGAGAAAAGTTGCGCAAAGCCCTCAACTGAACGAAGATAGCGCTTCTGCATTTCCAAGGAGAGCGAGTGGCCTGGGTCTACGCGGTAATCGGTTTGGGGGTCGGAATCCTGGTTGGCTTCATGGGCGTGGGCGGCGGCGTGATTTTGATTCCCGCGCTGGTCTATGGAATGCACATGCCGCAGCACATGGCGCAGGGGACGTCCCTGTTCCTGCAGCTCCCGCCGCTCGGGCTGGGAGCGCTGATGATGTACTGGCGGCGCGGAAAAGTGGATTGGCTTGCGGGTATCGTCTGCGCGCTGGGAATTCTGCTGGGCGGATATTTCGGCAGCAAGGTCGCCATCGGGCTTTCGTCCAAGGCGCTGAATGAATGGTTCGGCGTTTTCCTGATTGTCGCGGCGATATTGTTGTGGAGCAAGTCCGATCCCAAGCCGGCCGCCGCGAAGGCCGCCGAATGATCTCCTACAAACGCACCTTCCTGGTATTTCTGATGGCCTTCGGGGTCGGCCTGGCCAGTGGCTTGTTTGGCATCGGAGGAGGAGTGTTCCTGGTGCCCATGCTGGTGGTGGTGTTTGGATACGAGCAGCACACCGCGCAGGGCACCAGCCTGGTGGCCATGGTGCCGCCCACCGGATTGCTCGCTTTCCTGAATTACGCGACCGCGGGCGATGTCAACTGGACCGCCGGATGGTGGATCATGCCCGGAGTATTCTTCGGCGCGGTGGCCGGATCGCGGATGGCAAATAAACTCTCCGCGCACGGCCTGCGCCGCGTGGTTGCCGTGCTGGTCTTCGCGATCGGCCTGTGGGAAGTTTCGTCCATGTTGCGAAGATGAGAACGGCGATCCATTCGCGATTGTTTGGCGCATCCGATTCGCGTATCGTGCCTGATAGCAGACTTTTGCCATGGTTGACATTCATTGCCACATACTCCCGGGGATGGACGACGGCGCGGATACGATGGAAACGTCGATTCAGATGGCGGAAATGGCCATCGCAGACGGGGTCACGCACGTGGTGGGCACGCCGCACTCGAATTCCGAGTTCAAATTCGACCCGGAATTGATCCGCCGGCGCCGCGACGAACTGCAGGCTGCAGTGGGCGATCGCCTGAAACTGGCGACCGGCTGCGATTTTCACCTCAATTTTGAAAACCTGCAGGACTTGCAACACAATCCGCACAAATACACGATCAACCAGAAGAACTACCTGCTCGTGGAATTCGCCGACTTCTCGATTCCGCCCTCGATTGACGGCACCATGCACCAGCTGCAGCTGATGGGCCTGTCGCCGATCATCACGCATCCCGAACGCAACGCCATGCTCCGCACCAAGCCGGACCGCATGTACCGCTGGCTGCATCAGGGCGCCTACGTGCAAGTCACCGCGCAATCCCTCACCGGCCGATTCGGAAGCGCAGCGCAGCACAACGCGGAAAAATGGCTGGATGAAGACCGCGTCCACTTTGTGGCCAGCGACGCGCACAATTTAAAAAGCCGGCCGCTGCAGTTGCGCGCCGCGTATGACGTGGTCGCCGAGCGCCGCGGCGAGGAAATTGCCCAGGCCCTTTTTGTCGATAATCCCCTGGCCGCATTCGAGGGCCGCCCACTCCCCTACGAGCCGGAACAGGCCGATCCGAACGCCAAGCCGATGAAATACCGGAAGCGCAAGCGTTTCATATTTTTCTGAGATTTGAGTAGGACAGGCTTCAGCCTGTCGCTTTCTTAAAGAGGAAAGAAACCCGCGCCGTTACGGAAGGGTTTACCGCTTCTGCTCCATCAATCCCGCAATCGTCCCCATCAAATCGTACTTGGTAATGATCTCGAATTTCCCGCTTCCCATCTGCACAAACACGGCGGGCTCTTCGTGGCTCAGCAAATAAGTGAGCCGCTCGACGGGCGCTTCGCAGGGCACCGTGGGCAGCGCGTCGCTCATCACTTCGCGGATCACCATCTTGCGCAGATCCTTGCCCTGCAGCGCGAGATTCAGGATCTGATCCTCGTAGATCGCGCCGACAGGCGACTGATTTTCAAACACGGGCAACTGCGAAATGTCCTGCGTCTGCATGGTGTGCAGCGCGTGGAACACGGTCTGGTCGGGGCCCGCGACGATCAGGTCGCGGACTTTGCCCGTCTTGTGCTTGGCGCGGACCACGTCCTCGGCCGTGAGCGCCATTTCGGAATCCACGTAGCCGCGCTCGCGCATCCATTCGTCGCTGTACACTTTGCTGAGGTAGCGCATGCCCGTATCTGGCAGGAACGCAACCACGAACGACCCCTTGGGCAGCCCCTTGGCCACGCGCAAGGCGCCCGAAACGCACCCGCCGCCCGAACCACCGGTGAACACGCCCTCCTGCTTCACCAGGCGCCGCGCCCAGATAAAACATTCCTGATCGTTCACCTGCAACACGTCATCGAGAACTTTGAAATTCATGGTTGACGGAAAAATGTCCTCGCCGATTCCTTCGACGACATACGTTTTCGCCACGCCCACTTTTCCCGTCTTCGCATATTCGTAATAGAGCGATCCGATGGGATCGACGCCGATCACTTTCACGTTGGGATTTTTTTCTTTCAGGTAGCGGCCCACGCCGCTGATCGTGCCGCCGGTGCCCATGCCGCAGACGAAATGCGTGATTTTTCCCTCGGAATCCTCCCAGATTTCCGGCCCGGTGGTCTGGTAGTGCGCCTCGGGGTTCATGGGATTTTCGTACTGGTTCGGGTAAAACGAATTGGGAATGTCCCGCGCGAGTTTCTTGGCCACCGAATAGTAGCTGCGCGGGTCGTCCGGCTCGACCGCCGTCGGGCAAACAATCACTTCCGCGCCCAGCGCCTTCAGCAGGTCCACTTTTTCCTTGGACTGCTTGTCGGTGATGGTGAACACAAGTTTGTAGCCGCGCACCGCGCCCACCAGCGCGAGGCCGATGCCGGTATTGCCCGAAGTTCCCTCGATGATCGTGCCGCCCGGCTTGAGCGCGCCGCGCTTTTCGGCCTCGTTGATCATCCAGATGCCGATGCGGTCCTTCACCGATCCGCCCGGATTCATGTAATCGGCCTTGACGTACACCTCGGCGTCGAATTCGTTTGTCAGCCGGTTCAGCCGCACCAGCGGCGTGTGTCCGACGGCTTCAAGAATATTGTTGCAGCGCAATCCTCCGCTCCTTCCAATCCCTCTTCTTCTCTTCCCTACTCTGTGCCCTCTGTGTTAAAGCTTTTGATTTTGCTTGTTCTTACTCCCAGCTCGTCCGCGCCCCAAGCTTACGGGCATTGCTCCGGCAAAGTCCAGTTTCGCGAAGCCGCCATGTTCGTGGGACAATAACCTCACGAATTCGGGGAGGCGCGATGAAATTGAAGCGAACGAATATCTCAACCGGAGCAACATGGGAGCCAATCATCGGCTACTCCCGCGCCGTGCGCGTGGGCGATACCGTGCACGTCTCCGGCACCACGGCGACCGGCGCGGACGGAAAACTGGTGGGCGTGGGCGATGTCTACACGCAGACGGTGCAGACCTTGCGCAACATCGAATCGGCGTTGAAAAAAGCCGGCGCGCGCATGGAAGACGTTGTCCGCACGCGCATGTATGTAACTAACATCGCCGAATGGGAAAAGGTCGGCCGCGCGCACGGAGAATTTTTCGGGAAAATTCGCCCCGCCACGGCCATGGTGCAGGTTGGCGGCATGGTCTCGCCGGACATGCTCGTGGAGATTGAGGCCGAGGCGATTGTCACGCCCGCCCCAGCGTCCAAGCCGAGCGCCGCGAAGCCCAAGCGCCGAAAGAGGTAACAGAAAGTGAGATTCCTTGGCGAAAAGCGCGCCTCGGAATGACGGTGCTCTTAGTTTTTTCAAAACCCTTAAACCATCGGCCTTCAGAACTCGCAGAAGAGATAGTTAATCGTGCCGCGCGGAAAGCGCCCTTCCTGAATCCTTCCAGAAAGGGCGCCTCCCGCCGCAATTCGCGCGAGTTTTGCCCCGGTCACCAATCACCTGTCACCAGTCACCGATCTTCAGTACCTCACCCTTACCCGATACTTCAGCACCGACGTGCCGTCCTTATCCACCGGCACCTGGAACTGTGCGGCGAACGCGGCCGTCTTGGTGAATTTGTAGGAAGAGCTGACCATCTCCCAGTCGCCTCCGATCGGTTCGTTGACTTCCACTGTGATTGGGCCATCCTTGTGGTTGCGTAGCGTGATCTCGTACTCGAATTCATACAGCCGGTCGGAAAGTTTCTTGTAATCGGATTGCTTGCGCTCGGCGACGATGTCGAAGGCGTTGCCGATGTGCAGGCTGATCTCTTCGTCCTTCGGCGTATGGTCGATATGGTCCTCGCCCACAAACAGCGACCCGCCGCGCGAATCGGCCTGGTACACGCGAATGGTTCCGGAGGGAAGCGGCATGCCCAGCCCGGCTTTTTCCTCGTTCTTGAATTTATAGAAGACCTGCACGGGATCTTTCACCGGCGCGCCCGGCTGCGAAGCGCCACGGTAGTAATACGATTGCCCGTTCACCACGAACACTTTGCGCAGTGGAAACCGCGAGGCATTGAGCAGACTGATCTGTTTCGATTCCTGATCGAAAATCGACGTGCGGCGGTTCAGCGAATACAGGTGATATTCGGAGAACGCCTCCTGCTGGAATGGCGCCGGCGCGCCGGCCGCTACGGCCATGGATTTCAATGCCTGCATTTCGTCCCTGCCGTTCAACGCGACGACGCGATGAATGTCCCCGGCCACCAATTGCAGTTGCGCGTTCTTGAACGCGGTCCCGCTGTGATTTACCAGCGTGACCCAGCCGTCCAGGTCGCCGTTCGACTCGTCCTTGGCGACATTCAACACATAGTCCGCGCTCCAGGAAAGGTTTCCCGTCAGGTACGAGGCCTCCACTTTGTGGCGCCGCGCGCCGGAATTTTGCAGCGTCCACAGCAGCGTGGGCCGCTCGTAGAGGTTGTCCGGCAACTCCGGGAAGCGAATGCTCTCGTACGAAAGTCCGGTGACAACCTCGTTGCCGATTTTCCACACGGGCGCGCCGTTCAGGGACAGCAGCGTGGCTTTCACTTCGTCGTATTCGGTTGTTCCGCCGGCCATTTTGGGGCGCACCAGGGTCACTTCGCGGCCCACGAATTTCTGCAGGAGCTTGTTCGGATCGAGCAAATCGTATTCGTAGTTCTGCTCGATGACGCTCAGCTTGGCGGGTTCGGTCATGGAGCGAAAATGCACGGTGGCGGGATTGATAGACGCGGCGATGTCCATGAATTTGAGGCGCGATTCACCCGGCGGCAGATTCAGTTGGCGGACGTCGCGCACCAGGGAAAGATTCGAGTTGTACACGGTAAGCGCAAGGTCGGTCTGGTCCGTCAATGTGGTGGTGATGGTGCCGTCGGCGGCCTGCGGCGCGTCCGGGGCGGCGGTTTGCGCGGAAGCGCGGCGATATAGCAATGGCCCGGAAGCGAGTATGGCCACCAGCGCCGCAATGAAAAAAAGCCGTGATCGTCTGATCGTTCGCATCGTCAGTCTCCAGTGGAAATCGAATTTCGTCCTTCACCCCTTAGAACGATGCGGCCCGGATTTCTTGCACGGAAATTTTGCCCGGCCCGGACCCTCGAACCTGGTTACTGCAGCCGCCAGGTCCGCCCTCCATCCACTGTTACATATCGCCGGTTGTTACTGGATGTGATGGCCGCATCCTGCGCGGAGTTTGCCGTAACGCCGGTCCAATCCGGAAATCTTCCGGATGCCCCGGCAGCGGCGGCCGGCGCAGGGATTAGCTCCCAATGTTCGCCGTCCGTGGTTCGCGCGATGGACCCGTTTCGCCCCACCAGCCAGCAAACCGTGTCCAAAGCGGCCGCGCCGGCAAGCCAATCCTGATGCGACGGGCTGGTTTGCATGACCCAGGTCTTTCCTCCGTCCAACGAATGTTCAATCTTTCCGCCCGAGCCTGCGCGCCACATCGGTTTGCCCGAGGGCGCCTGAATCTGCAGCGCGCCAGCATTTGCCGCATTCTTCGCCAGCGAAAGCGCATTCATGCTTCGGCCATTCAACGGCATATCCGCAGCGGACCGGGGCGTCGAGACCGAGTCGGTCTCCGCGACTCCCCCAGCTGCTTGTTTGTCGCGTGCAGGCAAATTGGGCATCGCTTGCGCAGTCACCGCAGCTGCTGGCGCTTCTTCTCTTGCGGCTTGAGCTTGCGGGGCAGGAGCAGCTGGAGGAAGCGGCGCGGGGGTTGCCGCAGCGGCCGCGCCGGCACTGTTGAATGGCGCCGCAGGATTCTCTTTATCGTTATCAAGGCGCGCTTCCGTTGCGGAAGTTTTTGCTTTCAGCTGGCTTGAGGCTTTGTTATCCGCGCCGGGATTTGTTCCCTGCGATTGCAACCCGGCACCGGCAGGAGCTTTTCTATCCGAAGGCCGGTCTTGCGGAACCGCCGCAGACGATTCCGGCGCCTTCTTGGATTCCGCGCTGGAAGACTGGTCCAACTCGCGCCCGGACCTTTCCTGTTCCAGCGGCGGCTCGGTCTTGGGCGCCTGGGCGATGAGTGTGCTCGAAGGACCATTTTTAGGTGTGCGCCAGGGTGCGCGCATGGCGAACCAGACGGCAAGGACCGCAGCCACTCCCAGCGCCGGAGCCAGCCAGCGCGCACGCCAGTTAAACCGGTCGGATTGGATTACATTCATAGGGGCATGTGCAGGGGTGGGCGCCAGCCCGGTCGGTGATCGTTCAGCACCCGCCACCAGTTCGCCAAGCCGCGCGACCTCCGCATCGGCCAGCGGCGCATCGACTGACGCCGCAAGAACGGCAAGGATCTTCCGGCAGCGCGGACAGCCGGCGAAGTGGCCCTCCCACTGGGCCATTTCCTCGGGCTGCAAGGCCTGCTCAAAGTAGGCGGCGATCAGCTCAGCGTCCGGGCACTTCCCGGCGCCAGTCGCGGATGTCCGGTCCAGGGCCTCGGCCATCCGGCGAGCCAGCGCTTCCTCGCGCCGCCGCTCGCCCGATTCATTTTTCTCTAATGGATCCATCTTCACACTTCCTTATATCCGCTCGCACAAAGCAAGTCCCGGTCTTCCGGCCGGCCCCGCGCCCTGAACTTAGAACGGTCCGCAATCCAAAACTTGCGCCGCCCGCTGTTGCCCCGATCACGCCGGATCGGCAGCGGAATTTTCCGCGGAAAGCGTGCGCGTCAAATCGAACGGCCAATCCTCCAGGGCATACTCAAATGCCCGCTCGATCTGCGCATCGTCAAGCCCCGGTTCGGGCGGGCACCCATCGCGGCCGGGCTCGCCACGGCGCAGACGCTCCGCGACGCCTTCCCGCAGGGCACGCCGCGTGCGATCGAGCTGTCTGGATACAGTCGACTCGTGCTCCCGCAACGCAAGCCCAATTTCGGCCAGGGTGAGCCGGTCCACGTAATACCACGCCAGAATCATGCGCTCGCGCGCCGGCAGGGCGCCCAGCGCTTCGCGGAGCGCATTCTCCAGCCGTGACAAATACAGTTCGCGGTCGGGATCGGGTGGAACAGGCTGTTCCGGACGCGGCACGGAGCGAGGTGTTTCCTCCTCCATCCCGGCATCGAGCGAAACCGTCCTGGCGCCGCGCAGTAGGTCCACATGCCGCTGGGCCAGCACGGCGTGCAGCCAGGTGGACAGCTTGCTGCGCCCATGAAAATATTCAAGCAGCGATTTTCGCCGCCCCCCTGCATCCGAACGCACGCCGTAGAGCTCCGCATAAAGCGAGTCCGCCAGCTCCGCGGCGCGGGCATCATCGGATGTCCCGGAAGCCCGGAGCATCGACGCTGCGGCGCGCCTCAGCTCGGAACGAAACTGGGCGATGAAAAACTCCCAAGCGATTTCGATTCCCGCGGCGCAAGCGCAGGCCAGGGCCAGGTCTGCCAGGTGAAGGGTTTTCAGATACGCGGCAATTTCAGTCTCGCTGGGGCGCGCGGCTCCGAACCGCTTGCCGGCGCTGCGTCGCAAGGCCTCGGCAAAGGCTTCCTTTGGCAGTTCCCATCGCGCGCCATCCGCTTCCCCGTACAACAGTTCAATCAAAAGGGCATGCTGCGCTGAAAACGTTTGCGGAGAGGCGAACGCGGGCTCTGGGGACATAGTAAAATCCGGCTCTGGAGCGGTTCGATGCATCATAGCCGAACCAGGACTCCTAGCGCGGGGGTTGGGCCAAGATCGGTACCTTACTGATCACCTTATTCTTGCCTTCCCGGTGTAGAATAGCGTTTCGATAAGGCTGGTTGGGCAGGCCACAGAGCCCCCCGCTTCCGAGCCCTTGAATTCAGATTCGCAATCTTCGCGGCAGGTTCGGTGCGAGGCTTTGCCGACCGCAACTGGAGGAAGAATGAACGCACGACAAAAAAACCGCAAGGGTTTCTCCCTGATTGAGTTGCTCATCGTCGTGGCCATCATTTTGATCATCGCGGGCATCGCCATCCCAAACCTGATGAAGTCGAAAATGACGGCCAATGAAGCCGCCGCCGTCGAGGCGCTGCGCACCCTGAATTCCACCGCGGTCATGTACTCGATGTCCTACGGCGGATTTCCGCACCAGATTTCCGATCTTGGCCCCGCCGGCGGGAGCCCGAACCCTTCGTCCGCCTCGGCCGACCTGATCGATTCGGTTTTGGCCACGGGAGTCAAAAGTGGGTACAAATTCTCGTTCGCGGTGGTCACGGCCGATCCCGCGGGCAACGTGCTCGCCTACTCCATCACGGCCACTCCGACTGTTGTCGGAACCACCGGCCAGCGATCGTTCTACACCGATCAGAGCGGCACGATCCGCGCCACATCCAGCGGCACCGCCGATTCCACCAGCACTCCCATCAGTTAATTAAATTATAGTATAAAGATTACTATCTGGATTTTGTGCTGCCGCCGATCATCCAGAGGCAGCCGCGCAACGGCAAAGACGGAAAACGTCATTTCCCGTTGACATAAATTGTCGATTCCTCGCTTCCCTCGTGGCAGGGTGCGTCTTTTCTTGGAAGCCGCTTCCGCTCCAATCGCATTAACCCCATTTGATACATATAGTTACAAATTATGTGTGCACGCTCGATTTCTTGGCTTCGTGTGGCGTGGGAATTGCACCTTAGTTGGACGATTGCCGCGTAACTTAGGCAAGATTCAAAATTTTGGTTTTTGGCCGTTGGAGGCTTTTAATGAAGAAGCAACAGAAGGGTTTCTCACTTATCGAATTGCTGATCGTGGTTGCGATCATTTTGATCATCGCGGCCATCGCTATCCCGAACCTGCTGCGTTCGAAGATGGCGGCCAACGAAGCGTCTGCGGTCGGTTCGCTGCGCACGATCAACACGGCTTCGGTGGCGTTCTCCACCACCTACGGCAACTATCCCACGCAGCTCTCGGATTTGGCGACGGGTTCTTCGGTGTCCTCGACCTCGGCGGACCTGATTGACACGGTTCTGGCCAGCGGCACCAAGAGCGGCTACACGTTTGCGTATGGCTCGGCTACGCCCTATCAGCAATACTCCCTGACGGCCGCCCCGACCACCGTGAACGTTACCGGTCAGCGCTACTTCTTCACCGACCAGTCCGGTGTGATCCGCGCGAACACGGCGGGCACTGCAACTTCCGCCAGCACGCCGATCAGCTAAACGATCCCAGTCTCGTACCTGGAAAATGGAATAGGAGGAAGCCTCCGCAGCTTCCTCCTTTTCTGTTTTTGGCGCACACAACGGCGCCTTTTGCGAATCCCGCCAACACACCGTTACGATTCTTTTTTCCGCCGGCTAATCCTCTGCGGCAAACGTGAATTGACTCGCCGAGGCGCGTTTCGTTACGATGAGTCTCGACCGCAACGGACCCTTGATTCCCACACATGTTTACCTGCCGCGAATGCGAATCGGACATTAATCAGGGCACGGAAATTTGCCCGCAATGCGGAGCGGATCTGACGGCTCCCCCGGCGGGCGCCGAAGCGCCGCCCGCAAAACCCGGCCTGAAAAAGATATTGATTCGCTGGGGCGTGCTGCTCAGTGTGCTGCTCGCGGCGATCTGGAGTTTCCTGTGGTTTGTGGTGCCGGAACGGCAGGGCGACCCCACCGCAGCCGCGGAACATCTCGCCGTGCAATCCCTGCAGGAGGTTCACGCGGCGCTGTCCGAATACGCCGCGGCCGAAGGCGGCGCCTATCCCCGGCAATTCGACGCGCTCGGAGACCGTGGGCGGGGCGCCGCGCAACTTTCCCAGAGCGCGAGCTACCAGCTCCAATACACGCCCGGTCCGGTCGAGGCCGACGGCCGGATTCGCACCTATACACTTCAGGATAAGGCCGGGAACTACGGCTTCAGGAATTTCTTCGCCGACGAGAGCGGAGTGCTGCGCGCGACACGCGAAAACCGCGCGGCCACTGCCCAGGACCCGCCCTACTGAATTCTTCCTGGAAAGAAAATTGCCTCGCGGTTGCGGTAGTTTCCGTGCAACGCTCGATGTTATACTTTCTTTGGTCAGACCCGCCGACGTACCGTAATTTCGGCTTGATCATACCCGGAGAGGTGCTGGAGGGGCCGAACAGGGCTGACTGCTAATCAGTTTCACCCCAAAAGGGTGACGGGGGTTCGAATCCCCCCCTCTCCGCCATTCTCCAACCAGCACCATCTAGGAGCCGCGTCTCGTTCTTGCCACGAAATGCTTGGCGCTTGCAGCTGCTTTTTCCAAACCAGTTCAAATCCCGGTGGAGCCACAAGGCTTCCGCTTCAAATTCTGCAGGCCTCGGACGCGGCTACCTCGTCCTTCCCGTGGTCGTGTCGAGGGGATGCACTTCGTTCACCAGCCGCTCGTCGAACGGGTATGTCGTGTAGATATCCACGCCGGTCGCGGTGACGATGTGATCGTTTTCCAGCCTTATGCCGCCGATGCCCGGCTTGCCTGCATACGGCTCCAGGTTGAAGGCCATGCCTTCTTTCAGCACCACCGGAGCGTCCTTCGATGCCGGGCTGAAATACGGCGCCTCCCACGGGTTCACGCCCGAGCCGTGACCCAGGCTGTCGAGCACGTACGGATCGGCCGCCGCAAAAACCTCCGCGTTAGTCGCCCCGGGACGGATCTTGCTGCCCGCATTAAACAGCGCGTTATAACATTTCTGATGCAGGTCGCGCATTTCCGGCGTGGGCTTCACGTTGCCGCACACCCAGGTGCGCGTCAGGTCGCCCCAATATCCGTTGTACCCCGCGCCGATGTCGATGATCACCAGGTCGCCGTTGCGGATTATGCGGTCGCTGGTGAATCGCCTGTACGGCGCCGTGTACGGGCCCGAGCACACAATGTTCGAGCACTGCGTCCATTCGCTGCCCATGGCCGTCATCGTTTCCCACGCCGTGGCCAGCAGTTCGCATTCCTTCACGCCGGGGCGCAACCTCTCCAGCGCGCGATCCAGCGCCGC
>JAIQFG010000104.1 GCA_020073375.1 Terriglobia bacterium | reverse complement strand
GTATCTTCAGCGACAACAATCCTAGGAACCACTACGGCAATAGCTCGTTTGATATCACCCAGCGCTTTACGGTTTCGGCCACCTATAACATTCCCGGAATCAAGACTCCAGGACAGTTGCTGCAAGGCTGGTCGATCAACAACATCGTTACCTTGCAGGGAGGCCAACCCTATAACATCTATGACCTGGGCAACGACATCAGCGGCACCGGGGAAATCAATGCCACGGGAGCCAATGGCGAGCCTTGGAACTACTTTGGCCCCAAGAGCGCGTTTACGACCACTCATGGGCTTACGCCAAATGCCGCAAACCTTGCCGGCGGCCTTCCGTTCTTCGCGTCCGGTACTACGCCTTCTTCGTCGGACATCAACCCGAGGACTGGCCTGCCTTTCGTGGCAGCGGACCTCGCCATCAACAATGCCGCCTGCGTCGCGCAAACTGGCGGCGTCGGTTCACTCAGTTATGCCTCACTGGTCAACTTCGGCTGCTACGCGATGAACGGCGGGGTACTGACTCCCCCTGCGTTCGGCACCGTTGGAAACTCCGGAAAAGGCATTTTCCGCGGGTCGGGCTTCCACAACTGGGACTTGTCGGTCACCAAGGCATTCAAGTTCGGCGACCGGCTCTCGGCTCAGTTCCGTGCGGAGTTCTTCAACGTTCTCAACCACCCCGAATTCGTCAATCCCGAAGGAGGACCGGCGCACTTTCAGAACAACGATCCTTCCTCCGGCCCGGGCATGGGTTATGGCTTCAACACGCCTGATGTTGCAGCCACCAACCCGGTGTTCGGTTCGGGCGGCCCCCGCGCGGTCCAGTTGGGGTTGAAAATCCTCTTCTAGTCGCCACTGAGCGGCTGGAACTAACCGAAGGGGCCGGACGAAAGTCCGGCCCCTTTTTTTTCAACAGCTACACCCCATGGCGGTGGCAGCCGCGAAAAACTCCGTGACAAATCCCTCAGTGTTCCAGGTGCAATACAATGAAAAAATTCAGAGCGATGTGCGCGCGCAAATCCGCGGAAGAATCCGACGTGGTTCGGGTTCAAGTAGCACCGCCACTCCTGGCTGTGTGGTTTGGGAGACGAAACATGCGGCCTTAATTCGGCCAGGATTGCGAAAGGCACAGAGCCAGGAGTGGCTGCGCACCATTTTCGAGAACACTGGAGCTATTTTGCAGCGGGGTCGGCCGGCGGCGGGAACTCGGATTCGTGAAAAATGGTGATGAACCAGCGGCCGTTTTGCTTGGTGAGGATGTAATCGAACAGTCCGTCGCGCACCGGGCCCCTGGCGCCGCTGGCGGCGAGTGTGAATCGCATTTGCCACATCCCGTCGACGGCGGCGACCTCCGGGCTCAGGATGCGAATGCTTTTCACGGTGTCCGACCGGTAGACCTCCTTGAGAGGCCCGTCGAAAAGCTTCGCGTAGAACGCCTCGATTTTCTTGCGGCCGTGTTCGCTGTCGCCGCGCATGTTGGTGAAATCGCAGTCCTCGGCGAACAGCGAGGCGACGTCATGGGCGTCATGCCGGTTCATGCGTTCGGAATAGTCGTTGACGATGCGTTGGACGGCGGCGGCGTTGGGATCTTCGTCGTTGGATTGGGTGCGCGCCCGCACCGTGGAAACGGCAAAGGCGAGCATCAGCGAAGCCGCCAGCATCGCAATCGTCCGGGTAGTAGTCATTTGTCCCTCCGGCATGGAACCACGCAGCCCTGTTCGTGGCCCGGGATGATACGCGGTAAACACGGTCCTTGCGTCAATTCCCTCACCGTGCTGAATCCGGGTTCGTGAAAGCAAACTCATTTATGCCTCCGGAATGTTTATAAGAAAACTCCAAGTCTTACACGGCTTATCCAAGTCGTTATCCACCGGCGCGAGGAAATCGCGGGGGGCGAAGAGTTCGAGGCGCGTTTGGCAGACCGGCGCGGAGAATTGGGCGCCTGGCATCGCGTGACACGGAGCAGGGAAAGCCGCTCGAGAAGTGAGATCGGAAGTGAGGCTGCCGGCAGGGAAATGCGCAGGCTCCCTGCCGGGTAGATCAGCTTATTTCTCGAAATTAATGAAATCGACGTTGTCGGTGCAGGCCAATTCCTGGATGTCCCAAGTGGGCCGCAACTGAAAGTTCAACTGGGTCACCCAAGGCTTGGTGAGGGCTTTGGGGTCCTCCATGGTGATGTCGATTGTCATGGCATCCATGTTGGTCCGGTGGAATCGCTCGACGACGTGCAGTTGATCGCTATGCTGGTGGCCGTCGCGGTCCAGCCAGGTCTTTTCGTTGAATCCCACGGTATCGACGACCAGCGTGTCTCCGTCCCACTTGCCGATGGAATGGCCCATGTAGGTGGGCGTGACGTCGGCGGGGTGTTCGCGGCCGTCGGTGAAGATGTAGCGCACGGTGTGGTCATACTCGAAAATCATGATGATTTCCTTGGGGGTCTGCACAATCTGCAGGGGGAAAGGCTGCAGGTAGATGCGGGGAGTCCCGGGAGGAAAGCAGAGCTTGAGTACGGGGTCGTCGGTGACGGTCAGGGGGTTGCTGCGCGGGCCGTTGGAGGGCTTTGCGGCATCGTATTTCGCCTTGGCCCACGGCGTTTGTGCAGGCTCCTCGGCCGTGTAGGTGCTGCCGATGTACTTGCGCTGTGCCGGAGTGGCGCGCATATTCCAAATGCCCGAAAGGTCATGAACGGGAGCGGGCGCGGGCGCCGCCTTGGGCGCAGCGTCTTCCTTTCCCATTTGGGCTCGCGCTCCGGAAGCGCAAGTCAACAAAGCGATGCCGGCAAGGGCCAAATACTTCAAGGTATTTCCCATCCTGAAATCCTCCGTGAAGCCAGAGATCCACGCGCGGGGTCTGAACACATGACGTTCGCGGCAACCCGATGGTTACTAGTTTCCGCCGCCGGTGGCAAGATCGTCGCCGCTTGCCAGGGTCACTTTCTGAATCCAGATTTCCGGTGAACCGCTCTTGGTGGGATATCCCCCAATGGTGATGATGTCTCCAGCTTTGATGGAATTCTTGGACCAGCCCAGGCGGGAGAGCCGGTTGGGGCTGGTGAGCTCGCCGGACCAGCTTTTCACTTTCCCGTTATCGTCCTTCACGTCCATGACGATCTGCACGTGCGGATTCACAAACTGGAAATCGGTGACGACGCCCTTGACGTTGATCATCTTCGCGGTGTCGTAGTTGGCGGTGCCGTGATGCGCGAAGGCCGCGCCGGCAAACAAAAGAACGCCCGCAAGCAAAGCAATCGTAGTTGTTCGCGTGATTTTCAAGCGAAACCTCCCTGGTGCGAATGTTGAAGCATTGGTGCGCTCCGGGTCCTGAGCCCGGACAAGCCGGCATAACCCGCACCCAATTGTTACCCTAAATTTAGCAAAGATTTCTGCGCGCGTCATGGACAATTATACGCCAAACCCGAGAAAGTGTGCGATCCGCTGAACGAGCGGAACATCGGGATTGACCCGGCGCGCGGCCCGGGCGTATAAAAAAGCAGGCTGATCGAAAACTACAGTTGGATCCCGTCGAAAACATTCCGGACTCAAGATTTCCTGGAGGACATTCATGCGTCGAACGATATTTACGGTAATGGCAATCGGACTCGGTTGTCTGGTTGGGTTTCTGGCTGCGAACCATCCGGTCACGGTTTTGGGGCAAGGCGGACCGGCCAGCATAGCAGCGGTGCCGGGCCAGGTGGGCGGCCAGGACACGTTTGGCCCCTATGACGTTGTCCCGGATTGGCCGCAAAACGTAAGCACACTGCCCGGAAACGAGGCGTGGACCTGGGGAGCGGGGCAGGGCATCTACGCGGAAAATCCGAATCGCGTATTTATGCTGTTTCGCGGGGAACTTCCCAACATCAAGCGGCCCAATGCGAAACTCCTTCGGGATTTCGGGCCGAGCCTGGTGTTTCCGATCGGGCGGTTGCCGTGGCGTGACGCCACGATCTCGGCGCTGCCCGGAGCCGGCGGCACCGGACAGGAGCCCGAGGACGGCATGAAGCTCTGGATGGAAGGACAGGGACAACTGGGAGTGGATGCCAAGTGGGAACATTGCCTGACCATCGTGGACGCATCGGGAAAAATCATCGAGACTTTTCCGCAGTACGATCACCTGTTCAAGCGCCCGCACTACGTCACCATCAATCCCTACGATCCCGAAAAGCACATCTGGATCGTGGACGATCACATGCACGCCATTTATGTTTTCACGCATGACATGAAGGAACTGGTGCAGACCATTGGCACGCCCACCGTCAAGGGCGCCGACGGCACGCACTTCAACCGCCCGACGTTTCTTGCGTGGCTGCCGGACAGCACGCTGTTTGTTGCGGACGGTTACAACGGCACGCGCGTCGCGAAATTCGACAAGAATGGAAAGTTCCTGATGGATTGGGGCACCAAGGGAACCCCTCCAAACGACAAACGGCCGTCCTACTTCAACAACGTGCACGGCATTGCCATCGACCCGGTGAGCAAGCGCCTGTTCGTGAACGATCGCGGCAACCACCGCGTGCAGGTGTTCGACGAGAACGGCAAATATCTCTACGCCTGGAGCATGGGCGGCGGCCCTTCGGACGTCCACCTGCTGTACATGGGCGCCGATCGCATGATCTGGGCGTTCGATCGCGGCACCTCCAAGATGCTCAAGTACGATCAGGACGGACATTTCCTGTACTCCTGGGGCACCTGGGGAGATTTCCCCGGCGGGTTCTGGGGCGTGCACGGATTCAGCGTCGATCAGGACGGCAATTTTTATACCGCCGAAGTGGACAACGGGCGAGCGATGAAGTTTACGCCGCGGCCCGGGGCTAATCCGGCGTACCTGGTGAGCAAGCCGATTTATTCGGCGTGGAAGTAGGGCTCAAGGGTTGACCGCCCGGTTCGCCGGGCGGACAGAAATTTTTGTCTCGGAAATGAATCCGCCGCGATGTTCCGCCACGTGCGGGATATCGCGGCGGTTTTTTTTGAAAAATCCAGTCTCCGCTTCGCGATTCTGATGGTATGTTTTCAAGCACCGGTAAATGCTAACCACAGACTCTCGGAGGCCGAATTGAAAAATCGGATAGTCCTTGTGTTGTCTCTAGCCGTTCTGTTTGTTCCGAAAGCGCAGGCGCAGGTACCCGGGCCGTTGCAACTGGTGCAGACGATTCCACTGCCCGGCCTGAAGGACGGCGACTTCGATCATTTTCAGGTGGACCTTCCCGGCAAGCGATTATTTCTGTGCGCCGAGGACAATTCGGCGGTGGAAGTGATCGATCTGAACACGAACAAAGTGATTCACAAAATCACCGGCGCCAAGGCGCCGCATTCGATGGCCTACGATACTGAGTCGAAAAAACTGTTTGTGGTGGATGACGGTGGGCCGAACCAGGTGGAAATTTTCGATGGAACTTCGTATCAGATGGTGGGAGCCATTCCGATGGGGGCCCACGCGGACGCCAGTATTTTCGATGCCGCGAACCATTTGTATTACGTGGGCAATGGAGGCAAACAGCAGAAGGAAGATTTCCTGAATCTCAGCGTGGTGGACACCAGGAGCGGCACGAAGGTGGGCGACATCCGAATCGATGCCGACCGGGTCGAGGCCATGGCCATCGAGAAGTCCGGCACGCGCATGTTCGTGAATCTTTATAACAAGGGCGCCATCGCCGTGATCGATCGCGCGAAACGCGCGGTGATTGCGACCTGGTCCATCGCGCAGGAAGGCCACAACAACGGGTCCATGGCGTTTGACGAGGCCGACCATCGCTTGTTCGTTCATGCGCGCGAACCCGGGAAAGTCGTCGTCCTCGATACGGAAACCGGGAAGGTGGTCACCACAATGGTTTCGGGGGGCATGGTGGACGACGCGGTGTTCGATCCGAAACTGCGGCGCCTGTACGTTACGGGAGTTCCGTTTATCAATGTGTTTGAGAAGAGCGACGAAGGCGACCGCTACGATTTACTGGGGCAGGTGCCCACGGCGTTTCACTCGATCACCGCGTTTCTGATTCCGGAAATGAACCGCTACTACCTGGCCGTCAATCATCACGGAACCACCGATGCCGTGGTGCAGGTGTATCGCGTGGTGCCGTAGGGTTGCCGCCGGCGCGCGATACGCGTCAATTTTTCTTGATTCGCGGATTGAATACGACGAAGCTATCGCGATTGTTGACGTAGATTGCCTTGAACAGGGCCGTCGGCAGCACGCCGTCCTCGATTCGCTCGATGTCGGCGGGCTGCGCGTCGGGCAGGGCTACGTCGAGGTGGTGGAATTTTTCCGGTCCGACCAGCAGGGCGCGCATGCGGCCCACCTTCCATCCTGCTTGGCCGGATGCGCTTAATTCCAGCCAGCTTTCGCGCGTCGCGCCGTCCAGCGCTAGGGCCGGCTTATGCACCAACGTGACCATGCTTGCGCCGGAGTCCAGCAGCAGGCGCAGCTTGGCCTCGCCTCGCGATTGAACTTCCGAGGCAACCAGCATCTTGTCGTCGCTGACCTCAACGCGAACCGGATCGCCGGCAATCGTCTCCCGGATTTCCGCGCCTTGTTCGATGCGCAGCGAACGATTGCGGTAGTCGAGCAAATAATTGAAGTGCGAAAGAAGATTCTGCCCCACGATCCCCTGAATGCGGGAGTCAACCCCGCGCAGTTCGGACAAATCCTGCACCAGAATTTCGACGTTTTCCACGTGAGCAGGCCCGGCGGCCAGCGTGCGCAGCGAACTGCGAACCACGGTCTGCGTCCCGCCGAGCGTGGTGAGCTGGATGCGATCCAGCGCGGCCAGCGAAAGCCGGCGAGCCAGCGATGGGTCCACTATGGAGGTGTTGGTTCCCGTATCCAGGACGAAGTCGAAGGGGCCCTGATCGTTGGCAGTCAGGGTCACGATGACCACCGTGTCATGCACTAGACGGAACTTCATTTGGGACTGAGCCTGAATACTTTGGCAAAAACCGGCGAAGGTGAAATAGAATACCGCGGCTGCGATTCCCATTCTGTGGTTCCGTTTGTTTTTCATCGGGTCCTCCCCGTTTCGAGGAGGACCTTAAGTTCAAGAGGGCCTCTTGGTATTGAGGGCGGGCTGATGTTTTAGGCGAGATTGTGTGATGGATTTGTGAGGGATGCATTTGGCACAGGTTTACCGCTTCGATGACGTGGAAATCGACCTGGGGAACTTCCGGGTTCTGAAGGCGGGGAGGATACTGCCGGTTGAGCCTAAAGCATTGAATCTGTTGGTGTTTCTGGTCGAAAACCGCGGCCGGTTAATCGAAAAGCGGGAGTTGATCGACGGCGTTTGGGGCGACGCCTATGTCACCGAAAACGTATTGACCCGGGCCATCGGCCAGCTTCGCAAGGCGCTGGAAGACGATGCTAAGGATGCCCGGTACATTGAAACAGTTCCCACGCGAGGATACCGCTTCATCGCCGAATTGCAGGAGGATGGCCACGGCAAGGGTTTGGGCTCAGCCTTGCCAGTATCCCATGGGGCCACATCGGTTCCAGCCCAGGGCTCGAAGTCGCATTTGCGCCGGTATGGGATTTCCGTGCTGGGGCTGGTTGCGGCCGCCAGCGTCGTGACAATTTTATTCTTGCTTATCCGGCTGCGATCCAACCCGCCCTCCTTTCAAGTCGCCACCAGTACGCAGATCACTGCCTCGACCGGGCTCACTTTTTTTCCGACGTTCTCGCCCGACGCCACCGAAATCGCTTACTGCGCGGATCGCGGCAAGGGGTTTGAGCTCTTCCGGCGCCAGCTGGCTCCGGGCGGCAAAGAAGTCCAACTCACCTCGGACGGGGAACAAAATATCGAGCCGGCTTGGTCGCCCGACGGCAGCCTCATCGCCTATTACGCGAACCGCCGCGGCGGGATATGGCTGCTTCCGGCGCTGGGAGGACCGGCGCGGCGATTGACCGAATTCGGCTCTCATCCGGCATGGTCGCGGGATGGACAGTGGATCGCTTTCCAGTCGAGTTCCATGAGCGACTTCGGTGCCGACAGCATGGGCGCCTTTCCGCCTTCGACAATTTGGGTCATTCATCCGGACGGCACCGGGGTAAAGCAAATTACCCAGCCCGGCAAACCCTTGGGAGGTCACGGAGCGCCCTCCTGGTCCCCCGATTCACGGCACATCGTATTTGTATCGCAGGGGCCTAGCGCGGTGTGGTCCACTGCCGTGGATGGAACCGGTCTGGCTCGGCTGACAGATTTGGGATATTTCATTTATGATCCGGTCTACGCCCCCGACGGAAACAGTATTTTCTATGGAGCTGACGCCGCGAGCGGAAACATGGAGCCCACCCTTGGCTTGTTTCAGGTTCGAGTTTCTCCAGATACTTCGGCCGCACTTGGCGACCCGGTGCGGGTCATGGATTCCAATGGGTTCAACATTAAAAACTTGGCGTTTTCCGCCGATGGGAAAAAGCTCATTTATGCAGCCCTGGGCATGACCAGCCGCCTGGAATCGCTGCCGCTTTCCAAGACAAGCGACCCGGCGGGCGAACCCGTGGAACTCACCAACAGCGTTGGGTGCCGAAATTCGGAGCCGTCATTTTCACCGGACGGAAACCACATCGCTTTTGAATCCTGCCTGTCCCGCCCGGGAATGACGGCGCAGATCTGGATGATGAGCCCGGACGGCAGCAATCTGCATCAACTGACCCTTGGCCATGACCCCATGCTCACCCCGACGTGGTACCCGGACAGCCGCCACATCCTTTTTGCTTCCCTGGTCAGGCCCACCGTGGACCTGCTTTTGGTGGATACCGAGACGCTGCAGGAAAAAACCGTCGACAAAAATGCGGTGAGGTTTTCGAGAATCGAGCTTTCTCCCGACGGCGCCCAACTGGCAGTGAATTTACAAACGGATGGTGTGGTAAATGTCTGGATTATGGACATGGCGAGCGGAAATCTCAGGCAGCTTACGTTTGAAAAAGAAATGGCAGGCTTCCCGGAATGGTCTCCGGATGGAAAATTCATGGCCGTGGAATTACAGCGGGGCGCCGACAATAGCATCGGAATTTTGCCGAGCGGCGGCGGCCCGATCGAGCAGCTCACGCCGTACCATGGGCGGCAATGGCTGCACAGCTGGTCTTCCGACGGCGACAGGATTTATTACGTCAAGCAGGTGGAGGATTTGAGCTGGAACGTGTGGTCGGTTTCGCGCTCGACTCGCGTTGAAAAGCAGCTCACGCATTACAGCAGGACGAATGCGTTCGTGCGCTATCCCGCGGTTTCGCCCCGCGGCAATCAGGTGGTGTACGAATACACAGAGACCACGGGCAATATCTGGATGCTTCAATTCAAGTAGACTACCCCGCCTTTCAGTTCAAAAACGTCACGTTTCCACGCAAACGGAATTAGTCCTTGTGCCGGAAGGGAGGATTAGGTATTCTTTTATCGTGATTATGAATACTCACTCGCTGACGGCTTCCATGTGTAGCTGTTGTTGTATGGCGGGAGCCTGTCTTCCAGGCGAGTGGGTGAGTGCGAGGGCCCTGATCTAGCTTAAAGCCTAAAACGCGCTAAGTAACTAGCCCACCACCGGAAGACCGGTAGGTGGGTTTTTTGTTTTTAGGGGACCGAACAAATATGGCCTACGCAATGCAAGGTGCATTACAACAAGCCGTCGCCGCGGAACTGCAGAACCCCGCGGGATTCGCCGCGCCCAAGCGGCTGAACCACCTCAAGACCCTGGAGGCGGAGAGCATTTACATTCTGCGGGAAGCGGTGGCGGAATTCGCGCGGCCGGTGATGCTCTATTCGATCGGGAAAGATTCCTCGGTGATGCTACGGCTGGCGCAGAAGGCATTCTTTCCAGGGAAGATTCCGTTTCCGCTGCTGCATGTGGACACCAGCTACAAATTTCCGGAGATGATCGAGTTCCGCGATTCCTACACGCGCGAGATCGGCGCGGAACTGATCGTGCACAAGAATCAGGAAGCGCTGGATCAGGGAGCGAATCCCTTCGCGCTCGGCACGCAGAAATGCTGCGGCCTGCTGAAGACGAAATCGCTGCTCGATGCGCTCAACGAGGGCGGGTATGACGCCGCGTTCGGCGGGGCGCGCCGGGACGAGGAAAAATCGAGGGCCAAGGAGCGCATCTACTCGTTCCGCGATCCCCTGGGGCAGTGGGACCCGAAGAACCAGCGTCCGGAATTATGGAATATTTTCAATTCACGCCTCAATAAGGGCGAAAGCATCCGCGTGTTTCCCCTCTCGAACTGGACCGAGCTCGACATCTGGCTCTACATCCAAACGGAAAACATTCCCATCGTGCCGCTGTATTTCGCTCGAGAGCGCGAAGTGGTGGTGCGCGGCGCTTCCATCGTGCCGATTTATTCCCAGAATGATTTGTTGCCGGGCGAAAAATCGCAGCGCATTTCCTGCCGCATGAGGTCGCTGGGATGCATGCCGTGCACGGGAGCGATTCGCTCCGAGGCGGACACGCTGCCGAAAATCATCCGGGAACTTCTGGGATTCAAGCGGTCGGAGCGCGAAAATCGCGTGATCGATCACGACGAGGAAGGCTCGATGGAGCTCAAGAAGAGGGAAGGGTATTTCTAGTGAGTCTGCACTCGGCAAACGAGCATCAGGATGGATTCAGCACGCTGGTGGACCATCATCTGCACAAGGACATGCTCAGGTTCACGACCGCGGGAAGCGTGGACGACGGCAAATCCACGCTGATCGGGCGGTTGCTGCACGATTCCAAGTCGGTCTACGAAGATCAGCTGGCTTCGGTCAGCAAGAGCCGCGTGAACCGCTCCTCTGGGCCCATCGATTTTTCGCTGTTGACCGACGGGCTGCGCGCCGAGCGCGAGCAGGGAATTACGATTGACGTTGCGTACCGGTATTTCGAGACGCCGCGCAGAAAATTCATCATCGCGGACACGCCGGGCCACGAGCAGTACACGCGCAATATGGCAACCGGTGCGTCGACCGCCGATCTGGCGGTGATCCTGATCGACGCGACGCGCGGCGTGCTGGCGCAGACGCGCCGGCATGCCTACATCTCTTCGCTGCTGGGAATTCGCAACATCGTGGCCGCGATTAACAAGATGGATCTGCTTGAATATCGCGAGGACGTCTTTCGCCGCCTGTACGACGATTTTCTGGCGCTGGCCGGACAATTGAATCTCTCAAATGTCGTCGGCATTCCGATCAGTGCACTCGAAGGCGGGAACCTGGTGAATCCAACCGGCCGGATGCCGTGGTACCACGGACCCACGCTTCTGGAACATCTGGAGACGGTGCCCGTGCGCGCGGAAGTGCATCAGGAAGCGATGCGATTTCCGGTGCAGTACGTGGTGCGGCCGGACGCGGATTTCCGCGGATTTGCGGGGCGCGTGGCGAGCGGCACGATTCGTCCGGGCGACGCGGTGATGGCCTTGCCGTCGCAGCAGATGACGCGAGTGCGATCGATCGTCACCTACGACGAGGCCGCGGCGGAAGCGTTTTCGCCCATGTCCGTAACGCTGACGCTGGAAGACGAGATCGATTTGAGCCGCGGGGACATGCTGGTCACGCCGGAAAACCCTCCGACGGTCGCCAGCCGGATCGATGCGATGGTGGTGTGGTTCGATGCGGAGCCGCTGGCGGTCGGGCGGACGTATCTCATCAAGCATTCGGTACGCACGTCGCGCGCGAAAGCCGGCGCCATCGAGTATCGCGTGAACATGAACACGCTCGAGCAGGAACCTGCGCGCGAATTGAAGATGAATGACATTGCAGCGGTTCAGTTTGAAATCGCGAAGCCGCTGTTTTTCGATCCCTACGAGCGCAACCGCACGACGGGAAGTTTTATTTTGATCGATCCGCTGACCAATGCCACGGTGGGCGCTGCGATTATTCGCGCGGCGCTACCTGCTGAATCAAGCCACGAGACGGACTGGAAGACGCCGGTGTCCGCCGGGGAGAAGCACCTGCGGCATGGGCATGAACCCGCGCTGGTGCTGGTGGAAAGCAGGCCGCTGCTCGCGCAGTATCTCGATCGGGCGCTGTTCGCGCAGGGGTTCGAGGTTGCGTTGGTGTCGGGAGAAGATGTTCCCGCCGGCCGTTTAGCAGACCTGCTTCCACTCTCGCAATCCGCCGGACTGGTGCTGATTTATTCGACGGGCGCGATTTCCGCTGAACAGAAACGCGCGCTGCGGCTGGATGCCGTTCGCACTTTCGATCTAACGGCGCTGAATTTGCCGGAGGACGATCAGGGTGCCGTCTCCACGGCGGTCGCGGCGCTGCAGTCACTCAGAATAGCCGAGGGGCCGGCCGATGCCGGCGAGGTGAATTGATGAATCACGAGGAAATTTCGCGAGCCGTGGAAGGGCTTTCCGCCGAGCAAGGCCTGGAATACTTGCTGACCTCGGCCGATTCTTCGCGGGCGTGCATCACGTGCAGCTTTCAGGCCGAGGACATGATCGTGCTGGACCTGCTGCGAAAAAAAATCCCGGATATTCCGGTGCTGTTTTTGGACACGGGGTATCACTTCGCGGGAACCTATGAATACCGCGACCGCATGGCGCGGGAATGGTCGCTCAACCTGGTCAACGTGTTGCCGAAGCAAACCGTGGGGGAGCAGGAATCGCAATTCGGGATTCTCAACCGCACCAATCCCACCGAGTGCTGCCGTCTGCGCAAGGTCGAGCCGCTGATGCAGTCGCTCGAACCCTACGATGTGTGGTTCACCGGGCTGCGGCGCGAGCAATCGCCGACGCGGAAGAATTTGAAAAAGGCCGAGGAGCACCGGCTACCAAGCGGGAAGGCTCTTCTCAAAGTGAGCCCGCTCGCCGACTGGACCTGGGCGGACGTGTGGGGCTACGTCGGCGCGAAGCAGCTAAGTTACCTGCCTCTGTACGATCAAGGTTACTTGAGCATTGGCTGCGAACCGTGCACGGCTATCCCCGATGATCCGAAGAATCCGCGATCGGGCCGGTGGGGCGGACAGAAACTGGAGTGCGGAATCCACACGTTTTCGGAGCGGAGGGAATAATGTTATCGATCATCGGATTTTTTATCGCTCTGGCTGTGGGGTTGACGGGAATCGGCGGTGGCAGCTTCACGACGCCGGCGCTGATTCTGATCGCGGGGCTTCCGGCGGCCGCATCGGTTGGAACGGCCTTCATCTTCACGGGCATCCTGCGGCTGATCGCGGCGCCCTTTTATCTTTACGGGAAGCATTTTCACGGGCGTTATTTGAATTTTCTGCTGCAGGGCGCAATTCCCGGGCTGCTGATCGGCACGTATCTGCTGCGGCTGATGAGCGATGCATCCGGCGCGCCCATCGTGGTGATCCTAATCGGTCTGTTGCTTGCGGCTTCGTCCGGAATCAGTTTTGCCCAGCGATTGCAGAACCCGCGCTTTGCGAAAAAGAACAGCGGCTGGCTGCCGTGGCTTGCAGTTCCGATCGGCATCGAGTCGGGATTTTCGTCGGCAGGCGCGGGGGCGTTGGGGACCGTGCTGTTGCTGAATTTTTCGGAGATGACACCGGCGGAAGTGGTGGGCACGGATTTGTTGTTCGGACTGGTGCTGTCAGTGATCGGCGCCGCGTTTCACTGGGGCTTCGGTTCGATCCACAACGGAATCTTACTGGAATTGCTGAAGGGCGGGGTTCCCGGTGTCCTGCTGGGATGCGTGCTGGCCCGCAAAGTTCCCGCGCAAAAACTGAAAATGGCGATCGCCTTGATCGCCATGTTCGCCGGCACGCAATTGATATGGGGAGGCGCGCATTCGCTGGTTGCGAGCCGGACTCCTGCGTCCGCGCCTGCGTCGCTGCGAACCGTGGAAGCCAGCCCCCAGGTGCTGCCGCAAACCGGGGACGTTGTGGGATCGAGCCGCTGAGTT
>JAIQFG010000103.1 GCA_020073375.1 Terriglobia bacterium | reverse complement strand
AACGCGGGGTTGAAATATTCCTTGGCCGCGGGAGCAAACTCGGTGCGGATTTTTTTCCAGTCGCAATCCAGCTCTTCGGCGGCGATCATGCACAGCGCGGTCAGAATGCCCTGCCCCATTTCCGACTTGTCGATCATGATCTTGACGGTGTCGTCCGGGGAAATGAGCATCCAGGCGTTCAGCGACGCCGGCGCCGCGCCTGCCGGGGATGCCGCGAGGGCTTCCAATCGCCCCGGCAAATAAAATCCGATGACCAGGCCAGCCGCGCCAGCAGCGCCGGTCTTGAGGAAACCACGGCGCCCGACTTTCACAATCGTTCCGGCGCTCATAGCGTGCCCCCTGCCGGCGCTTCCGCCGCCATCGCTTGCTCCGAATGTTCCTCTCGTTCCAGCCTCGCGGACTTCTTCGCCGGAGCGCCCGCGAATTTCGCCGCCATGTGCACGGCCTCTCGGATGCGCTGGTAGGTGCCGCAGCGGCAGATGTTTCCCTTGAGCGCGTCGTCAATTTCGGCGTCATTCGGCTGCGCGTTTTTTGCCAGAAGCGCGGCGGTGGTCATGATCTGGCCCGACTGGCAATAGCCGCATTGCGGCACATCCACTTCGATCCAGGCACGCTGCACCGGATGGCTGCGATCGGGAGAGAGGCCCTCGATGGTCGTGACTTTCTTTCCTGTCACCGAGGAGATTGGCGTGACGCACGAGCGCGTGGCGTCCCCGTCAATGTGCACGGTGCATGCGCCGCACAGAGAAATGCCGCAGCCGAATTTCGTCCCGGTCATGCCCAGAGTGTCGCGCAGAACCCAAAGCAGCGGCATGTTGGGGTTGACATCCACCGTTTGCGGCTTCCCGTTCAAAGTGAATTGAATCGCCATAAGAATCCTCCCGAAAGAATCGCGAAACAGCAAGTCGGGCGCGAGAGACCGGTCCGCAAGACCCTGCCAGGAGAGGTTCCCGCACACGGGAATGGTACTGCAATTCAGGGGCATGGGAACGGAAATTTACCGAGCCGTCAGTTTGGTTTGATACGGTTTGTTGGCGATGGAATTGGCTGGAAATACGATTTCATTGGGGCGAGACAGGGTTCGTAGCGCCGGCGTCTCGCCGGCAGGGTTGGCGTTGGTATCGCATTGGAAAACTGCCGGCGAGGCGCCGGCGCTACAAAATACGAGAGCGCGGATTCAATTGTTTGGGTGATGCGCGGAATTCGCTCTTACTTCCCGCTCTTCTTATGGTCCAGCTTCAGCGTGAGGACGAACTCCTTGCGCGTATCGAAGTTGGAGATCGAACGCGAAGAGGACGTCCACCCCTCTTTCTCCGCGTGAATCTCGTAGTCGACGTTCAGGTCCAGGCCGCTGAAACGGAATTGCCCGTCGCCGGCGGAAAGGTGTGTAACTATATCCTGCGTGTGCTGATTCTTCAGATACACCACGGCGGAATCCACCGGGGCTTCGTCCTTGTCGATCACCGTGCCGCGGACCGTCCGCAATTGCGAATCCTTGCCCTTGGAGCCTTGCGCATACAACATGCCCGCGGCCAGGGCCATCACCACGACCATGACCAGAGAAAGTTTTCGGGACGCCTTCATGGTTTTCCTCCTGGTGCGAGCGGCTCCATGCGGAGCGTCAGATCCTCGCGATTGCCTTCCCGGGCATCGATTTTACGCGTTTGCGGCTGAAATCCGCGCGCTTCCACGGCCATTTCGTATTCCGCGTCCTGCGGCACGCGAATGCCAAGTTCGCCCTGATGATCGGACAATGCCTCCCAGCGAAACTTTTTCTCGTCCGCGCGCCGCACGCGCACGCGGGCGCCGGGCAGGGCAAACCCTTGCGAAGTAAATACCGTGGCAAAAATCACGAAATCATGGGCGTGAGACTTGCTGGAACTTTGCGCGCTTGCGGGAGCAGCGTGTGCGGAAATCGCCCCCGTGGACCAGGCCAAAGCCAGCAGGAGGGCCATCCGCCGCATACCCGTTAGATGGCCAAAGAGAGGGAAGGGATGCCGCGAGATTTGGAGGCCGGGGGCGGGACGATCAAATATCCTCTTCGTCCTCTTCGTCCTCGTCATCCTCCTCAAGGTCGTCATCGTCCGACTCCTCGCCCTCTTCGTCCTCATCATCTTCGTCTTCCGAGATGGCATTGACCTTGACCGGATGAATCTGCACGACTTCCATTTCCGTTTCGCACTCGGGGCAGGCCAGGATCTCGCCTTCCTCGACTTCGTCTTCGTCAACGTCCACTTCAGTGGCGCATTTGGGACACCGGACCACGGGGAAACCCTCCTTGGGATCGGGTGCGGGATTTTTCCGGCGCGGAGCGCTTCACTTCCACAGGGGTGAAAGGCAAACCGCCGGAATCGGAACCCGCGTCAAGCTGACGTATTATATAACGCGAAGAGGCCCGGGAGGGAAGCAGCCAAAATTGCGATGACATCCAAACGAGAATACCCGGAACATCCGCTGGTGGGCGTCGGCGGCGTCGTGGTCCACGAAGGGCGAGCGCTGCTGATCCGCCGCGGCGGCCCGCCGCTGCAGGGCGAATGGTCGATCCCCGGCGGCATGCTTGAGGTGGGCGAAACGCTGGCCGAAGGCGTGGCCCGCGAGCTGGCCGAGGAAACCGGGCTGAACGTGGGCGTAGTCGAGCTCATCGAGGTTTTCGAGCGCATTTTCCCCGCGCCACCCAACGCCGATGGCTCTCCGGGAGACGCCGCGCGGCCGCAGTATCACTTCGTGATCCTCGATTATCTGTGCGAAATGCGCGGTGGGACCCTGGCCGCCGGAAGCGATGCGCTGGATCTCGTCTGGGCGCGGGAAGAGGAACTGGTGAAATATGATTTGACCGTGGCAGCGACGAGGGTGGTGCGGAAGGCGCTGGCGATGGCGCGGGAGAGGGCGGCGACACAGCCCCCGGCTTTGTAGTCTTTGCTTTGGGCTAGGTTTCCAGAAGCCACTTATTAGGCACGATCCAAACTGTGTTTTTGGTGTCCGGCCCGATCTGTTTTACGATGGCGGCAATCGCCCATGCAGACAGCTGAAAACCCGACCGCATCTTATGATGCCGTTGTGGCAAGACTGACTGAAGACGCGGAACTCGGGCCATGGCGTCAAGCAAGCGTGCGGAGGACACCCCGCGCTTGCGGATTTGCGTCTCGACCATGTCGAGCCGCGCGATATCGAATCGGTCCTTTAATGGCTGCGCCCTTTCAAGAATGAATTACAGGTCTTGGCGCCAGCACGGACATATGCTTCCGCGCAACTCTTCGGTGGGACTAGTGTTGTAGTCTATTGCGGCTGGTGCTAGCATCCGCTACGTTATTTTGACTTCGCCGAAACGAGGTGACTCATGGCTGGCCTTTTTCATCCCGCTCAGAAATCGGTGATGCTTCCCCGCATGGTCTCTGGCGCGCTCAAACTGGCGCTGCTGGGTCTGCTCGCCGCTCAAGTGGCACAGGCGCAGAAAGTCACCGTGGAATTCGACAAGAGTGTGGATTTCACTAAATTCAAGACGTTCGCCATTCGCGGGGGAGAACTGAACAGCAGAAATCCCGCTCTCACCAGCAACCTGGTCAAGAAACAGATCGAGAGCGATATTGAACAGCGCCTGACGGCAAAAGGCCTGACGCAGACATCCGGGGATGCGGATCTCAACGTGCGCTACACGTTCGGGCAGGCCCGCAAAGTGGAGGTGGAAACCTATCCGGCCGGATGGTATGGACGGGGCACGCGTGCCGTGCGCGTTCCTTATGCCGAAGGCACGCTGGTCATCGACCTGCGCGATCCCTCAACGCGAGTCCTGGTCTGGCGTGGCGTGGCCAGCGACGAAAAAACCGATCCGGCCAAGCTCGAAGGCAAGATCGACGACATGGTCAAGAAGTCGATCGAAAAGTATCCGCCCAAGAAGTAGGAATTTCGGACACAGGCAACAACATTTCCACCAGTTCCGCGGGCGAATAAACAGAATTTAGTTTCCTACCCCGCCGCGAGCCTTTCGAGCCGTTGCAGGGTGTCCGGAAAACGGCGCACCAACAGGACCAGCGCGGCGGCTTGCGGATTCGGTTTGGCGCGGCCTTGCTCCCACTTCTCCAAAGTCCTTTCATTGATCCTCAACTTGCGCGCGAAGACGGCCCGCGAAAAGCGCAGTTTCCTACGGGTATCTCGAATCAATTTCGAGTCCACCTCCGGAAGAGGATCAAGTTCCACCTTAAAGTTACGCAAGGTCAGCTTGCCTTCGCGGTGGCCCTTCATCGCAGCTACACCTTCCATTAGTTCACCGGAAATGTTCCTTTTGCGCATAATCATGTCCTCCGCGATTTTCTCGTTCGCGCAGCCCTCGCGGCTTGACGCGCTTGCAACTCGGCATCGATTGCGCTCTTGAGGGCCTTTTTCGCTCCTGGCGACAGATCCGAGACTTCGTTCTTGTCGTACAGACTCATCAACCAAATCTGTTGGTCACTCAAGAAGTAGTAGTAAATGATCCGAAGACCGCCTCTTCTGCCCTTTCCGCGCCTCGGATTCGCCCAGCGAAGTTTTCGGAAGCCGCCGGTCCCGGGCATCAGGTCTCCTATTTCCGGATTGGCGGCAAGTTGCGATTGAAGTTGGCGGTACTCTTCGTCGGCAAGGTATTGCGAAACGTACCGAGTGAATGCCGGCGCTTCGATGAATTCCATTTCTTCACAGGTACGCCATTAGAGTACAATTTAAAGCGTACTCTATTAGCGTATAGAAATCAACCAAGAACTGCCCGTTGCCGACCCGGGGTACCCTTACCTACCGCTCGTTCGCGCCTGGCTGAGCAAGTTGACAAACAATCGAAAAGCCCCGGCGTTGCCATCGGGCAACTGCCGAGAAAACGAAAGCCCTGTGTATATATAGGTGCCCTTGCCCGTGCGCACCCACAGCAGGCTGCCGAGGAGATCCTTTTCTCCCGGGTCGTGCATGGAGAGGACGGTGTGATATTTCTCGTCCCACTTTTCCCAGAAATAGAGGCCGCGCTCCTGCACCCAGTTGTCGAAATCGTGCGCGGTAATTTTATTGGGAAAATTCAGGAGCGGGCTGGCCGGATCGGTGAAGGTCACCGCGGCGTTTTCATCGGTAATGCGGGGGCCCGGACCCATTGTTGCGGGATACGGAGCGGGCTTGAGTCCATCCCATATCGGCGGGCGCTGGTCCTGGACGATCAGGGTGCCGCCGCCGGCCGCGTATTCGAGCAGGCGCGAATTGGAGGCAACGACGTCGGCGCGCAGTTCGTAAGCGCGCAGGCCGAGCACGATGGCGTCATACTGGCTGAGATTGCCGAACGCCAAAGCGTTCGAGTCCAGCATTTGGACATCGACGCCCAGGCGGCGCAGCGATTCCGGGATGGCGTCGTTGTCTGCGGCGATGTAGCCGACGCGCAAATGGTCCGGCACGGCGATGGCGAAGGCGTGCACGGGAACCTTGGCGGGGGCGCTCCACAGATACGTGGGGAGCGAAGGCAGCGGCTCAAGCGAAGTCTCGAACGTTTCCGCGCCGCGCTTCGCGTAGGTCTTCAATTCGTAATTTCCCTCCGTGATTTTTGCCGGAGGCAGGACCGTGAGGTGAACCAAGCGGTCGCCCGCGCCGGAAAATTCCACGGTTTCCGGCAACGGCGCCTTCCAGCCGGCCGGCACGTTCACTCCCACGGTAACTTTCGACGGCGATTCCGCGAACGAATGCACGCGCGCGAAAATCTCAAATTGTTTTTGCGGGCGCGAATCGACGACCACGTATTGTTCGGGCTCCGGAGTGAGCTCAACCGGAGGAACCAGGCGCAAGGGGTAGCTCAGCACACTGACGGTCGTGGCGTGCAAACTCTCGACAGGCGCGGTGAAATCAAACGAATAGCCGTCGACCTCGACGCGCGTGCGCGCCGTGACCAGCGCAGGCGGAAACGGGTAGACGAAATCGCCGGGCGTATGCGGCGGCATCGCCCCGGCGGGGATGGCCAAGCTGAAATTGGTCGAGCCGTTCTTTTCTTCCCGCTGGGTGATGCTCCATCCCGAAGGCAGCGTCAATTCGGGCTTGGAAAATGTAGCCGGGACGCCGTTCCGGTGAATCACTTCCGCGCGCACGTGAAACCCTTCGCCGGCGACCAGTTCGCTGCGGTCGGAATTTGAGACGATCTTGATCGCCGCGGCATCGGAGAGAGCATGATCGATCCGCCCATGAACATGGCCAAGTTCCCAGAGGGCGTCGGATGCGCGTCCGTCCTGCGATTTTTTAACCTGATCTTCAATCGTGGCGATTTGTTTGGCGGCTTCCGCGATGGACCGCACCGCTCCGGGCCAATCTAGTTTTTCCGCAGCCATGCGCGCCTGGTCGAGCGCGCGGTCCGCCGCCGCGAGCGGCTCCGCCGAGGGCACGGGAATCAAGTTCGCCAGTGAAGTAATCGGCTGCTCGAAATCGGCCGGGGAAGGCGCGCCGCCGGTCGAGCGCTTCAATCCATACGGGCGCCGCACAAATGGTGAATTCAAAAACGGCGTGACGCCCTGCGAACGGTGATGCAGGTAACCTTCCATGGAAATATCGCGATAGCTGCGTCCCCAGATGGGAGAGATGTCGTCGGCGGGCACGACCCACGAGCCGGTGTAGTCCACCTTTTCTCCCGGCTGGCCGGTCTGGCGCACGGGATCGAGCACTAACTGTACGCGCCACGGTTTCAATCCTTCGGCGATCTGATCGGGATATTTTGTGGGATCGGCGGCGGCCTCGACGGCTTTCGGCGTCTGGTATCCGGAGTCCTGATGATTGCCGTGGCCGGTTTTCTGGCCTCCCCAGCCGTTGACCACAATCTGCGGGCGCACCGTGCGGATCACGCGCACCATGTCTTCGAGTTCGGCGCCCTGCCACTTCTCGATTGTTTCATCCAGCGTTTTTGAAAATCCGAAATCGACCACACGCGTGAAATACAGGCGCGGCCCTTCGACGTTCATGGCCGCCGAAAGCTCGGAGCTGCGCAGGATGCCGAGTTGCGCGCCCTGTTCCGGGCCGATGGCATTCTGGCCGCCCTCGCCGCGATTCAGGGTGAGCAGCGTGGTGTCCGTGCCCAGCGCGTGTGGAAGGTACGTCAGCAGCGTGGAGGCTTCGTCGTCGGGATGGGCGACGATGAACACCACGCGCGTCACCACTCGCGCCTTGTGGATGGCTTCGAGCGTGTCCGCGACGCTCTGCCCGCGGCCCGGCGCGTCGTTGGCCTGCTGCGCGGCAAGGCGCCTCGCCATGGACGAAGCAGCAATGGCGAGCGCCACGAGCAGCAAAAGCAGCGCGAGTTTTCGTCCACGCTTCATCGTGGCACCTCCACAACGGCGGCCGCAGCAAACGGCCATATGCGCCGGTAGCGCGCCTGAATCATATAAGTAAGTATGCCCAGTGCTATCACGACGACGCCTCCCAGGGCAAACTTCCATCCGGTCGAGGCGAAGATGAAAATCCAGCAAAAAATCGAGCCAACCGCCGGCAACGGGTAAAGCCACATCTTAAAGGGAAGGCGGCTGGGAGGCCAGCGTCGGCGCAACAGCATGACGCCCACACCCTGGCCGATGAACTGGACGATCACGCGCATCGCGAGAATCCCGGTGATCACCGTGGAAAGCCTGAACAACACGCTGAAAAGCAGAGACGTAATTCCCAGGAAGAGAAAAGACACATGCGGAAAATGCTTGGTGGGATGCACGCGGGCGAACACGGGAAAGAAATTTCCGTCCTCGGCCGCCGCAAAGGGCACGCGCGAATAGCTCAGCAGAGTGGTGAAGAGCGACGCGAACGCGATCCACAGGATCATGATCGTCGCGAACGCGGCGGCGCGCGTGCCGTATAGCCGCTCCACAAACAGGCTCACGATGTACTGCGAATTCTGCGCCTCGCGCCATGGCACCACGCCCAGAATGCTGGTCTGCATGGCCAGGTACAGCACGGCGATTCCCGCGATCGAAATTAGAATTGTTTGCGGGATGACGCGTTCCGGCTGGCGAATTTCCGCCCCCAGGTTGCAGATGTGGTAGTAGCCCAGGTAGGTGTACACCGTGTTCACCGACGCCGACCCCAGCCCCACGAAGAACAGCCACGACCAGTTCCACGCACCAGGCGGAAAATCAAACGCCATTTTCGCCGAAAAATGCGTCACTCCTCCCCAGATCATCCACAGCATCGTGCCGACCACGCCAAACCACAAAAATTTTGAAATCAGGCCGACCGCGGAAATCCGGCGATACAGCAGGACGATCAGCAACAGCACCAGCAGGGCGGAAACTGCCTTCTGTTCGTATTTTCCAAGCGGCACCAGGTACGTGAGGTATTGCGAAAATCCGATTGCTCCCGAAGCCACCACCAGCGGCGCCTGAATCAGCGTCTGCCAGATGTACAGGAAGGACATGAGGCGCCCGCCGCGTCCCGGGCCGTAGGCTTCGCGCAGAAACGCGTAGGTGCCTCCGGCGCGCGGCATGGCCGCGCCCAGCTCCGACCAGACTGCGCCGTCGACCAGCGAAAGCACCGCGCCCGCCACCCATGCGAGCAGGCACTGCGGCCCTCCCATCGCTTGAATCACCAGCGGAATCACGATGAACGGGCCGATCCCGACCATCGCATTCATGTTCAGAGCCACGGCCTCGCTCAGGCCCAGCCCTCGTTCGAGTTTTTCTTCGGGTAAAGGTGTGGACATGGGCGGCGCGAAGCGGCCAAAGCATATCAGATGCAGGAGAGGGGCTAAAGCTTCAGTAGGACAGACACACTTGTCTGTCCGGGTTTGTGCTCGGCAACGGGAATCTAAACCGGCCATTGCAATTATTGGATTGCCTGCTGAGAAAAATCATGGTGGTGGATCGGAAAACCCGCACCCTTGAAAATCACAAGGGTGCGGCACCCGGCGGTGCAACAGCGGCGAAGAGTGGAACTTACTTCTTCTTATCAGCGGGAGCCGGCGAGGATTTTCCCGCTTCCTGGTGGGCTTCCTGTGCGTACTCGTACGCCTTGGCGGAGTATTCCATGGCGTGCCGGGAAAGCTCGTGCCCGGTCTGATGATCTCCCTGGTCGTGGTGCGTGGCCGCGACACGGTGAGCGTGCGCGGCAAGATCATGGAACTCCGCGGCTCTGGAGTGCCAGTCGTTTCGTCCTAGCCGCCGATGATCGCCGCGATTGCCCCGATTGCGCATGAATGATTCTCCTGAAAAGCTCAAGACAAATTATACCACTCCGGCTGCGCCGGAATCGTGCTATGCGAGTGTGCGGCTGCCGTTATTTTACTTCGGGGACCAGCGCCGCGGCTGCGGGCACCCACTTGCCGTTCAGCTTTACGAATATCCGCAGCACGTTGGCCTCGTCGGTGACCGCGATCTTGCCGCTGGCGTCGGCGGCTTTGAACACGGTGTGATCGGTGGCCATCGCCACGTTGCCGTAGACGGCCATTAACTTGAAGTCCTGGGGGTTCGGTCCGGCGTCACCGGGAGAAACGGGGTGAGCCTTTGCCGTGGCGGTCTGCCGCTTCACCATATCCTGCTTGTCGGTAACCTCGCCCTGCCGGCTGATTTCAAAGAAAGTACCGGGCCAGATGGCGTTCTTGGAATCCACGCAATCCATCGCGTGGTCCTTGTGATACTTGTGCGCGCAGACCCAGTAGTCGTTCACGTCCGCGAGCTGCTTTTCCAGATCCGTCCAGGCCTTGTCGCCTTTCTTCATCGTCGAATCCTGGGCATGGGCGAAAGACGCCACGGCCATCAGGGCCATCGCACACAGCACGCGAAATTTCGTCATCACAAAGTCCTCCGTGGAATTGAAATTCTTATCGCGACGCAAATTTCGGCTATTTCTTTTTCGGCCACAAAACGCCCTGATCTTCCTTGGTGACCGGGCCGATTCCCTTGTACACGAATTTCTGCACTCGCTGCCCGCGATACGTTTCGGTCACGTAGATGTTGCCCTTGGAATCGGTGGCGATGCTGTGCGGACCGTAGAATTCTCCCGGCTGGCGCCCGCCTTCTCCAAAGGTCGTGAGCACTTCGAGCGTGTCGCGCAACAGGATGTGGATGCGGTCATTCTCACCGTCGGCCAGATAAATATATTTTTGCTGCGGGTCCTTCGAGAAAGCGATATCCCAGGCCGAGCCCGAGCCCAACGTGCGCTTGGCGATGAACTGCTCCTTGATGAATGTGCCGTCCGGTTTGAAGACCTGGATGCGGTCGTTCACGCGGTCGCAGACGTACACCAGGCGGTCAACGGACATGTCCGCGCAATGCACAGGGTTGCGAAATTGTTGCGGAGGCGGGGCGTCCGGATTGTAGTTGCCCATGTCGGTGTCGTCGGGCTTGTGGCCGTAGGCGCCCCAGAGGCGTTTGAACGCGCCGGTCTCGGCGTCATACACGATCACGCGGTGATTGCCGTAGCCGTCGGCGACGTACACTTCATTGGTCTGCTTGTCGATGAACGTCTTCGCCGGCAGGCGCAAATTCTCGGTGTCCAGGCTGCCCTTGCTGCTGTGCGGCTTGCCGATCTGCATCAGGAACTGGCCGTCCTGCGTGAATTTCAAAACCTGATTGTCCAGGTAGGAGTCCGTCGCCTTCGCGGCCGATTCGTCCATTTCGCCGCTCGCCAGAGGTTTCGCGGCGGGCTGCTTGCCCCTGCCGTTTCCGCCGATCCAGACGTTGCCTTTGTAGTCGATCGTAATTCCATGATTGGAATCCGGCCAGTCGTAGCCTTTGCCCGGCCCGCCCCAGTGGTGCAGCAGGTTGCCTGCCTGATCGAATTCCAGAACCGGCGGCGCCGGAGCGCAGCACATGGCGATGGGAGGGTTCGTGGTGGCGTGGGTTTCGCCGGTTTCCAGCGAACCTTGGCGGTGGATGATCCAGATGTTGTCCTGGGCATCGACCGAAACGCCAATGGTCATCCCCATGAGCCAATGATTCGGCAGGGGCTTGGGCCACAGAGGATCCACTTCAAACATGGGAGCCTGGACCGCGGCCGCTTCGACTTTGGCCTTCTTCTCTAGGACCACTGAACCGATTCCCAGAGCCACAACCAAACCTGCGAATGCCGCGCCGGTCATAATTTTGCGATTCATGAAGTTCCTCGCTTTCGCTGCCTAGCCAAGTTCTCTCACAAGAGTTTTGCCTATCTGTCGCAAACCGATTTGGCGACGGATTCCGCGCAGGTCTTGTAGCGCCGGCGTCCCGCCGGCATTCTTCGGCTGGGAACAACTCCCACGGAATTGCCGGCGAGACGCCGGCGCTACACAGTGGGGGCGCGCCGATTCTTTTACTTCGCGCTCGCTGCGCCAGCAGCGGGCACAATGGGAACCAATCCCGCGCCGGCCACGCGCCACTTCCCGTTTTCCTTCACGAACATTCGCAGCACGCCCATCTCGCGGACGACGACAATCTTGCCGTTGGCATCCACGCCCTTGATGACCGTGTGATCGCTCGCCAGCGCCACGTTTCCGTACAGCGCGCGCAGCTTGAAATGATCCGGGAACGCTCCCGTGCCCGGATGGCGGTCTGTGTGGACCATCTGGTCCATCATCTGCTGCTTGTTGACCACCTTGCCGCCCGCCAGGATGTCAAAGAAATCGTCGGTCCACAACTCGCCCATGCTGTCCGGGCCGGTCGTCTTCTTGTCAAATTCAGCCTTCATCCATTTCAGTTCCACTTGAAACAGCTCTTTTTCCAAAGCGGCAGTTCCGGTGTTCGGCGCGCGCTTCTCCTCCTGCGCCCGAACCGGCAGCGGAAGACAAGCCAGCGCGCACAATACCAACGCCCAGATGTATTTCATGTGAGTATTTCTCCCTGTCAAAGTAAGAAATCCGAATATCTTGCCGCAAACTCTACTTGTGCGGTCCGTATTCCTTTTGCTTCCCGTTCCGCGTGTTCGTCACCGTGAAACTTCCATCGGGCCGCGCTTCCACATGAATGGTATACACGGTTCCCTCATTCGGGACGCCGGTCTGCACCGTGCCGCCCGTGCCCAGGTTGGCGATGAAATCCTTGGGCATGTTGTGGTCCCCGGCATCCTCGGCGTAGTGCAGCTGCCAGAGGTCTTCGAGGCCGGGCAAACTCTTCAGCGTCTCGAAGGTCGCGACCGCTCCGCCTTTTTTCGCGCCATTATTCATGACCGCCACGCGCGGGTGCAATGCGTTGACCATGACGGGATTGCTGGAAATATCCTGCCCGTGATGGCTGACCAAGTACAGATCGATCGTGCCAATCAGATTATTCGGGCAGGCCAGATCGTGTTCCTTGTTCCAGGTCAGGTCGCCGAAATCAACCATGCGGAATTTTCCAAGCGAGATAACCATTCCCACCGATTGTTTGTTTTCGCCGGCAAGCAGATCGTCTTTCGCCTCGTCTTTCGCCTGTGAGCCGGAGCAGAGGGAATTGGCGGCTCCTGCGCCGGGCAGCGGTTTTGAAATTGTTTCGGCGGCCGCGGAAACAACCGTGAAGTCGGCGCCCTTGATCGGCAAGTGCGCACCAAGCTCAGCGAGAATGTGCTGGCCCTTTTCGCGCACGGGGACATACCCGGCAAAGGTCGTTGGCACGTTGCGGGTTTCTTCCATCGGAGGCCCGTGGTCGACGAAATTCTTGATCGGGAAGCGCTTCGAGAGATCGACAAGGCCGCCGGCATGATCGCCGTGATAGTGCGTCAATACCATGTAGTCGATTTGCTTCAGGCCGGCTTGTTTGGCGACGGCGACGATGCGGTCCGCATCGCGCCCTCCGGCCCAGCCCGTATCGACCAGCAGGGATTGCCCGGCCGGGGTCACGAACAGCGTGGACTGGCCGCCCTCCACATCAATGAAATAAACGTTCAGCGGCTTGCCGGATTGCGCCCAACCCATGGCGCAGGTCAATACCAGCACGGGAAAAAACAGAAACGGCAGCTTCTTGCGCATTACGTCTCCTGACTGCAGGACTTCAAACCAGCGCGCACAGGGAAAAAGGAAACGGATGAAAATTAAAACCCGCACCCTTGAAAAGCACAAGGGTGCGGCACCCGGAATTCCAAACCAATTTAAATTTGGCTCGGCAGTTCGCTTACTTTTTCGGCCAGAGCACGCCCTGATCCATTTTCGTGACCGGGCCCATTCCCTTGTACACGAATTTCTGCAGGCGCTGTCCACGATAAGTTTCCGTGGTGTAGATGTTGCCCTTGGAATCGGTCGCGATGCTGTGCACGGCGTAAAATGCGCCGGGTTGGCGTCCGCCGTCTCCGAAATTCGTCACTTCCTGCAGCGTGTCGCGCAGCAGGATGTGGATTTTTTCGTTGGCGCCGTCGGCGAGGTAGATGAATTTCTGTTCCGGATCCTTCGAGAAGGCGATATCCCAGACCGAGCCGTCTCCCAGCGTCCTCTTTTCGATGATTTGTTCCTTGACGAAGGTGCCGTCCGGTTTGAAGACCTGGATGCGGTCGTTCACGCGGTCGCAGACGTAAAGCAGGTTATCGTTGGAGAGCTGCGCGCAGTGCACCGGGCTGCGGAATTGCTGATCGATGGGCGCGTCCGGGTTGTAATTTCCCGGATCGGTGTCGTCAGGCTTGTGCCCGTAGGCGCCCCAATGCCGCTTGTACTTGCCGGTGTCGGCGTCGAACACGATGACGCGCTTGTTGCCGTATCCATCGGCCACGTACAGCTCGTTGGTCTTTGGATCGACAAAAATCTTTGCGGGGCCCTTCAGATTTTCCACGTCGTTGCTGCCCTTGCTTCCGAACGGCTTCCCGATCTGCAACGCGGCCGTTCCCGCCTATCCAAACGTTGCCTTTGAAATCGACGGTGATTCCGTGATTCGAGTTCGGCCAGTTGTAGCCCTTGCCGGGGCCGCCCCAGTGGCCGATCAGATTGCCGGCCTTGTCGAATTCCAGAACCGGCGGCGCGACCTTGCAGCATTCCGCGCCCGGAGGATTCCAGTCGCCGTAGGATTCCTTGGCTTCGAGTGAGCCGCCGCGGTGAATGATCCAGACATTGTCCTGGGAATCGACCGACACGCCGATCGTCATGCCGATCACCCAATGATTCGGCATGGGCTTCGGCCACATGGGGTCGACTTCAAACATGGGCGCTTGCACGCCGGCGGCCTGCACCGCGGCCCTCTTCTCCAGCACAATCGATCCAACGGCCAATGAGATCACCACGGCCAGCAGCACGCCACCGATAAGAAACTTGCGCTTCACGATGAAACCTCCGCGTTTAACGACGCACAATTCTAGCCGACCCGGCAGGGCAGCCCGTCTGAAATTCATCTGAAATCTTTGCGCGCAGCATACACCAGATGCATTATGCCGACCATTCCTTTTTGCTTGTCGCCGCTTCTCAATGCGGTTACTCTCGCGGCTATGCCTTTCAGGCTTTCCAGGGGCCTGGTCATTTTTTGTGCCGCATTGGCGGCATGCGCGCTCGTGTGCAAGGGCGCGGCGGCTCATGACATCCCGGTGGATGTCACCACGCAACTGATCGCCCGGCCCGCCGGCCAGCACCTGAATCTGCTCGTGCGCGTTCCGCTGAAGGCCATGCGCGACGTGGAATTTCCCATGCGCGGCCCGGGCTACCTCGATCTGGACCACATTGATGCGCAACTGAACGAGGCCGCGACGCTTTGGGTTGGGAACGAAATTGAAGTTTACGAGGGCGATACCCGCCTGCCGAACCCGCAGGTGCTGCAAACGCGTGTCTCGCTGGAATCGGACCGGTCCTTTACCTCCTACGAAGACGCGATGGCGCATATCACCGGCCCGCGCCTTCCCGGCGGCACCGACGTGTTTTGGAACCAGGTGATGCTCGACATCTGGCTCGACTACCCGATTCAATCCGACCAGGCGCGGTTTTCAATCCACCCGGGACTCGGCCGGCTGGGCGAACGCGTCGTCATCGTCCTGCGGTTTCAGCCGCCGGGCGGTGCGGTGCGCGCGTTTGAGTTCATCGGCGATCCCGGCCTGGTGCGCCTCGATCCGAGCTGGCACCAGGCGGCTCTGCGGTTCGTCAATTTGGGATTTTTTCACATCCTCAGCGGCACCGACCATTTGCTCTTCCTGTTCTGCCTGGTCATTCCGTTCCGCAGGTTTCGCGCGCTGATTCCGGTTGTGACTGCGTTCACCGTGGCGCACTCGATCACGCTGATCGCGTCCGCGTATAACCTCGCGCCAAATATGCTGTGGTTTCCGCTGCTGATCGAAACTCTGATCGCCACGTCAATCCTATATATGGCGCTGGAAAATATCGTGGGAATCACCAGCGTGCAGCGCAGATGGATGGTGGCGTTCGGGTTCGGACTGGTTCACGGATTCGGCTTCTCGTTTGCCCTGCGTGAGACGCTGCAATTCGCGGGTTCGCACATGCTCGCATCGCTGCTGTCGTTCAACATCGGCGTCGAGCTGGGACAATTGCTTATGCTCGCGCTGTTCATTCCCGCGCTGGATCTGCTGTTCCGGTACGTGGTCGCCGAGCGCGCCGGAACCATCATCGTTTCGGCCCTGGTGGCGCACACGGCCTGGCACTGGATGGCCGACCGCGCCGCCGTCCTGCGCCAATACCGGTTCGAGTGGCCGGGGGTGAACATCGTTCTGCTCGCGGCGGCCATGCGCTGGATGATGGTGCTGGTCATCCTGGCCGGACTCGTCTGGCTATTATGGGGGCCGCTGCAGGAGCGCTTGGACCGGGGCGCGGCGCGCAAACTCTGGACGGCTCTGCGCCCGCGGCGGTCCCCGCCCTCCGTTGAGTGACCCGCAAGGAATTCAGAAAAATTCAAAAGGGAGATTCGCCGTGACAAAAATTTTCACGCTCTTCTTGATGCTGTTCACCGCCGTTTCTTTCACCTCCGGCGGCCAGGAATCGGCCCTGAAAACTGCCGCGCCGGCTGCAGGCCCCCAGGGCGCCAAAAATGCGGACCTGGAGAAAGAGCTGTGGGGCGCCGACCAGCAGTGGCTGTGCAGCGCTGGCGCCACGCCCTATCACAAGGACTATAAGGAGTGCATCGAATTCCGCAGCCATTACTGGACCGATCAGTTTTTTGAAATTTCCAACAAAGGACAAGTGACGGTCAAGGCCGGAATGATCGCCGCGCAAAGCGCCGCGCATCCCGCTCCGGGCATCGGCCCCCACCCCGACGATTTTCATCTGATGGCCGTGTACGGAAACGTCGCGTTTGCCACCGATCACACCGACCTCAAGAGCATGGGCCCCGACGGCAAAGTCGTTGACACAAACTGCCGAGTGCTCCGCATCTTCGTGAAAGAAAACGGAAAGTGGCGCCCGGCCGGCGGCGCACTGGTGCCTATCGTTCAATAGCAGGAGGCGCTTGGGATCAGGCAAGGGTCGCGGGCTTGTCGGATAACAGCGAAATCCCGGCGGCGATAAAACCGGCGCCGAACGTCACGCCCGTTGCCGTCTTGGCGGCAAATCCTTGTGATCCTGGCCGGGTGGCCGGGCTTTGAAAGGTTTTGAACTTTGGTTCCCCTGCCCTTCGTTCTTTGAAGGGCAGGGGCTTTTGACTTTCTTCGCTCTGTCTGACACGGCACATCAAGATCTCGAATGCGAAGTCGAACCAAAAGCCCCGCCCTTGAAAACCGTCAAGGACGGGGCACCCGAACACCACCATCATAACTCACAGATGACTTGCGAGAGTGGTATGATTTGGCGGTGCAGCAACGTGAAACACTAAAGGCCGGGCCACCCGTCAGCCTGCTCCGAAATCGAATCAGCCGCCCCCTTGCACAAAGCCAAGTAAAATGTTACATGGATTTGGTCTGGGCGTCTCCGGAGACGCTGGTCTAGGTTTGACTCCTCTGTTTGGAGGAGCAGCTACAGGGTCCGCTGCAGCTGGCGCTTTTTGGGGTGATCCGTCGGGACCCTCAGGTGCAGTGTTCTTCTCTGGAGGAGCCGCTGCTCAATCAGGACCATCGCCACTCACTCACGGTGACTCAATAACGATCGGGGTACCAGGGCAACAACAACAACCTTTTATAGCTGGAGGGGGAGGAGGGGCTGGCGTGATGGCGTTTTTTACTAATGCTACATCTGGCTCTCAAGTTAGTAGCATCTTTCAGACGACAACATTGAGTTTAGGGGCTCTCTCAAATCTCTCCTTTTCGTTCTCGACGGACAATAGTGGAATCTGGCAGTTCTCAATTTCATACGGTGGAGGTGGTGGCATTATCCTCTCCCGCATAACGACGAACACCGTTGCGCATACCACGGGATGCAAATGATCCAAATGGACTCAACGCCGACTTCACCTACTTGGATTGATCTTATATTCTTGATAGGTGCATTCCTTGCAGGCATTTGGGTAATTATCGACACGACATTGTACTTGAAAGTATTTGGCAAGCCTCACCCATCTAAGACTGAAATCTGGGTATATCGTTTCATCGGTTTACTTGTAGTTATTGGTGTAGGATATCATCTATGGACTCTTCGTAGTTATATTCTACATGGAAAATAGTACCAAGGAACTTCGCAACATGAAAAATTGGAAGGAGTTTCGGCACCGGAGAGTATTTTTTCTAGTGGCGCTTTTTGGCTCCGGCCCCCTCTTGGCGCTGACGTCGGTCGTCTTTGAACGATTCCGTATTAGCATTCCTTTCTTTTTTGTGCTGATGGCAATCGTAATCAGTGCCACGGTGATTTTGTATCTTAGATACCGCAGTTGGGAATGTCCGGAGTGTGGCTATCCATTTGTAAGGTCATTATGGTTCATGCCAAGCCGCCGCTGTCGAAAGTGTAAAGTCCTCTTCGTCGAGCATCTTGAATGACTGGCGGTTTGCACAACTGCAATCGCAATTTTTGAAAATGATGAGCTATCGCGCCATTCCTTGGGACAGGGCCAAAGACGATTGACTAAGTTCTTGGATTCCCGGGTTGCCCACAATAACTTCTTCACGCGGCGTGACGTGACCCCCAAGAATCCGCACAAAACTGGGTGTGATTTCGCATTGAGTGATCGGTCCCCTTTTCCTGTATCACCCGGACCGACGGGTTGTCCGAGGTCAATTTAGTTTGGGTGCAGCATTGGGTGCAGCTAAAGGGGGAAGAATGGCCCTCATTTTCCT
>JAIQFG010000102.1 GCA_020073375.1 Terriglobia bacterium | reverse complement strand
ACCAGCAGCGAACTGTGAAACCATCCGCGATACTGGTCCGGGCCTTCCAGGTACATGTCGGCGGGCCACGGAAGTTTTTGTCCCGCGGCATCGAGCCGGTCCAGCACGGCCAAATGCGAAGACCCGGAATCGAACCACACGTCGAGAATATCGGTTTCCTTGCGCCAGTCCGAGGCGCCGCATCCGCATTTCGTTCCCGCGGGGAGCAACTCTGCAACTGTGTGCGTGAACCACGCGTCGGCGCCCTCGCGCGTGAACCACTCGGCGACCAGCGCATGCAATACCTTGTAATCCTCGAATTGCTTGCCGCACTTGTTGCAATAGAGGATCGCTAGCGGCACGCCCCAGAATCGCTGCCGCGAGACGCACCAGTCGGGCCGCTCCGCGATCATCGAATGAATGCGCTCGGCGCCCCACTCGGGCGTCCACTTCACCTTGGAAATTTCCGCCAGCGCGCGCGAACGAATGGCGCCGCTGCCGTCGCGCGCCGCGCCGTCCAGGTCGATGAACCACTGTTCGGTGGCGCGAAAAATAACTGGATTGTGGCAACGCCAGCAGTGCGGATAACTGTGCTGGAGTTTTGCCTTTCCGATCAGCGCCCCACGGGATTCCAGCAACTCGATGATCAGCGGATTCGCTTCAAATACGCTCTTGCCCTTGTATTCCGCCAGCCCCTCGACGAATCTGCCGTCATCGTCGATCGGCGCGTAGGCCTCGATGCCGTATTTCTGGCCGGTACGGTAATCGTCCACCCCGTGTCCGGGGGCGGTATGCACGATGCCCGTGCCCTGACCGAGTTCCACGTAATCCGCCAGCACGGCCGGCTCCAGCCTGTCGAGGAAGGGATGATGGAAACGCAATCGGGCATCTTCCACGATTGTCCGGCCGTTGTACGTTCCCAACACCTTGCCCGTTTCTTTGTAGCCGCAATCCGCCGCAACTTCGTGGCGCCGTTGTTGCGCGACAAGATAGACGTCCCCACCTTCGATCTCGACCGCCGCATACTCGATCAACTCGGGATGAAATGCGAGAGCCATGCTGGCTGGAATCGTCCAGGGAGTTGTGGTCCAGATCACGCCGTAGACGTTCCTGCCTTTCAGTTCTTCCGGAATGTTCGAGTCGCCGGTCTGATCGAGCCTGAACCGCACGTAAATCGATGGGCTGGTGTGATCCTCATATTCCACTTCCGCTTCGGCCAGCGCTGTGCGGTCAAAGATGCACCAGTAAACCGGTTTCAACCCGCGATAGACGTAGCCCTTTTCCAAAAACGTAAGAAAGGCGTCCGCAATGGTCGCCTCGTATTGTGGGCTCATCGTCAGGTACGGATCTTCCCACTGCCCGAACACGCCCAACCGCTTGAAATCCCGCCGGTGCTGATCCACGTAACGGTTCGCGAATTCGCGGCACATGCGCCGGAATTCTCCGGGCGGCACGCTTCCCTTCTTGCCGCCCAATTCCTTTTCCACCTGCGTCTCGATCGGCAGACCGTGGCAATCCCATCCGGGCACATAAGGCGCGCGGAAACCCGCCATGGTCTTGGACTTCACCACCATGTCTTTAAGGATCTTGTTCAAGCCCGTCCCCAGGTGTATGGTGCCGGTGGGATACGGCGGCCCGTCGTGCAGCACGTAGGTCAGCGCCCCCGCGCGCGACTCCTGAATACGGCGATAGAGTTTCTTCTCCTCCCATTCGGCGAGCTGGTTCGGCTCGTTCTTGGGGAGGTTCGCCTTCATCGGAAAATCGGTGCGCGGCAAATTCAAAGTGCTTTTCAAATCGGCGTTTTTGGGCATAAGTTAAGCGGGTGCGGGCTGTACTTGCAGCCCACCCAATAATTGTCAGACGCGGACAGCGGAAACCTGTACTGCCGACCTGTACTCTCAGGTCCGGAAACCTTCTTCCTCGTGGTTGCGTCAGTAATGTTACAATGGAATTGGCGCCATGTCAGCTTTGCGCCGACGGGCATCCATTCGTGCCTCTCTGGAATCGTAGGACCAGAGGAATTCCACGGCACTATGAGACAGGAAACCTTGAGCACGATTGCGCCTAAATGGAGTGACCCAGGGACACCCGTACCCAAGGTGACCCTGCCGGCGGGGGATACCGCCCCGCGCCTGGGCGGCTCGCAAAAACCGCTTTCCCGCGGCTTTATTTCCAATCTGAAAGATTTTCTGGCCGAGCGCCCCGTCAAGTTGCCCAAGAACGGCAAGCCCACCGTGTTCACGCCGGAGGGCTTCGGCACCGGCCTCGCCGAAAATTTCAAGGAATGGTTCAAGCCCACGCCCAGGGCTGTCTCCTCACGCATGACCGTCGACTGGCAGCCAACCTCCAGAGTGCTCTGGCAGAATATTCGCGACCTGATTTCCCCGCCCAAGCTGCCGCCGCTGAAGGTGACCAGCAAGCCCGTCAAGGTCCGCGACATCTGGACCAAGGACAAAGCGTTCGGCCCGGCGCAAGCGATTGCTCTGGCTTTTCACATTGGCGTGACCGTGCTGATCTTCTCGCCGCTGCTGTACACGGCCGTCAAGAAGGCCACGGCAAATCCCGTCAATAACATGCTATTGACGCCGATAGATATTTCCGACTACGCCATGAAGCTTCCCCCCGGCAAGGACAAGGCCGGAGGCGGCGGTGGCGGCGGCGCGCGCGAACAACTTCCTGCAACCAAGGGCAAATTGCCCAAGTGGAGCATGACGCAGATTGCTCCTCCCATGGTGCACACGAAACCGGATTCCAATATTCAGGCGACCCTGCTCGGGCCTCCAGACCTGAAGATTCCGAGCCCGAACCTGGATAACTACGGCGATCCCCTGGCCAAGCTGGTCAACGGCTCGGGCGGACCCGGCGGCGGCAGCGGCATCGGCAGCGGCACCGGAACCGGAATTGGCAGCGGCGAAGGCGGCGGCCTTGGCCCGGGTTCGGGCGGCGGCACCGGAGGCGGAGCATTTCATCCCGGCACCGGCGGCGTCGGCTATCCTTCGTGCGCATATTGCCCCGATCCGAAATATTCCGAGGAAGCGCGCAAGGCGAAATATCAGGGCACGGTAGTGCTTCAGGCCGTCATCACCGCCGATGGCCGCGCCATTGAAATCCAGGTCGTAAAAGGCCCCGGCCTGGGCCTGGAAGAAAAAGCCGTGGAAGCCGTGAAGCAATGGCGCTTCAAACCGGCCATGGGCCCCGGCGGAAAACCCGTCCCGGTCGTGGTCCCCATCGAAGTCACATTCCGTTTGCTATAAAATTTCCCATCTTGCGCATTTTGTAGGACAGACACTCTTGGCTGTCCGGTTTGGATTCTCGGTGCGCCGCGGAAAACTGGACAGACAAGAGTGTCCGTCCTACAAAATCAATCCACCTCGCGCACCCCGCTTGCCGTATTCCCGCGCATTGTTTAGCATCTGCCCGAGAGGTGCGCGCCGTGAAAGCGAAATCTTCCCAAACCGCCCAAATGTTCCTCGCAAACTCGCAGCGCCTGCTTACGAAGGAAAATCTCCCCCACATCGTGAACTGCCTGAAACAACTCTCGGACGAAGACATCTGGTGGCGCCCCAATCCCGCCTCCAACAGCGCCGGAAATCTGGTCCTGCACCTGTGCGGAAACGTCCGCCAATGGATCGTCTCGAACCTGGGAGAAACCCCGGACGTGCGCGACCGCGACAGCGAGTTCGCCGAGCGCGGCCCGCTGCCGAAAAAAATCCTGATCGCGCGCCTGCGGGGCACCGTTGAGGAAGCATGCAAAGTGCTGGCCCGCCTCCCCGAATCCACGTTGTCCCGCAAATTCGTGATCCAGGGCCTGCACGTCACCGGCCTCGAAGCCGTGGCCCACGTCGTCGAGCATTTCGCCTATCACACCGGACAAATCGTCTTCATCGCCAAATTGAAAACCGCCAAGGATTTGAAATTCACAAATCTCCCGCCCGTCAAAATAAAAAAATCGATTCCCGCCCCCAGGTAGCACAGCCACTCTTGGCTGCGTGGGTTTCCATGCCGCAGATACATCACCGAATTATGAGCAATTTCAAACCCCACACAACCAGGAGTGGCTGTGCTACGAAACAGCTCCTCCGGGAATGATTCCCAATCGCCCCGCATAGTTGTAAACTTCGCGGGGAGCCCCATGAAAACGATCTCGCGCCTTTGCCTCGCCGCTTTCGCCGCCGGACTGTTCCTGTGCGCCTGGCCCGCGCTCCTCGCGGCGCAGGCGCCGGGACGTGTCGACTTCACCGCGCGCGTCGCCCCCACCGGTGGCCGCCCCGAACCGGTTCGCCAGCTCACCTTCTATCTGCTGAGCAAAAGTCTTGGCGACATCCGCAACGAAGCCCTGCAACAGGAACCCGCGCCCGATCTCGATAAGTTCGCGGACGCCTTAAGCGTTTCGCCCGAATTGAAAGCCTGGATGAAGAAACACCGCTCGGTGAACCTCTCCGGCGCGGAGTTCACCAAAAGCCTGACCCCCGACGACATCATCGGCGTCCCCGAATTTTATGACGCCTACATGAAACGCAATGTTGGCTTCAAGGGCGTGGGATTCCCCAAGTCCAAATACAAGGAAAAAGACCGCGAGGCCAATCCCGAAAAATACAAGCAGGAGAAGGACGAGTACTCGGCCGCCCTGCGCAGATTCATCGGCGCCGTCCCCGAAAGCGTGCAGGGAATCGACATCGACCTGGCCGATAAGAATCCGTCCGCAACCTGGGAGCATCTGCGCGACGTCCACATGCAGCGCCTGGAAACCCGCGTGACGGAACTCGCTCAGCAACGTTATCTCGCCGGGCAAACCGACACGGATCTGGACGGCCGCGGATCGTTCGCAGGCATCGCTCCGGGGGCCTACTGGATCAGCATGATCGGCATCCAGGCGATTTCGGGCGATGTCCGCCTGCGCTGGGATTTACCGGTCGCGGTCCGCCCCGGCGAAACCACGCGCGTCGAGCTTTCCAATCTCAATGCCGCAAAAACCAGCGACACGGCTCAAAATTCTGACCACTGAGGTCCCCTGCGGTGGCGATTTTAATTTCCCGCATGTATCACAACTCTCGATTCCCGCGAAACGCACCTGGCAATGTCCTTTGTGGGCCTCGCGCCTTTGGTGGCGCCGGCGTCCCGCCGGCGGTTTTCCATCGATTCAGTCAGGCGCAAAATCCCCAGGACGCGACTAGTCACCCAACACGCGGAACCCCCGCATTTCGTAGCGTCGGCGTCTCGCCGGCAGCGTTTCACCCCGTCAAGAAAACCCAAACCTGCCGGCGGGACGCCGGCGCTACAAAACCGTCCCGAATACTTTTTGTCCATGGAAGCCTTGCTCACGCTATCGAAGCAACCCGCGATCCAGAAACCAAGCAGTTCTTCGCCCCCCACCTGGAAGCGAGCGCCGCCTAAATGGGCACCTGGACGCTCTGGATCGCCTTCAACGCCGGCGTCGCGCTCTTCCTGCTGCTCGATCTCGGCCTGTTCCACCGCCGCGCGCACGTGATCGTCCTCCGCGAGGCTGCCCTCGAAAGCGCCGCCTGGGTCGCGCTCTCGGTCGCCTTCGGATTCTGGATATATTTCGCGCACGGCCGCGGGCCCGGCCTGGAATTTTTCACCGGCTACGTGATCGAAAAATCCCTCAGCGTGGACAACGTTTTCATCTTCCTGCTGATCTTCCAGTTCTTCCGCGTCGATCCCCGCTACCAGCACCGGTTGCTGTTCTATGGAGTGCTGGGCGCGCTGATCCTGCGCGGCGCAATGATTGGCGTCGGGGCCATTCTGATCCAGCGCTTCGAGTGGATTCTCTACCTGTTCGGGGCGTTCCTGCTCTACGCCGGATTCAAACTGTTCGGCGCGGACCATTCCGTGCACCCGGAGAAAAATCCCGTGGTGCGATGGGCGCAAAAGATTTTGCCCATGTCGCAAACCGGCGACGGCCAGAAATTATTCACGCGCGCAAACGGGCGCTTGCTGTTGACGCCCCTGTTTCTCGTCGTCCTGGTCCTGGAAACGACGGATTTTATTTTCGCCCTCGACTCCATCCCCGCGGTTTTCGGCGTCACCCGCGATCCGTTTCTGGTCTACAGCTCGAATGTCTGCGCCATCCTCGGCCTGCGCGCCTTTTATTTCCTGCTGGCCGGAATCCTGCCGTATTTCCGCTACCTCGACGAAGGCCTGGCTGTCGTGTTGATGTTCATCGGCGCAAAAATGCTCGCCGAACCCTGGTTGCACATTTCCACCGGCCTTTCCCTGGCGATTGTGGGTGGGGTGATTGGATTTGCGGTTGTCGTTTCCATTGTTGCGGCGAAATTGGGCAAACGCCGGAGCGATGATTCTCGGCACAAGGAGCACCTTGCTATCGAACAGTCGCCGCGGTCAGTAAGTGTCGAACCCCTCGGGACCAAGCTGTCTACGGTGGCAAGAAACATCGAACTCCTTGCGGATGCAAATGCGAGGCAACGCATCCAGGCGGCAGAATCCTTGTTCTTTGAGGGCACAGCGCGAATTCGCACGTGGATAAACGAATCGCAGAAAGACGAGGAATTCCGGAATCTGCTCGTTCAGGAACGTTTTGAGCGTCCCTATGGCGACAGCCTGCCTCAGCCCAGATTGACGGTCGGCATCGCCGTATCTCCCGTGACATTTGAAAAGATTCGATCGGCGAACGGCTCCCCTCCTCTTGCGGGCGCGCCGGCTGATCAAGACGTGCTGGAGTTTGAGCTCGAGTTCGAGGAGGATTCAGTGCGGCCACCTCGTCTGGACATTCTCACAACAAGAGCGCCCAGCGGAGGCGGCGTGATCGCTCGTTTCCTGGAAAAATTCGGCGAAGGAATTCAGCAAGTGGAAATCGACGTGACCGATGTGGACCGCGCAACGCACATCCTGCGCGAAAGATTTAAGGTCGAGCCCATTTACCCCGCAGCGCGCGCAGGAGCAAGCGGCACGCGCGTGAATTTCTTTCTTGTAGCCAAATATGACGGAACGAAGGTGCTAGTCGAACTGGTTGAGCAGCGGAAATGAATCGTGTGACACTTTATTAGGCGCCGGTTTTGGTGGGACAGGCTTCAGCCTGTCTGCTTGTCTGAACGCGCGTAGCACTTCAACCCCGACAGGCTGAAGCCTGTCCTACTCACGTCTTCCCATACACCGGAATTGCCGCCCCGTGAATCACCCGCGCCTCTTCCGAGCACAAAAATAAAATCACGCGCGCGATCTCTTCCGGCTTCGGCCACTTGGAAAAATCCGCGCCGGGCATGCCCTTGCGGTTCGCCGCCGTGTCGATAATGCTCGGTAGCACGGTGTTTACGTTGATGTTGTGCTCCTTCACCTCTGCGGCCAACGAATCGAAAAGAGCCAGCGCCCCCGCCTTCGACGCGGCATATAGCGCGCCGCCCGCGCCGTGATCCACTGCGGCCTTCGACGCAATGTTCACGATCCATCCCCTCTGCTGCTTGATCATCTGCGGCACCACGCCGCGCGCCAGCACAAATCCCGCCTTCAGATTCAGCCCGAGCATCTGCTCATACGTCCGCGCGTCTGCCTCCCACAGATTCACGCCGCCTGCGTACCCGCCCACCGTGTTCACCAGAATATCCAGCCGCCCGTGCTTCGCGACAATGTCCGCGACGCATTTCTCCACGGCCTGCGCGTCGGTCACGTCCACGGACATCCCCGCAGACGGCGCTGCGCCGATGCGCTGCGCAGCCGCGGCCAGCGCGCCGAATTCTTCCGCGTTCCGATACGTCACGATAACCGCGGCGCCCGCCTCGATGAACGCCATGGACACTTCCCGGCCCAGCCCGCCCGTCCCGCCGGTCACCAGAACAATTTTGTCTTGGAAATTCATGAGGTCCCCGAATCGTGGTTCACCGACTATTTGCTGCACAGCGCAAGCAATGTAGCGCCCACCTTCAGGTGGGCATCTGCCGAGGCGCCAAGTGCCCGCCTGAAGGCGAGCGCTACACCGATATCACTCCCCCGTCTGCTCCAGCAGCTTGGACACCAGCCCGGTCCACCCGGTCTGATGGCTCGCCCCCAGCCCTGCTCCCGTCTCCCCGTGAAAATATTCGTAAAACAAAATCAAATCGCGCCAGTAGGGATCGCTCTGGTATTTCTCCACCGCCCCGTTCAGCGGTCGCTGCCCGTTTTCATCGCGCAGAAAAATATGCGTCAGCGCGCGCGAAAGCTCCGCGCTCACGTCCCACAAGGACATCTGCTTGCCCGATCCCGCCGGGCATTCGACCTTGAAATCGTCGCCATAGTAATGATGGAATTTCTGCAGCGATTCGATCATCAAAAAATTCATGGGAAACCACACCGGCCCGCGCCAGTTCGAGTTCCCTCCGAACAGGCTGGTCTGCGATTCCCCCGGCTCGTAATCCACGCGCCGCTCCATGCCGTCGACTTGAAGAATATAAGGATGCGCCGCGTGATATTTGGAAAGCGCGCGAATGCCGTGCGGCGAAAAAAATTCCTCGCGGTCCACCATGCGGCTCAGCAGGCGCACCAGTTGCCCGCGGTCCACCAGTGAGAGCAGGCGGCGGCACCCGTTCGGCGAACTCTGGCTGCAATCCACGCGCGTCGCGAAATCCGGCATGTTATCCAGAAACCATTGCATGCGCCGCTGAAATCCCGGCAGCCGTGAAATCAGTTCCGGCTCGAGCGTTTCCACCGCGAACAGCGGAATCAAGCCCACCAGCGAGCGAATCTTCAGCGATTGCTGGGTGCCGTTCGGCAGGTGGATCGCGTCATAGTAAAATCCGTCTTCTTCGTCCCACAGCGCCGTTCCGTCAATTCCGTGCGAGTTGATCGCGGCCGCGATGTGCACGAAGTGCTCGAAAAATTTGCTGGCCACATCTTCATACGCCGGATCCTCGCGCGCCAGTTCCAGCGCGATGGCCAGCATGTTCAGGCAATACATTCCCATCCAGCTGGTGCCGTCGGATTGCTCCAGGTGTCCTCCGGTAGGCAACGGTTGCGAACGGTCGAACACCCCGATATTGTCGAGGCCCAGAAAACCGCCCTGAAACACGTTCATGCCGTCCGGATCCTTGCGGTTCACCCACCAGGTAAAATTCAGTAGCAGTTTGTGAAACACGCGCTGCAGAAAACCGCGGTCGGCGCGCCCGCGAATGCGCTTCTCGATCTTGTAAACGCGCCACGCCGCCCACGCATGCACCGGGGGATTCACGTCGCCGAATGCCCACTCATATGCGGGCAGCTGCCCGTTCGGATGCATGTACCATTCGCGCAGCAGCAGGATCAGCTGGTCCTTCGCAAAGTCTGGATCCACCAGCGAAAGCGCGATGGTGTGAAACGCCAGGTCCCACGCCGCAAACCACGGGTACTCCCACTTGTCGGGCATCGAGAGTACGTCCGCGTTGTATAGGTGCGCCCAATCGTGATTGCGCCCCTTTTTCCGCTCGGCGGGGGGTGGCGGCTGCCCGGGATCGCCATTGAGCCACGTGCGCACGTCGTAGTGATAGCACTGCTTGGACCACAGCATGCCCGCCAGGGCCTGCCGCATGACGTTATGCGCGTCTTCCGAGCGTTCCTGGGGAAAACGCCGTGCATAAAACTGATCGGCCTCTCCGCGCCGCAGACCGAATGTCTTTTCGAAATCCATTTCGAATGGATTCGCCGCTCCCGCCTTGGGCTCCACGTTGGTGAGCAGCAGACGAAACGTCGCCGAACCCCCCGGCGTGATCTGCGCATGGTAATGCGCGGCGCACTTCGTGCCGAACTGCCCCGGATTTACCGCATCCTTCGCGCCGTGGATAACGTAATCGTGAAAGCTGTCCTTCACATATTTGTTTCCGGTCGGATACCCGAACACGCGCTGAAAATTGGTTTCATTTTCGGTGAACAGCATTTCCGGCGCGCTCTCCGCCAGCAGCCACCGCTCGCCGTAGCGGCTTTCCTGCGCCGCCACCACCGCCGCGCCCGCCGAGTCCGGCGCGCGCCACAGTTTCGGATGGCCATGCTTCTCTCCGAACGACCAGATATTGCGGAACCAGAGCGTGGGCAACAGATCGAGCGGCGCTTCCTCCGGCCCGCGGTTCCAGGCTGTAATCTTGATCAGGATTTCTTCCGGCGCGGCTTTGGCGTACTCGAGGAACACGTCGAAGTAGCGGTTCTCGTTGAAAATGCCGGTATCCATGAGCTCGAATTCCGGGTCGCGCTTGCTGCGTTTTCCGTTTTCCTCCACCAGTTGCTCGTAGGGAAACGCCGCCTGCGGGTACTTGTACAGAAATTTCATGTACGAATGCGTCGGCGTGGAATCGAGGTAGTAGTAGCACTCCTTCACGTCCTCGCCGTGATTGCCTTGATTGCCCGTCAGCCCGAACAGGCGTTCCTTCAAAATCGGATCGCGCCCGTTCCATAGCGCCAGCGCGAAACACAATCGCTGGTGCCGGTCGCTGATCCCTCCGATCCCGTCTTCCCCCCAGCGATAGGCCCGCGAACGAGCCATGTCGTGCGGAAAATATTCCCACGCCGTCCCGTTCGGGCTGTAATCCTCGCGCACCGTGCCCCATTGCCGTTCGGAAAGATACGGCCCCCAGCGCTTCCAGTGCTTGGTGTGCAGGCGGGCTTCGTCCAGGCGTTGTTCTTCAGGTGTCATTGGATTTTTTGCTCCGGGCCGAATTACGCTCGAACCGAGGGCAGCCCCGGAAGACGACCAGTATAGTCAGAACCGCGCCCGGGAGTGAATACTTGTTCAAGACTAGCGGTATCCCATTTTGAGGAATGTTCGGATTTCGGAGGTCGGGGCTTCAGCCCCGACGAAAGTGGCGCAGGATAAGGGGTCTTAACCCCTGAAGCTTCAGGTGCTAAAGCCCGCAACTTGCCTTGCACAAACGTCCGAGCTGAAGCTCGGACCTCCAACGACGCGGGGAAGATTTAGTCCAGCCTTTTTTATAAATGCAACCCGCCCACCGGTGTATTACATTAGGTAAAATCAGATTTGCGGAGTGCGCCGGAATATCGCTTTCCGGGCCGGAGGTCCCCGTGCATCACAGGATTGGAAATTTTCTTGGCTTGACGCTTGGCGCGGCGCTTCTGCTCTTCGGGGTTCCCGGGAATCTCTCCGCGCATCATGGACTTTCCGCCTATGACATGTCCAAGACCATTTCGGTGAAAGGAACCGTGACCGAATTTGACTTCATGAACCCGCACTCCGCCATTCATCTGGAGACGAAGGACGACAAAGGCAACGCCGAACAATGGCTCGTCGAAGCCGATAGCCCCAATAACCTGGCGCGGGCCGGCTGGAAGAAGGATTCGATCAAGACCGGCGACCAGGTCACAATCGTCGGAAATCGCGCCAAGGACGGCTCAAAAGTAATGCGTCTGCAGAAAGTCGTCTTCGCCGATGGGAAAGAGCTCAAGCCGCGCTCGGGGGACGAATATTAATCCGGCCAGCCGGGAAGTTCACCGTACCGCATCGCGTTCGAGAGGGAGTTTCACTTTGCTCAACCGCTTGACCATTTTGCTTTTTGCTTTGCTGGCGATGCTCTTGCTTTCCCCCATGGTGCGCGCCCAGAAAACCGGCCCACAGGCTTCCACGAATCCTCAAACGCCGGCGCCGGGACCCGACCTGACAGGCGTCTGGACGCAGTACCCGCCCATCGGCGCCAACAGCGCGCATGACGGAGGGTTTGCGTTCAGCAAAGAGGAGCCCCCGATGACGCCCTGGGCCCAGGCGAAGTTCAAGGCCACGAAGGCGCCTCACACAGGCGGCTACACGGGCCCATCGGACGACACGACACTGACCTGCTTTCCTCCCGGCGTCCCAAGAATTTATCTGTTCAATTTTCCCATGGAAATTTTCCAGGTTTCCGGCCGCGTCCTCATTGTCTACGAATTCGGGCATTTTATCCGCCAAATCTATACCGACGGTCGCCCGCACGTCGCTGACGCAAATCCCACCTGGATGGGAGATTCCATCGGAAAGTGGGAAGGAGACACGCTGGTCGTGGACACTGTCGGCTTGAACGACAAAACCTGGCTCGATCAACTCGGCCACCCGCATTCCGACGCCCTGCACCTGATCGAGCGCATCCACCGCGCCGCCCCCGATCTCCTGCAGATCGACTTCACGTTCGACGACCCGAAAGCCTTCACCAAACAGTGGACCGGAACAAAACAATTCAGGCTGCGCCCGGACTGGCAGATCGCGGAATATATTTGCGAGGAAAATTTCAGCAACAAGGAAATCAACGAGATCAGCAAATAGCCCCGACGCGGGCTTCGGCTTCGCCGGCCCTGGGCTACTTCTTTTCGTCCGCGGCCGGCTTGGGAATTTCGTACTTCACCAGCGTGCCGCCTTCGGATTCATACACCTGCGCGCCAATCGCCCCGGCAACCTTGATTCCCTTGCTTGCCAGTAAATCCGCGGCGATCCCCGCGCGGTGCGCGTGATTAGACACAGTGACGATCGGCTTGCCCTTCGGAATCTCGGCGAGATGCTTTTCCAGGTCCGCGGCCTGAATGTTGAGGTACACCGGAAACCCGCCGTTCATGGCGATCTCGGTGGGCCGCCGCACGTCGATCAACAGCACGCTCCCCGGCTTGGCCATCAGCGCGTCAAATTCCGCCCGCGTAAAAATCTTGGCCTTCGAGGTTGCCGGCGCCGGTTGCTGCGCAAAACTCACCGCCGCGGCCAGCAGGATCAGTACGGCTAATTTCTTCAATGGCATGTGCTCTCCAGTCTTAACTCATGATGGGAAAATATCGCCTTGCTATTCTCCACGAACGACACCGTTTTGCAAATGAAAGCGAATGAAAGACCAACCAAAAACTGCCCGACCCAAAGCGGGCGGTTCACCGTGGACGCTCACCATGAACGGCCTCTTCAAAACCAACTGTGTCCTTGCGGCCCGGCTTTGTAGAGGCCTCTCAGTCCCCCGCCGTAATCTGGCGGGGGACTGAGAGGGCAGGTTTAGACTCAAATTCAGGCACGAACCCACCATTCCGAGGTGGCACTCCGAATGTGGTCATGTTAAAATGACCATGTTCTCGGAGAACTCACCATGAAACAAATGCGCGCCAGCGCCTTCAAAGCCCGCTGCCTGAAAATAATGAACGAAATCCAGGCCACCGGCGAACCGGTAATCGTCACCAAGCGCGGCAAGCCGGTCGTTAAAATCGTCCCGGCGGAACCCGAAAAGGGCAATATCCTGGGCTTCATGGCCGGGAAAGGGACGATCATCGGCGACATCGAGTCCCCGCCAGTTCCATTCAGCGACTGGAAGATCATGAAGGAATTTCCGCTTCGTCGCCGCAAAGCGTCACATCGGCGGACCAGCCGGTCCCGCCAAAATAAATCCCGGCGTCGACCGGCCAGCCGGCCATAGCCGGCTCACTAGCGACGGCCGATGATCCTTCTCGATACCCACGTGCTGATCTGGTTGGCGTTTGAACCCGCCAAATTATCGAAAACAGCCAGCAAGGCTATCCACGCAGGCAGCCGTTCGGGCGGCCTTGGAATTTCCGCAATCACCCACTGGGAGGCTGCCTGGCTTGTGACAAACCACCGGGTCAGCTTTAACGGGACTGCTGATGCATATCTCGAAGAAATTTCCTCGCGAACCGCAGTGTTCCCAATTACACACCAGATCGCTGTCCTTGCAAGCCAGCTTCCGACGACGTATTCAAATGACCCGGGCGACCGGTTGATTGGGGCTACTGCCATAGCTGAGGGAATCGCGCTCGTCACGAAAGACCGAACGATCCGAAGTCACAAACAGATCCAAACGATTTGGTAAAGATGCGCCGGACCGATGGACTAGACTTTGACTTTGATCTTGCTTTTTCGGGTGCCGCACCCTTGCCGTTCTTGCAAGGGTGCGGTTCTTGACTTTAGTTCGCTCACTTCCCCACCCACTCACCGAATCTCAATTACCCGCGCCTGCCGCACGGCCTGAATCGCGCGCAACTCCGCCAACACTTCCGGTGGCACCTTGTGATCCACATTCACGATCCCAATCGCCTCATCCGAATTCAGCACACGCCCAAGCGCAAAGTTGGCGATGTTGATGGCATGTTTCCCCAGCAGCGTGCCGACGCGCCCGATCACGCCGGGAACGTCCTGGTTGCGGAACAATAACAGGAACCCCGTAAGCGGCGCGTCGATATCGATGTTGTTCACGCCTAGAATGCGCAGCGCGTTGTTGAGGCCGATCATGCCAAGGACGGACACCGCTTCTCCGTCGACGCGCAGCGCAACGCCCAGCGAATTCGTGTACTTGGCGCGGCGCCCGCTGCGCACTTCCACCACTTCAATGCCGCGCGCAGTCGCGAAATTTCCCGCGTTGATCAAATTGATCTGCTCGGCCAGAATCTGCCGCAGGACGCCTTTCAACACCGCG
>JAIQFG010000169.1 GCA_020073375.1 Terriglobia bacterium | reverse complement strand
GTCGGACCGTTGCGAGAATAGCCTGAAGACCACCGTCAGGCAATACGGTCTCCGCGAAAACGGCACTCACCGAATTTCCGGAAAGAAATGATTGTGCTTCCAACAAAGTGGAACAACAAAAGGTGCGGACTCCCGCGGCACTGCAAATCTTATGAAGCTTTTCACGCTCTTCTGATTCCTGGGCAACAATCAAAACCTGCGCCGGCCATGCCATTACGAACCCCCATTGCCGATCATGAATTCTTACTCTTATACTGCCCCTCTCTTTTGCAACTTTATTGATACAGTAGGCCGTGGATGAGGGCTGTGCGTCTCATCACTCTTTGAGGTGATGGGAAATACACGTCAGGGCGGGATCTTCCAGCGCTGCGGATATGGGGAACGTTAGATGGAACGAGAGGTGAAAACCAAGCGCGTAGGCCTGGCGCGGGCCTTATCGAAATTGGGGTATTGCTCGCGCTCGCAAGCCGCGGAGTTGATTCGCGCCGGGCGCGTCCGCATCAATGGCACGACGCGGCAGGATCCCGAAACGCCAGTGCGTTTGCACCAAGACCACATTGTAGTGGATCGCCAGGCCGTTCAGGCCGAATCGAGAATTTACTTGATGCTGAACAAGCCGCGCGGGCTGGTCACGACAGCCTCCGATGAAAGCGGCCGTAAAACTGTATATTCCTGCCTGGGAGATGGATTGCCATGGGTTGGGCCAGTAGGACGACTGGACAAAGCGAGTGAAGGATTGCTCTTACTTACAAACGATTCCGAATGGGCTGCGCGAATTTCAGATCCCAGCACTCATGTCGACAAGACCTATCACGTTCAGATAAGCACCCTGGCCGATGAAGAACTGGAGGCGGCGCTGACCCGGGACATACGCACAGCGAGTGGCGAGGTACTTCGCGCGAAGCGGGCACGTGTATTGCGTAAGGGCAACCGCAATGCGTGGCTGGAAGTTGTTCTGGAGGAAGGGAAGAATCGCCAGATTCGCCGCATGTTCGAGCATCTGGGAATTGAAGTTCTGCGGCTTGTTCGCGTCGCCGTGGGTCCGATCCAATTAGGTCAGCTGGCCAAGGGCAAAGTTCGCCAGCTTACTTCGCGAGAAAAAGCCACGATAGACCAGAGTATCGGGGCTCAGCCGCGGCCGAAAGGATCCGGCTATTAGCGCGCCTGCCTCAATTGGAAAGTTGCGCGGGAGCCGCATCTAAGACTTGGCGAACAAGGCGAACCAAGATATCGCGACTGAACGGTTTTTGGAGAGACTCGGCGCCTGAAGGGATCGTGGATTGGGAAGCAAGGCCGCGCTCCACGTGACCCGTCATGAACAAGACGCGTGTATCCGGACGGAGTTGGGAAAGTTTTCGCGCGAGCGCTGGTCCGCCGAGTTTCGGCATCATGACATCGGTCAACAAAAGATGAATGGGTTCGTCAAATGATTGTGCAACTTCGAGAGCCTGAATTCCGTCGTGAGCAGTCAGAACTTTGTATCCGCTATCGGAAAGCAGATCGGCGGTCAGATTCAAAAGGGCCTCTTCATCCTCCACTAACAAAACGGTACCGCTCCCCGTTGAACTTTTCTTATCTGTGACATCTAGCGAGGATGTAGCGACCGTTTCTTGTGCCTGGGGTAAGAAAATTTTGAACGTCGCCCCTTTTCCCGGTTCGGAATCGATTCCCACGACGCCGCCACTCTGCTTCACAACACCATAAACCGTAGCAAGCCCCAATCCAGTACCTATGCCGGCTCCCTTGTTTGTGAAAAAAGGTTCAAAAACATGCTGTTGTGTTTCAGCATCCATACCGACTCCTGTGTCCGCAACCGTCAGGAGAACGTGAGGACCGGGATGAAGGAAAGGCAAGCCTCGGGCGACATCTTCGCTGATGTCCACATTGGAAGTTTCGATGAGCAGTTTTCCGCCATCCGGCATTGCGTCGCGCGCATTGACAACAAGATTTACAATCACTTGTTCAATCTGGCTCTTATCAGCCTTTACGTGGCCCAACTGCGAGGCCAGCTTGGTGATTAGCTCAATGTCCACACCGATTAGCCGGCGCAACATCTTGCCAATGTCGGTGACTACTGCGTTCAGGTCCAGAATTTTAGGTTGAAGTACTTGCTGCCGGCTGAAAGCCAGCAACTGATGGGTCAAACCCGCGGCGCGCTCTCCCGCTTTCCGAATTTCCTCCACACTTTTGCGCAGCGAATCGTCCGACGGCAGACGGAACTCCATCGCTTCGCTGTAGCCGATGATGACTCCCAGCAGATTATTGAAATCGTGAGCGATGCCGCCGGAAAGACGGCCTATGGCTTCCATCTTCTGCGCTTGTCGGAGCTGCTCCTCGCGTTGCTTTAAAAGTTCCTCAGCCTGCTTGCGCTCCGTGACGTCACGACTGACCACGACAATCTTCTCGATTTCACCTCGACGGTTACGAACCGGGCTTCCGTTTGACTCCAGGGTTCGCCACTGGCCCTCTTTGCTCCGGAAGCGATACTCCACCCGCGGACTCACTCCTTTCTGAAAGACATCATCTCGCGCCGCCAGAATAGCCTTATGACCATCCGGATGAATTTGTTCCACGACGGGCTTGCCCTGGAGCTCTTCATTCGAGTATCCAAAAACCCTCTGATACCCTGGGCTGTTGTATAGCCTCTTACCCTCCTTGTTCACAACGGTAATCAAATCGTCGGCATTTTCACTGATCAGCCGGAACATTTCTTCTTGCTCGCTCAACTGCCTGCGAATGCGATGAATCTCAATTTGCTGGTAAATGGTGTAAAGGTCGAACAGAAATACGAGGGCGACCAAACCGCGAATGGAATCACGGAGGGCAAAGGAATACTGGAGATCAGAGTCCCGGAATAGAAACGAAAAGGAAGCCATTCCCGCAGTTAACAATAACGTTACAACAATGGCGCAAGCCCAAAGCCACCACTGCATGTTCTCGACATACTTCACCCGAGCCCAGATAGAGGGTTCCTGACGTGCCCTTCGA
>JAIQFG010000168.1 GCA_020073375.1 Terriglobia bacterium | reverse complement strand
CGGCCTGCAGCACCGAGCGCAGGCTGGCGCTGGAAATGTAAGTAAGCCCGCTGAAATCGGCGACCACGCGGGCGTTTGCTTCCACAGCTGAGCGCAGCGCCGCCTCGAGCGCGTCGGCGGCCTCGCCGTCCGCGCGGCCGGCCACGGTTACGATTCTCCAGTCGCCCCGCGTTTCGTCTGTCACCTGAATCATCTTCGCCTCGACTTTGGTTTCGTTCAGGCTGGTCTTGCTATTTCATATCCTGTACTGCCGCCATTTCGGCGGGAGTCCGCAGGCGCATGTAACCTACTCGGAATATATTTTCCGCGCCGAACCAGATTCGTCCCTTGGAATCCTCATTCAGATCCCTTGTGCTTCGTTCTCCGTAGGGCGAGGGATATTCCGTGAACTTTCCGGACTTGGGATCGAGTCTGCCGGTCACGTCCGTGTAGAACGACGTGTACCAGACATTATCGTTGTGATCCAAACCCATGCCATACGGCGTCGGGGTCGGCCCCGGTATCTTGAAAATCTTAAACGTTTCGGTTTTGGGATCGAATCGTGTAAGGTTGCCGCCGAAATAATCGGCGCACCAGACGTATCCTTGAGAATCGACTTTTACCCGCCGGGGTGCTCCATCTAATTTGTCATCTGTATTCGGCGGAGTGTATTTGGTGACTTTATTGGTTTTGGAGTCCACCTTCACCAGTTGGCGGTAATCCCTGGCCGTAAACTCTCCCGCCCAAATGTTTCCTTCCTTGTCCACTGCAATTCCATAGGTATCGGGAACATCGGGGAAGTTGGTATATTTTCTTGTCTCGATGTCGAATTTTTTGAGCGGCCGGCCCGATGCCCAGATGTTTCCGGCCGGATCGGCAACGGCCGTATGAGTTCGCGGCGCGCTACCGATCGTCTCTACATCATTATTTCGGAATTGAGGCCAGGGAGCAATCGTGTTGGTTTGGCGAGGCCTTGGCCCGTCCCACGGATCTTTGTACACGGGATCGAAATTTTCCGTGCGGGTGTCAAATCGCACCAGGGCGTTTTGATCCTGGATTGTCAGCCATACCGAAGAGCCGTCCGCCGTGGGGAAGACCTCATGAATGGCAGGGCGTGATGGATCGTCCAGCCGGAATACTTTCACTTCGCCGGTTTCCGGATTCAATTTCGCCAGGCCACCGCCCATCTCCAGCCAGATAAATCCATTTTTGTCCGGCCGGCCCGTTCCGGGCCGATCCTTGGGTTCCCCGGTCAACTGATAATCCACATACACGATGTTCAGAGCATCGTCGCTCCAACCATCGTGATCCTGGCGGACCGATTTGTATTCCGTCAACTGCATCGGCGTGGGTGGAGTCTCGGAGTCTGGACCGAAGACGCTGGCCAGGTAGGTCGCGGCCTGGTCGGCGATTTCAGGCTTGATGTCGGCGACTCCCACGAGTCGCATTACGCCAATTGCATTTGCCCAGCCGTCCTTGTCGGCCCGCATCCCCCACTTGCTCATGCCATGGCATCCAAAGCAATTTTGCAGCAGCACATCGCGATCCTTCGCTTCGGGCTCAGACGCCGGTTTGGGCAGGAGAATTCCGGCCTGGTATCGTGTGAGTTGGGTCCATTGGACCGCGCCTTTTTGCAGACTAAAATCCAAGCCCACTACCTGGCCGTCCGCCAATTTGATGTCGCTGCGTTTCGCGGGATCGCTCTTGTACTCCGCGGCGCTTGCCCAAACATCGTAGGTCCCCGGAGCTAAATTATTAACCAGGTATTTTCCCCTGGCGTTGGACAAAACGATTGTGACCATTTTGGTTTGCACATTTTGCGCCCGCACGAATGCGGCTTTGAACGGAGCGCCATCCGGCCCCTTGATTGTCCCGGTGATATTTCCGCCCGTAGCCGCAAGACCGACGGACGCAAATAGCGAGATCATTACAAGGCTGAATAACTTTCTCATTGCATCTCCCATCAAGGCCCGGCTCAAGTCGTTCTTGCCAGTCAGTCATACCATCAATATGGATTGCTACCTTGCATGCTTTAGATTTTTGCCGGATTCCCCAGCTATCGGTTCCCCGGCGGGATGATAATACCCCCAATGGATCAAACCGAGTTGCCAATTTGGTCCCGCAGGCGGGCCAATTTTCGTCCGACCGCAGGCGTGGCTGCACGTTGCGTTGAATGCAGCCGCGGGATATGGCCCGCCCCTGGCCGCGATTTTAGAACTTTTCCCGAAGAATTTGTGTCAGACTTCTCCAAATCATTGTTCCCATCTGGCCTGATCCAGTGTCAGAATGTCAGGGCCATAAGGAAATTGTGCCCGGTGAGACGACCGATTCCGAGAAGGAGTTCTGAATGCGACGAGTTCTGCTTTCCATTGGTTTCGTGTGCCTTGGCCTCGGTGTTTTTGGCCTCTCCGCAAAGGCCCAGACGTTTCCCTATGACCACATCCACTTGAACGTGCCCGATCCGGCCGCGGCCGCCAATTGGTATGAAAAGAATTTCGGCGGGCGCCGGATCACGGAGGCTCCGGACAGGCTGATGTACGGCAGCACGCGCCTTTTGTTCCTGCAAAAGGCGGACGCCAAGCCGAGCAGCGGAAGCGCCATCGATCACATCGGCTTTTCGGTCGCGGACCTGGACGCGAAGATGAAGGAGTTCGAAGCCGCGGGCGTCAAGATCGTTACCCCGGCGCGCGACGTTCCTGGATTGTTCAAGCTCGCGTTCGTGGAAGACCCGTGGGGAACGAAAATCGAGGTCGTGCAGGATCCGGAGCGGCTCGGGCTGCATCACGTTCACATGCGCGCGGCGGATCCGGAGGAAGTTTTCGCATGGCTGCTGGCGAAATTCGGTGGCGAGCGCGCGAAGCTCAAGGGACGAATTGACGGCATCCGCTACAGCTCACCCGGCTTCAGCGACATGTGGATCCTGGTGCAGAAGGGGGACGCGGAGCCGAGTGAAGGCCATGCCATTGACCATATCGGCTGGCGATCTACTGGCCCGCTGGCGAAAACAATTGACGGCCTT
>JAIQFG010000012.1 GCA_020073375.1 Terriglobia bacterium | reverse complement strand
CGCCCTGAAGCCGCACATCGCGTCAAGAGCTACTCCGCAGCCAGCGGCTATGTGTACCAATATTATTTTTATGAGGTGGAAAAGACGCGCCGCGGAAAAGCGGAAGGCACCGAGTACGCCTACATGGCTTCGGTGGACCGGCAGCGCGTATTTCCCGTGAAGATTTTTGTCGCCAAGGACGCGCTGGAAAAATGGTCCGCGCGCACCGGTCAGCAGCTCACCGGGACCGAGGAATATGCCGTCGCCAAGATGCGATTGTTCCAGGCCTTTGACGAGATCGAAGATCTGACCGGCAAATCGCACGACCTCAGGGTGGATGAATCAAACCTCGAGACACTTCTTACGCAGCTGGATCTCCAGTAGGACAGGCTTCAGCCTGTCGCTTTTGCGTTGTACTGCAACATCAAACCCGACAGGCTGAAGCCTGTCCTACTCGCGCCAACCGCAAGGTAAGGATCATCGAATCCCTGCTGAATTGAATCAATCCTCGCCGCCTGGTTTTGCGTTGCTGAATTATTTTTTTTGCAACACGTCCCCAAGCGCTTCCGCCAAATCCGGCTGCTGGAACCGGTATCCGGCGCCCGCGAGTTTTGCGGGCATGACTCTTTGGCTGGAAAGCAGCAGCGCGTCCGCCATTTCACCCAGCGCCAGACGCAACGCAAACGCCGGAGCCGGGAACAGCGCGGGCCGGTGAAGTGTTTTTGCGAGAACGCGCGTGAACTCCGAATTCCGCACCGGATTGGGAGCGACGACGTTCACCGGCCCTGAAATGGCCGCATTCGCCAGCGCGAATTGCACCATGCGCACGGTTTCCTCCAGCGTCACCCAAGACATCCATTGCCGTCCTGAGCCCAGCCGCCCGCCCACGCCCAGCTGGAAGGGCGTCAGCATCTTCGGCAGCGCGCCGCCGTGCGCCGCCAGAATAATTCCGAACCGCAGGCTCGCCACGCGCGCGCCGAATTCCGCTCCGCGCGCCGTCTCCTTCTCCCACTCCTGGCAGACCGCCGACAGAAAATCGCCGCCCGGCGCGCTGGCCTCGCTAACCGTTTCGTCACCCCGGCTGCCGTAGTAGCCGATGGCCGAAGCGCCCAGAATCACGCGCGGCGGCCGCTGCAATTTCCCAAGCGCGCCGAACAGGTGCCGCGTGGCGTCGATGCGGCTGGTGCGCAGCAGGTTCTTGCGCGATGCATTCCATCGCCCGCCCGCAATCGACGCGCCCGCCAGATGCACCAGCGCGTCGGCGTCCTCGGCGCCGGCCGCATCGAGCGTTCCCGCGACCGGGTCCCACGCCACGGTCTGTTCCGCGCCGCCCGTCGCCTTGCCGCGCGAAGTCTGGGGCCGCACCAGCCGTGCGATCGTGTGGCCCTCGCGCTCCAGCGCTTCGATCACAGCCGTGCCCAGAAATCCCGTCGAGCCGGATACCAGTATGCGCATAGACAAGGGCCTCGCCCCTGGAGACCACGCTACGGCGCGCCCCCTGCAACGTCAATTGAATTTCGGAATTGAAAATTTCGATTTCTTTGAAGGGATCAATAATTCAGAACCGCTTCGGGGCGGTCCACACGAAGTATGCATTCAGTCCGGGCGCGGCCGTGCCCTCAATGAGTCATGGGGTAGATAACGTAGTTGATTCCGATGCGGTAGGCCAGTGAGGCAAAGGGTTCGGGATATCGCGGATTGTCGGCCCATTCCCAGGCATCGCCAAGGTCCATGTTGTGGCAAATGGCCACCTGGATGCGGCCTTTGTCATCATAGATGGCCCGCCAGCGCGGTGTCACGCCGTCCCGCTCATAGGTTCTCCCGGAGTAAACGTATTGCAAACCTGGGACTTGAACGCGCTGGTTCAGATCGTAGAACACATGAAAAATCTCATCCTCGTTGGCCAGTTCGACGATCGGCCTGTCGGGAAAGACTCGCTGCAGGCTCGCGAGGAAAACGCTCCACTCGTAGGTGCCGTGAAAATCGTCCACCATCAGGAATCCGCCGCGGTCCAGGTATCTGCGAAGCCGCTGGGCCTGCGCTTCGCTTAATTCCCATTTCCCCACTTCCACGGCATAAATCCAAGGCCAGTTGAATATCTCATCGCTATCCACGTCCACGATTTCCTCGACCGACCGGGTGTGAATCCGTGTCAGGCGCCGAACCCCCTGCACAAATTGCCGCTCGGCCTTATTCGAGTCCGTGCCCCAACTGGGACGGCCGCGTCGAAGCGAGCGGTACCGCAATCGCGCAAAGGCAAACTCCGCATCCTGATATGCGTCCGGCGGATCTTCGGCGGGGTCCTGCATTTCGGGCTCGTACGCCGCCCAGCGCCTGGACCCATTTCCGGATTGCGCCGCACCCAGCAAGGTCACAGCGGATAATACGGTCAGGCCGAACATCAGAATTTGCCGACATGCCATGCCCTGATTCTATACCAGGCCCATTCCCAAGCTTGCCGGGTTTTCGATGCAACTCGCGCGACGAGCCAAATTTCCCAAGCATCATTCCAACATGGATATGTTCCACGGAATTGGGTTTGCCCTGCATTTTCGGCAAGCCGGGAATACAGGGAATACTGTATGGTGCGCGCCAACTTGTTTGCTAATGTGAGGCCCTATCTACCGCCGCTGCGTTTAGGTAGCGATCGGTTGAGCGAAGATAGGCCGAAACCGTGCTGAGGATTGTCTGCTACAAACGAACTCAAACGGCTTCGATTCCTGGCGATCGTGCTTTTTGGAGCGCGGCAAGTGTTTCGCCGGGAGCAATAGCAAGGGTCCATTCCCTCTTCAGTTCAGGTGTTTTTTCAGGGTCTCGCGTAAGCATCGCGGCCTCTAGATGGGGCATTAACAAGATTGCTAGATTGGGATGGAGCGGTTTTTCCGTTGCCATCCAACGCTTGACAGGATCTGCCATCGAACAGGCCGCGGGCGGCCTCTCCTCCTATGAACAAGAAAAAGAAAATTGCCGAGCACGAATTGGCCCCCCTGCAAAAGGCGCGCACCGGTATTGCGGGGCTGGATGAGATCACCGGCGGCGGCCTGCCGAAGGGCCGGACGACCATCGTTTGCGGCGGGCCAGGCTGCGGAAAAACCATGCTGGGCATCGAATTTCTGGTCCGCGGTGTCTTGGAATTCGGCGAACCCGGCGTCCTCATGGCGTTTGAAGAAACGCCCCAGGACATCGCTACCAATGTGGCCTCGCTGGGTTTCGACATTCAGGACCTTGCGAATAAGAAGAAAATGTTTCTTGATTATATTTCGGTGGACCCCAGCGAAATTCAGCAATCCGGCGACTATGATCTGGAAGGGCTGTTTATCCGCCTGCAGAACGCCGTGGAAACCGTGGGCGCCAAACGGGTCATGTTCGATACGCTTGAAGCCCTGTTCTCGAGCTTTTCAAACCCTGCAATTTTACGAGCCGAGTTTCGCAGGCTGTTTCGCTGGCTTAAGGACAGGGGATTAACAGCCATCGTGACCGCGGAACGGGGCGAGGGAAAATTAACCCGCCAGGGCCTGGAAGAATATGTTTCCGATTGCGTGATCCTGCTCGACCACCGAATCAACGATCAAATTTCCGCGCGCCGCCTGCGAATCGTAAAGTACCGCGGCACCAGGCATGGAGCGGACGAGTACCCCTTCCTGATCGACGAAAAAGGAATGTCCATCCTGCCCCTGACTTCGCTTCGGCTGCAACACACCGTGTCGAATGAGCGCGTGCCAAGCGGAGTGCCGGATCTGGACGCGATGTTGGAGGGCAAAGGCTATTTTCGAGGCTCTTCCATCCTGCTGAGCGGAACGGCGGGCAGCGGCAAGACCACTCTGGCTGCTTCCTTTGCCGACGCATCGTGCCGGAGAGGCGAGCGCTGCCTGTTCCTCGATTTCGAGGAATCCAGCAACCAGGTCGCCCGGAATATGAAGTCCGTGGGAATCGATCTTGAACAATGGTCCCGGAAGAATCTGCTGTTTCACGAGTCGTGGCGCCCAACGCAATACGGCATTGAGATGCACCTGCTTCGGATTCATAAATTGATCGAACAGGTGAAACCCCAGGCCGTGATCGTCGACCCCATCTCGAATTTAGCGAAAGGTAGTAACGACATGGAAGTCCATTCCATGCTCATGCGGTTGATCGACTTTCTGAAGAATTCCGGAATTACCGCGATTTTTGTGAACCTTACCTCAGGGGAAAATCTGGAAGCAACGAGCGTGGGGATATCGTCGCTTACCGACACGTGGATTCTATTGCGGGATATCGAATTGAATGGGGAGCGAAATCGCTGCCTGTACGTCCTGAAATCCAGGGGAATGGCGCATTCCAATCAGCTTCGCGAGTTCATGTTGACGGAGAACGGCATCAAACTGGTCCCGGCCTACATAGGCCCGGGCGGCGTGCTTACAGGGTCAGCCCGTCTCTCGCAGGAAGCGAAAGAGCTGGCTGAAGAACGTATGCGAAAGCAGGGCGTCCGAATGAAACAGCAGGACATCGATCGCAAGCGTGTGGTCCTGCAGGCCCAGATTGCCTCGCTGCAATCGGAAATGAACGCTGTGGAGCTGGAGGCGGAGTTGGTGATAAGCCAGGAAGAGGAGACAGACGACCAACTGAAATCTAACCGCGATGAAATGGCAAAAAAACGGCAAGCCGTATGGTAAGCCAGTTGCCACACTGGAAATCTGAAGCGGACCAAGGTGCCCTTGAAAGCTAAACCTAAGAGGATCGGTTCCGCAAAAGCGGTGATTGATCTGCGTCTCTATGTCGCCGGGCAAACGCCTCGGTCGCTGGCGGCAATTTCCAACCTGAAAAGGATTTGCGATGACCATCGGGGCAACCGGTATCGCATCGAAGTAATCGATCTGGTCAAGAATCCCGCCCTGGCAAGAGACCACCAGATTCTGGCGATCCCCACTCTGGTTCGGAGTTTGCCGGTTCCTATCCGCAAGATTATCGGAGACTTATCGGACGAGCAGCAGGTGCTGATCGGGCTGAATATCGTTGAACCCTTGCGGAAAAAAGACAAAAAGGCGGGGCCGGCTGCCAGTGCTGCCCGGTCAGCTGCGGGTAGAGGCTAGCAGCGCTCCGGCCGGTTGCCTTCCTGGGTCTACAGAATAAGCTTGATATTCCGGCGATAAAAATGCGCGTAGCATCTGCACAGACATGAAACGAACGGTCAAAAAAAGAAAGCTCAAGCGGGCGCCGAAAGCGCCCCGGCGAAAACCAGGGATCCGTAAATATGGACTGGAGGACGAGACCGAACAGATTATTCTTGCGATCCGGCGGGGCAAGATTGACGCGTTGATGACCGAAGGTCCCGCCGGCGACCAGGTGGTTACGCTTCAGGGCGCGGAGCATCCTTACCGGGTACTCGTCGAAACGATCAGCGACGGTGTCGCAACCCTGGACGACGCCGGAGTTATTCTTTATGCCAACACTCGTTTTGCCGCTATCTTGAGGGTTTCTCCCGATAATTTTATTGGCAACAGCATGTACAGTTTTGTTTCCCCATCCGATCAGGAGACATTGCGAAGCCTGATTTCCGCGGGTGTTTCCGGCAACGTCCAGGGGGAGATCAACCTGGACGCCGAGGAGGGGCGCCCTCGCTTGGTGCGACTCGCCATCAATCCGATCGGCAATTCAAACCCGCGAACCGTCTGTTTGGTCGCGACCGAATTGACCGAACTGGTGGAAGCGAATAACGCGCTCCGGTCCAACGAAGAGTCCCTCCGGCAATTGTCGAGCCGGCTGCTTACCCTTCAGGATGAAGAGAGGCGCCATATCGCTCGTGATTTGCACGACATCACCGGCCAGAAGCTGGCCGTTCAATCCATGTCCTTGTCGCAGATGTTGACCCGGAACGCCAAGATTCTGGACGAGGAATCGCGAGGCATCCTGGCCGAGTGCTCGAGGTTGAACAAGCTGATTGGCGAGGAAATTCGCACCCTATCCTACTTATTGCACCCACCCTTGCTGGACGAACTGGGCCTCTCATCGGCTGTGAAATGGTACGCGGAGGGGTTCGGGCGCAGAACCGGCATTGAAGTCACCGTGGACATTGAGGATTTCGCGCGGCTGCCCCCTGACGTCGAGGTGACTCTTTTCCGTGTCATTCAGGAGAGTCTGACGAATATTCACCGGTATTCAGAAAGCCCCAAGGCCGTCGTCCAGGTGAAGATAAAAGAGAATGAACTGGAGTTGCAGATCCGCGATTTCGGAAAGGGTGTGCGGCCTGACATTCTGAATCCCCGGTCCGGGCAAGTGGTTCCCCTCGGCGTCGGCATCCAGGGCATGAAGGAACGGATGCGGCAACTCTCGGGAAAGCTTGGGATCACCTCGAAGCAGAAGCAAGGAACGTTGGTCACCGCAACTTTCCCGATCGCAAAGACCGAAACCTCTCATCCCATTGAATCAGCGCCTCCGGTCCCCGTGTCAATTTCCGGCGCTCAAAGCCGCAATCCTTCGCGCAAGCAGATCCTGATCGCGGACGATCACGAATTGCTCCGTCGAGGCCTTCGCGCCATGCTCGAAAAAGAGGCAAGTTGGGAAATTTGCGGCGAGGCAACCAATGGGCAGGATGCGGTCAATCAGGCAATCGCTCTTAGCCCGGATCTGGTGATCCTGGATATCAATATGCCTACGTTGAACGGGCTCGCGGCGGTTCGCCAGATTCTGCGCAACCGGCCGCATACCAAGATCCTGATTTTCACCGTCCACGAGTCAGAGCAGACCATCAAGGAAATTCGCGCTGCCGGCGCGCACGGGTATTTGTCCAAGAGCAATGCCAGCGCCCACCTCTTGCAAGTTGTCCGGGACCTTCTGGAAGAAAATACGCCGAGGTCCATACCCGCGACGAATACCGGAAATTAACGGAAGAAATTTTCGGAGGATGTGTCAGGTGTGTAAATTCCCCCGGCCTGGAAGCCGCAAATTTCCGGCTGATTGGATATCGCAGGTTCGCCGGCCAATTCCATCCAAATCGCCGGGATGAGCATGAACCGCTATGCCGTACTGCGCCTCACGCACTCTGCCGGACATCCCCATTGAACGAGAATACGTCGAATTCCTATTCGGTGAACTGAATGATGGCGGCGTTCAGAGTTTTTTAGAGCAGTGGTGTGCGCTTACTCCGGTTGCGAATTTCCCTGCGCACGCGAAGATTAGCTAAGCCTTTAAATTCGGAACGGCGGCCCTGACTTTTTCGGGCTCCGTTCGGCGGTCGGTGTAGTGAATCACGCGGTCATACGCGTCCTTGATCAAATCGTTGAGCGGGAGAACGGTGCCGTTGACGCGCTGTTCTTCCAGCAGCGCCAAGTCGACGTCCGAGATCACGATTTGCTCCTGATTGATCGTGCCTTCGGCGGCAATTCCGTCACGCGCGAAGAAATAGTCCGAGGGAGTGAGAATCGACGCCTGCCCGTAGTGCGTGGCCATGCAAGGGACGTCGGGAAGGTTGCCCACGGTACTCGCCATGGCCACGTAAATTTGATTCTCGCTCGCGCGGGCCTGCGCGCAGTAACGCACCCGGCAGAATCCCTGCCGCTCGTCCGTGCACGACGGCACGAACAGGATCTGCGCTCCCGCCTCCGCCAGCACCCGGGCGGCTTCCGGAAATTCGACGTCGTAGCAGACCAGAATCGCCACGTTGCCGTAGTCGGTCTCGTAGACGTAAAAGCCATGTCCGCGGCTCATCTGGTAAGACGCTTTTTCGGTCTCGGTGAGGTGCACTTTCTTCTGCCGGAACACCCGCCCGTTCGGCGTGAACATGTGCGCGGCGTTGAATAGCCGGCCTTCCTGGATGACCGGGTGGGTTCCCGCGATGATGTACAAATTGTTTTCCGCGGCAAGCCGGCGGAACAGGGCCTCATAATCCGGCGCCAGTTGCGCCAGGCGGCGCACCGCGCGGGCCGCCGAGGGTTCGCGCAGGTAACTCAGCAGCTGCATGGTGAAGTATTCGGGGAACAGCACGAACTGGCTGCGGTACTCGCGCGCGCTGCGAACGAAGAACTCGACCTGCGTGGCGAAATCCTCGAAGCATTTGATGGGGCGCAGCAGGTACTGCATGGTCGCGATGCGCACCCGCGAAGGCCGCACTGGCTCGTGGCGCGTCTCTCCGCCAAATTCCTCCGCACCTTCGGGCGAGCCTGCGGACTGGAAGCTCACTGAGGTCACGTACTCGGGGTTCAGCCATTCCAGCAGCGTGGCGAAGCCGCGCGAGTCGCTGTCGTCCAGATACTGCGGCACCACATCCAGGACCACCAGCCCGTTCGCCAATTGAAAACTGAGCGTCGGATCTTTCCGCAGGCCGGCGACCACGTCCGCCACGTACTCCTGAGGACTCATCGTTTGAGAAACCTCGGCGTAGGCGGGGATGCGCCCGCCGGTCAACAGCCGCTTTAGCCCGCGCTCCCGAATCATCTTCTTGCGCGCTTCGTAGAACAGGGAGCCGATCCCCATGTGGCGGGCGGCCGGATCCACGCACATGTCGGCGCCGTACAGAGTTTTTCCCAGCGGGTTGTGGGTGTCGAACCTTCCACGGCCGGTGATCGCCGACCACCTTGCGGACTCGGCGTAATCGTCCCAATCGATAATTAGCGAACTCGCCGAGCCCAAAATCTGGCCGCGTTCATCCACCGCCACAAGCTGGCCTTCCGGGAATACCTCGAGGTGATGGGCAAGTTCTTCGGCATCCCAGGCCAACGTCTGGGGATAGACACGACGTTGCAGATCCACGACCGACTGGATGTCGGCGTTGGTCATGTTGCGGATGGAAATGTGAGGAAAGGCGGCCGCGTTGTTCATATGCGACTCCTGTTTGACCACATCATCGCGCGGGAGGCGGGCAAGTACGCTGATGCGCGTCACAGGACTGCGTGACCTGGGTCACATAGTTCAACCAGGCCGACGGAACATGACGAACGGGGAGTCCAATCCGGATCACCCTGAAAAGCCCCTAATGTTCCGCCAGTCATCCGCTTGGAGGTGGAACTTTCCGGTGGGCGAAGCTAGAATACGCCCATGCGCGTGCGCGTGCTTTTCTTCGGGCGGTTAAAGGACATCGTGGGCAAGGCGGAGGAGCACGCCGACCTCTCCGATGGCGCGCGCGTCGAGGACTTGTTTGAGCGCTACGGCCGAAGTTTCCCGGAGCTGGCAAAATTTCGTGCTTCGGTCGTCGCGTCCATCAATCAGGAATTCGCCGAGTGGCGCGCGCCTCTTTCCGCTGGCGACGAAGTCGCCTTCCTTCCTCCAGTAAGCGGTGGAGCAATTCCCGCGGGAACAAAGGTCGAGGAAAATCTATGCGCCCTGGTCCGCGCGCCCATCGAAACTACCGAACTTGTGGCCCAACTCAAAGCCCCGCAGGACGGCGCCGTGGTTGTTTTTGAAGGGATCGTGCGCAACCACTCGGCCGGGCGCGTCACGCTGTACCTGGAATATGAGGCCTATGAGGCCATGGCCCTGTCCAAGATGCGTGAGATCGGCGCGGAAATGCGCGAACAGTTTTCGATCCGGCGCTACAGCATGGTCCACCGGTTGGGGCGCCTGGAAATCGGCGAAACGGCCGTGCTGGTGGCCGTCGCATCGGCGCATCGCGCCGCGGCCTTCGACGCCTGCCGCTACGGCATCGACACCCTGAAGCGCAGCGCGCCCATCTGGAAGAAGGAGTTCTTCCGCGATGGCGCCGCCTGGGCCGAAGGAGAAATTCCTTCCGTATAAGCAATCCTTTTCGGCCGGCGAGGAATCTAACTTTCCTGCCGATGACTTCACCCCCAGCAGATTTTCAATGCGAGTTCCACAACTCCCGCTCCAAACGCCGTGCCGTTTATTCCCGGCGCTTGCCGCTTCCGGCGCTTCTCGTGGCGCTGTTGTTGTGCGCCGCACTGGCGCTCCAGCCCGCTTCGGCGGGGCAGCGCGAGGACCCCGACCAGCGCGGCCGCATTCGCGCCGAAGTCAGCCTAGTCAGTGTGCTGGCCAGTGTTCTGGACGCGAATGGACGCCCGGCCACGGGCCTCACCGTGGATCAATTTGAAGTTTACGAAGAGGGCAAACAGCAAAAGATCGAAATCTTCGAGCCCGAAACCCAGCAGCCGCTGGACGTCACCTTGATGATCGATTCGAGCCTGAGTGAAGTGAAGGAGCTCGAGTTTGAGGAGGACGCCGCTTCGCGTTTCATTCAGAAACTGGTGCGTCCCGGAGATCGCCTGGCCCTGTTTGAGTTCTCCGATACGGTCGCGCAACTGGCCGCGTTCACTTCCAGCGTTCCCACGCTGCAGGCGGCTCTCAAACGCATCCTGCCGGGAGACGGCACGGCCCTTTATGACGCGGTCTACCTGGGCGCCGAAACCCTGGGGCGCGCCCCGGCCGGGCGCCGCAGGGTCATCGTGCTGGTGACCGACGCCGGTGAGACCACCAGCCGCGCCGATTTTGAAACCGCGCGCCGCGCCGCGCTTCGTGCCGACGCGCTTCTGTACACCATCGTCGTGCGCGCCGTGAAATCGGAGAACGGGCGCAACACCGCCGGCGAGCACGCCCTTGAGACCATCGCCGATACCACCGGAGGCGCCACGTATTTCCCCAACGACATCGGCGAACTCGGCGCCATGTTCGACCGCATCGACCGCGAATTGCGAACGCAGTACCGCCTGGCCTACTATCCCGATCCGCGCCCTCCGGCCGGCGAATACCGCACGCTGGAAGTCCGCGTGAAGTGCGAATGCAAGGTGAGAAGCCGGAAGGCGTATTACTCGGGCGGGCATTTGGAGTGACGGGGACGCGAGTCGTGAATCGTGATTTGTGAATCGTGGCTTGACCGCTGTGAAATGAGATACCCAAGGTATCGATCGGCGTGGGTTTGAGCAGCACAGCCACTCTTGGCTGTGTGATTTTGGAGAGGTCGATTGCACCCCCATCCAGCCGCATTTGAAATAATTCACACAGCCAGCCCCTCTCAGGGGCTCGGAATAAAGAGTGGCTGTGCTACTTAACGCGGCTGACTTCTGGCATGATCGGCAGTGAGGGTTTCCGGAAACGATGAGCTCATTTCTCGAAGTGGCCGTCGACACGGCGCGCGAAGCGGGGAGCATCCTGCTGGCGGAATTCGACCGGCCCGTGGATATCAGCTACAAGGGGGAAGTCGATATCGTGACGCAGGCGGACCGGCGGTCCGAGCAGGCCATTGTTACGCGGCTGCGCACGCATTTTCCGAAGCACGCTATCGTGGCCGAGGAAGGCGGCGGGGCGGAGAGCGCTTCTCCATTCCGCTGGCATGTGGACCCGCTCGATGGCACCACGAATTTTGCGCACAAATATCCCTGTTTCGCGGTTTCCATCGGCCTGGAACAATCCGGGGAACTGATCGCAGGCGTTGTTTACAATCCGGTGAGCGGGGAACTGTTCACGGCCGCCAAAGGCGAAGGCGCCTATCTGAACCAAAAGAAAATTCATGTCTCCCCGATTGAAAACCTCGCCACCAGCCTGCTGGTCACGGGTTTTCCGAGCAAGAAGCGCACACAGAATCCCAATATTTACTATTACTGGGACTTTACGTTGAGGTCCCACGGGGTGCGGCGCGACGGCTCGGCGGCCTTGGATCTGGCGGCGGTCGCATGCGGCCGCTTTGAAGGCTTTTGGGAGTTTGGGCTGCACTCCTGGGACACTGCGGCGGGCGTTTTGCTGGTGCAAGAGGCGGGCGGAACGATTTCGCAGTTTGACGGCCGCCCCTACGGGCTGGGCGACAGCGAACTTCTGGCGACGAACGGTCGCGTGCACGCGGAAATGAAGGAGGTCGCAGCCGGCATCGCCGAGCGCGCGGCGTTGAGACCGCCGCTCTCATGACCGGGGATTCACCCGGTGGCATCCGGGTGCGCTCCGTAACGTATTGCGCAAGCACCTGTAAAACGTTGCATTGACTCGATTTCCGACGAATGATAGTCTCGAAGATGTTGTTGTTTCACTACTGAGGGATGATGGGTAACAGTCTCACTTTTCCGGTTCCGGAGAATCTGCGCCCGGGCGATCGGCTTTCCCGCATGGTGGGCCGCTGGCGCAGTGGCGGAATTGAGCACTACGCAGCCGGCGCAAGACACCAAGGCGCCGAGCGATGGCGTTCCGGCGAACGTTTCATCGTGAATCAGGAGCGCATCTGGCTGGACGCGCTTCCCAGCGTGTTCAACGGCCTGCGCATCGTTCAAATCTCGGACATTCATCACGGATTATTTTTGCCCAAGGAATGGCTCCTGGAGGCTGTCCAGCAAGCGAACCGCCTCAACCCGGATATCATTGCCCTGACCGGCGATTTTGTTACTTATTCGCGCCGGAACATCGATCCAGCGGCGGAAATCCTGGGGCGCCTGCGGGCGCGCTACGGCGTATTCGCGGTCCTGGGGAACCATGACTTTCGAGTGGACGCCGATGCCGTCACCCAGGCCCTGCGACGGCGGCGCATCGATGTCCTGCGGAACCGGCACATTTCCCTCGGCTTTGGCGGGTCTTCCTTGTATCTGGCCGGAGTCGACGATTACGGCTACGGTGCCGATTTGCGGCGGGCCGTGCGCGGAATTCCTCCCGAAGCCGCCACGATCCTGATGGCTCACAACCCGCGCATCATCCGGCTGGCCTCCCGGCACAACGTGAGCTTGGTCCTTTCCGGGCACACGCACGGCGGCCAGTTCAATGTTCCCCTTCTTGGAACTATCTATGGCCGGTCTCCCGAGCGCCTGCGATATAAGATCGGCTGGGACAAGCTGGGAACCACGCAAATCTACGTCAGCCGGGGTATCGGCACGATCGTGCTGCCGTGGCGGCTGCGTTGCCCCGCTGAAATTACCCACCTCGAATTACTGGAAGGCGCCGCCGGCGTCTCCGCTGCGGCTGCGGACTAGTCCTTTCAAGAACTGCTCATGCGCGCCGTCGACCTGATCCGCCGCAAACGAGACTCGGGCGAACTCACGCGCGAAGAAATCGAACAACTGATCGCCGCCTACACGGCCGGGGGCATTCCCGACTATCAGATGTCGGCCTGGCTGATGGCCGTCGTGCTTCGCGGCATGACCCGTCCCGAAATTGCCGCCCTCACCGAGGCCATGCTGCATTCCGGCAGCGTGCTGGACTTCTCCTATCTGCCGAGCCGCAAGGTGGACAAACATTCCACAGGAGGCGTGGGGGACAAGACTTCGCTTGTGATTGCTCCGATCGTGGCGGCGGGCGGATTGAAAGTCCCCATGATCAGCGGACGGGGCCTTGGGCATAGCGGCGGCACGCTCGACAAGCTCGAATCGATCCCGGGCTTTAACGTCAATCTGCCCCTTGACGAATTCCGGCGTGTGCTGGCCACCTGCGGGTGCTCGCTGATCGGGCAGACCGCGGAAATCGCTCCCGCCGACAAAAAAATTTATGCCCTCCGGGACGTTACCGGTACTGTGGAAAGCCCCGCGCTGATCTGCGCTTCGATCATGAGCAAGAAACTCGCCGAGGGTATCGACGCCTTGGTGCTGGACGTCAAGACCGGCTCGGGCGCATTCATGAAGAACATCGAGGATGCGGCGAACCTGGCCGAATTGCTGGTCGAAACCGGCAAGCGCATGGGGAAAAAAGTCGTCGCACTGATCACCGACATGAATCAGCCGCTGGGGTGCACCGCCGGCAACGCCATGGAAGTGGCCGAGTGCATCGAAGTCCTCGGCGGCGCGGGCCCGACAGATTTGCGCGAATTGTGCCTGGAACTCGCCGCCTGGATGTTCCTGCTCGGCGAACGGGTCAAAACGCTCGACGAGGGAAAAAAACTTTCCGCGGACCTGATCGCCTCGGGGCTGGCCCGCGAGAAATTTCGCGAGATCGTGGGCCTGCAGGGCGGCGACGTTGGAGTAGTGGACGATCCTGGACGGCTGGCGCGCGCAAAGCATTCGTTCGTCGTTACCAGCCCGTTGGCCGGATACATCGCCTCGATCCAGTGCGAACAGCTGGGCGTCGCCGGAGTGGTTCTGGGCGGCGGGCGGGAAAAAAAAGAAGACAAGATCGACCCCGCCGTGGGCCTCGAATTCCACAAACGCATTGGAGACGCCGTGGAGCGCGGCGAGCCGCTGTGCGCGCTGCACTACAATGCCGACACAAGGCTGGTGGAAGCGCGAAGCTTGGCCGAAACGGCTTACCGCATTGAGCCGGAAAAACCGAAAACGGTTCCTCCACTCATCTATCGGGTGATTGGCGCCTAACCCGTCAGCTCTGTGGCATCCATTCGACGCGAAACCCGGCCTACGATCGCTTCATCCTTGCATCCTCAACACGAATGATCACGCGCTTGCCGAGGGCGTGGGCCGCCCTTGTGATCGTGGCAATCGTTACCGTGACATTTTGGGGATCGAGCAAACGATCAAGCTGTGACCGGCTCGTCCGCAACTGCCTCGCCATCGCCTTCTTGGTTTTCTGCTGTTCCTGCATGGCTTGCGCGAGCTGCCAAGCAAGCACCCGTTTTATGGCGACGGCCTCAACCTCTTCCCGGATACCCTCATCATCAAGAAAGCTGTCAAACGTCGAACCGCTGCGGTCAGCCGTTTTACGATTTTTTTTGACTTTCATGTCACTCCCTTTTGATGCCTGTTCTTGTTGATTCTCGCCAGCTTCAGATCTTCGTCCGGGGTCTTACGCGTCTTCTTGATGAACCCATGCAAAAGCACCATCCGGCCTTTCTTGTCGACGTAGAAAAGTATGCGTGCAATCCGGTTCCGGGACAGGCTCGAACGCACTTCGTGGATCCCGTCGCCCAAGGGTCTACACACAGGCATCCCGACAGGCCAGCCGAATTCGATCGTCTTGATATCCTCTCCAATTCGCTTGCGATCCTGATCCGACGGCAGGCCTTTCAACCAATCCCGTAAAGGTTCTCCGCCGGCTTCGGTCCGAAAGAAAATCGCGGGTATTCGTTTTCCGTGATACTCGGCCGGCGCGGATGAGGCAGGCTCTTCTTCGCCGGAGTGAGATTTTCTTCCCACCTCCGCAGTGTACCATATAGGGTACATGCCGGCAAAGTGCTTTCCATGGTGTGGATCATTTCGCATGGACCCTGCGGGACCACTGATTTTTTGACCCCGCAAATCCTGCGGATCGAAATTTCCACCCCCCAGTTCATACCCCGTCATGCTAATGTGACCAGCATTTCCCGGCCAGACCGGGAAATGTTAGGAGACACCGGATGGGGCGATTCACGGGCGTGCTCGGGCTATTGGTCATGCTGGGAGGGGCGTATTTGTTTTCGACCAACCGGCGCGCGATCAAGCTGAAGATCGTAGTTTGGGGCCTGGGGTTGCAGATCGGTCTCGCATTTCTGATTATCCGGTGGACCGGAGGGCAGCAGCTGTTTTTGCGCGCGGGGGATGCCATAAACCGCCTGCTGGCATTTGCGTTTGTTGGATCGGAATTCGTGTTCGGCGATTTGGGCAAACAGCATTCTTCGATCGGATTTATTTTCGCGTTTCAGGTTCTGCCAACAATTATTTTTATCGCTTCGCTGTTCGCGCTGCTCTATTACCTCGGCATCATGCAGGTGGTGATCCGGGCGGCGGCCTGGGCCATGCAGCGGATCATGGGCGCGAGCGGAGCGGAATCGCTCAATGTCGCGGCGAGTATTTTCATGGGGCAGACCGAAGCGCCGCTTACGATCCGGCCCTTCCTCCCTGATTTAACACAATCCGAATTGATGACCATCATGACCAGCGGGATGGCGCACGTATCCGGCGGGATCATGGCGGCGTATATCGCATTTGGAGTGGAGGCGCGCCACCTTTTAACTGCGGTGATCATGACCGCGCCGGGCACTCTGCTGATTTCCAAAATGCTGGTGCCGGAAACCGGGCAGCCGAAAACCATGGGCGTGGTGAACATGGAGCACGTTGAGCGCGACTCGAATTTTCTGGCGGCCATCGCGCGCGGGACCGGCGAGGGCCTGGGCATGGCTGTGAACGTCGGAGCCATGCTGGTGGCGTTCCTCGCGCTGATTGCCCTCACCAACGGCATGATGGGCGGGATTCACAACTGGCTTGGCGGGCACGGCGTATTGTGGTTCCCGACCAGCCTGCAGCAGATTTTCGGCTGGGCCTTTGCGCCGGTGGCGTGGGTAATCGGAGTGCCGTGGCACGACTGCGTGCAAATTGGAAACCTGCTGGGCACGCGCATGGTCTTGAACGAGTTGGTGGCGTTTTCGTTCCTGGGGCCGATGAAGGGATCGCTCGATCCGCGGTCGTTCACGATTGCGACGTTTGCGCTGTGCGGTTTCGCCAATTTCAGCTCGATTGGTATGCAGATCGGCGGAATCGGGGCGCTCGCGCCGAATCAGAAAGCGTCGCTCGCGAGACTGGGGATTCGCGCGATGCTCGCCGGCACCATGGCGAATCTGATGTCCGCATCGATTGTGGGGATCTTCCTGAAATGAGCGCCTCCAACGCCGTGGAAACAAAACCAAGCCGGGATTTTTTGCGCGCCGAACGCGCCGCGAAATTTATTCTCGCAAAGACGAAGCTGCGTCCGCGCATCGGCCTGGTGCTGGGCAGCGGCCTGGGAGCGTTCGCCAACGAACTCGCCTCCGCCACGCGCATCGACTATAAAAAGATTCCGAATTTTCCGCAGTCGACGGCCATCGGCCACGCCGGGCGCATGGTGATCGGCAAAGTGGCGAACGTGCCGGTGGCCGCCATGCAGGGCCGCGTGCATTTTTACGAAGGCTATACGCCGCAACAGGTGATTTTTCCGATGCGCGTGATGGCCCGCATGGGAGTGCGCGCCGTCCTGATCACGAACGCCGCGGGCGGAATCAATCGCGACTTCAAGCAGGGATGCCTGGTGGTGCTGCGCGACCACATGAATCTGCAGGGCACCAATCCGCTGATCGGCCCGAACGAAGACCGCTTTGGCGTGCGCTTTCCGGATCTCACCACGGTGTATTGGAAGCCGTACCAGGAAGCGGCGCTGCAGGAAGGCAAACGGCTGAAAATTGAAATGGCTCATGGCGTGTACGCGGCGCTCACCGGCCCCAGTTACGAAACGCCGGCGGAAATTCGCTACTTGCGCGGAATCGGCGCCGACCTGGTGGGAATGTCCACCGTGTGGGAAGTGATTGCCGCGGCGCACCTGGGAATCCGCGTCCTGGGAATTTCCTGCGTGACGAACATGGCCGCGGGAATTCTCGATCAGCCCATCACCTCCGAGGAAGTGATGGAGACCGGCGAGCGCGTGAAAGCGGATTTCGTGGCGCTGCTGCGCGCGGTGATCCCGCGTATGAGTGAGAATCTTGCATGAGCCGTCGTTGCGTGGATTGTCCCGGCGTCAGCGGCTAAAGCCCGGTTTTTTCGACCCCTTATGTCGCGGCTGAAGCCGCGACCCACAAAGCAAATTAACAAGGTGGCTTCTAGATGACCGAACACGATTCCCTGATTGCCGCCGCGCGGACCGCTCGCGAGCACGCTCACGCGCCGTATTCCAATTTCCGCGTGGGCGCGGCCGTGCGCGCCAAATCCGGACGAATCTTCAGCGGGTGCAACGTCGAGAACTCCACCTACGGCCTGACACTGTGCGCCGAGCGCGTGGCCATCTTCAAGGCCATCTCAGAAGGCGAGCGCGGATTTGACGCCGTCGCCGTCGTTACCGATACCGACACGCTCACGCCCCCGTGCGGCGCCTGCCGCCAGATCATCTGGGAATTTTGCGGGGACGCGGAAGTGATCCTGGCAAACCTCAAGGGCAAGATCGAACGCCACCGCATGGCTGCCCTCTTCCCCAGGCCCTTTGACCATTCCAACCTCTGAATATCGAGGGATCCACAGATGGACACAGATCAACACTGATAAAGGCAAAATTCAAAAGGCATTAACACACAGAGCGCAGAGGGCACAGAGAAAGAATAAGAATTGCCGTCGAGATTTAATAAAAATATGTTTCTGATCTTATCAGTGCTGCTCTGCGTTCATCCGTGGACCAATGCAAATTCTAGCTATTCGCGTTGCGTGGAGCGCTGGCGGTGCAGGCGGTTGGCCGAGGTGCGCAGGGTGTCGGGAACGTTTTTATTGGTCACGAGCATTTTCAAATCCTGGGCCGTCGCGATGGGGAGCATGTGCAGGGAGATTTCCAGCGGGGTCTTGGGATTGAATAGCAGCGCGCGGGTGATTGTATAGTTTTTGCGGTATTTGCGGTTGCCCGCGATCATGCGCAGGGCCTCGTCGCCCAGGCTGGCCATGCCCGCGAAGGATTCGACTTCGCGGTCGGTCAGTTGCGGTGATTGCAGCACGGCGCGCTGGACCACGCGGCAGGGATCGCGAATCAGCAGCGATCGCGCGTCGCGGTTTCCCTTGATGGCCATCTGCACGCGTTCCACCACGCGCAGCCGGGATAGTTTCTGCAACAGGGTCTCGCGCTTGACCGCGTCCGGCTCCGCCTCTTCCGCGGCTTCTACAAACGCGCTCACGTCCTCCAGGTCCTCGCGTTGCAAATCCAGAAGCTGGGTGCGCTGCTCCGCGTTGATTACCGTGGAAGCGACCAGCGCGGCCACCAGCGCCGGGGAAGTGCTCAGTCGGTCGAGGTCTTCAAACAAGTCCTGCACCGCGGATACCGAAAGATAACGCACCACCGGGCGCAGAACTTCAATCGGGCAGGTGAGATTTCTAGCCAGAGCGTCGGCCACGCCGGGACGGCGCGGGAATTCCGCGGCGCAGTAGGCGAACATCTCCGGAGCCGCGTCGGTGCGCGCCAGCGCCGCCAGGACAAGGGGCAACGGCTGGGTCTGCAGGGCTCGCGCGGCAATCTCACGAACGGACTCGTCCGCATCCGCGGCCAGGATCGTTAGAAGTTCGATACGTTCGGAGGGTTCCAGGGAAGCCGCGCCGCTGCAAATCTCCAGCTTGTGTTCGCGGGTCGCCTGGCCCGAGTGAAGTTCTTCCCGCAGACCGGCGCTAATTTGCGCCTCCTGGAGTTCCCTTCAGAGCTTCGCGCGTCAGCGTAATCTTTCCCGACTTGCCTGCCGGGCCGATGGGAGCGAGCGTCTTTCCATTCAATTCCAGAGAGAGAGCCCCGGCATCGCGGGCGGAAACATCGAAGCGGTCCTTGGCGGAGAACACGCGATGTTCTCCCGCTTTCAATGTTTCGCTGAGCAGCTGATCGGTGTCCGCGTCGATCGTCACTTTCGTTTTCTTGTCGGCCGAGATCTTCAACACCAGCAAGGCCGGATTGGCCGGAATCGCTCCAGCAGCCGGAGGGGGATCCGCGGGCGACGGCGAGGCCGCCACGGGCGCGGGAGCCGCCTCCGCCGTTGCAAAACCGGGCGTAAGGGAAGGTGCAGGCACATTGGAAGGCGCGGGGGCCGCATCGACGGGCCTCAGTTGCGGCAACGAAGCAGGCGCTTCGGTGCTCATCCCCGCGCTGCGCGCCGCTCGGCGTGCCGCTCGCCATGCCAGGATCTTTCGCGTCGCAAACCAACTTCCGGCAAGCAACGCGACGATCGCCACGGCCGCCAGGACCAGACGCACCCAGGGGCGCTCGGGCGGAAGCGCGGGCGGGCGGCCGGTCCACACCGGCACGGTCGGCCCTTCATCCACGGCCATTGCATATTCGGCGACGGTATTCTCTTCGTCCAGCCCCAGGAAGCGCGCCACGGCGCGAACAAAACCGCGATTGAACACTCCTCCGGGGAGTTGTTCCCATTGCTCATTTTCAATGGCGCGGAGAAAACGCGTGGCGATCCGCGTGGCAGTGGAAATTTCCTCCAGGGACACGCCCCGCAATTCCCGTTCGCGCTTCAGGTTTTCGCCAAAAATGCCTTTGGTCATTATTTTTTGTTTTTGTCTCGGACACTGCGAATATAGGCGGGCGTTGCGGGGGTGTCAATGTCGGCATTGCCCGGGCGTGTCCTACGGGTCGCCTGGGTTTTGCTTTGCGGTACTGGCGGGGAACTCGGCGTTGCGCGCGGGGAGAAGAGTTGATTATAATTATTATTGGCCTGCTCCTTTCGTGAACCAGCGGGTGAACCGCATGACGAGCAGGTCTTAAGGCATCTGGTGAACACAACCGAGAACTTCCGCGGCGTCGAGCGCCGCCACACTACAAGCGTTCGGGGAGAACAGCGCGAAGCCGGCGAGGTCGCGGTGTTCCATGAACTAGGCAAGGCCCTCACCTCTTCGCTCCAGCTCGATCAGGTCCTGCGCACGATCATGGAAAAAATCGACGAGTTTCTGCGCCCGGACACGTGGTCGTTGCTGCTGGTCGACGAAACCAAGCAGGAACTTTACTTCGAGCTCGCGGTGGGAAAGGGCGCGCAGGCGCTGAAGGACGTGCGCATCAAGATGGGGCAGGGAATCGCAGGATGGGTGGCGCAGCACGATGAAGCCGTGATCGTGCCGGACGTCAGCCAGGACACGCGATTTTTTTCCAAGGTCGACGAAAAGACGAAAATGGAAACGCGGTCGATCGTGGCCGTGCCGGTGCGGTACCGCGACCATTGCCTCGGCGTCATCGAGCTGATCAACTGCGTGGGAAGCGAAGGATTTCAGCAGCGTGACCTGGCGCTGCTTGAGGCGCTGGCGGATTTCGCCGCGATCGCCCTGGAAAATGCGCGGCACGTCAAGCGCATCCACGAACTGACCATCACCGACGATTGCACCGCGCTGTACAACGCGCGGCACATGGAATTCATCCTCGAGACGGAAATTTACCGTTCCCAGCGCTACGGCTACGAATTTTCCCTGGTGTTCATCGATCTCGATCACTTCAAGAAGGTGAACGACACGCACGGGCATCTGGTGGGATCGAAACTTCTTGCCGAAGTCGGAATGATGGTGAAGAACGCGTGCCGCAGGGTGGATTTTGCCTTCCGTTATGGCGGCGACGAGTTTGTCATCGTACTGCCGCAGTCGTCCAAGGAAAATGCCTTTGTAGTCGCCCGCCGTCTGCATAAGCTGATCGGCGAAACCACCTGGCTTGCGTCCGAGAACCTGAACATTCACTTCACGGCCAGCATCGGCGTCGCTTCCTATCCCGCCGACGCCAAGAGTAAAGTCGAACTGCTGCAACTGGCCGATGAAGCCATGTACATGGTCAAGAATTCCACGCGCGATGGTGTTGCGGCCGCGAAATTTGGCACGCTGCCCACCGCCGTTTAGCCTTCCTCCGCTCGATTTCCACACTTTTCCGGAGAGCTTCCCGCATTTTCTTGCTTCACCCCAGTTGACATGCTACGCTCACCCCTTCCGGCGGCACGAGCTTGGCAGTTTTCGCGAAAATGTGCCGGGATGGTCCGGGGCGAGGAGCGCATGTCCAACGACGCACTGGGGATGATCGAAACCAAAGGCTTGGTCGGCTCGATTGAAGCTGCCGACGCCATGGTCAAAGCCGCCAATGTCATCCTGATCGGGAAGGAATATATCGGTTCCGGCTACGTGACGGTGATGGTGCGCGGCGATGTGGGCGCGGTGAAGGCCGCGACCGACGCCGGAGCCGCCGCGGCGCGCCGGGTCGGCGAACTTGTGTCCGTGCACGTGATTCCCAGGCCGCACGAACTGGTGGAAAAGATTTTGCCCGGTGGCGGCGCCCCGGGGACAAAGAAGTAACAAATCCGTGGCCCGCCTCTTCAGAGGCGGGCTTCAAAGCCGTTTTCCAGCCACGATGTTTGTAGGAGAAGGTAAAGCGTTTTGAGCCTGCGCGACCGTGACCTCATCTCCATCCAGCAAGCCCGCGAACTGACGGCCCGCGCCGCCGACGCCCAGAAAAAATTCTCCGCCTTTTCCCAGGAACAAGTTGACGCCATTGTCGAGGCCTGCGCCAAGGCCGCCGCCGATAACGCGGAATCGCTGGCCCGCTCCGCGGTGGAAGAAACCGGCTTCGGAAACGTTCCCGATAAAATCATTAAGAACACGCTGGCGGCGGTAAACGTGCCGCGGGCCATCCGCGGAATGCGCACCGTGGGAATTTTGCGCGAGGACCGAGAGAAGGGCATCGTCGAAGCGGCGTCTCCGGTGGGCGTGGTCGCCGCGGTGATTCCGTCTACCAACCCGACCTCCACAGCCATTTACAAAACGCTGATTTCGATCAAGGCGCAAAACGCGATTGTGCTCAGCCCGCATCCCACGGCCATCAAGTGCATTTGCCAGGCGGCCACGGTGCTCGATCGCGCCGCGCTCGCCGCGGGCGCTCCCGAAGGCTTGATCCAGTGCATGACGCACACCACTCTGGAAGGCACGCGCGAACTGATGCGGCAGCGCGAGGTCGGCGTGATTCTGGCAACTGGCGGCACGGGCCTGGTGCGCGCCGCATACGGATCGGGCAAGCCGGCGTACGGCGTGGGGCCCGGGAATGTGCCGGCGTTCATCGAGCGCACCGCCGACGTGCGCAAGGCTGTCGCCGATATTTTGGCGGGAAAAACGTTCGACTACGGAACGATTTGCTCGTCCGAGCAGGCCATCGTCGTGGACCAGACCGTGCGCGACCGAGCCCTGGAGGAATGCCGCGCGCAGGGCGCCTATTTTCTTTCGCCGGAAGAAATTGAAAAAGTGGGGCGGCTTGTTTTCCTGCCGGGGACGCACACGCCGAACACGAAGATTGTCGGGCGCGCGGCGACAACGATTGCCGAGATGGCGGGGATCAAAGTGCCGGGGGCGACGCGCGTCCTGATCGCGCGCCTGGAACCCGAGCAAGTTGGCCGCGAATTCCCGCTTTCGGCTGAAAAATTGTCGCCCATTCTCGCGTTCTACGCGGTGCCGAATCTCGCCGCGGGGATCGCGCTCTGCCGCCGCCTTCTCGAATATGGCGGCCTTGGACACACCTGCGCGATTCACTCGCAGTATCGCCCGGCGATCCTGGAATTCGGGCAAGCCATGCCCGCGTTTCGCGTGGTGGTCAACAGCGCGTCGGTTCATGGATCGATCGGCTATTCCACGAATCTGTTTCCGGCGATGACCCTAGGCTGCGGTGCTCCGGGCGGGAACATCACGTCCGACAATATCGGCCCGCAGCATCTGATGAATGTGAAACGGATCGCGTGGGAGTCGCGCGGCGTCGAGCATCGCACCGTTCCCGCGGATCAAAGGCTGTCAGGGGGCATTTCCGGTGGCGCGTCAGGAGAGGCGATGACCAATTCTCCGCAAAGTTTGCCGGCAAATCCGAGTCCGCGGGAAACCGGGGCACCTGCGAATGCACATGCAGGTTCGGCCAGTCCCGGGCCGCAAGGACAGAAAGTTGCCGGGCCGGAAGCGGCGGTTGCGGCAACCAGCGTGGACCGCGCCGCGATCGCGCGCGTCGTGGAGGCGGTTCTTGCCGGGCAGGGAATTTCCCGCGGCAGCGGTGTGCCGAAAGTGGGTCCCGATGCTGCGGGTGCGGCGAGAGAAATTTCAAATCCTTCCTCGATTGCCGCTGAAATTGCCGGGCGCTTGTTCAGTTCTCCGGCAAAGCCGAAAACGGAATCCGCCGCGGCTGGGTGCTCGCCCGCCGCCCAGGCAAATCCAGCGCAAACGCCCTCTGTGCCCCCGCCCGTGCGCAAACCGGAATCCCCCGAAAAACCAGTCGTCGCCATCTCTCCCTTCGTCAGCGAAAACGACGTGCGCCGCGCCATGACCCGCAGCGAAAAAATCTTCGTGGGACCGAAAACGATCCTCACGCCGTCAGCGCGCGATCTGGGATTGGAACACGAAGTGTTTGTGGAAACCGAGGCCGGGTCGATCCGCTAGCAGCGAAATTGTGTCAATCTATCGGTATCGCACCCTGTTTTCCGCTTCCGGGGTTCCGGGAATATTCGACGTGCCTGAGATTCTTCCGTGGAGCGCGTCGGCCAGCGTGATGTTATTGACATCCAGCGTGCGGCCGATGGCCTGGTTGAGCTTCAACTCGTCCTCAAGCAGGTTGATGCTGACGCGCAGCTCGGTGCCCTGTGCCGTGGTGACGTCGCGTGAACGCAGAACCACGTCGTAGCTGGTGGATGCCCCGAGCCGGTATTTCTCCTGCTCGGCCTCGAAGGTCTGCACGGCCAGCGAGCGCGCCTCGGATGCCGCCGCCAGCGACGCGCGATCCTCCTGCAGCGCGATCAGCGCGTTGCGCACGCTCACAAAAATTACGTTTTGTTCCTGGCGGTACTGCGTTTCCTGCTGTCGCTGGTTCAGCAGGGCCTGGGCGTTATCGGCCTGGGCCGCGCGATTGCGAATGGGCAGCGTGAAATTGACCCCCACTTCGAGCGAGGGATACTTCCCGCGAATCATACGGCTGAGCGAGTCGCCGATGCCGCCGGGAAAAACCACTTGCGAGGAGTTCGTTAGTGCCGTCGCCTCGAAAAATCCGGGGATGGGAGTTCCACTTGCATCCACCACGGGCAGTGCCGCCGCAAACGCGCCTGTCGGCGTCGTGGCCGTCGAGGTCTGCACGCCGCCGAGACCCGTCGCCGAGTATTGGCCAAACAAATTCACCGAAGGCAGCAGTTCATTTCGCGTGGCCGCGACTTCGATCCCGGCATTTTTCAGGTTCAATCCCATTTGCTGCAATTCCGGCCGTTTTTCCCAGGCTTCCTTCACGGCGTCCTGGATCTTGATGGATTCGATATCGCCGGGCGCGGAAATCGGCGTCGTGGGCACGATTTCGATTCCCAGGAGGGCGCTGTCCTGCGGGTTGCGCGTAATGTCGTTGAGCAGCGTGGTTTCATCCTGCCGCGCGATCGACTGCGCCTGGACGAGCGCCTGTTTGTCGGATGCCAGTTGCGATTGCGCCGTCAGCACATCGAGGCGCGAAAGAGTGCCGATGGAGGCGCGCGTCTTGTTGTCGTCATAGAGCGTCTGCGAGACGTGCACCGAGGCCTCTTCCACTTTCACGTTTTCCCGCGCGTACACCAGTTCCCAGTAGTCGGTGGAAACCTGCGTGACCGTTGCCATCACCTGCTGGCTCAACTGCGACAGTCCGATCTTTTCCGTATTTTTCGCTTCCACGATCATCCGCGTGTTCGCCTGCACACCGAACCCGCGCAGCAGCGGCTGCGTAACCTGCAGGGTCAGCGTGGACTGCAAAAACGGATTGTAAAGATTGAACGCGCCCAGATTCGTGGACGTGCGATTGGTGCTCAATGTCGCCTGAAATTCGCTGCCCGTGTGGAAATACTGGGTGTACTGAAAATTTGCGTTTCCGATGTGCTGCGCATATGTCGGAGGCAAGGTTTGCGCGGGCGTCCCGTCGCCCGTGGGCACAATGCCTGCAAACAGCGGGTTGTTGATCGGCGAGTTCGTCGCCTGGAGATTCATTCCTCCCGACAGAACGGGATCGAATGGCACCAGTCCGCCCGCGCCGGATTTCGCGCGCAGCAAATTCACTTGAGCGAGCCAGGGGGTATAGCGCTCGACGGCGATGGCAAGATTGTCCTCCAGGGCCAGTGAAATCGCGTCCTCTAGGCTGAGCATCAGCTTGCCGTTCTGAATGAGCTGATCGAATCGCGGCGAGTTCGTCAGCTGCGGCCCGGCAATTTGCAGTGGCGTGTAGGGCCGGGCCACGCTCGGGAACCAAGGCTTCGCCGCGGAATAGTCCGCGCCCAAAGTCACGCGGCGCGCCTGCACCGGGCCCGCGGGAAGAGTCTGCATTCCAGACCCCGCAGTCCGGGGCGCCTGCTCGGGCGCGCTTTGAGACGGTCCCTGCTGCGCCAGCGCGGATAGCTGCGGAAACAGCAGCGAGGCCATCGCGAAAAATACAACCGCTTTGTAACTTAGCCCTTTGCTCATCTGTTTTCTTCCTCTCTTGATCGGGACCCGCCCTGCGAATAAGTAGAGTAACCCATTCCGGCGCGGTTCAGAGCCTAAGTGGGAGCCGTTCTTGATACGTGGAGCGCTCGCCGGAATTTGCCCCGGCAAGGATTGGATGCGCCCGCAGGCCCGACTGAAGATGCCGGTAATGCCAAGCGCCACTACTCTGCCGGCCCAGGTTGGTGCTATCGTACTCGGCAGCAAAATGCACAAAGCGCGGCAACAAAAAGGAAGGATCGGAATGCGGAAATATTTCATCGCTGCAATCGGAATGCTCTGCGCACTCTTGTTGTGTCAAAAGGCGGCCGCGCAGTCTGCCGAGGTCCATCTTCTTGCATCAAACGGGATCAAAGCCGTGGTCGAAGACCTGCTCCCGCAGGCCGAGCATTCCATCGGCCACACCATCACTGTTGAATTCAGTCCCACGGCAAATTTGAAGCAGAAGATCGAAGCGGGCGGCGCGTTCGACGTCGTCATCGTCACGCCGGAAGCCATCGCCGATCTGAGTAAGGGAGGAAAAACGATGGAAGGCGCCGAAATTTCAATCTACGGAACGCCCATCAGCCGCGCGGGCATCGGCATCGCCATCCGCAAAGGGTCGCCGCGCCCGGACATCAGCACGCCCGAAGCGATCAAAAGCGCGCTGCTCAACGCCAAGGCCGTGGCCTACGCGCCGCAGGGAGCGAGCACGCCGGCCATCACGCGGATGCTGGATAGTCTCGGGATCGCGGAGGCCTTAAAAAGCAAAACCGTTCTGCTGCAAGGCTCCGACCTCACGATTGCCGCCGTGCTGGATGGCAGGGCTGACTTTGTCATCACGCTGGTGAGTGAACTGCTGCCGATCAAGGGCCTGGAAGTGGTTGGTCCACTTCCGGATAAATTCCAACAGTACATCAAATTCTCTGCCGCCGTCAGCGCCAGTACGAAAAATGCCGATGCCGCAAAAGCGCTGGTGGATTTCCTTGCGGGGCCTTCCGCACTGCCCGTGATCAAGGCCCGGGGCATGGAGGCGCACTGATGGTCGGTTCAACTTTCCGTGACGGCACAGTAGGGGCACGACATGTCGTGCCCCTACGGCGTGGGCGCGCGCTTGACACGGATCAGCGCCTGGAGTACTGATTAGGAAATCATCCCGGCTAAAAAGCAGGCGTTGGGAGCAAGCGCGGTCCGCAGGCGGAACATTTCGGCAAAAATCAGCGCGAGGAAATCAACCATGATGAAATTTTGGAAGATAGCGGGGCTTATGATCCTGTGCGCCGCGGCGACGCGCGCGGCGACCGGTGGATCCATTTCAGGCAGCGTAAAGGATCCGGCCGGCGCGGCGTTTCGCGGCGCGTTTATCCGCGCCCAAAACATGCAGTCCAAAATCATCGTGAACGTTCTGTCTGACGGCCAGGGCCATTTCCAGATTCGGAATCTGCCCGCGGGAGAATATGACCTGCGAGTCGCGGCCCCCGGATACAAGACCGACCCGGATCGATTGCGCGTGACGCTCGCTGCCGGAGAATCCTCGTCCCGAAATTTCGCGCTGCAAACCGGAACGCTGCGCTGGAGCGACCTTTCGCTCTATCAGGGCGTAGCGCTGTTGCCCAAAGGCGAAGGCAAGGACATCCTGACGGGAAACTGCTTCGCCTGCCATGGATTCCAGACGCGCATGGCCGCGGTGAAGCGCGATCTGGACGCCTGGACCGGGGCGGTCAACTTCATGCGCGAAACGCGCCACGCGCGCCTCGCCAATCACATCAACGATCAGCAGGCGCAGGTGCTCATCAATTATTTGAACGACGCCTTCGGCGTGAATGCCAAGCTGCCGAAATCGCCAACCGACATGCCCGGATACAAGGCCACCATGCGCCCGGTGAGCGACGAGGGCTTGAAAATCACGTACGTCGAATACGACATGCCAGGACCGAACCGCATGCCGTTCAGCGCCGCGCCGGATAAGGATGGAAATCTCTGGATTCCGGACATGGGTTCGGAAAATCATGTGGGACGCCTCAACCCAAATACCGGAGCGATCGAAGAATTTACCGCGCCCAATCCGACGCCCGCGGGCATTCACTCGGCAGTTCCCGCGCCGGACGGTTCCGTGTGGATCGGCGAGCAGGCCGCCAACAAATTGGGCCGGTGGGACCCGAAAACCAGGCTCATCACGGAATTTCCGGACACCTACGCGAAGGGAATGGAAGGCTTGGAGGACGGCGGTTCAAAGCACACGGTTCGCGTTGACTCCACGGGAAGGGTGTGGGGCACGGGCGTGCACGGCGTGCTGACGGCTTACGACCCCAAGAGCAATGAGTTCTCCCATTTTCCCGACACGTACTCGCCCTACGGCGTGGAAATCGATAAGTCGGGAAATCCATGGTTCGCCGAGTTTGACCCGAAGGGAAAAATCGGCATGGTAGACGTGAAAACCGGCAAAGTGACCAAGTGGGCTCCGCCAACAAAGGACGGCTGGCCGCGGCGCATCGAGATCGACGACGAAGGCATCGTCTGGTTCGCCGAATATTACGGCGGCAAGATCGGCCGGTTCGATCCCAAGACGCAGACCTTCAAGGAGTACACGCTGCCGGGCCCCAGGGCGACTCCCTACGCGCTCGCGCTCGACCGCAAGCACTACATCTGGTATTCGTCGGACGAACAGGACGTCATTGGCCGGCTCGATCCGAATACCGGGAAGGTCGTCGAATTTCCGTACGCCCATTCCGAAAACATGATGAAGGAATTTTTTCTCGATGCGCAGGGGCGCATGTGGTACGGCTCGGGGCCGAATAATACGGTGGGATATTTCGTACCGTCGGATTTGGATTAAAACAAAAGCCGCATCCCTGGAATTTCCGCAATGGATGCGGCTCTAAAAGCTTGCGCCAATACTCAGGAATGCGTCATTCCGAGGCGCGTTCATCGGCGAGGAATCCCTCCTTCTTTCAACTCAAGAATCAAGAGAGATTCCTCACCCGCAGGAGCGGGTTCGGAATGACGATAAAAGCAAGGGCGCGGCCTGCTCACACCGCGTACGTGAACGTGTAGCCGCGTTCCTGCGCGCGGTTCACGGCCAGAATTCCCGCCGGCACCATATGCGAGTTTCCAATCAGATTCGCCGAAATTTCCTTGAACACGGCGTCGGTCTCCAGGCCGTTGGCCTTGGCGATTCTTCCCGCCACGCCCCGCGTGGACATCCCGCAGACGGCAAATTGCGCGCCCTTCTTGATCAGCGCAGCCATTTTGCCGGCCTGCTGCAGGCCGGAATCCTCCGCCAGATACAAATTCACCGTCGGAGGCATTTTGGTTTTGGGGTCGGTGAAATCGGTTTGGTCCGAGAGTTGTTTGCCGTACTTCGCCCACATCGCGTCGTTGTAGGCAAACGGCGTGGACTTATGCCGGGCGATGATCACCACGGCGAGGTCGCTGTCCTTCAAGCCGTACGTGTCCGTGTTCGCCGTGTAATAATTGCTGGCGAATTGCAGCGCCCAGGCCATGCCATCGGCCGACGCGGTATCGAACACGAACCGGTGCACGCCGGGAACTTTGTCGTACCAATCGTCCTGCGCGTGGCGCGCGGGACGGAACGCCGCGTCCTCCGCGGGCCGCGCCATTGCGCCGGGAGCGCCGGCAGCCGCCGCGCCCACTCCCGCGCCCAGCCGGGTAAGAAACGATCGCCGCGCCATCAAGGACTGTAGCCACTTGCCATCCATAAGGAATGCCTCCTTCGCCGTTTGAGATCGGACAGTGGGCACATTATAAGCCCATATATGGAGAAGTCATGTTTTTAGATTTTGTCGAACCGCAGCCTGTCGCAGCCGGCCTCTTGACCGATATCATCGGTGCAAGTCACGCAGTAAATCGGGTGCGCCTATTTTCGGCCTCAATTCAGCTGGGCCAAGGTTTGCACTATCGAACGGCTAAGCGTACTCTTGGCATCCGGGGGGCAAATGCGAATCTCCGCCCGACTCCTCTTGGGCCCCATACTGGTGATCGTGACAGCTTCCTACTGCCCGGCAGCTCAAAAACAAATTTCTTGGTCTCCGCGAATCTTGTTCGCCAAGACAGTCTACTTTGATAATCAGACCGGATCGATTGAGGTGGGAAACAATGCCTTGGCTCAACTCAAGAAATGGGGAAGATTTCAAATCGTTTCGGACCGAAAACATGCGGACCTGATCTTTCTGCTATCGGCCGACTCTCCCAACGGGGCAAACGTTATTCTAGCTGACGGGCAAACGGGCACCATTCACAGCAGCGGGCACATTGAGAAAGATCCGATTCCCAACTACAACAAGGAATCCCAGACTCGCTACGCTTATCTGACAGTGGTGGAAGCTTCAAGCGGTGAAACTCTTTGGAGCGAGGAACATGCGTGGGGAGGCCTGCTCACCGGATTCAACAGTGCTGGAAGGCGTTTGATAGCGGACTTGGAAAAACAAATAAAAGAAATAAGGCCATAGAGACAGGTGCCCCGTCGTTGTTTGCCGCGGACAACGACGGGGCCTGATAACCAAAAAACTTCAATCAGCCCGCGGCGGCTTCCTTCGCACCCGCTTCGGCTGACGCGCCCAAGGACCTGGCCGTGATTTCCAGTCCGTTCTTGTTCATGTCGAATCGCTGCTTGCGGTCCAGGCCCTTCACGAATTCGCGCGTCGCTTTTGCGACGGCTCCGGGAAGGCTCGACGCATCGGCGGTTACCTTCGATTCGATGGTTTCATCCGTGCGATCGCGATAGCGGAATTGCACCTCAAACGTTTTCATTTTGTCCGTCTCCTTTTTTCAATTCAGAAATTAGAATTTGTTCCCCATGCTCCAAGCCCGGCCCGCCCCCGCAATCCGCGGGCGTGATCGCGGCTATCGGCGCCTTTTCTTCGCCGTTTTCTTCGCGGGTTTCTTCGATTTGCTGGGTTTCAGTTTTGTTTCCAAAGCTGCATTTTCCTTGGCCAGCGCGTCGCGCGCCGCGGTTACCGTTTCCAGATCGTTGCCCATCTGGCCGTTCTGCTTCTGCAAATCCGCGATTTGAGCCTTGAGCTGCTCGTTCTCCTGCAGCGTCTTCGTATCCTTGCAAGCGGACAGGGAAAGACTCAGCCCAACGGCCAAGGCAAGCCCTGCCCATGCGTTCCTACGCGTCATTCTTTGTCCTTTCATCACAGGAATTTGAACTGCCATTGGAGCAACCGATAGCGGGTGAGGTGGGAAGCCGCCGCCGACGTATTCAGCGTAAAGGAGATTCCGGCATGGCGCAAGCGCGAACCGCAAGTATTTTCGCGCCCGGCGCTCGCACCGAAGCGATTCCGGCTCACGCCCGCGGCCGGGCACCGTCTTCCGCTTGAGCGATTGTCGCGTCGCACTTGATGCTTACGCAGCTTTCGTCGCGCAACCGAGGAATCCAGAGGCGCAATCGTGCGAAAATTGTTAATACGGCAGACGAGTGGAATTCCGGGTCAGGGGAGACATGCGAAGCCAGATTTTTATCCGCGTTGCGTTGTCCTTCTTCTCATGCGGCGCCCTCATCGGTGCTGTCAGCGGCCACGCGCAGGGAACTAGCGCGGCTCCGGCGCCGGCGGCTGCTCCGGCCTCCGCGCAGAAGATTCTCTCCAAGAATCCCGATTACCTGAAGTTGCTGAATCCTCCGGTGGGAGACGATTTACTTCGCGCATATAGCGAGAGTTATCAAAAGAAGGCGGCGGAAATTGAAGCCAAGCTCGCGGACATCACCGATGAGAAAGTGCGCAGCCAGACCCGCGAGGACGAATGGGCCAAGGTGACCAAAAGGGAGCGCCTCCAATTCCAGTATGAAGCCGATGTGGCGCTCAACAATGCCCGCGCTTCCTTTTCCCAATCGCACCGCGACGCTTGGTTTGAGGTCGGGCATGGGACCTACGACGAGAGTGCCGCGGCGTACGTGGTGCGCGCGGTTCCCTCGGCGCCGATGACCATGAATTTCATGGCGCCCATGAGCCGCGCAGCTTTGAACCAGGTCTACGAAAAATTTCACCAGATCGCCGCGCCGGAAATTGAGCAGAAGGCCCGCGCCTATGTCACTGAATCGGGAGCGAATTCCAACTGCGCGAGAAATCCGGATTTATGTTTCCAGCTGAAGAGCAATGAGATCGAACAGGGCCTGCGGCCCTCGCGCGTTGTGGTGGTCGCGCAGGGCGATCTGGAGCAACAGAAAATCGATCGCCTGCTCATCGTCGACTACGAAACCGAGGGAATTCTCCTCGAACTCGATCCCCACGTTCCCATTCTCAATCCCGTAACCTGGCGGTTTTCGATCGGCAAAGTTCTCCCGCCGCCCGTTGATCCGGAGCCGCCGGCGGCGGCCGTTCAGCCCGCGCCCGCAGCTCCCGTGGTGGAATCTGAAAAAGGAAGCGGCGCCGAGCCCGCGCCGAACGCGCCCAATCTCCCGGCAGGCCCGCCCGCGCGCATCGCCGTTCCGGCCAATGTGGAGGCGGCATCCATAATTTCCCGGACAAAGCCCGTGTATCCGCCCGAGGCGCGCGCCAAAATGATTCATGGAGACGTGGTCCTGCGCGCGATCATCGACAAGGAAGGGAAAATTTCGGAGTTGCGCGTCCTCGATGGGGACGAGACGCTGGCAAAGGCCGCGGTCGACGCCGTCCGGCAATGGCGCTACAAGCCGATGCTATCGGACGGCCAGCCCACGGAAGTGGAAACCACGGTTACCGTCACGTTTTCACTGGCCGAGTAGCCGTTGTAGGGCAGACACTCTTGTCTGTCCTGTGAAGTCCCGCGCGGACTATCAGGGACAGACAAGAGTGTCTGTTCTACCTAATCCGAAGCCTTGGAAACAGGCGCAGGGCGTTGCCGCTGTTGATCGCCTTCACATCCTTTGCGGGAAATCCGTGCTCGCGAAAGCCGTCCACGGTGATGCTCATTTTTACGAACGGAAAATCGGTCCCGAAAAGAAGTTGCGACATGGGAACGAGCTTGGTGAGCGCCGCCAGCGACGAGGGGTTCGCGCCGTTCGCGATATCGTAATACAGTTTCTTCAGTTCGGCTTCGACTCCATTGGGCGCTCCGGCCGACATTTGCGGCGGGAACATGTCCGCCACGCGTTTGGCCAGCACCGGAACGGTGCCGCCCGAGTGCGTGATGATAAAACGCACATCCGGGCACTTTGTGAGGGTCCCGTTGACAAGCAAGCTGGTGACCGCGCGCGTGGTGTCGAAATCGTACTCGACCCACGATGCCGGCACGTTCGGAAGAAGTTTCGCGCAGCAACTCGGCGTGGTCGGATGGATGAAGACGACGGCCTTGCGGCGATTCAATTCCTCAAACACGGGCGCGAACATCGGATCGCCGGGCCACACATCTCCGTAGTCGGTCATCAGGGCGATGCCGTCCGCCTTCAGCGTTGCGAACGCGTACTCGATCTCTTTGAGACTCGCTTCGGGATCGAGCATGGGAAGGGAAGCGAGCAGCCCGAACCGCCCCGGATAATCCCGCACCATTTGCGCGCCATACTCGTTGCTGTCGCGCACCAGAGTTTGTTCCTGCTCTCCCGCCAGATTAGCCGGAATGCCGCCCGTGGCAATCGAGAGCATGGCCGTGGCAATTCCGGACTGGTCCATCCGTTCCACGGCGATGGCGGGCGTCCAATTCGAGAGAGCGGGATCGGAGCGCTCGGTCAGCCGCGTCGGGCCGGAGATTTTTTTGTAGTATGGGGAAAGATGGTGATGGTGGACATCGATTCGGTTGGGCGAAGCCGCGGCCGCACGCGCATCCGCGCGCGCCAGCAGGCCGATTGCGCCCGGAAGAATCGCGCGCGCTCCGAGCGCGCCCAGCGATTTCAGGAATTGCCGCCGGGCGGCCGACGTCCAACAGAACGCGCGATTCGCGTCTGAACCAGCATTTGCGCGTGAAATATTTCGGTCAAAAAGTCTCATCGTGTCAGGTTTCCCATTCGAGGCGTCGACGGCCTCCCAATTTTCACGGCTGCGGTTAAGGTGGGCTATTCCGCTTCGATCGCCATGGGGAAAAATCTTGTTGATGTGAAAGTACGGGCACGGCATGCCGTGCCCCTACGAAGGTGCGGCCCAGCCGTTTTCCCGCGAAAGCGCGGCCGCGCCGTTTTCCAGTAATGCAACGGAAACTACTTCACCGGCACGAACCTCTGCACGCGCTCGCCGCCGAATACTTCTCCCGTGTAGATGTTTCCCTTGGAGTCCACGGAGATCATGTGCAATCCGAAAAACTGGCCAGCATTCTGACCCATGCTGCCGAGCGTGCCCACGACTTTGCCCGTTTCGCGGTCCAGGAACCAGACGTGGTTGTTGGTGAGGTCTGAAATAAACAGGAATCTTTGTTCCTTGTCCGGAGAGAACATCACGCCACCGGTGGACCCTCCCACGCCCGTCCACGGCGCCATGATGAACTCCTTCACGAACGTGCCGTCCTTCTTGGTGACGTGGATTCGATTGGCCATGCGATCGGCGGCGTACACCATGCCGTCGTGAGAAACATTCAGCGTAAGGTGCCCGCGGAATTCCTTGGGCATCGGGCCGTTCGGCGTGTAGGCGCGATCCTTGTCATCGGTCGTGATTTCCGACAGCTTGTGCCCGTAGGCGCCCCAGCCGCGCTTGAACTTAAACGTGTCCAGGTCGAACACCATCACGCGCCCGCCCAGATAATTATCGGCCGCGTACAGTTCGCGCGCGGGCTCATCCAACCGAACCTCTTCGATTCCCCCGACGATCATTGGTGTGGTTGGCGGATACTTGACGCGAAACGCCGCTGTCGCCGCGGCTCGCGCTTCGCGCGTGGCCGGATCGATCGGTTTGCGTGCGCCCGGCAGGAATCCAAAAACCGGCCCCATGCTGCCCTGGCCAGGAACGCGAGGGTCGGGGGGAGCGGCATCGGGTCCCCCGCCGCCTGGCGGCATCTCCGTAGTGTGAGGCAATTCGGCGACCATCTTGCCGGTTTTCGGATCGTACTTGCGCACGTTGCCGATCCCGTCGACGGTGTTCCCGATGTAGGCGAATCCTTCCTTGTCAACGGTCATGCCATGCCCTTGCGGAGGATCGAACGAGCCGATCACGTCGCCTGCTTTATCGATGTGAATCATGGAGGGAGGCCGCACGCAACAATCGGCGATCGGCGGATTCAATTCCGCCTCGAGTTCGATGTTGGTCAGGTCGTTCGGCCGGTCCAGAACCCAGACGTTGTCGTCCTTATCGACGGCGAGCCCGGTGACGCCTCCCATCTTCCATTTGTTGGGAAGAGGTTTCGGCCAATCCGCATCGGCCTTGTACTTCGGCGCGGTCATCATCTGCGCGCCAACCCCCGCGCCCAATGCCAGCAGGCACACCGCGGCCGCTAAGCCGAATGCCCAGCCCCGCACATTCCTGTTCCGGCTCATGCACCCTCCTCAAATACTTGTCATTCTGTGAAGGCCAACTCGGTTGCGCGGAGTCTAGGCCGAAGGGTCGGGGGCTGTCAATGTTTGTTCATTCTTAGGGGTTAGCAAAGTCGGAATGTGTCCAGCTAATTGAACAAATCCCGGAAAAGCAGCGAAAAGCCGACTGAATATGGGTTATTGGCCTGCCTCTGGTGGTTGGGCCGGACCTGATTTAGCCTACTTGCCGATCCTTAGATTTGCGCCGGAAGGGAATCACTTACCCTGTTTCTTCCACTATCCCACCCCGAATCCGCCGGCCAGACACACTCTTCCGCCCACCGGACTATTTCTCAAAGCTTTCAAAAGCGATGTTATCCGTGCACACATCTTCCTGGATGTCCCACTTGGGCTGCGCGCGGAAACGCATGAGCGCCGTCCAGGGCTGCAGGTAGCTCTTGGGATCGTCAAATGTGAAATCTACCTGCAGCGTTTTGTCGTCCACGCGGCGGATACGCTCGGTGATGTGCATCTGGACGCTGTCGGGATGGCCCACGCGGTCCAGCCATAATTTTCCGTTCAGGCCGACCGTATCCACAACCAGCGTGTCGCCTTCCCAGTGGCCGATGGAGTGGCCGTAGTAGGAAGGCTTCAGTTTCGCGGGATGCTTGCGCCCATCGGTATAGATGAACCGCACGATATGGTCGGACTCGAAGATCTCGATCACTTTCTTCGGCGTCTCGACGATTTGCACGGGGAAGAGTTGCAGGTAGATGTAGGGCATGCCGGGCGGAACGCATTTATACACCTTGTCCGTGGTTTCGCTGAGGCTCACCCCGCGCGGCCCCTGCGAGGGTTTCGCGGCGTCGTATTGCGCCTGTCCCCACGGCGTCATCGGCGGATTGCCCTTGCTCCACGAAGCAGTGTCATAATTCCCGCGCATCGCGTTCCACACTCCGGAAATATTGTGGTCCGCCGCCGAACTGTGCGCTTTTAGCGCAGCCGGTTCGTGTGTGGTCTGGGCGCGATCCTGCCCGGCGAATATGTTGGCAAACGACAATGCCGTGGCAAACACTGAAATGACGACGAGCCGATTCCGCACTTAGAACCCCTTGCGCACCCGCTCCCGATTCGCATTTTCGATTTTGGACTTCTGGTGAGCGCATCCTACGCTTCCGCAGAATTCATTTCAATCAATTTGCCTGCCTGAAGTAGCACAGCTACTCCTGGCTTTGTGGGTTTGCGTGCCGCACATGCGTCGCCAATGGATGATGATTGCAAAACTCAAACAGCCAGGAGTGGCTGTGCTACTAAAACCGTCCGGCGATTTCCCGAATCTCGGCGTTCTCGATCACGCGCCGCCGCATATTTTCCCGGGTGGCCTGGAGCATCGCGCGCCCCAAATCTTCACCGTCCACATAGAACGAGCGGAATGGCTTGAGCAATCGCAGCATGGGCCGCATCGCGGCGTATATCCTCGGTATGCTCGCCGAGGGCGCGGCGTCGATGAACGCCGGCCTCCAGCAAACCGCCCCCGCGAGTTCCATCAATTCGTTCTCGGTTTCTCCCTTTACCTTCGACCAAAATGTACTACTCTCCGCCCGCGTTCCCGCCCCGCTAATGTAGTGGAACGCCGCGGCGGAGCTCGCCGCCAGGAGCATCTTCGCGGCAGCAACCGGAAAATCGTGCGAAATTTTCACGAACTCTTCCTTGCTCACCTGCGTCACCGAGATGCCCAGGCAAAACAGACAGGCATCCACTCCCCGGAATGCGTCCGCCACCGGCGCGTAGTTCAGAAAATCCGCGTGCACGATTTCCCACAACTTGGCGTCCGTCCATCCCAGCGGCCGCCGCACGATCGCGCGCACTTCGTTTACCACGGGTGCATCCATGCACGCCTGCAACACCGCGCCGCCCGCCGTCCCGCTTGCGCCAAATAGCAAGATGTTCATGAGCTCGCCCCGAAAGGACAGTACTGCCAAAAGTGTCCGCCGCGCAATCGCCACGCCACTTCGTGGAATGCGGTTTAGGATTCGGGTTGGTGGTAAGGGACTTCCAATAGCTGGATGTCACGCCGCTCACCATTCCAGGAAGGGGGGCGGGTCACGCGGTCTTGATTCCAAGTTCCTTGCGCAACAGCGCCGCGCCTCCGGCAATCGCGCGGAGTTTTCCATACGCCACCTCTCGCGGCATCGGCGCCATGCCGCAGTTGGTGCTGGCCAGCAAGCGCTCGACAGGCACGTACTTCATCGCCTCGCGCAGTACGCCGGCCACTTCCTCCGGGGTCTCGATGGAGTTCGAGGCCACATCGATCACACCAACATGCACGTCTTTTCCCTTCAGCAGGCCCATGAGGGACGCGGGCACATGCGAGTGCATGCACTCCAGGGAAACCTGATCGATTTTGCTGGCTGCAAGATGCGGAAACGTTTTCTCATACTGGCGCCATTCGCCTCCGAGCGTATCCTTCCAGTCGATGTTGGCTTTTATGCCGTAGCCATAGCAGATGTGGACGGCCGTGGTGCACGTCAGCCCCTGCGCGGCGCGCTCCAGCGCTGCGATCCCCCATTCGCGAACATCATCGAGGTAAACATTAAATGCCGGCTCATCGAATTGGATCGTGTGAACGCCGCAGCGCTCCAGCCCCAGCGCTTCTTCGTTCAGCGCCTCGGCCAGCGCGTGGGCCAACTGGACGCGGTCTCCGTAATGTTCATCGGCGATGGTGTCCGCGATGGTCATCGGTCCGGGCAGCGTGAATTTGAATTTGTGGGCTGTATGCTGGACGGCAAATGCGACGCCGTCTTTATGGACCGACCGCGTCCGCCGGATTGGTCCGGTTACGGTGGGGCATTCCGCCGTATAGCGGTCGGCGCGGATGCCGATTACCTTGCGCTTGTTGAAGTCGATGCCGGAAAGACTGGCGAGAAATCCGTGGACGAAGTGCTGCCGCGTCTGCTCGCCGTCGGTGACGATGTCGATGCCGGCGGCCTCCTGCTCCTTCATCGCCACCAGCACGGCGTCGCGTTGGGCTTCCTCCAGGGCAGCGCCTTCAAGCGCCCACGGAGCCCACAAAACGCCCGGTTTCGCGAGCCAGGAGGGCTTTGGCAAACTTCCGGTGATCGTCGTTTCGAGCATGAAATTTCCCCTGGGATGAATTGCGTTCTTGCCTTTGCGGCAGTCCCGATTCCAGCGCGCGGCCGGGATTGGCGGCATTGCTCCGTACCGCGTGCGGGATCATACCATTTCTCCCCAGAGAGGGCGGCAGCCCGGCCCACGGAAACACTAGCGGCACCATCCTGCCCAATCCCTTGTAAATAGGCTCACAACGTTGCTTCTCGGTGTGCCCGGGCGCACATCGATGAGTGACCCCTATCACTGGCAACATCAAAGGACGAGTTCATAAATGAGGCATGGGGTAAGCGGTTGCGAGCGCGGGAAGTTTGGCGCAATCCGTTTGGTTTTGAGCAGGTTCCGTACTGAAGGAGAAACGAAAATGAGATTATTCAAAGTTTTGACAGCGATCGGGAGTCTTGCCCTGCTGGCCTTAATGTTGACGCCCGGCCTACGGGCCGGTAACGATAGCTGGAACAAGAAGACAACAATGAAATTCACCCAGCCATTTGAAATCCCAGGGGGGCAGATATTGGAAGCCGGCACCTATGTATTCAAACTCCTGGACTCTCGTTGGGACCGGCATATCGTCCAGATTTTTAACGCGGACGAGACGCATGTCTATGCGACGATCCTGGCCATTCCAAATTACCGCGTGCATGCGCCGGAAAATACAATCATAAACTTCGAGGAACGAACCTCTGGTTCCCCACAAGCGATTAAGGCCTGGTTTCATCCAGGAGAAAAGTTGGGGCACGAATTCGTTTACCCGAAGGCGAGGGCCGTGGAACTTGCAAAGCTGACGAACGAGCCAGTTCCGTCGATGCCTACCGAACTAACACCAGCGATTACGTCTACGTCGCCAACGGCAGTCGCGGAGCTGGAGAAGGCGCCCCTTAAGGCCGAAGAGCCGAGTGGAGAAGAAGTCGCCGTCGCCCAGGCTTTTGAGCCAATCGAACTGGCATCGTTGCCGAAAACAGCCACTTCACTGCCGCTGGTCGGATTGATTGGAATACTGTCGCTGGCCGTTTCGTTCATGCTTCTGATCGTTGCAAAGCGAATCAGCTAGTGAGGATGTGAAGTCAATGCAAAGGGCCCGCTCATCAAGGCTGCTTCGGTCGTGCGAGTTATTGCCCAGGCAGCATGGGTGGGCTCTTTTGCTTCAGATTCAGATTTCAGAAATGGATAACAGCAATGGGAGATCGACCTAAGCCTTCACCTTCGATCCGCAAAGGCGCGATATTAGGAGCTTGCGCGATTCTCGTCCTCAGCTTGACCATTTTTCTGACTGCCACCTGGTCCAAGGAGTTTTCCCAGAACCAGCCGGAGCAATCAAGCCAATTTGAAATCAAGTCGAGTGTGAACGTCGTCTTGTTGCACGTGACTGCGCGGGACCGCGACGGAAATCTTGTCGGTTTGCTCGATAAAGACAACTTCCAGTTATATGAAGACGGGGCGCTCCAGCAGATCGAATCCTTCAGCCACGAAGACATTCCGGTCACGGTAGGGCTGGTGGTCGACAACAGCGGAAGCATGAAGTCGAAGCGCCCGGAAGTGGTGGCCGCCGCCCTGGCTTTTGTGCGGTCCAGCAACTCGCGGGATGAAATGTTCGTGGTGAACTTTAACGATGGCGTTTCGTTTGGCCTGCCGGCACAGACACCCTTCACTGATCAGCCGGACCAATTGAGGTTGGCCCTTTCCGATGTCGCGGCAATGGGCAGAACAGCGCTTTATGATGCGATTTCCGGCGCGGTGGGACACCTCAAGCAGGGAAATCACGATAAGAAAGCGCTCATTGTCGTCAGTGATGGCGGGGATAACGCGAGCAGACACACTCTCTCCGAGACCCTGGCCTTAGCGGTGAAATCCGACGCCATGATCTATACCATCGGTCTTTTCGACGAGGATGACCCCGATCGGAATCCCCAGGTACTTAAGAAACTTTCCAAAGCTACCGGTGGCGACGCATTCTTGCCGGAATCCATCAAGGACGTGCAAACAATTTGCGAGCGCATCGCTCTTGAAATTCGGAATCAATATACTTTCACCTATAATCCATCGAACAAGAAGCAGGATGGATCGTATCGAAGCATCAAGGTGAAAGTAAACGCGCCGGATCGTGGACACGTGATGGTCCGTGCGCGTTCTGGCTACTACGCTCCCTCAAACGGCGAGTCCAAACAAATGCGCAGGGACCTCCATTACGAGAGTTCCAATTAGAACGCGCGACAAATAACGATTAACTGCATCAATCTGTCCGCTGAGCCGAATCGAGCCCAGCGGCTGCCTCTTGCGTGTCTTCAGAACCTCACCTACTGCACGACCCACTTGTCGATGCGCGAGGCATACAGGTTTGCCAGATAGACAGCCTTCTCATCCGGGCAGGAAATCCCATGCACGGAATCGATCGTGCCTTGCATGCGCCCGGGGCGGCCGAACGAACCTAGAATTTTCCCGGACAGATCCATCTTGTACACGCGGCCCACGCTGCCCACGAACATCACCTGGCTGGGTCCGTTGGTGAGGCACAGCGCCCAGGGAGCGGTCGGCAGCTTCCAGACTGCTTTCAGGTCGCCCTCTTTGTCGAACACCTGGATGCGGCTGTTGCCGCGGTCGGCGACGTAGACAACGTCGTTGTTATCCACCACCAGGCTGTGCGGGGTGTTGAAGTCGCCCGGCTGTCCGCCGCGCTCGCCCCAGGATTTTACGTAGATGCCGTCCTTGTCGAACTTGGCCACTCGCGAATTGCCGTATCCATCCGAGACGTACATGCTGCCGTCCTTGGCCCAGCCGATGTCCGTTTCTTGATAGAAGGACGTTTTTCCGCGCGCGGCGTGCTCAATCACGTGCGTCAGCCACGTCCAGGGCTCCGGGTTGGTTCCCAGGGTGCCCACGGTGCGGCCCTCGGAATCGAAACGGTAAATGATGTCATCGGCGGCGTCCACGTACCAAAGATTTCCCTGCGGATCAAAGCGCAGCGCGTGCGCGCCGACGAACATCGTCGAGCCTTCGCCCCAGGAGCGCACGAAGCCGCCCTCTGAGTTGAACTCCTGCACGGGATGATAGCCGCGATTGAGCGCCATGATGTTGCCCTTGGGGCCGACCGCGATCCCGCTTACGCGGCCGATGATGGAGTTGGCGGGATAGTGGAAGAAGTTCTCCACCAGGTGATACGGCAGTTGCGGAATCTGCGGCGCGTTTGCGGCCGCGCCACCGCCGCCGCCCTCCTGCGCATTCGTAGTCGAAACGGCGCAGAGCAAAATTGCCGCGGTGCAAATCGCTGACAGCAAGAAGCGTTTCTTCATGGAAGCCTCCCAAGCGGATGAGATGCGCGCCATATTAGGCCCGGTTTCATCAATCTTGCAAGCGCGGCAGTTCTTTCCATGGGAGGGGCCGACGAGCCCAATCCGGACCGGCGTCTTACTGAGTGGAAATACTATAAGGAATGGAAACCGTATAAACGGATTTGCAAATCTACTTGGAGGAATGATGGAAGATGCGATCGATGATTGCGCGCTTTTTTTCGGCGGATTGGCCGTCGAGCCCCTGCAGCCGTTCCAGTGCCTTGGCGTTGGTCGCGTCGATCTCCAGAACTTTTTCATAGTGCGGGCGCGCGCGCCAGGGAAGTTTCAATCCCTCATACAGGGCCCCGAGCTGCAAGCGCGCGTCCATATTCCACGGATCGAGTTCGACCGTCTTCTCAAGATGTTCCACCGCCTCGCGCCGCAGCGGCGGTACCGCCGACAGCGCGCGCGCCAGCAGAGCGTGATACTTGCTGGAACCCGGCTCCAACTCCACCGCTTTTCGCAGCCACAAAATCGTACCGCCGGAATTCCGCGCCTTGAAACATTCGCGCGCCCGTTCCAGGCATTCTTCGGCCGTCTTCTGCATTTCGCTGGGACGCTGCCCCAGGGTATAGACGCTGGATGCGGCCAGTTTCTGATCGTATTTTTGGCGCGCCGTTTCGTCGGTCAACGTCTTATATGCCACGGTGACCGCTTCCATCAGCTTGTGCAGCGGCGCGAGCCGCTCGGCATGATCCATGTGGCGGTCGGGATGAAATTTGCGCACCAGCTTGTAATAATTTTGCCGCGCCTGGGCCCGCGGCGAATCCGAGGTCATCCGCAGCAATTGGTAGTATGTGCCGGTCTCGGCCAGGGCCAGCATTTCCTTCATCTCCAGCTCAAACGCGGAATCGGCCGGAGGCTTCGGCGCCTCCGGATGCCGCCAGTCTTCCGGGGGATTGGTCAGGCCCCAGAAATTCCCGGGCGCTTCAAACTCCAACCCCACCTGAAACAGTCCCCGCAATTGTGGCGATCTGTGCAGCCAGGCCACGCGAGCGCGGTATGGCTGCGGTTTGGGTTCTTTCTGCTGGCCCGGAATTTCCACCGTCAGCCAAGTATCTTTCGGCAGGTCATACCGGGAATAATACTTGCACCCCTGGAAGCTCACTTCCAGCGTTACCCTCCGCTCCACGAACGCCTGCCCGTTTCCGTCAAGGCCCCGGACGTTCACCGACACCCCCGCGGCAACGCGCGTGCTGCGCCGCTTGGAGGATTGCGCGTGAGGCCGTAGCATAGCCATGAGACGGACGGCGATCGTGCCATCTCAACGGTACCATGCCGGGGAGAACGCCCTTGCCATGTTGAACTGAACCGTCACTAAAGTATTAACTCATGCCGGAACAAACCTGCCCGCAATCTTCACGCCGGATTCCTAGGACGACGCGAATCCGTGTGACGCGCGGGAAAGACAGCCCCGTGGGGTTGCGGCTAAAGCGGTTCAATTCGCCTGGTTCTTGTCCTCGTCTTGATGGCCGGCTTGCGGGCAATTCTTTTCTTGCGAGCGGTCTTTTGCCTGACGCCCGCGCGCTTTTTGCCGAATTTCCGGAAGGTTCGTTCCAATTCGCGCATTAACTCTTCTTCAATGCTCTCGCATTGCAGCGCGCCGCGCGCCACGCGGCTGACGTACGAGGGAGTCACACCGACTGTGCGGGCCACCCGGGCGTAGAGCCCCCTGAAACCGGATTCCAAATCCATGGAAGCGTTTTCGGGGGAAGCATTCGCTCCCGATCGCGAGTCACGCTCTTGACTGTTACTTATGGATGGTGGTCCCGTGCCTGGATTCTTTGCCATAAAACCTCCATACCCAGAACTCTAAGGAAGACCCTGATCGTTGCCGTGGGAAGGAGTCCTTTACCAAGCCATTATAGAGAAAGGTTGGGAAACATGCTGTGTTTTGGATCACACCTGTTGCGAGGGCAGGATCCGCCGTGCTTTGCCGCCGAGTTACCCGGCATGGAACTATTACTGTGTAATAATCAATCGCGTTCATTGGCGCGGCAAGTCCTCCGGCTGAGGGCTCGCGGCAATCCATCCGGTAAGCCGGAGAAAGGGATTGCCGATCGGAGGGAGAGGGAATATGATGTCCAAGTCCCCCTACATGGTTGGTTCAGGAGGTTCTTATGCCTCTGCGCACGCTGTGGCTTTGTGCCGCCGCGAGTTTTCTTGTCCTCATGAGTGCCGCAGCGATGTACGGCCAAGCGGCAGCGGAGTACGGGGCCATGACGGCGAATTCCGCCGGCATGGCTGCATCCGTGAAGCCGGCGTTCCCCAACATCACGCTGCCAGGAACTGCATCCGGTGCGGGCGCAAGCGCTTCGCCGGCCACAGGGAACGCTCCCGTCATCACGCCCGAAGCCGCGGCGAAAACCAATCGTGATTTTTTTCAATCCCACTCCGGCGCGAACCCGGCGCGGATCTCCCTGCACACGGCGCCGGTTCCGGCCCAGGCGTGGGTCGATGGCAGATTCGTGGGACCCACGCCCCTGGATCTGAAGCTCGCCCCCGGCCACCATCGCGTCCTGGTCCGCGCGCCCAACATGCAGGAGTCCGCGCAGGAATTCGATCTGGCCGCGAAGCAGGCGCAGCCCATCGACCTCGCGCTGAAGCCGGCCGCGCAAAGCACGGTCGTGCTCCATTGGCCGTCCCAGAAGTAGTTTTCAAGCGAAGCAGTTTTCAGCGGAGAGTATCGCGGAACCGGGAGGGTCTTACATACATTCCTGGAGGACAAAAGAGCAGTCTCTGCTGATAAGAAATCTCCAGTGCACTCACTTCAGCGTCACGACGATCTGCGAATCCTCGTACAATCCCTGCGGCATTCCCGAACCCTCACGCGAGCCGTTCATGCGCAACTCTATCTTGAGAGTGCTTTTCTTTTTCGCCTTAAACTCCGCGCTGACCGTGTTCGAGGTTTTTTCAACCGCGCCGCTTCTGGCTCTCACCCGAAACTCCTGCACGCCGGGCGGAACAAATAAATCGCCGTTCTGCGCGAATGCTGCCGCGCCGGACTTTTGCAGATAAATCTTCCCGTTCATCTCCAACGTAAATTCCAGCCCCGCCGGCATGTGCCCCGCGTCGATCTTCAGCTTGGCGTTTTGTTTTGGATCGAGGGCTTTCGGATCGAAGTCCACGGTGGCGGGCTCCGGTTTGGGAGCGGTCTTGGCCGGAACATCCGCGACCACTTTTGCGGCGCTCTTGGCGGGCGGCGCCGTCTTCTTCGCCGGCACGTCAGGCGCAGGTTTCGCGGCTCCCGCAATTTCCTTTTGCTCGCTTGCGTTCGGGGCCAGCGTGACCGGGATTGCCGAAGGCGCTGCCTCAGGTGCTGGCGGTTCATTTGTTGCCGCAGTGGGCGCTTGGTTCGTTGGAGCCGTGGAAGGCGTCACCGGCGTGTCCGCGGATCTCCGGCCACTCATCGCATACCAGCCGCCGGCCGCCACGATCACCGCCAGAATTGTTCCGATCAGAATCTTGCTGTTGTTGCTTGCGGCTTGCGGAGCGGCCGCGCGTTCCACAGGCCGCGTTGCGGCGGCAGGTCCTAGCGTGCCCATCAGCGTCGGCCCAACCACGGTGGCATCCGGATCGATTCCTGACACCGCTGTCTGCGGCGGGGCCGTCCGCACCACGGAGGTCTTCGCCCCTGACCGAATTTGTCCCAGGTCGCGCGCCAGTTCTTCCCCTGTCTGATACCTCTCCTCGGGATTTTTCGCCAGGCACTTCAGAATGATATTTTCAAGCCCCGCCGGCACGGCCGGATTCAGTTTGCTGGGCGGGACCGGCTCGGTATGCACCACTTTGTAGGAAACCGCCGTCAGGCTGTCGCCTGGAAACGGCTGCTCTCCCGTCGCCAGCCAGTAGAGCACCACGCCCAGGGAAAAAATATCCGCGCGGCCGTCGATCGGGGCGCCGGTGAACTGCTCGGGCGGCATGAACGCGGGAGTGCCGACCATCTGTCCGGTCCGCGTGGTCTGCCCCTCGGCCATTTTCGCCACGCCGAAATCGGTAATCTTCGGGCGCTCGATGCCGTGGGCTTCACGCGAGGTCAGCAGGATGTTGGCGGGCTTGATGTCGCGGTGAACCACGCCGTGCTGGTGCGCGTAGCCCAGCGCTTCGGCTATCTTCTGCCCCATTTCGCAGACGCGATCGATGCTCAGGCGCTCGCCCCTGCTTACCGAGTCGGCCAGCGTGCGCCCGCTGATGAATTCCATCACCATGTACGGCACGCCTTCGTGCTCACCCACGTCGAAGATGGGCACGATTCCCGGATGCGTCAATCCTCCTGCGGCGCGCGCCTCGCGATAGAATCGCTCGCGGAATTCATCCCCTTGATGGCTTTCGAGCACGACCGAAATGATCGTCTTCAGCGCCACCACGCGGTCCATGGCCGGGTCTTTCGCACGGTACACGGTGCCCATGGCGCCGCGTCCCAATTCCGCGACGATCTCGTAACGTCCGATTTTTTGCGGAGTGTCCATGGGCTGGGCCTACAATTTTACCACGGGCGGGATTCTTGGCGCTCGCCGGCAGGCCGGCGCGAAACTTTCCGGAGAAATATGCTTACGCCTTATCATCCCCGCTCGCACCGGATTTCTCGGAGCCGTCGTCGACCGCCGGCACAATGATTGGCGCGCGGTGAGGGGTGAGAATCTTGTTTTCCATCCCGGGCTCGCCGGAGACGGGTCCGGAGCCTGTTGTGAGCAGCCGGTTTAGTATGGGGATATCCGCGCGCTGCGATTCCACGAAGTCCACGCCCACCGCGGTGAGCGTAAATTCCTGGTTGTCGGCCCGTGTGATGTACCCCTTGTTCTTCAGATACCACATCGTGAATTCCAGATATTCGCGCGGAAAGCCCATGCGGTTTTCAATTTCCAGCAGCGGCACTTCCGGTTTGTACGGGTTTGTGCGCCGCTGAATATAAAGCAGCGCGAGCACCGCCAGCCGCCGGTTCAACTCGCCCTCCATGTTGTCCATGAAATCGATGGTGGTGGAGAGCGGAATCGGCTCGTTCAATCCTTTTTTGCGGTCCGCGTCGTATTCGGCGCGGCGCTCCGGATTGGACAGGACCTCATATGCTTCTTTCAGTAGAAAGAACTTTTCAGCGTCGCCGGTCTCAGGGTTGTCCGGGTGCAGGCGAATGGCCAGAAATCGATACACCCGATGGATGGTGTCGGGCTCGGCGTTCGCGCTGATCTGCAGGAATTCGTAATAATCCTGTTGGCTCATCAAAATTCTCCGGGGAGAGACGCTTCTCTGCTTACCTAAGATAGCGCGGAGTCTCCGGGAGCGTATACGCGGTTGCATCGCCGCGGTTCTTATCGTTCACTGACGGTCGCGGCACACCGGCTTTCCGGGCCTTGAGGTGCCGCCCACGATGCGCCCGACCCTGGTGGGCCTGATGGAATAGATCAACTGCTTGGATTGGACATGGAAACCCCGACGGCCTACTCTCATGGTGGATACAGCCGCGCCGGGTCTTACAAACGCCGGATTGTGGGATAGAATTCTGATTGTTCCGGGAGAAAGATCCGGCCGTTTCCCGGACTCGCGGGATAATGGCTCGGGCGCGCTTGCGCGCGACCCGCAAGGAAAGGGAAACCATTTACATGGCCAAGGCGAAGGAGTTCACCGTAACGATCGAGGACAAGCCGGGGGCATTGGGCAAATGCCTGCGCGCGCTGGCCGAACGCGGCGTGAACATCCTGGCGTTCCAGTCCTACGTCGAGGAGGGCGAGAGCCTGGCCCGCTTCCTTGCCGACAACACGCCCGTCGCCAAGGAGGTCCTTGGCAACCTGCGCATGATTTTCGAGGAGACGGAAGTCGCCGTTGTCCGCCTCCCAAACCGCCCGGGAGAGCTCGGCCGCGCCGCCTCGCGCCTGGGCGAAAATCAGATCAACATCGACTATACCTACATCGGAATCGAGCCGGGATCTTCCCGGGTGCTGGTGGTCTTCGGAGTCGACAACCTGAATAAAGCTTCCGCCGCGCTCGATCAGCTCGCCGCCGAATCCGCGTGAACGAACGTGCGGTAATAAATTTGCGTCAACTGCCCCGACTGAATTTCCTCGCGTCGTTTCCCTTCCGCTATGAAACCCACAGTGAATAGACCAGCCAGGAGAGCAGCGCGCCCACCGCGATCAGCACCAGTCCGGAAAACCGCCGTTTGTTGAGGAAGAAAATCAGCGTCAGGCCGGTCAGCGACACCAGTGTCATCAGCACCGCGGAAAAATCAATCACTATGGACCACTTTTTCCCGGTGTCGCGGCCCTTATGCAGATCGTTCAGCAATGCCACCAGGCTGAACGGGCTGATCGTCACATCGTATTTTCCAGTGGCGCGATCGATCGTCGCGTCCGCTTCGTATCCGGGTCCTTTGAACAAGACCTCGCACTGGTCTGCGTCCAAGTGAAAGTCGGAAAGCGCTCCCCTGGTCCGGTACGTCGTTCGGAAATACGACACGATTTCATCCTTTGCCACGCCCGCGGAACCGGAAGGATTCACCCAGTCCTTGTTCAGCGTGCCGTGGAATTCGGCCGGTCGTTCATGGCTGTCGAACCATTCGGCGTGGTTCAGCGTCAGCCCGGTGACCGCGAAAAAAAGCAGCAGAGCGAAGCTGAGCATCGAGAGATAGGTGTGCAGCCAGCGCGCCAGATGCGCGAATCGCCGCTTCCAATGCAGGTATCGCGGGTTGAGTGGCGCGGGGCGGGCAGTCTCGTTCGCTTCTCCGCCCGCGCTATTGGGCATTTTTGTGGTAGTCAAGGGTCGCCGACGCAATCTCTACCTCGCCCGGAAGCTGAACTTGTCTGGGCGAGCCGCTGAAATCCATCTCCTGATGCATCACCTGGTACGTGCCGTGCTCGCGCGCCGCTTCGATCATCACGTTGTATTTTCCGGCTTTCACCAGGTTGCCGAAATCGTCCTTCCCGTCCCACACAAACATGTATTTGCCGGGAGGGCGCGTCGCGCTCGAAACCGAATTCATGATGTGCGTATCCTCGCCCACAGAGCGCAGGCTCTCGACGCGGCTCCAGGCCCGCAGTTCGTGTAAATATTTGTACTTCGCAAACCACAGCGCGATCGTGCGCACCGGCGCGTGATCTTCGTCCTCGACCCATACCGCAACATAGGGCCGGTGGACGCGTGTTCCTTCGATCTCGCTCAGCTGGATCGTCACCGTCAACTGGTACTTCGGGTCCCATTGCGATGCGCCAGGGCGCGCGGAAACCCGTTCAAAAGTGACGGCGGAACGAAACGCCGGGACGCGGGTTGCGGCTGGGGCTGCCATCGCGCCCCAACCGCCGCTTTCGATTCTTTCGCGGTTCTTTTTTACCAGCAGATATTCCACGCCCGGCATGGAGCCGGCCAGGCGCGCGCTTTCCTCCGGCGACAGCACGGAAAATGCGGTGGCCAGCGCGCCGGCATCGGCCGCGTCCCGCGCGATCACCGTCGAGCTGATAATTTCACCGGCCGGCATTCCGGTTCGCGGATCGACGATGTGCGAATAGTGCCGCCCGGCGATCTCCTCACCTCGACGGTAATCTCCGCTGGTGGCGACAGCGCGGTCGCGCACCTGAAGGCGCGCGATTGCCTCGCCATTTTCCGCGTCCGATTTCGGGTCGGCCACATTCACCCGCTCGCTCCAATCTCCGCGGACCACCAGGTCCCCGCCGATGTTCACCACCAGTCCTCGCGCGCCGGACGCCCGCAGCGCGGCGTCGGCGGCATGTCCCTCGATGTAACTTTTCACAAAGGAATTCATGGCCAGCGGCGCATCGCTGGTGTGCGTGGCCGTGCGATTCACGGCGTCGAGTTTCCAATGCATTTGCCGCACGCCGGCAACCGCCGCATTCAGCTCCTGCTGCGACGGAAGGCGATTTTCCGCCGCCGCGCGCTTCCACACCCGCGTAATGGTTTCGGCCGAAGCGTCCAGCGCGCCGTGTGTCAGCCCGCGCCACTTGTCGAACAAACTCAGAACTTCAAATAGTTCCGGAGAAACCCGCACCGCTTCGTCCCGCGTGCGGACCCATGTGCTGAACTCGCTTTGCGGATCCCACGAACTCAGGATGCGCGATTCGCGGTCAATCTCCGCAAGCACGCCTTGCTCAGCCCGCCCGGCTTGCGCGGCGGAAGACGCGGCCACTTTGATTTCCAGCGAAGTCCCCATCACATTTTCGTAGTGAAACACGTACAGCGGTTTGCGCGGAGAATTGGTCGAGGAGTCTCCCCGCAGTGGGATGAGCAACGCCACCGCCGCAACCAGGAGAGCAATTCTCGCGCTGAATGAATTAAACAAACGCGCCGCTCCGTTCTTCAATTCAGCCCGCAGCAGTTTACACCATTGGACGGGTTGCGTTGGACAGGCATCCGCCGGAGGCGGATGCCTGTCCTACTGAAACTCGCTTCCCTGCAAATTGCCCCGCCGGTCCAAACGCACTCTGGTACTACAAATCACCGTTTAGGTATAGAATTCCCCCGTACGGCTCTCTGCAGCGCCGCCGCGTCCCCGGCCGCAAAGCGTTACCTGCCGCACTGGAATTTGTATTCATCAGAAGCGGGCCAGAAAGCGAAGGAGTTCCCTCATGCCACTAAAAAATTCCGACGTATGGTTCATCACCGGATGTTCCACCGGCTTCGGCCGCGAACTTGCCACCCAGGTGCTCGACCGCGGCTTTCGCGCGGTGATTACCGCGCGTGATCCCGCCAAAATCCAGGACCTGGCCGCCGGCCGCGAAGGCCGCGCCCTATCCTTGAAACTGGACGTCACCAACCAGGACGAAGCGGCCGAGGCCGTGCAAAAAGCCGAAGCCGCATTCGGCAGCATCGACGTCCTGGTGAACAACGCCGGATACGGCTACGTCGGTGCGCTTGAGGAAAGCGATCCGGCCGAAGTTCGCGACATGGTCGAAACCAATTTCTTCGGACTCGCGCGCATGATCCACGAAGTCATCCCCGGGATGAGGCGCCGCCGTCACGGCAGCATCGTCAACATTTCGTCCATCGGCGGACTGGTTGGATTTCCGGGCGTCGGCTATTACAACGCCACGAAATTCGCCGTCGAAGGTCTCTCCGAATCGCTTTCCAAGGAAGTCGCGCCGCTTGGCATCAAGGTGCTGGTCGTCGAGCCGGGTCCGTTCCGCACCGATTGGGCCGGACGGTCGCTGAAGCGCAGCAGCCTGCTGATCCCGGAATATACCGCCACCGCCGGAGCATTCCGCGAGCGCATCGTCAGCCGCAGCGGAAAACAGGTCGGCGATCCGGTGCGCGCCTGCCGCGCCATCCTCAAGGCCCTGGAATCGGAAAACGCCCCGCTCCATCTGGTCCTGGGCGCGATCGCCCTGGAAACGGCACGAACCAAAATCGAAAAATTGACGGCCGAACTGGACGCCTGGGAAGAAACCTCGCTGAGCGCCGACTTCCCGGAAACGCAGGCCGCCACGGCGACGTAGCTGCGACTCTGTTGACCTTGGCAGGTTTGTCGAGTCTTGCGAAAGTAGTGGGATCTGCCGCGGCCGGGGCTTCGGCGTCGCCGTTTTCCTGAACCTCGACATTGGCGATGGACCGGTAGCCGCGCGTGGGAACCGTCTCGATGTAGTTTGCGCCCTTGGCGTCATCCTCCAGCGCCTTGCGCAGCTGCGCGATCGACCGCGTCAGCACATTTTCGGTGACGAGCGCTTCCCCCCCACCGCATCCAGCAGTTCCCGCTTCTCAATTAACCGGTCGCGGTTCTCCACCAGAAAAATCAGCACGTTCAGCGCCTTCGGTTCCAGCGGCAGCACTTTGCCCGCCTTCAGGACGCGAAAGCTCCTAAGATCTATTTGAACGTCATCGAATTGGTACAGCTTCGCCACCGGCGCGCCTCGGAAATTCATCTGGGAATACCGCTAAAGCAGGGCTCCACGCTCGGGCCTTGTGTTCGCACGCAAGGCCATCACTTCGCGCACGCACTATTCAAATCCCCGTGATATTAGCAGAGTCGGTCGTTATCGTGGAAATCCCGATCACACGGAGTGCGGCCGGAAACGGGCGGTGAAGTGCCGCAAAAACGGCGCCTGGTATGTGATTTCCAATCCCCGGATCTCGCCGCGCCGGCGCCACACCTCAAGAATCACTTCCACGACGTAGTCGATGTGGCTTTGCGTATAAACGCGCCGCGGGATCGCCAGCCGCACCAGATCCATCGCGGCGTGCTCGCCGAACATCAGCGTTCCAATCTCCACCGAACGGATTCCGCCCTCCACGTAAAGCGCGGCCGCCAGCGCCACGCCCGGAAATTGCGCGGGCGGAATATGCGGAAGAAACGCACGCGCGTCGATGTACACGGCATGTCCGCCCGGAGGCTGCATGATCGGCACTCCCTCGCGGGAGATATGCTCGGCGAGATAAGCGGTCGAAGCGATGCGGTAGTTCAGGTAATCCTCGTCGAGCGCTTCGTTCAGGCCGACCGCGATTGCCTCGAGGTCGCGCCCCGCAAGCCCGCCGTACGTGGGAAAACCTTCCGTGAGAATCAGCAAGTCTTTTTCCTGCTGCGCGATCAGGTCGTCGTTCGTGCCCAGAAACCCGCCGATATTTGCCAAGCCGTCTTTCTTCGCCGACATCGTGCAACCATCCGCGTAACTGAAGATCTCGCGGGCAATTTCGCGCGGCGTCTTGTCCGCATACCCCGGCTCGCGCAGCTTGATGAAATAGGCGTTCTCCGCGAACCGGCAGGCGTCGACATAAAGGGGAATGGAATGCTTCGCGCAAATTTCTTTCACTGCGCGGATGTTGGCCATCGAGACGGGCTGCCCGCCGCCCGAGTTGTTGGTGATCGTGAGCATCACCAGGGGAACGCGCTCGCGTCCTTCGCGCTCGAGCAGCGCCGCAAGGCGCTCGGCATCCATGTTGCCCTTGAAGGGATGCACCAGCGAGGGCTCGCGCGCTTCCGGGATCGGCAGGTCCACGGCTTCGGCGCCGCGAAACTCGCAGTTCGCGCGCGTCGTATCGAAATGCGTGTTGTTCGGCACGATGCTGCCCTTGCGGCACATCACCGTGAACAGGATGTGTTCCGCCGCGCGCCCCTGATGCGTGGGGATCACGTGGCGAAATCCGAAAATCCCCTGCACCGCGGCCTTGAACCGGGCAAAGCTCGGCGACCCGGCATACGATTCGTCGCCGCGCATCATCGCAGCCCACTGCTCGGTGGACATCGCTGCCGTCCCGGAATCGGTCAGCAAATCAATCAGGATGGATTCCGATGCAATCGAAAATAAATTGTACCCGGCGTGTTCCAGCAACGCGCGGCGCTCCTCGGGCGTGGTGCGCCGCAGCGGTTCCACGCTCTTGATCCGGAACGGCTCGATGATGGTTTTGTGCATCGCGGCCTCGAAAAACGGATTGAGCAGCAGGAGAACACACAGCAGGCGAGGAACGCAAGGGCTTGTAGGACAGACACTCTTGTCTGTCCGGTTTCGATTTGCGTTGCCTCGCGGAAAACAGGACAGGCAAGAGTGTCTGTCCTACAAGAGACTGTTGCGGAATACCGCTCGCACGGCTGTGATGTAAACTCTTTCTTTACCGAGGCCAATGAGATCGCATTGGCTGCCACCAACGAATATTGCGATCGAATCTCCGGAGGTGAACCATGAAACGCACGTTGCCAGCATGCGCGCTGATGTTCCTGCTGGGAATTGCAGCCCAATGGTCCTTTGCCCGTGCCGCCGCCAATCGCGACGCGTTACTCGCCGCCGACCGCGCCTTTGATGCCGCCACGGCCGAAAAAAAATTCGATGGTTTTTCGACCTTTCTCGCGGACAATGCCGCAACGCTTCGGGCCGACCAGCCCGTGTTGCGCGGCAAGGCGGCGGTGCAGCAGGAGTGGAAGTCGCTGCTCGAAAACAAGGCGATCTCCCTGCGCTGGCAGCCCATCAGCGCGGAGATTTCCAAAAGCAAGGATCTGGGGTACACGGTGGGCAGCTACACCGTCACGCGGACGGACGACAAAGGCAGCGAGGTCGTGGGATCCGGAAAATACCTGACCGTATGGCGCATGCAGAAGGACGGTTCCTGGAAAGTGGAATTCGATACCGGTGTCCCGGATAGTCCCCCCGCATCGCCCGCGCAGTGACGCCGCACTGAAATCCAGAATTCCCGCGAGCGACCGCTCGCGTTGCGCCAACTTCAAATAACCTATTCCGTCTGCGCGAACGTATTGCATGCCGCGATCGTGCCGTTCTCCAAACCGGCGCTGAACCAATGCATCCGCTGCTCGGAAGACCCATGCGTGAACGATTCCGGACTGACGTGTCCGGTGGCCATCTTCTGCAGGCGGTCATCGCCGACCGCGGATGCCGCGCCCAGAGCCGATTCCACGTCTCCTTTTTCCAGCAGGCCGCGCTGCTGCGTGGAATGCGCCCAGATGCCGGCAAAGCAATCGGCCTGAAGCTCTAATTTCACCGAAAGCGGATTCGCCCGGTTCGGATTGCTTTCCTGAAGCTGATGCACTTTGCCTTCGATTCCCGCGAGCTTCTGTATGTGATGCCCTAGTTCATGTGCCAGCACGTACGCCTGCGCGAATTGCCCCGGCGCTCCAAAGCGCCGGTTTAATTCATCAAAAAATCCCAGATCGATGTAAACCTTCTCATCCTCGGGGCAATAAAATGGACCCGTAGCGGATTCCGCGCCGCCGCAACCCGACGAAGTGTAATCGCGGAAAAGCACGAGCTTGGCGTGCCGGTAAGCAGTTCCGGTTTGCTGAGGCAGCAGTTGCGTCCATGTGCTTTGCGTGTCGTCGAGCACGAACGATGCAAAATCGACAAGCGGTTTTTCGGCGGCGTCGCGAGCCGGGTCCGGCTGGCTGACCGTCGTGCCGGGATCACCGGTCCCTCCGCCGAGCAGCGTGAACAGGTTGGTCCTGAAGATCAGGCTGAGAATCGCCAGGACAATCGCGCCGCCGATGCCCACGTGCACACCGCCGATTTGGAATCCACCGCCGCCGCCCTCGTCGCGGTGGTCCTCGATGTCATCGCTCTGCCTTCCGGGATTCCATTTCATGGCTTCATTCCCTTTGGAGAAGAGGCGCTGCGGGAAGCATTCATCGGAGATCTCCTGGTGAACCGGCGGCTCGACGCGAACCCCATATAGCATATAGCATTTTGCCTGGAGCATGGGCTTCCTGCTGTCAGCGCGCGCTGCAGCGAACCATTCGCGTTTCCATGTAATCCCAGCAAACCTTGAGCAAGATCGATCTTGTCGCCGATCACACCACCGGATCGCCGTGTATTTCCACTTCCTCGCGATCCACGCCGCACGCTTCCGGCAACGGCAGCCGCCCGGTCCAGTTGGCCCATCCCCAGAAAATCGCGGTGGTCGAACTCAGCAGCCCTGCCACGGTGCCGATCAGACGGGGGCTGTAGTGCGTGGACGCGATTCCCGCTCCCATCATCGAGAGCATCATCATCGTCCACGTCAGCGTTTCGATCGTCGAAAACACGCGTCCGCGATACTGGTCTGAAACGGTCTTCAGGATGTACGAGTAGTTCAGCACCGAATTCACCGCCATCGCCGCCCGCGACACGAAGATAAACAGCAGCGCCAGTTCAAACCTTTGCATCCGGCTGAACAGCACATACGCCCCTCCGTGCACGACATAATCAATAAAGACCGCGAGCTTGTAATCCTTGAACGACAGCCGCCTGCCCAGCCAGTTCGCGAACGCGCCGCCGACCAGAAGCCCCAGCCCGGCGCATCCCCAGATCGTGCCGATGCCGGCGGCACCCCCGTTGAAAACGACTTCGCCAAACAGCGTGAACAGAATCTGCGCCGCGCCTCCGCCCGTGGCCCATCCCACAGCCAGCATCGCGATGGCAAAAACCAGCGGAATGGAACGCATATACCGCAGCCCTTCGCGATATTCATGCCACGGGCGGATCACTTCCGTCTCTGTGAGGTCTCTGTGTTCGGCGCGGAATTGTTTTCCGGGCGGCGGCCGCAAATTCCAGATCGCCCAGGCCGAAAACAGAAACGAAAGTGCGTTGAACGTGAACGCCCATCCATAGCCGATGCCGACAACTGTCGCGCCCAGAAATGTCCCAACCGTCAGGTTGGTCCATTGCGTCGTCTGCGTGAGCGAATTCGCGGTGTGAATTTCCTCCTTATTCGCGATGGTCGGCAGAATCGCGGATCGCCCCGCTGTAAAAAATGGCGAGGCCACCATCAGCAGCGCGCTGAACGCATAAAGCAGCCACACCTGATGCTGCCGCAGCGCCAGGATGAATCCCAGCGCCACGACGGCGCGCATCAGGTCGCTCGCAATCATGATGCGCTTGCGGTCAAACCGGTCGAGCAGTACTCCAGCCAGCGGCCCGATGGTGATCGCTGGTATCGCGCGCGCAAGCATCACGCCCATGATCACCAGCCCGGAGTGCGTCAGCTCCATGGCCAGCGCGAACACGGCGATGTTGTTGAAGTTGTCGCCGATTTCGCTCACCACCTGGCCCATCCAGGTGTAGCGATAATTGCGGTTGTGGCGGAGCAGATCGAGGAATTCGCGCATCAGTCCGTGCAGTTACCGGCAGTGGGCCGTTTCCGCGGCGGGGATTCGATGAAGAGGCGAGCATCGGGTGCGCCCATGACTGAAAGTTTGACACAATTCCCAACCGCGCACACCTGGTTGTTCGGCGGCTTGCAACCGGCCAGACCTCGCTCGGAATCCGGCACTTTTCCGCCGGGCAGGCCGTAGTGCGCGGCCGGTCAAGCCGGGCGCGAACCGGAGGGAGCGCGAGGTTTGCTGCGTTTCGATGAATCCTTCATCCGCCAGAATTCTTCGATTTCTTCCAGGGTGTGTCCCTTTGTTTCGGGCACAAAATAATAGGAGAAAATCCAGGAGGCAATCGCGCACAGCCCGTATAGCCAGAACGTTCTGCTTGGCCCAAGCCGTTCCACCAGCGTCAGAAATGTCAGCGCAATCACCAGGTTCGATCCCCAGTTGAACGTAGCGGCGATCCCTTCGGCCGAATTGCGAATCTTCAGCGGATAAATTTCGGAGATCAGCAGCCAGAAAATCGGCCCCAGGCTGATGGCGAACGAAGCCACGTACGCCATCATGCTGACCACCGCAAGCCACGCGAGCGTGGTGCTGTGGCCGGCCGTGCGGAAAACAATTCCCAGCAGCCCCAGCGTCACCACCATCCCGGCGATCCCGGTCAGCAGCAGAGGCTTGCGTCCCGCGCGATCGATCAGGCGCATGGCCACGATGGTCATCAGCACATTCACCAGTCCGATTCCCGCCGTCGCCAGGATCGCGCCGGAAGCCGAGGAAATTCCGGCGGACTGGATGATGACGGGCGCGTAGTAAATGACCGTGTTGATGCCCGTTACTTGCTGGAAGATCGCCAGGCCTATGCCGGCGACCAGCGCGGGCCTCAGCGACGGCTCAAGCAGATCGGAGAGCCGGCCTTTCTCTTCCGCGTGCGCCAGGCTCCCCTCGATTTCAAGCAACTCCTTCTCCACGTCCTCCGTGCCGCGAACCCGGGCGAGTGTTGCGCGGGCGCTTTCGCGCTGCCCGCTTCGCAGCAGCCATCGCGGGCTTTCCGGCAAAAACAGCATTCCCGCGCCGAAGATCGCCGCCGGAACCAGGGCAAATCCGAACATCCAGCGCCAGCTCTGGATTTGCGCGAACGCGTAATCCACCACATACGCAAGCAGGATGCCGACCGTGACCGCAAGTTGAAACAGCGACACCTGCCAGCCTCGCGCGTCCGCCGGAGCAACCTCCGAGATATATACAGGCACCGTGCTCGATGCCAGCCCGATTCCAAGGCCGACAATAATCCGGCCCGCAACCAGCATCCCGGGAGATTGCGCGGCCGCGCACAATATTGCTCCGGCGGCAAAAATAAAGGCTGTGGCAATCAGCAGTTTACGCCGGCCAAACAGGTCCGCCAGCCGCCCGCCGCCAAGCGCACCCGTGGCCGCTCCCGCCAGCACGCCGCTGACGATAATTTCCAGAGCGAACGTCGAAAGCGTAAAGTCTTTTCGGATAAAGAGTTCGGCGCCGGAAATTACTCCGGTGTCGTACCCGAACAGCAGGCCTCCCAGGGCAGCAAACGCCGCCGCCAGATAGACAAAGGAACGTCCGGCGGATTTCGGTGGAGCTGAATGGTTGTCCAATTCTTCTCCTGTCCTTGGGGCGCCGGTTTTTCCCCGGGCATAGTCCTGGCGAGCCGCGCCTTGTTCCTTAACTCGCATGGATGGCAACATCCTTCATTTCTTGGCCGGAATCTCAGGCTAGGGCGGCTGGTTAGCGCATCCTAATGCTCCTTCACACTCGATACAATACAGTATTAGCCTCAGCACGCTGCACGGCCCTCGCGGCTGATTTTCTTGGCGTCCGCCAGCCTTTCACCTCTTCTTCTTGAGAAATTCCCCGGTCGAGAAGGGCAAGCCCAGCTCGCATTCCGGCATTTGACATCGGTCCCCCGATCGCAGTCCAATGCGAGGACGACGCGGACCGATTTTTCAATTCAAATTAAAAACGGAGGCAAGAGAACAATGTCGATCATCCGAAAAATTATTTTGACGGGCATGGCCGTCATTGCTATCGGCGCAGTCTGGCGCGCCAACACGACCGCGCAGGGATCTTCCTCCTCGGGAGTGATCACGGTTTTCAGTCACGAAAAATTGGACACATCGTTTTCCAAGGCCCTGGCAAACGGGGGGAGCGATCTTGTCTGGAGCCACACATCCGGGAACGGAACCTACGGTGTCTCCACGCATAGCCGCGAGTCCGCGAAGTCGGCATGCAAGCCGGAGGGATGCAGTCACAAGGATTTTACCGCCGTCGTCTATGTGGTGAGCGGAGCAGCGACCCTGGTCACGGGTGGCACGGCCAAAGCCCCGGCACCTGACAAGTTCGGTGGCGAGGCGATCCAGGGAGGCGAGTCGCGACGCATCGGCAAAGGGGACATGTACCTTGTCCCTCCCGACACGATTCATTGGTACAAGGATGTGGAAGCGACTTTCCGCTATATCGAAGTGCCGGTCCGCTGATCTACCTATCCCGGAATCGCGGGAATATCGCTTGCAGGCGCGAATACGGACGTAACAGTCCGACAACACTTGCTCTGGCGGACTACTTTGAATCCGCGCCGCTTTGGAAGGCTTCTTTCGCCAGCCTCATCGCGGACATTGCCGTCGGCCAGCCGGAATAAAAGGCCATGTGGGTGATCAGTTCGACGATTTCGTCCCGCGTGACTCCGTTGTCCAGGGCGCGGCGCAAGTGATACGGCAGCTGTTCGGTGCGGTTCATGGCCACCAGGGCCGTAACCGTAATCACGCTTCGGTCGCGCTTGGACAGGCCCGGGCGCTCCCACACATCGCCAAACAAGACTTTTTCGGTTAGCTCGACCAGCTTGGGCGCCACATCGCCAATTCTTTCTCTTGTTGTCGGGAGCGGTTTGTCATTCGTCATGGATTCTCCGGAGTTGTATTATTTCCTGGCGCAAAATAGATAACCGTTTGCAATCCGTAACGCCGTCAAAACATCCGCAAGTTCCTGCACGCGCGGATGTCCCGCGAGTTCGTCCAGGTTGGCCGCGGCGGCATGCGAGTTTGCCGGTCACGGCGGAATCCTACCATTTCCGTGAGCAACTCCACTATATTCCCGCGCGGTTCTTCACCGGCGGTGCGTGTCCCAATGCTTTTTTCTGGCGCCTGCGCTTGACATATCGTGGTACGATGGGTGCAATCATGAACTAAGGCCCGGGCGTACCTCCGACACGCTCGTTTGGCCTTGTGGTAGTTGGCATGATGGGGAGGCAGTCAAAAACCTGCCTCCCTTTTTCTTGCTTGCCGGTTTTTTTCCGGGGCGACTCGAAGCAATTGCGCGGCTTCCCAAGCGGTTACTTCACTCCAAGCAACAAATACAAGTCAGAGGAATGATTGCTGTACGTATAGGCAAAGGACTGCCCGTCCGGGGTCATGATCACTTCCCCGCTTTTCATTCCGGCTTTTTCCGGCGGCAACGAAAATTGTTTCCACGGCGTGCGCCGCGCGGACGCGATTTCAAACAGCGTAATGTTGGCCTGCGCGTTCTGCGTCCGCACCAGATAAATCGACTTGCCGTCCGCGGTCCAGGCGCCCGGGATCTCTCCCTGCTCGAATTTGAATTCCTTTTCGGGCTGTTCGCTGGTTTGCGAACTGTACAGGAGCGCGCGAAAATCCTCGGTGAATGCGAGAATGCGCCCGCGGGGCGAAACGCTGCAGAGCATCATTCCGTCGGGAGTAAACGCGCGAGGCTTGCCGCCCTCGACGCTCTGAACGTAGCAGCGCGGCCCGTGACCGGCTTCATATCCGACGAACACGATCTGCTTGGCGTCGGGAAACCATTTTGCTCCGGGATACATGTAGTGCTCGACCGATCCGCGCTCCAGAGTCTTCGGGTTTCCCGCGCCCGTCGGCAGCAGCACGATCTGGTCGTTCGGCGGCGGCATCACCGATATGGCCCACAGGCCGTCCGGTGACAGCGACTGCGCGCTGCCCTTGCCCAGCATTACCGGAGCCGATCCGTCCGTTGGCCGCAGCCCCACTTGATACGAGGGCCCCGAGTTTTCGCCTTCCGCGCCGAATAGGATCCGTTTGCCGTCCGGCGAAATATCCGTGACCATCGACCAGTCTTCCCAGGAAAGTTCGCGCGGTTCGGCGTCTCCTACACCCAGGAACAGGATCCCCAGCCGCTGGTTGTCCCGCGCCAGCAGGATGCGCCCGTCGCGCGAAATGTCTCGCAATGACAGCCCGCCCGCGACGCTCAGCACCCTGCGTTCGCGCCCGCCCAGCGTCACGGCATAAAGCGCCCGCGCGACGCCTGACCGCGTGGCTGCAAACCAGACTTCGTCCCCCTGAGGTCCCCACGCCAGCCCTCTCATGCTTTCCCAGAATCCGGAAAGCGTCTTCTTATTCCCGTTCAGATCGACGATCGCCACCGAGCCTCGATCGTCGGGAAAAATGGGATGGTCCAGGAACGCGATCGCATCCCCGCTGGGGGAAAAACGCGGCGCTTCGATCCACCCTGGGCTTTCGTACAGAACCCTGCCGATGGGAAATTCCAGCCGGGTTCGGTCTCCCACTTGCCTCACTACGGCCAGTTCGCCGCTGGGGGACCAGTCGGCGGCGTCGGTCCCGGGCAGCAGATCGCGCGGCGCCCCGCCATTGAGCGGAACGCGCGCCAGCGTCCCTGCTCCTTCCGCGTGTGCTGACCCGGTCTTGGAATTTGGGCCTTGCCGAAGCACGGCCAGTTCGGCCTGCGGCGACACCGCCAGAAGGGTCGAATCGGCGATCCCCAGCTGCTGGGGGCCGGGAGCGCCCAGGCGCTGCGCATAGATTGCCGAGGGATGGGGAGAAAACCCGGCGGAGTACACCACCGAGGCTCCATCCGAGGTGAACCGGGCAGGGCCCAGCTCCGGCAAGTCGAACGTAAGCCGCCGGAATTCGGGCGAAGTGGAGGCATCGCCACGCCAGGGAGCAAACTTCCAGATGAATCCCAAAATGGCCACAAGAAATATCGCGATTCCTGCCGCTGCCAGTGTTCGGCGGGCATTGCTCGGGGCGGACGCCACACCCGCCGAGGCGACCGAAGGCTGGGCCTCCGGTTCGATCTGCGCCACAAACCGATACCCGCGCCTCGGAACCGTCTCGACATAGCGCGGGGAGTCGGCATCGTCGTTCAGCGAAGCCCGAATTTTCTTGATCGCGGTGTTCAATGCGTGGTCGAAGTCCACGAACGTATCCTGCGACCAGACCCGCCGCCTCAATTCTTCCCGCGTCACCAGTTCACCGGGACGCTCCACCAGGGCCGCCAGCACCTGCAGAGGCTGCTCCTGGCAGCGGATGCGCATTCCGTTCTTTCGCAGGACCCCGGCCTGCAGATCCAATTCATATTCGCCGAAACGGATGATGGATCGGCCGTTCATGGTCACACCCATGGCCACCTCTGCGTATATTGACGGACCAGCAGCCGAAAAAGTTTGTATCGTGAAAGAATTTTCATCTGTCCTTGCCCGAATAACTCCCGATTTCAACATTACTTAGCCGGCCACATCGAATCTATCCGGAATCCATCGGCAAACTATTGTGGTACCTGAGCGGGTGGCTACCGTGGGCTGCACCGGGACCTTGGAGGCGCGGCACCCATGATGGCCAATCGCAAGATTTTCAGTCTGCTGTTTCTCTTAATTGGAGGGCTCGCATCAACCGGCCCCCTGTTCGCGGCAATCTGCCGCATCGCGCCGGACCCCGCGGGGGATGCGGCGCCGCGCCAGACGCTCCCCTTGAAGATGTTCCACAATTATTTGCCCGTGGTCGAAGGCCGCATGGGGAACTCTTCCCAGCCCAGGAATTTCATCCTGGACACGGGCACGTCCCCCAGCATCATCAACGTGTCGCTGGCAAACCAGCTCGGATTGCCCACCCAATCGTCGGCCCTCGCCGACATCGGCCAGCTGATCCCCACGCAAACCGCCACCATTCCCGAGCTTGACCTTGGCCCGGTTCGCGCCCTCTCACTGCCCGTGCAGGTGGAGAACCTCTCGCACCTGGAGGTCGAGCTTGGCATCCCTGTCGCCGGCATTCTGGGGCTCGATGTGCTCTCGAAGTCCAATTTCCGAATGGACTTCGATAAGGCCGTGATTGAATTCGGCGGCGTCGGGCCGGCGGGGATTCCCGTGCAAATCGACACGCTCTCCGCCATGGCCGTGGCCAAAGTAAAAATTGGCGGCCGCACAACACGCATGTTGGTGGACACGGGCACCGACCGCGTCGTCCTGTTCGGAGGAAATTTTGCCGATGTCTCGTGGCTGGCGCCGCGCAGCACTTCGCAACGCGGGCGAAGCATGATGAACCGGGAAATGCCCGTGCAAGTCTTTTCCGCGCCCGATATCGTCCTGGGCGAACGCCACTTCAGCAAGGAGCGCGCCTACCTGGTTCCCGGAAGCGCCGACCCGGCATTCGACGGCTTGCTGGGCGTCCGCGCGCTTGGGTTCCACGGCGTGTCGTACGAGCTGTCGTGCGGAACCCTGTTTCTGCTTTCCTAGGGCTTGCATTTGGAATTTCCGTGCGGATGGTGGATCCACGTCCCCTTCTGGATCCTTGCAGGTCGCGGCTTCAGCCGCGACATCCACATACCCGTTCATGCGGGCTTTAGCCCCTGATGTCCCCGCGAATCTTTAGCCTCGCCAAATATGAAGCGGCTTCTATAGACATTCGCCAATTTCCTATATAAGAATAGCTCAGGCATTCGCGGCTGCTTTCACCCGGCCGCACAATTGTGCCCGGAGGAAACATGCGCCTCTCGTTCTCGCTCGCCCTCATGCTCGTCGCGTCGAACGCCGCAGCCCAGGCGCCCAGCGGCAATTTGTGGAACGACCTCAAAGCCAAGCGGGAAATGCTCGCCGGATTGCACCAGGAATTCGACGTTACCCAGTCCTACACCAGCTCTCACGGCACGCAGGAATCGCGCCGCAAACTGGTGGTCGATATCTCTCAAGACAAATGGCGCGAACGGTCGGTCAGCGGCTCGGGCGATCGCATCCGCATCTTCGACGGCCAGGACCTTTTTCTGCTGGAAGAGGGCGAAGATGAATACGTGCGCACCAAGCGAAAAGGGAAGGACGAAGACCCCCAGCCGGGGCCCTATAATTCCACGGATCTGGATCTGGCAAAAGCAAAGGAATTGGAACGCCGCCCGTGCGGATTCCCCGGCACCGACCACACCTGCATCATCCTCGATGTGCCCGTTAAAAAGTGGATCCGCCCCGGATCAAGCGATCAGATGACGAGGCTTACCGATGGCGACGCCCGCTTGGCGCTCGATAGCGAAACCGGAATGGTGGTGATGTCCAATGTGCAAGCGGTAATCGAATCGGACCGCAGCAGTTACCGCCGCACCATGATTTATTCGCTCACGAAGATGGGTTACGGCGCCGCACCCGATGCCGCCCTGTTGCGGCTGCCCGAGGCCGGCCTGCACGAAGTGAAGGAACTTTCCCGCTGGAACGCCGCGCGCATCAAAAAACAACTGCTCGGCAAGCCCGCTCCGGAACTCGAAGTGACCGACATGCAAGGCAATCGCGTTTCGCTCGCATCACTGAAGGGCAAGACGGTCCTGCTCGATTTCTGGACCACCTGGTGCCCGCCGTGCATCGCCGACGCCCCCGCCCTCGACAAACTCTACAGCAAGTACGGCGGCAAGAACCTGATGATCGTCGGGTTTTCCATGAACGAGGACCGCGCCGTCGTCGAGAAATTCCTGAAAACCCACCCTCACATCTTTCCCGTGATCCTGACCAGCGAAAACGAATTGCCGCGCCCCTACCAGATCGGCATTTTCCCAACCTATATGGTGGTTTCCCCGGACGGCATGCTCACCACAGCCGTCGAGGGCGATCAGGGCTTTGGCGATCTGCGCAAGTTCCTGCAAAAGGCGGGCATGGACACGGAGTGAAGCAATACTAAGGCTCCAGCGCTGTTCAAATCTCAGGAAATTGCTCGATCGAAATGTGGTACGAACTGCCCTCGGACAAAAAGCCAGTTTCCGAGAAGACGACTTATCAAGACTTGGCATCTCAAATCGGGCGTCGGATTTCATGACTATGAAATGCGGACATTTAGCCAGCTAATCACTTGGTTCCATTTAGAAATCAGGTGGGTTTTTTCTGTCGGGTTCCCATCTAACATGTTGAACATAGGATTGGTTGATTGGTGCAATTTGCCTGTTTCAGGAAATCATCTGAAATTTGCTTCGTGGTTTGAAGTAGAGTTTTTTCTCTAAGACGATGCAGCCCAATGAGTTCATCCTGCCCGTGATAGTGCTGGCCGCCATGTTCTGCGGATGGAGGTTGATACGTTTTGTCCGTTCACGCTCGACGGCAGCTAAGGTTGCGGGCTGTGTTTCCGGAGTCGGTATCATTGCCTTGAGCGGCTGTGTACTTCTCCTATACGGCTTCGCAATGGTGAAGAAATACAGGTCAGTCCTAAGTGTCTCGCCAAACGGCAAGTATATTGCCCAAGTTACAGAGCTGGATTTCGGTCCCGGCCCTTTCGACACACAGGTGGAAATTCGTTCTCGCTGGCAGGTCTCCCCAGACATTGTACTTGCTGGACATGGCGCCCCATCAGACATTGAATTGACGTGGCGTGGCAATTCTGAACTCGCTATCCGATACCCGTCCGGTTATGCCTCTGATGTTAACCCGGCTTACCCCGTTCCATGTGAACGGCAATTCAAGGCGGTAAGGATTACCTGTGAACCCGCCACAGGCTATATGCTTCACCCTAATGCAACTGCTACACGCGCCCAACAACTACGGGCCGCAATTGATCAGCGGTATAAAGAATTGTCCGGTGCTCACGCCATCGGGGGAAATGCCGTCCAGATTACTGACGTTTTGCCGAAGTACATTTCAGAAGGAGAGTCATATTTGGAAGCGTTGCAGACGCTCATGGCCGCAGGTTTCTCGGTCAATCGGCAGTCGCCAGGTCAAGATGTGGGTCAGTACAGCATTCGGTCAACATGTCGGGGCGATGTGAATGTTGTTTTGTACTGGCACGGCCCGACCGACTCCAGCGTAGTGCAAAAGGTTGATGGGTGGATAGATGTCACGTGTCCATAGAGAAATGTTGCTCGCGTGTCAGGGATCAACTGGTGAATATCGCTGTCCATAAGCATCCTCACCGCTGCACCGCATCCTACACACGTCCGTACTCCGCGCCAAGTCCTGAGAAACGGGATTATCAGAATGTGGGATTCGCAAAGCCTGGGCAAGCCCCGTTTCCAGGTTTCGGAAATGTCCCCATTTAAGCGTGACGCCCGGAGAACCGGGGTGCCCTCAGTGAGCGGCATGAAAAATTATGCGCCCGCAGCGGCGCTTCTTCGATCTCGACGGCCGGCACAGCGGATGGAGACGCGCGTTGCCTGAACTCCTAGGAGTCGCGGGCCGCGCGAACGATCTTTGCGGTGGTGATGGCTTGGCCTACGTGACGTTGCGTGTGATCGGCAACGTGGACCAGCAGCCCGCCGACCGAAGTGGGCAATTGTTTGCGGCCGACGGTGCGCGCATCTTCCAGGTTCACCGCGGCCAGTGCGCGGATGCGCTGCATGCTGCGCTCGAAGGCCTCATGCAGTTCCGCGAAAACCTCTTTTGCAGTGGTCACTGATTCGAGTTCCGATTTCATGGCCGCGGTCTGTTCGGCTGTAAGCAGTAACCCTTCCGCGTAGGTGAGCAGCCGATCCATGCTGCCGCCAATATGTTTCAGATGGAAGGCAACCGGAGCGATTCCCGAAACACCGTCGTTCATTTCGGCGTCATTGAGATCGCCGCACCATTTGTCGATGTCTTCGCGCGCCAGTTCCAACGCGTGAACCACCGCGCGATGCACGGCAGGCAATTCGGTTAGCGTGCCGCGTAGCCACGGTTCCTGTTGGTCGCTCGGAGTCATGCGCCGTTTTTACTCCTTGGCAAAATATTAAAGCCCAAAGTATAAGCCCAAATCCTTACGAAGGGTCTTTTCGAAATGATGCATATCTCGTCTCGCCCGCCCGCCCGCTTCCCGCGCCTTTTGAACCGGAGACAACGTCGTTCTACCCGCTTCCTTCTCAACGGAAAGAACACTGCCGGCGAACAATGCACCGATGTTCCATCCGACAGGAAGCATGCAACCTGGCCGGTAACGCGCTAGCTGTGCCGGTCGGACGGGCGATCCAGTGCGTTTCCGTTCGCGACAGCTCGGAATCGCAATAGGCGAGCAGCGCGGGACACGGACAGTCGTTGGATCGAAGTTGACAGCCCGCCCCGGAGTGGCAACAATGCAAGAGGGGCGTCTCATGGCAGAGAAAGGTCCCGCAGACAGTGCAGGGAAAGTTCAGAACCCGTCGTATCCCGGCGTCGTACCGGACGACCCTGTCGAGGAAGCTTCCAAGGAATCGTTTCCTGCAAGTGATTCTCCCGCATGGAACGGGTGGCATCCAGGTCCTCAGGATCCAGACCAAATCAGATTAGATCCCGCGCCCCCCTCGGAAGCTGCCAACGTTCCCACACGAACCGAATCCGACAGCATGGGGACCATCCAGGTTCCGGCCGACCGGTACTACGGTGCGCAGACGGCTCGCTCGCTGATCCATTTCGATATCGGCTGTGACAGGATGCCGCAGGAATTGATTCGCGCTTTCGGAATCCTGAAAAAGGCCGCGGCGCTCGTAAACCGGGACCTCGGTAAACTTTCGTCCGAAAAGACAATCCTGATCGTGCAAGCGGCCGACGAAGTAATCGCCGGAAAACTCGACGACCATTTCCCGTTGCGTGTTTGGCAGACAGGCAGCGGCACGCAAACCAACATGAATGTAAACGAAGTAATCTCGAACCGGGCTTGCGAGATCGCCGGCGTTGTCATGGGCAACAAAAAACCCATTCACCCGAACGACGACGTCAACATGTCGCAATCCTCGAACGACACGTTTCCCACCGCGATGCACATTGCCGCGGCGTCCCGCGTGGTTCAGGATTTGATTCCCGCGGTTGAGCGTTTGAGCGCTGCAATCGACTCGAAGGCGCGCGCCTTTGCCAACATTGTCAAAATTGGACGCACGCACCTGATGGATGCCACGCCCATTACGGTCGGCCAGGAAATGTCCGGTTGGGCGAGCCTGCTCCATCGCGATGTTGAGCGCCTGAATATGGTCCTGCCGGGACTTTATGACCTTGCCATCGGAGGCACCGCGGTCGGCACTGGCCTGAATACGCATCCCGAATTTGCGGACCGTGCCGCCGCGAAAATATCGGAATTAACCGGACTGCCTTTCAAGTCGCATCCGAACAAGTTCGCCGCGCTTTCAGCGCATGACGAAATCGTATTTGCCAGCGGGGCCCTGAAAACACTCGCTGCCTCGATGATGAAGATCGCCAACGATGTTCGCTGGCTCGCATCCGGCCCCCGCGCGGGCTTGGGCGAGCTGAAGCTTCCGGAAAATGAGCCCGGCTCCTCGATCATGCCGGGCAAGGTGAATCCGACGCAGGCGGAAGCGGTGACGATGGTGGCTGTGCAGGTATTTGGAAACGATGCGGCAATCGGTTTCGCAGGCTCACAGGGAAATTTCGAGCTGAACGTGTTTAAGCCCGTCATCATCCACAATCTTCTCCATTCGGTGCGCCTGCTGGCCGATGCATGCCGGTCTTTCACGGATTATTGCATTGCCGGAATGGAAGTGGATACAAAACGAATTGAGGAAAACGTGAAGAATTCGCTCATGCTGGTCACGGCGCTGAGCCCGCACATCGGGTATGACAAGGCCGCCGAGATCGCTCATAAGGCTTACCACGAGCGCTTGGGCCTGCGGGAAGCAGCCCTCAAGCTCGGCTTTTTGACGGAGAAACAATTCGATGAATTTGTCCGGATAGAAAAAATGACATCTCCAGATCGCTTCTAGAATATCCCAGGTTGAACCATCCATTCAGACAAGCGTGTCCGGCGCCCCTTCTCCAACTGTCCGCGTAAGTTCCCGCTTCTCGATTTATCGCCTCAGAGAAGTGTAAATGCGCAGCTGGCTGGCGACCGAGTGGCCGTTTTTCAACCCCGGGATGAATTTCCATTCCCGGGCAGCGCTCAGCAGTCCGTCGTCGGCCGTTCCTTCCTTTCCCCAGGGCGCCGCGGACGACACCTTGCCGGCGGAATCGATCACCAGATCGAGAACCACTTCTGTTTCCAGCGCAGTATAATCCGCGGAATTGGAAGGCTCCGGCCTCCACAAATAAATCGCCCGGGCCGGCGTCACTTCCGTTTGTTTGTAGATCGCGCCCGCCAGTTGCCGCGCTCGCGGATTCATTTCCGATACCCCGTCCACCTGGGAAAGAATTCCCTTCGACCGCGCATTGACGATTTCCCTCCGGATGCGCTCGACGTCCCCGGCCGGCCACATTTCCGAGAGGCCGCGCCACGCTTCCTGCTCGCGCCCGCTATACAGGTAGGCCAGGACAATCTCCAGGATCTGAATTTTCACCCTGCGCATCCGCACAATTCGATCGAAGTCGGACGAAATATCCGCCTGCAGCCGGCCGTCGCTGCGCTTGAACTCCTGAAGCGCATCCGGATTCATGGCCTCCCGGATGCGTCCGGCAATGCCGTCGAAATAATCTTGAAATTCGCCGCTCGCATCGAGCAGCTTGCCGTTCTCGAATCGCAGTACGCACGCCGGCGGATATTCCATATACGCGAGCTGGATGCCATCGAGGCCGTTCATCGCGGCGGAATCGTCCGTCCAGATTTCCACCCGTCCGTCGAGGTCCCTGTCCGAGGCCGTATAAATACTCCCGCCGGTAATCGTCCGCAGCAGTCGCGGAGGTTTCTCCAGCGAATAAATCTGGTAGCTTGCGCAGCACTCGGCGGCAGACTTCTTGATCTGAAATGCGGCCACCGGTCCGTTCTTGACCAGATCGACGCCGAACAGGTCCAGATCAATCTGCGCCGCGTTCTCGGCAACGACAATATTTTCGGTCTTCCATTGCAGCGACGCCTGGCATTGCCGCACCGACAAGCCCTCGCTTTTTGCCGACTCCACCGTCACTCCCACGCCCGTCCGGAAAATCGCCTGAAATTCGTTGTTGCCTTTGTTGCAAAGCGACCTCTGCGGCTGCGCGGCACACGGGTATGCCATCGCGCAAGGCAGTAGAAGCAACGCGCAACCGATCAGCAGTCGCCGGAACGGAAAAATGGTCAACATAGCTATGTCGGAACCTGGGCAGGATTGTACGCCCTCTTTAATCGTCGGCGGATAGTCGGCCCCTTCAGTTTCCAACGTGGTGTCGCTTGCACATCGCACTGCTTCAGAATGTGTACCGCAGGTTATATTACTGGCATTGGGCGTCTCGCACTTGACGCGGTCCAAATGCGAGACTCTTGCCCGGAAATTCCAAAGGAAAGGACATTATCAAAAGGCCGCCCTTCCCGAAACGAAGGGCAGCGCACCCGCTATGCTCATAGAAATCGGACACGTGGAGGCGATCTTCCGTTATCCCGTGAAGTCCATGCGCGGCGAACGGCTCGAGGCCGCCGAACTGGGCTGGCACGGCCTCGATGGTGACAGGCGCCTGGCATTCCGCCGGATGAATGACTGCAGCGGCTTCCCATGGCTCACCGCCAGCAAGCTTCCCGACCTGCTCCGGTTTACACCGTGCCGCCGCGAAGAAGGCGCTCCGGAAGAACTTCCCACGCACATTCGCATCCCGGATGGCGAAGAGATGCCTGTCTTCGGCGAGGATTTGGCCGCGGAGGTTGCACGCCGGCACGGCGCTCCCGTGCAGATGATGCAGTTGAGGCACGGCATCTTCGATGACGCGTGCATTTCCGTGATCGCCCTCGATACGGTAAGCGAGATCGCGCGTCTCGCACGCCAAACCCCGGATGTGCGCCGATTTCGCCCGAATATTGTGGTTCGTTTACTGCGGCCGGTACCCTTCCAGGAGGATGATTGGCTGGGCGGCGTGCTCTGCTTCGGCGAAGGGGACGACGCCCCCGCCATCAACGTCACCATGCGCGACGTCCGCTGCTCGATGGTGAACCTAGATCCCGACTCGGCGGATGCCGCGCCGGAAGTGCTGAAGTCGGTCGTTCGCGCGAACCAGAACACCGCCGGAATCTACGGCGCGGTCACTCACACCGGCCGCTTGGCGGTCGGACAAACCATATTCCTGCGTGCGGCGGCCGACAAAAGTAACCGCTGGTGATCCAAACACAATTTCTTGGAACGTCTCCCAACCTGCGGTTCGAGTAACGAAGGGCGAGGTACCGGAAGTTCAAATCAGCGGCCCCGCCCACCTGTCCTAAATCGTGATAAATTCTGAGCCGCGATGTTGAATCTAGACGATAAACGCTGGCAGAGCCTTGATGGAGGATATCGAACCCAGTTCGACCCGCGACCTCTGCTCTCGAAATTGGATACCAACAAGGACACGAAGGCCGCGTGGCATGATCTATGGGAAGGGTTACACCATCAGGGAGATGTCGGTGAGGCTTCGTATGCTGCCGTGCCCCATCTCGTCCGAATTTATCGCAGGGCTCGATCAATTGACTGGAATACTTATGCAATTGTTGCCGTCATCGAATTATCTCGCGACGGCGGGAAAAATCCTGTTGTACCAAAATGGCTAGAGGAGGACTATTTTCAGGCAATTAGAGATCTCGCGGAAGTTGGTGCGGTTGAAATCTTTCATGCGAAGAATCTCGAAGACATTCAAGCAATCCTTAGCATTCTTGCCATTTCTGCAGGTGCCCGGACCCATGCTAAGTTTCTCCTAGAGTATTCTGCAGAAGAGTTGCTGGAGATGGAAAGGCTCGCCTCGGAAGTCCGACCGTAGTTTCTGATGATTCCTCGACGGCTGGCTCATCCCACCGCGCCTTCTGCTCTTGCGAGTTGCCAACAATTTACGGATTTATAAATGGTAGGATTTTTGAGTTTCCCCGCATTTTAAGTCGAAGAAACTCATTCGCCTCTTTGAAACGCCAAGCCCGCATATCAATCCCGCATCACTTACCGTCGTCTGACACAATCATGCGGATCATTCCGTCCTGCCTGGAAGTCAGGAACAACTCGCCGTCGCGGCTGTGGCTGATGTGCAGATCGGCCCGCATCAGGGGTTGCCCCATCTTTTTCTCCACCATCTCCTTGAACGACATGTCCACGCGTTTGCCGCTGGCGTCGCGCACGTAGAGCTGGACTTCTTCGACCGGCGCGACGGTCTCGGGAATGCCGTCATCGGCCTTCTTCATCGCCGCAAGATCACAGACGAACACGCGCCCGCTGAAAATGTCGCCAAACACGAATTTTCCTTTGAGCGCGGCAATCTTCCCGTGATAGGCGAAGCCGTCGGTCACCGAGCGGCCTTCGTCGTGATCGTAAACCGCAACGGGATAAATAAATCCGTCCTTCACTTTCCCGCTCAGAATCTCCGGCGGCAGCGGATAGAGCGCATCGAGCGCGCCGCCGCGAACCCTGGCGTTCTCGAAATAGCCCTCGCGCTTCATCCAGCCGTAGTTTCCGCCATTGTGGACGATGTTGATCTCTTCGATCTGGCTCATCCCGATGTCGGAGGCGAACATCGTTCCGTCCGTGTCCCAAGAGAGCCGGTGCGCGTTGCGGAATCCGTAGGCATAGATTTCGCCGAGCGTGTTCGGGTCGCCGTCGGCCGCGAACTTGTTGGACATGGGAATTGTGTAATCCCCCAGCCCCTTCTGTCCGTGCGTCACCGACGGGCTGCGCGGATCGATCCGCAGAATAGCCGTAATAATGGAATCGAGCCGCTGCGTCTGCGCGGGATTGCTGGCGTTCGGCCCGCCGCCGTTGCTGAACCCGTGATCGCTGCCGCTGGTGTAGAGCAGACCGTAATCCACGTCGCCGGGCTTTGCCGTCGGATTGAATTCCACCGCGCCCATCGGATGCGTCAGATTGGCGACCACGTGGCTCTCGCGCAGCAGTTCTCGCCGCGTGCCCTCGAACGTGCTCGCCGCCGGATTCGTCGCGTGCCACTCCGTGATCACGTTGTGGTTGGTCACATCCTTCAAGCCGTACCCGATCGGAATGAAGTCCGGCACTTTCGGATTTCCCGCGGCGCGCTCGCTGTGCACCGTGTAGAACAGCCCGTTCTTCGCGAATTCCGGATGAAACACGAACCCGATGAACCCGCTTTCCAGCCGGTTATAGACCAGGTTTGGAAACGCGGCGGCGAGATTCAGGTACACCTGCGGCTGATTATTCGCGTCGATCAGATAGAGAATTCCCCGCGAGTCGTTGGCGAACCGCCGCCCATCGGGCAGGTCGCGCACATAACTCACGCGCGCATAAGACCCGGCGTCCACGTCCTGATCGGAGGGATGCAGCTCGCGCGTATCGGGCAACCGCAATACGTCCTTCACCTCGACGGCGATCCCGCGCTTCACTATCGGTTCCGGAATAGGATTCTTGGTGATCGGCGCAACCTGCGCCCCAACAGGCCAAAAGGCAAGAAATGGAAGCACGCCGAGCACGATCCGAAAACGCATAATCCCTCCTGATATTCTGCGATTGCACAGGATCATAGCAGACGTGCCTCCGCGCTGTCGCCATCATTGCCCGCGCTCGGGGGCCCCGTTTTTAACGCTTTTCAGGGGCGGGGGTCTTGGTTTGAGTAGACGGCCCACCCGGCCATGTCAAATATTCGGAATGATACTTGGCGCGCCCCTGAGCAAATTTCCACATTCCGGCAGCCCGTTCATCAGGATGTGGAGTCGGCCCCGGCATAAATGCAATCCGGGCGGTGTTTCATTGATATAGTGGTCAGAATAGATTCAAAGGAAATTGCCGGAATGGCTCGCCATTGATGGTTCGGCATTGGATTGCCCCGCGCAGTTTTCGTCTAGATCGGGATCCGTAAGAGAGAGGGGGCGGAGCGTCGTGAACACAACTAGAGGCTACGCACACCGATCCTTTACTCACGTGTTGCTCACCGTTATCGGTATGACGGGAATTGCGGCCCTGTTCCTGCCATTCGCTTGGGGTAAGTCCCCAATCGAGGCAGTCTCGCTCGAGGAATTGTGGCGATTGGCCCTCCCATTCTTTCTTGCGGTTCTCGCATCTGCTGCCGGTTTTCGGTGGATCATCTCAGGCTCGTTTTCCGGATTTGAGCGGGCGACCGCCTACGTTGTGACCGGTTTGATGGCAGGGGTGACACTCTCCCTGTGGTTTCCTTTTGGACCATCATCAACTCAGGAATGGCTCACGTTGATTAGTCCAGAGCCAATCCTCGCCTTGGGTATCTATCTCCTGATCCGGAATTCAAGAAGGGGGCTATCCAGGGAATTCAACCCGGTAATGGCGATCCAGATATCGTATCTGGCTCATGCCGCCCTATGTCTCATAGGTTTTCTTGGACGTTGGGAACTGGGGGCATATTGCGTCCTGGTTGCCGCTCTGGCGTTTGTGATTCAGATCATTCTGGCGAGTGGCGCACCGTTTCCAGAAATTTCCTACCGGCCAATGCGTGGACGTGGATGATATCACCCACGTCTTCCACGCGGAGCGGCCGGCGACTTAAAATTGCTCAATGCCCGGGCCAACTGCCATGCTTGGCTCGTGGCGGCCCTTATTTGTCAACGACGAACACATCGTGTGATTTGCTGGAGAATGCCGAGCCTTCTCCATTAAAAATCTGGCCGGTTACCACATGGAATCCATTGCCGATGAATGAGCCGGAAAGGCCGTGGCGCCCGATTGGCATCGACGGCATGATGCTCCACGCGTTGGTCGCGGGATCGTAAGCTTCGAGAGCTCGGAAAACGCCATTCACCACCGTGCTCTGCGTCTCGCCGCCGGCCACATAGATCTTTCCGCCATAGGTCCCGTAGGCGACCGCGCTGCGCGCACTGGGCATGCGTTGTCGCAGAGCGCCCCATTGGTCCGTCGCCGGATCGTACACTTCGACGATATCGGTGTTGCTGGCGATTGGAATCATGACGCCGCCAACCCGTCCGGCGATGACGTAGATTTTTCCGTCTACAGCGCCCGAAGCTGCATGGTTGCGCGCCGTAGGCATCGGGCTTCGTGTCTCCCACTTCTGCGTCGCAGGATCATAAGCCTCATTCGTGCCCACCGAGCGATGAGGGCGATTCGCATACAGGGCAACCTCCTTCGATCCTGGATTTGTCGACGCGCCGCCGATGACGTAGATTTTTCCGCCGACTTCCTCGGCGATTGCCGAGCCGCGCTTGCCGCCGGGCATCGGTGGCAGCGTCTTCCACGAATCGTTCGAGGGATCGTATTCCCAGGCGTCGTCAATCGGCGCCCACCCTCCCGGCTCAGGCCCGCGGACAAGTCCCCCCATTACATAAATCTTCCCTTGGTATTCCGCCATCGCCATGTGGTGCATGGGCCGCGGCATGTTCTTTTTCTTGGTCCATTTATCCGTGGCGGGATCGTACTCGTAAACGATTCCGGGAGCGATGCCGGGAGGGAGAAATCCGCCCATGACGTACATCTTGCCGTTCGCGGTGACCGCGTGCGTCTCTTCCATCGGCTCCGGAAAGTCCGCGGCCTTGGTCCAGTGCCCTTGCGCTCCCGCGTCCGTGCTCCAAAGCAAGACACCCGACGCAATAAGAACAACCGCCGGCAGAATTCGTTGAATGAACGCTCGCATCGTACCTCCTCGGTTCGAGTCCACAATCGGTTCAAGGCGGATCTCAGGGATTTGAGTCCAGCCGCGCCAAACGTTACAACACACGCAACGCCCGGCCCGCCTTCGCCATCTTCGCCCCTGCTGACTCAGGTTCTTGTGCGCGGCTCATCCCTGTTTCCGGTGCCGATCCATTTGAGCCGGTAATCGAAAAAGTGTATTTGGTTCGTGCTTCCATCTTCCGAGCGGAGGGGGTGGAAGTGGTCGTCCAAGTGAATCCGCAATTTCCTATGCCGATGCCGGTGCAAATCCCTACAGCATCGCCCTTATGAGCCGATGCTAGTCCATTCCATCTGCAGTTAGCAATATGCCTTTCCGCTTTCCCGATAAATAAAGATCACCGGCAAAAAACTTGTCTCTCCGCCCCCGCAAATCGCATCAACTTACAGGGAGGCTCCCATGATTCCACTTCGCGATCTTTTTGAAACCCACCTCACAGTTGAGGACCTGCAACGGTCCATGACTTTCTATGGCGATGTCCTGGGCCTGGAACTGGCGCAGGTGTTCCCGGAACGCAGGGTGGCTTTCTACTGGATCGGCGGCCGCGGCAATTCCATGCTCGGTTTGTGGGAGGCCGGATCGGGCCCCCAGAAAATGAATCTTCACCTCGCCTTCAAGTCCGATCTCACGGATCTTCTGAATGCCCCCGCGCGCCTCCGCGCATCCGGAGTTGTCCCGCTGGGCTTCTCCGGAGAGCCCTCGGACGAACCGGTCGTACTCGCCTGGATGCCCGCGGCGTCCCTCTATTTCCGCGACCCGGACGGCAACATGCTCGAACTGCTCGCCATGCTTCCTGATCCCCCTCGACCTGAGTTGGGGATCGTCGGTTGGAATCGCTGGATACAACTTCGCGAATCGGGGCGTTCTTGACCATCCGTTTCGGAGTGGGCGGGTGCTCGGTTTTTCAAATGAGGGACTCAGGCCTTGGAAAACGCGAAGGGCGTGACACCCGAGGTTCAACTGCAAACTCCGGCCCACCCATCTCGCGCATTCATTTCGCCGGCTGCGTCAGCTTGATCCGCGCCGCTTGCGCACACTCCCCGGTCACGGTGAAATAACGCGCCACCGCCTCTTTTCCGATCTCGAAGGGATTCGGCTCGCCGGGCTTGCGCGTGGCCAGTATTCTGATCTTCGTGGTCGCGGCATCGAATTCAGAATGGTTCGAGAGCAGCACGGTCGCGTTTGCCGATGCCGCGGCGGCGGCCATCTTGCTCTGGGACTTGATGTAGCTGTCGAAGTTCGCGGCCGTGCTGGGGAAGTTGAATGCAGTGCCGCCCGAGTAGGCCACGGTGAGCGGCTTGCCGTTATCCTTCACCGTGAAGATCATCGAAAGCGTTCCGGGCGTATGGCCCGGCGTGGCAATCAGGGTCACCGCCGTGTCGCCGAGCGTAATCTTCTGGCCATCGTCGGCCACGATGTCGCGCTTCGGTTTTCCTCCCGGATACCCGTTGACGGATCTTTCGATGGAATCCCAATCGGGCCCGCCCATGACGATGCGCGAGCCGTACCGGTCCTGCATGAGTTTCGCCCCGCCCACATGATCGGAATGCGCGTGGCTGATGATCACGTACTTGACCCTGGCGGGATCGAGGCCCAGCTTTTTCAAGCCGCCCACAATCTCCTCCTCCGAGTTGTACGTGAACAGCGTATCGATCAGGATGATCCCCTCACTCGAGGTCAGCGCCCAGGAATTGTGGATTTTTGAGCCCACGAAATAGAGGTTGTCGAAGACCTTGGCCGGTTCGATGAACCACGTATCCCGAGCCGGAGCAGGCCCGGGCGCAACGTCCCGCACCGTGTTCGGCACCGCCGCCGGTGCAACGCACAAGCGGGCCAGCGTGCCGGTGAAATCGAATCCAGCGGCGTCCCTGGCCTTCACCAAATGGGCGTCAATCGCGTCCGCGGCATTCTGCGCAAACGCGCTCGCCCCCCACAAGCTGGAAAAAATGAAAAGCGCTACGCTGATTTTGGCCACGTCATTCTTCATGTCATGCTTCATAATTGCGCCACTCCCGAGCGTCTTGAATCTCGGCCGGAATCTGCTTTTTGGCCTTCCGCCGTTCGAAAGTATGAACCTGTTGGTGTGCTGCCGGGCACAATTTTTCCAAGGTTGGACGGATAGCCCGGGTTGTGCACGATTTTGAACTTTGGGTACCCTGCGTTTCCTACTTTTGAGCGATCCTTGACAATCTGCGTTCCAACCAGCTAAAAAACCTCGCATCGAGAGGAATTGGCTGTGAAGATCATCTATTGGGTAGCGCTCGTCATTTCGTTATGTGCATTGGTTGTCAGTCTCATTGTGCATATTCGTTCGGCCGAGGGATTTGACCTCTACCACTGGATTCTTCCATTCGGGTTCATTGCAGGCCTGTTTTTCCCGTACCTGCTGGCTTGCGACGATATCGTACATGGGGGCGTGAAGCTCTGGAGAAAAAGGCCGTTGCAATCGACAGCGGACAATCCAGATGGCAGGCCTTCGCTCTTCCTCAATTGGGAACAGCAGCAAAGGTGGGGCCAAGAGGTTTTCAGAACTCGGCCGGCATGGATCAAAAAAGTTGACTTGCTATTTATCGGCTATTTTTTCGTCGTATTCGGACTCAAAATCATAAAAAACGATCCAAGCGATACTCACATCCTACCTTGGGCCAGTCCGTTGCCAGCTCCCGATGCTTTCTTTTTTTCCGCTGGGTCGATGGCGTTCTATGAAGCCTTTGCGGGTACGTTCTGGCATGTGCTGCAACTTGATCGAAAGGGTCATACGAGCCACCAAGGGTAATACAACTTAAATCCCGGAAGCGGTCCTCTCGCGTACACCGACAGAAATCGTTCAGGTCAGATAAGCCTGACCCAACAGGGTTGCTATGAGGATGGATAGAAACAGGAACAGTGTGGCCAGGACCAGCATTCGTGCTTCGCTCCGTTGTAGTGCGATTCGTCCGGTGGCGAATCCTTTGGTTCTCATGGCCACCATTCCGTGCAGGCCGATCAGAAGCAACACGAATGTCAGTTTGATATGCAGCCATGGCGCGTGAAGAAAATAGTGAGAATTCGTCATGATCAG
>JAIQFG010000011.1 GCA_020073375.1 Terriglobia bacterium | reverse complement strand
TCCCAGAGCGCCCAGCCGTAAGGGCGCACGATCATGCAGCCGCGCACCGGCGCGTAGTCGGCCATCTCCGCCCGCAGAACCAGCTGGTTATACCATTCCGAGAAATCTTCCGAGCGAGAAGGAAGCTTCATATCCGCCATGCGCGCCAGTCCTTTGTGTCCGGGTGCGAGCTCCAAGTGCAGCCCGCTAGAATACGGTTGTCTTATTTGGAATGAATCAAGAACGGGTGCGGGCTCTACTTGGAGCCCGCCTTAAAAAAGAAGCGTATCCGACGCTGCCGGGAGTGTCAACGCCCAGTAGGACAGACACTCTTGTCTGTCCTCTTTAGATTTGGCAATTACGAAAATTTAAACCGGACAGACAAGAGTGTCTGTGCTACTGAATCGTAGTCTGATAGCTGAAAATTTCCAGCCACGTTTTCTGCTGCTTCACCCAAATGCGCGTGACATGCAGCGCCTTGCCATTTGCAGGCTGCTGCTGCGAGATCATAACCATGGTGTCGCCATACTGAAACATCCGCGCGCTCGACAGCGGGAACGGCGCGATCCCGCCCTGCTTCTGATGATCCAGTCCCGCCATGCGCGTCTGCTTATCCAGAGGACGATCGCTGTTGGAAGTGACCGCAAAAAAATCGTTGGCGATATGCGAGCCCCATGCCGCTGAATCGTGCGCGGTCACCGCACGTTCCACAGCCTGGTAAGATTCGATCACTTCGCGTTCAGCGTCAGTCCTGGGCGTAAAGGGCACTGTCTTGCACGGATTTTCGCATTCCCCGGAACCAGAATCGGTCTGCGGGGGAGCGACGGACGTGCTGACTTCCTGGTAGGCCAGCACGCGCCAAGCCATGCCGTGCTTCACCCAAACGCGGAGCACGTACGTATTCCCGCGCTGGACGCGATGAATCGCGATTTTTTTATCCACAAAATCCTGTTCATCCACCTGATTTTCATCGCCAAGCGCCGGCAGAGGCATGGTTGCCAGGACTCTCGTCTTATCCAGCGTGCGTCCTTGCGCGTCGGTCCAGGTGAAATCGTCCTCGAGCAACCGGCCAAGGCCCGCGGCATCGTTCCGGGCGAGCGCTTCGACAAAATCCTGATCAGGCTTGAAGGAATGGCTGGACGGCCCCGGTTGCGCCGGCATGTGTTCGGGGGAAGGAAATTTCGCGGCAGCCCCCGCAGCCATAAAATTCGTGAGACTCAGAACCCCTCCGGCAACCAGGAGATTCACGCGAGAACTTTTCATGGCGCCATTCCTTTCACTCCTGCGCGGCATTCCCGGCCGGTTTTTGTATTGCACGGGGGATTCTGGCCTTGTGCGGTTTGGATTTGTGAATGCGTATAAAACGATTCCGTTTCGAGTTGTATGCGGTCACCGTGCCGTTCGCGATGTGATAGACCCAGCCGTGCAGCCGCAAATCTCCCTGCCGCAAGCGCGTCGCGACCACCGGATGCGTGCGCAAATTCTTGAGCTGTTCGACCACGTTGCGTTCGGTGAGCGTGATCAGGAACCGGGAACTCCGCGGGTCCGCTTTGGAAGCCTTCGCCGCGCGCCGCGCCGCGCGCGCGTGTTGCAGCCACTCGGTGACGCTCGCCAGCGGCTTCAGCGCCGCGGGATTCAGCACGCCTTTCATAACGCCGCAATCGGTGTGCCCGCAGACAATGATGTCGGACACACCCAGCACGCCCACAGCATATTCGATGGTCGCCGAAACTCCGCCGATGGTCCGGGGATACCGCGGGACAACATTCCCGATCACACGGCAAATAAAAAGCTCGCCGGGCTTGGTCTGCGTCAACAGGCAGGGATCGATACGCGAATCCGCGCAGGTGATGAACAGCGCGTCCGGCCGCTGCCCCAGCGCCAACTTGTGAAACAGTTCGCGGTGCTTCGGGAAAACGCGGTTCTGAAACCGCTTGAGTCCTCGAAGAATAGTATCGACCGGCATGCCGGTTCATTTTGCAACAGGGGGAACCCTTGGTTCTAGTTCTAAATCCGAGGCCCACGTTCCTCGGGGTCATGTTAGGCAGGATTCGCTTCTTCCGTGCATAAATCCTAAAATCATGAGATACTTCCGGCGGAATTATGCTCGTAGTTGCAAAGGGATTGTGGTGATCCCATCAGGGGCCGGGCAGCAAACTTTTCTGGTTGCGTTCCGTCGAAGAATTCAGGCCTGAACCGTGCAGGATCGGATCGGCGATCCAAGGCTCGCCGCGCGTCTAGAGAACGCGTAATATATTGAAATGGAACCACTTGCGCGAAAACGGTCGAACCGAGCATTTGGCGGGAAGTACCGTTTTGCATTGCTGGCGCATCTGATTGTCAGCAACACATTTAGGACCGAAATCGCCTGAGAACCGGGCCAGGCCGATTTCGCCGGCGTAAGCTTCGCATTTGCGCCCCAGGTTCCGGCTCGTTCGGAACGCACGGCCCGAATCACAAAAGGGGATACCTGCTTGTCACTTACATCACAAGATGCGCGTGAAGAGGTTCGTAACCTCATTGCTGTGGGCAAGGAGCGCGGATACCTGCTCTCCGATGAAGTGGACGGGATTCTGCCTCCCGGCGAGCATTCGCCCGAAGAGACTGAAGACCACCTTGCCAATTTTGAAGGCATTACGGTGTACGAGGATCTCGCCGCCGCCAAGGCCGCTCAGACGATCCCGGACCCTGTCGAGGTTGAACTCCCGGCCCGCGCCGACGACGGCGACCTGGACCTGACTCCGGGAATGCTGGACAAGAACAACGATCCCGTGCGGCTCTATTTGCGGGAAATGGGCACCGTGCCGCTGCTCAAGCGCGCCGACGAAGTGGCCATCGCCAAGCGCATGGAGCGCGGGCGCCTGATGGTGCTCAAGACGATTTCCCGTTCGCCCATTGTACTCAAGGAATTGATCAGCGTGGGCGAAGGGCTTCGCGACGGCACGATTTCCATCAAGAAGATCGTGCAATTCGACCAGGAAGAGCTGACCGAAGAGGAAACCGAAAGCAAGACTAAGGAAGTCCTGCGCATCATCGCCAAGATCGAGCATCTGTACGCCACGGGTCTGAAGCAGGCCGCGCAGTTCGAGAAAACTCCAAAGGCCAGGAAGCGGCTGTACCTGCGGACTCGGAACAAGCTGGCGCGCACGCGCGTGCAGATGTCCTTGCTCGCGCGCTCGATCGACTTCCATCCGCTGGAGCGGAACCGCCTGATCGAAAAGATTCACCACACCGTGGAGCGCCTGCAGTCGCTCGAGCGCGAAGCCGCGAAGCTCGAACGGCGCGCGGAAGCCTCCAAGGGCGACCACGCCGCCGAGGCTCGCCGCGAGTTGCGAGCGCGGCGCGCCGAATTGCGTGAAATCGAAGTCGCCAGTGAAACCGGATTGGTCGACTTGAAGCGCATGTTGCAAATCGTGCTGCGCGGAGAGGCCGAAGCGGACCGCGCCAAGACCGAAATGGTCGAAGCGAACCTGCGCCTGGTGGTTTCCATCGCCAAAAAATACACCAACCGCGGATTGCAATTTCTGGACCTGATTCAGGAGGGCAACATCGGCCTGATGAAGGGCGCGGACAAATTTGAATGGCGCCGCGGCTACAAGTTTTCCACTTATGCGACCTGGTGGATCCGCCAGGCCGTCACGCGCGCCATTGCCGATCAGGCCCGCACGATTCGTGTTCCCGTGCACATGATCGAAACCATCAACAAGCAGGTGCGCACCAGCCGCCAGATGGTGCAGGAACTGGGCCGCGAGCCTAGCGCTGAGGAGTTGGCCAAGCGCTTGGACGTGCCGGTCGACAAAGTCCGCAAGACCCGCCAGATCGCGCAGCAGCCAATTTCACTGGAAACGCCCATCGGCGAAGAGGAAGATTCGCACCTTGGGGAATTCATCGAGGACAAATCTTCGGTGTCGCCATCGGACGCCGCCATCAGCATCAGCCTGCAGGAGCAGACCGAATCCCTGCTGAAGACGCTGACGCCGCGCGAGGAGCGCGTCATCAAGATGCGCTTCGGCCTGGAAGACGGCTCCGAGCACACACTCGAGGAAGTCGGACACTCGTTCGCCGTAACCCGCGAGCGCATCCGGCAGATCGAAGCCAAGGCCCTGCGCAAGCTTCGCCATCCCTCGCGTTCGAGGAACCTGCGTTCGTTCCTCGAGAACAACGCCTAAGAAATAGGGCAGTCCGCCGCTCCGCTGAAGTCTCGCCTACTTCTTGTCGAGAGACTTCAGCGAAGTCCAGGGCACATTGCGCGTGATGTGGCCCTGTCCATCCATCAGCTTCAGATTCGCCGTCTGCATCAGCGAATTGATTTCGGCAATTTCAAACACACCTTCCTGATTCTCCAGACGCACGTGTTCGCCTCGCTTCGGATTTGCCGCACCGGTTCCAGTGTTCATTTGATCCTCCTCGCGCTCAGGTCCTGCATGGGCCGACTAGGGGAAGGGGTTTCCTGAGAGCCATTCTTACGCCGCCGCGACGGCAAAAGCCAGAAAAATTATTGGGCGGAATTTCCAGGTGTATCGCATTGAATTTCGCCGCAGGAACCGGGTTGCGGAGATACCGGAATACAAACAAAATCGCCGCTCCCTCGAAAGTCCTCCGAGGGAGCGGCGGATCGGCCGCAGCGCTGACGGCCTAGAATTGCATTTTCACGCCGATCTGAAATTGGCGCGAAGTACCAATTGTGCTTGTAATCTGGCCGATGGTGCCGTTGCGGGCTGCGCCGGCGAATACGGTTGTGCTGGCCGGAGGAGAGAGGTTTGTGCGGTTAAACGCGTTGAACATGTCCGCGGACAACAGCACGTTCATGCCTTCATGAAACTTTAGATTAATCATTCGCTTCAGGCTGATGTCGGTGTTCGCCGTTGTGGGAGCATTCAGAACCAGCGGCCCCATGTCCCCCAGATAGCCGGGCGCGCTCGCCACCAGGCACAAGCCCTTGATGTAATTTTGAACATTCTTCTTCTGAATGATGTTCTGCGTATCGCAACCGGAAGCCCAATCGGGGTGGCCGGAGCCGACGCCTGTGCTGGCGGCGCGAGATGTGTTCACGCCCTCTCGGACGTCGAACGGAACGCCGGAGAACACCGAGGTCAAACTATTGATCGTCCAGCCGCTTAGGATTTGTTTAGCGATCCCATTACTGACCATCCGGCCGAACGGGAGGTCGTAATTGAGCGAGAAATTGGCTGCATTGTTCCCCGTGAAGGAACACGGATGGTAATTGGCATTGGCGTTTAGAGTCGGCGACCAGGCCGCCCCGCCGCCATTGGACTCGCCACCCGCGAGATCGTCGGAAGCGTCTTCAAAACACTTGGACCAGGTGTAATTGAAGCGTAGGAACAACCCATTGGACACCTGGCGTTCCAAGGCCACTTGCAGCGAGTTGTAATTGCTGTTGGCGTCGAAATACACGCCGGTGGACGCAGGGGAAAAATTGTTATTGTTGAAGCAATTGGATGTGACCGTAGCGGTGCAGTCGGTGGCGTAGAGACCAGTCGGCGCCCCCGTGCCAAGAACGTTGGCATTCGTAGTGCCCGCCCCAGCCCAGTAGAGGCACGTGATCTGGCCTGCAGCCTTGCAATTGGGATTGATCGCCGCACCTGGGATCGCCACGCCGTTGAACTGAGGGACCTGCCCCGGTGTCTCCACCGCGGTAGGCTGGTATTCCTGCCAGGACACCAACCTGCCCTGGTGACGCTGCGTCGCCCCGACATAAGCGACCATCAAGCTGAAATGGTCCGGCAATTCCTGCTGGATCGTGAGGTTATATCCGTACTTGGTCGGCGTGTGCGGAAATGCCTCGAATGTGCCGAAGCTGGGATTCGCCAGTTTGCCGGAAACGTCCGTGTTCAGAATCGACTGGTTGAACGGGAACGGCATGTTGGTGACGCTCACGGAGGTCACAAACGGGAATTGATTCGTCCCGGTTGTGAAGTAGGTGCTGTCTTCAATCTCGTTGAAGAAAATGCCGAACCCACCCCGGATGCTCGTCTTTCCTTTCTTGAAGGGATCCCAATTGAAACCAAAGCGCGGCGCGAAGTTATCCTTGCTGCTGGTCAGGTACGGACCGATGACCGGGGCCGTTGCCGTGAGCGGATTTGGGAGGTTGGCCATTTTGTTGTTCTTCTCCGTGGGGCCGGGCACGTACTCCCATCGCAAACCATAGTTCAACGTTAGGTTAGGCAGCAATTTGAAAGTGTCCTGAGCATACAAAGCGATCAGGTGCTGAGCAAAGTTTCGGCCGTAGGTTCCCCCGCCCGTCGCCGCGTTCGGCGGAGGTTGGAGATCGAAGCCGAAGGTTTGCGCGGGATCGCCTCGCAGAAACGCCGTCAGGCTTGGAAAGGTCCAGGCGCCGATCGGGTTTCCGCGGTATTGCGCGATGTTGTCATACCATCTCTTTCCCTCGACGCCGAACTGCAGGGCGTGCTTGCCCTTCAAGTAGTTGACATCGTCGCTGAGCAGCCCGGTTGTGTACCCGATCCATCTCGGAGCGAAATCGAACGCCTGGGCCGTCCCGCCAAACGTCGTCAATCCGCCGTTCACAGCAATTGTGGGAAGCGGCGTGGTCACGCCGGACGGAAATGTGCTGGCGGCACCGGTGCAAACCGTCGCGCACGGCACCAATTCCTTGATCGGAAAAATCGAAGGATCGAACCGGGATGTGCCTGGGACGAAACCGGCATCCAACATGTCTTTCTGATCGTTGTACCAGGTCCGGTTGATCCCGAAGCGGGCGGTGTTGACCACATTCGGGGAAAAGATATGCGAATCCTGCAGAGTGAAGGTTTGCCGGTTATTGACTCGATCATCCTGATTGGTGCCGATCTGATTCGGCGAGGTGCGCCACCCCCGGTCCATGTTGTAGCTCGACGACAGGGTATTCTTGGACCCGAAGCTGTGATCGATCTTCACCAGGTAATAATTCTCGGAAGTGGTTGCGATCGGATTGCTGTTATAGAGACACAACCCGGTGGTGCCATTCGCGACCGGCCCGCCGTTGCAAACCGGGTACAAAGGATTGGCCCCGGAAAAAAATAATTGCTGAATCTTTGCTAAGGCAGCGGTATCCGCGGGATTCCTGATAATTGAGACGCCGTTGATAATCCCAGTTCGCGCGTTTGCATCCGGCACATCGGCCACGAATGTTTGCGCCGCATTCAGCCGAAGCCCCTCGAAGTTGCCGAAGAAAAAGGTTTTATCTTTCCGGATGGGCCCGCCCACGGAAGCGCCAAATTGATGGCGATGCAGCGGAGGAGCGCTGGTCGTGGCATCGAAAAAGTTTCTCGCGTCGATCGCGGAGTTGCGATAGTACTCATAGGCGCTGCCATGCAGCGTGTTCGTGCCGGACTTGAACAGCGTGTTGACGGTTCCCCCCGACTGTTCGCCGTATTCCGCGGGCAAATCGATGCTCAGAACCTTGAATTCCTTTACGGCCTCCACACCCAGCAGGATGAAACTGGCCAGATTATAGGGCGAGGTACGGTACGTGGTGGTGAGGTCGATCCCTTCCTGCAGAAAACGGTTATTGATCGGTCGGTCGCCGGCCGCGGACATGGCCTTTCCGCCGTAGCCGCTGGTGTTCATCAGCAGCACGCCGGGCTGAATGACGGCCAATTGCTGCACGTCGCGGGCGTTCAATGGAATGCTCTGGATGAGTTCTTCATCCATGACCTGAGAAACTTCCGAACTCGTGGTTTCGACGGTGGGAATGGACTCGGAAACGGTTACCTGCTGGTTGGTCGAGCCCACCAGGAGATTCAGGTCTACATGGGCATTGGAACCGACGGCCAACACCACGTCCTTCACTTGGGTTTGGTTGAACCCCTGCGCCGTGGCCGCCACCGTGTATCTGCCGGGCAGCAGCGACGGCACGTTGTACAGACCATCCGCGTTACTCGCCGTATTCCGGACTACGCCGGTATCCTGGTTCGTGATGGTAATTGCGGCATTGGCAATGGCGGCGCCGGATGTGTCCAGGACCGTGCCTAGAATCGTGCCGGTAACCGTTTGTGCCTGTAAACAGATGGATAATGAACAGGACAACAGAAAGGCTAAAGCGACGAAAGCTCCAAGGTGAAAAAGGACACCGACCTTCCCACATCTCCGCATGTGTCGCCCCCTTTTTCGTGGGCACAACTTATGGGTGCCACGATTCATGTGCAAATATCCCTAGGTTGTTTCAAACACGGCGAGTCGCGAAGACGCTCCACATGCTCGGGAGCGCCGCTAACAATGGTGGGCGGATGCTGCTACGGGTTGCCAATCTTGTCAAGGCAATTCCTGAAGTTCCGCGGCTCCAGCTGCCAATGCGGCTACTACACCCGCGATATTTTCCAGCAGGCTCCGCGGCAGGCCGTGCCGGTCCAGCAGGTATTCCGGAACGTTGTAGGAAACCGAAACATTTCCCTGGCCGTCCTCGGCGATTAAAATTTTGAGAGGGAGATCGATGGCAACGCTCGGAGCGGCCAGCATGAGAGGCGTTCCGGCCTTGGGACTGCCGAAGATGACCAGCTTGGTGGCTGGCATTTTCAATCCCGATTTTTCCGCCTCTCCGGAATGATCGATGGTCGTGAAAATCGTCACGCCTTTGCCCTGCAACGCCGTCTTCAGCCTTTTCAGGGATTCATCGACCGGATGTTTGCTGGGGATAGTCCGGATTCCGTTGGCTGTGTTCGCGGTCATGGGCACTCACCTCGTTATTTTTATAGTCAGAGATGGGAAGTCCCTCGCAAGAAGATCAGATTGATCGCCATGGCCAGTCCTACCGCCGCCAGAAACGCGGAAGTAGCCATGGCAAGCATCGCGGTATGAGGGCGAACCGCGGTTCCCTGAATGACGAACGAAAAGAGTTGCGCGTTGAACGATGCGGACCAAACGGCACCACTACCGGTTTTTTGGGGAGCAGGGTCTTCCCGAAGCTTGCTGGGCGGGTAAAACCAGTCATCCCGGATGGAGTTACGGTAACGGCATCGCGCGCGGCGCCGTGTCACGCGCGATGCTCGTTGCAACCGTCATTGCTGTGGATTGTTTAGTGATGGTCGGAATCGTTATGGTCGTGACGCCAGTTCCAGTAATCCCTCTGCTGGTCTTTGTTCAATTTGTTATAGTTGCGGTAATCTTCGTGGTGTTCGCCGAGGTAGCGGCGGTAGGCATCGTCTTCATCGTGATCCCAGTGGTGATAATCGCGATGGTATCCGTCGTAGACACGCACGCGGCCCGTGCAGCCGGAAATTCCCGAGACAAGCAAGAAACTCGCGGCCAGAATAGCCGAACTGAGAATCCGGGTGATTTTGAACATGGTGGAGCCCCCCTTTTGTTCGCTGGGTGGAGTGTGGCCGTCGAACTGGTTTTCTCTCCCTTCTCCACAAATTTTTTGCCGCTTCGGCGCCTGTTTCGCTGCGATTGCGCGCCGGAATTGCGCGCGGCATTTCAATAGCCAGAGGTGCACGCGGAGAGCCACACTGGATGGAAATTCTGCAGTTCTCGCTAAACTCCGCGCAGTCAATTAGATAATCGAATCGCATCCCGTTAAATTTCCACTTTCCGGCCCAGCAATCCCTGTTCATTTTTTACAATGCGCATGGAAATAATTTTCGTTTCTCGCCGGCCGGGCTCCGCTTTCCGGTTTGCGGGCGACGCGGCGGACGAATCCGGCATCGAACTCTATGGCCTGCCTCCCTGCCCGCAGTTCGCATTCTTGCGTGCGAAATCGCCGCGAATTCGATCCGAAGCTATTTCCTGGAGGCGCCTTCATGGTGCGAAGATTTTCACCTCTGCTGGGGCTGATACTCTTGATTTCAATTTCCGCACGGGCGCAGGATCGCGTGGAATTATTCGGCGGGTATTCCTTCGAGCATTATGCGGGCACACCGGGGCGCAATCTGAACGGCTGGGAAATCACCGGAAAATACAAACTGGCTCCCTGGGCGGGAATTGCAGCGGATCTGGACGGGCAATACGGTTTGCCGTCGCAGCCGCAAGCTCGAACGCTTCATTTTCTGGTGGGGCCGCAGATTTCTTTTCCGGGCAGAATTTCCCCGTATATTCACGCCCTGGGAGGCTTCGGACATTTCCAGGGGAACGGCGGGCAAACGTCATTCGCCGCGGCCGTCGGAGGAGGGGTGGACTGGCGCATCGCGCCTCTTCTTTCCTGGCGCATGATTCAAGCCGACGACGTGGTCACGCGATTTTTCGGCGGGACGCAGCATAGCTTGAGATTGTCGACCGGGGTTGTTCTTCGTTTCTGATCGCGGGAAGGCCTGGCGATCCAGGATCATGAGCGGCTGGTGACGTAGCGCCCGGGTTCGCGGCTCTTGAGCAGATGCCTCATGCGGTCGCACACTTGTTCGAGGGAATGAAACAGGTCATCCAGGCCCTTGGTGTCGCTGGACACTTTCGCGTTATCGATATCGGACAGCACTTCCAGGCACAAATTTGACATGCGTCGAATGCGTTCGGCGACCAGCGCCGAAGCGACTTCCGAATCGTCGCGCCCGTGCAGCTGGCGCTCGCGCAACTGCTGCACGGCCAGTGAAGCCGTGCGGATGTAGTCAGCCGCGTCGCGGAATTCGTTCAGCAGGCGCGGGTCAATGCCCTCTGCGCGCAGGGATTTTTCCAGCTTTTGCAGCTCGACGCTGGTCTTCTTGATCTGAAGATTGACTCCCCAGAAACTTTCGTTCGGAACGATGAGTTCGACGATGATTCCGTGCGAAACGCCTTCGCGCGAATGCGGCGTCGCGAGCACGCGCGCCTCCACCGATTCCGCCGACAGGAAATTCGTGAGCGTGATTCGCGAGCCCATCTCCGGGTAATTTTCCATTTCCAGCAACCCGCCGCTGGCGTTTACCTGTTTGGCGATTGCCTGGGCCTTGAAGGCGACTCCGTCAGACCCGCGCCAACTGGCCTCCATCGGAACCGTGACCAGATAGCGGGGATTCTTCCTGCGTTCCTGCTTGGAGCCGTCCGGGCTGGTGCCGCGACTGGCGATGCTCGTTGGTTTCTTTCCCACCAATTTCTGTGCCCCCATTCCCCGACAGGCAATTCTTTGACTTCGCGATTTCTAAAATTGCGGATTCCGAATGGAGCCCGTTCTTTTTTCACGGCGGGCCTCAAATTCAGCCCTCACTCGATCCAGATTAGATGGGTGGCGGAAAAAATACCACTGTACTGAGGGACAGTAGCCCGCGAGTGGGCGTCCTTGAAACAGCGGAAGGGGTGACGCGGTGCTTTTGAACCTGTCCCTGGCCGCGGGCAGGAGTGCGCAGCGGAGGAAACCAAACAAGCTAAATGGTTTATAAGGCCGGCCCTGGGCCCAAACCGGCGCAGAACTCTCGAAACTGGCGGAGTTACCCGGCCGGCGTTGCCGCGTCCACCGTGACGTGGCTGGGGATGGGGCGATACCCGCTGCGTGTGCGGATGCGGTACTTCTTCAATTTCGGATCCTTGAGTTTCACGGTGATCGCGCGCCACCCGCGATTGGGATTGGGCTGCGGGTAGTAGCTGAGGAAGTACAGATGCGCCAGGTCATCGCGGATCGAAGCGAATGCGTCGCGCTGGTCCTTCCAGTTTTTTGCAAAATAAGCTTCGCCGCCCGTGCTGGCCGTCATGCGCGAAAAAACCGCGGCGGACGAAGGATCGAGCTTCGCCTCGCGCGTGCTGATCATGTAAATTGGAATCCCCTCGGACTGCGCCAGTTCATCCACGTCTTCCGGCGCGACCATGCTGGAATTGTCCGGGCCGTTGGAAAATACCACCACCACTTTTCTTCCGGAATATTGGGCTGCATCCTTAAGCGTCATCAGCAGCGCGTTGTAGAGCGCGGAATCGTCGCCATTGACCGTCGAGCGCACCCCGCGCAGCACCTGCGAGCGGTCCTCGGTCAGAGAAGCGGCGCGAAAAAAATCGCGGCTGTAGGAATAGAACGCCACGCGGTAGGGATGATCGAGCGAGCGGACAAATTCGGCGATGGAATCCTGCGCGAATACGAATCCGCGGTCGCGGAACATGTAATTGCTGGTGTCAAACAGGATGAACACGTTCGAACCGCTCACCGCCGACGCGATTCCCTCTATGGTAGAGGTTTGCGCGCCGCCGCGGGGGGGGCCTTCCTGGCCGCCATTGGCGGGCGCGGTGCGGGATTCCACTTTGGGCTCGGGGGAGGGCCGCGCGGCAGCGGAAACATTTTGCGGGCCTTCGTTGCCTTCCTCAAAGGTCGCCAGATTTTGCGAGATGCCGTCCTCGGTGATGATGAAATCGGAAGGCCGCAGATTGGTAACGTAATTTCCCTTGACATCGGTCACGGCCACGTTTAGCTGCACCATGGCCACGACCACGCGAATCACATTACTGCCGCTGTCCTGAGCGGAAGCCCCTGCCGCCCATAGGGCAAGGCCGGAAAGCAATATCAGAACCGCCATCGATAACAAAAACGATCGTTTCGCCATTGGCCCCTCGTCAACACCCCAGAATGCGCTGCCAGGCCCCCCACCGCTAAATCGAAATTTCCGATACGCGGAAATCACGGCATCCGCGGCCGATCTGAAAATTCGCATTTCAAATTTGAAATTTCAAACTTGAAATGAAGAAAAAATCCAGCCGCCGCGGGAAACTTGAGTTGCTCGCAGCCCGCTAACATAGCGCTGTGGGCGCTCCAACTCAGCTTTCCGAGCCTTCCATTCAAGGTGCCGCCCAATTCGGCCTGCACTCTCAAAACAGCGGCGCAACGCCGTCCTGCAGCCTGGAAGCGGGGTTGGATTTCGGCAAGCCCGCGATTTTTCCCTGGCGGAATTCTTCTCCGGTTTCGCGCATGGCGCGAAGCACGGCCGGCCAATCCTCCAGGTGCGAAGCGAAGGTCTGCTCCACCATGCGCTTGGTTAGTTGCGGCACCAGTTGGTTCAGCATCATCGGCGAATAACCCAGCTCATCCGCCAGCCGCGCCCAATACAAATTATTGGAATCCCACGATTCGGCCAGCAATCGGCTGGAATAGCCCAGGAATGCAGGAATGGGCTTCAAGCTCATCAGCTCGCGGGCATTGTTCTGCGCCAGCGCCGGATGCGGCACGCCAAAATCGTCCGAAATCCGGTCCCAACTCGTCTCAATCGGGTATCGCGCGATCAGCTCGTCCAATTCCTTGCCGGCAAGGCCGCGAAGAGCATTGTCGGATGGATAGCGGAGGCGGAACTCCTTCGCTAGATATAAAGTTTGCGCGGGGGTCGTCATGGCCAGGGCGTCATCCGGGTGCCCGGAGCGCAATGCCAACTCCACTTGTTCCAGTGTCTGGGGAATCATGCGCGCGGAAAGAGCGCCCAGGGCCTTCTGCCGCGGGGCCTCATCCTGCGCCGCCGACGTGAGTATCTCCTCTCCCGTGCGCTGGTACAGGGCCACGGCGTGCATCTCGCTGCGCGAAACGCTCCACCATCGCGGCACAACGGCGCTGGACATGAACCCGGGCACCAGATCCTCCCAAATCAACGATTGCACGTTCTGCGGCACGATGAAATCCTCTTCCACTTTCGCGAGCACATACGGCAGATCGGCGAGCGAGCCAATCAGGTGCGCGCCTCCGCTGGCCGTCCAGCCTTGCCCGAACAGGCGCGGCGAATGCCACGTCTGCTGCTCGGCCCCGGCGACCTCGCCCGAATATTGGCCGCCCGAAAAATCGTGCGACCGCACGAACAGCGGATTGTGGTGCAGCATTTGCGCGCCCGGCGGTTCGTAATACGCGTAGTTCAATCCCACCAGCGTGTCCCTGAGAAACGGCGCCAGCAATCCCTGCGCCTCGGTCAATTCGGCGGGGGTGCTGTGAGCCTTGATGACTTTGGTCAGGTCGGTCCTCATCTGCATGACGGTGTGGCGATTACTGTACAGGCCGGAGGCGAGTTCGGTGCGCTCGCGCGTGGTGAATAGAGGCTTGGGCATTTCAAATTCGCGCAGCTCGCCGGCAAGAGTTAGCAGGGATTCGCCGACGTCTTTTCCCTTGGCCATCTGATTGAGCCCGTCGCCCAGCGCCACCAGCGTGTCCATAGAAACCAGGCGCTGGTCGTCAATGGCCTGGCGCATCCGGCTGGCCATTTCGGAACGAAGCTGCTGTCCTTCCCTGGTGCTTTGATTGGGTCCGGCGAGCAACGCCAGGAACTGGTCCTGGGAAAGAGTCGTTCTGCCGGTCGAAGCGCCCAGCAAGGCGGCGAGCGCCGTTCTTCCTGCCGCGTAAGTCTGCGTGGGAGTCCGAACCGAAGCGAAAGGATTGACGATCTTTTGCCAGGAATCGTTCAGGCTCGCATCGGGAATTTCTCCCTGCCGCGCCAGGATTTGCCAGAGCCCGACGTTTGCCTGGAACATGCCCAGCGCATCGGTGCGCTGCAGTAAGTCCGGGATCTGGTCCAGGCTTTCGGCCACGGCCAGAAAACGCGTCACGGAAAGATCATTCAACTCGTGAAATTCGGCGAAAATCGGATACTGGTCGCCGAACCGCTCGAACTTGTCGGCCAGCAGACGCTCGGTCTGGGCGCTCAAGAGCTGTTCGGGAGCGCGTCCGCGGTCGATTTCGGTCAGCGAAAGGAACGCCTGCAGCGGTCCGCCCGACAAAGACAATCTGGAAATTCCGAACATTCCCTCGACGACCTGCTCCGGGTTGTTCCACCCGCCCGCTTTCCTGCCCCATTCGTGCAGCAGTTTGAGATCGGACTTGTGCCGCATCACGTCTTTCCACAGAGCCAAATTGCCGGGAAGATGCGGCTGGCCGCTCGGATCAAGCTGCAAGCGCGACACCAAAAAGAAGAGGCCCTGATCCGGTCTGAAAGAATGTCTGGTGGGGGTGGGGGAAATGTCTGGACCTCGAAACGCTTCATAGAACCGTTTCAGTCGCCCGGATTCGGTGAAATAGGCTTGCTGCGTGTCATCGGCGCGTGACAATGCGTCGAAGTAGGCGGTAAGCCACCCGTCGTCCCTGAGCAGCATCTTGCCCACAAATTCCGCGGGCGACTTTGGATTGGCGCCAACCAGGTCCCGCCAGGCCGGTTCCGCGGCCGCTCCGCCCGGCACCAAGACGCGTCCGCCGCGAACGCTGACCTGGCTACCGAAGAAATCCAGCACCGGCGCGGAAACGATCAGCTTTTTCGGGCCGATTGATTGCCACAACAGGTGCGAGGTCTCCGAATCCATATTGGAGAGCGCCCAATACAGCCGGGCCAATGCCGGATCGCGCAGCAAGGAATCCAGCACGCCGCGGTTTGTGTTTTTCTCGGTCATCAGCCATTCGCCGGGCTTGAACAGCACCGGAACTTTTGTGGAAAAATACGGCAGGACGAACGGCTTGCCCCCACGCAGGGTTTCTTCCAGGTCCGCCAGCGGAAAACCGGAATCGATCGTAAGAAACGCGCGGTTGGCATTCGCCGTTTCCACCGCGGCGTCCGGCCCGCACGGTTGGCGCAGCCGGTACCCCAGGATCGCCAGCAGCGGTTTGGCTTCCTCGCAATTCGAGACGCGAATTTCTCCGCCTGTACCGGCCAGCGCCTGCAGTTCCCGCGCCTGATCCAGATACCAATTCACCAGGATCAGATATTCCGTAGGCCTCTTATCCTGGTATCCGTTCGCAATCACATTGCGGGCCAGCAGCGGCAGCACTTCCCCGGGAGAAGCTTTCTGGCTGATCGCCGCCATCCTCATGAACGAACGCAGCGGCCCGGGTATGGCCGCGACTTCCTGCGTATCGGAATCGCCGACAACGGAATCGCGCGGCACGGCGGTGGATTCCTCAACCTTGGTTTGCGAATCGGAAGCAGGAGGGGTGCTCTGTGCACCAAGCTGGAACAACCCCGAGGCAAACAACAAGCAGGGCAGGAAAAAAACATGATGAAGACGTCGAGGCCGCATTTCCATGTACCTCCAACGGCGATAGGGGACTCCGAATCGCCAAGTGCTAGGCAGGGGCCAAGGAAATGTACATGAGAAACGCCGCGCGGGCAACTACATGAAATACTGGGGGAGGTCCTTATGGGTGCGGCTGAGGTATGGACGTACTGGACCAAGCTCGCGAGCGCCGGCCACGTCTGGGGTGGCTAGCGCACGTGCTTATCAATCCAGCTCAGAAAATACCGGGCGATGGCGTCGCTGTTCTTGTCCATCATCATCTGGTGATCGTTGCCGGTCAGCCCGGCGCCTTCCATTTTCACGAACTCGGTCTTCACTCCCGCCTGATTGAGCCACTTGGCGATGCACGAATCGAACACGCGGTGATAGCTGGCTTCGCCGGAAACGTCCAGAACGGGAATGTCCTTGAGGTTGGCCAGTTTGTGCGCGGGTTCTTTCTGCAGATAGCACGGAACCACATCGGGCCCTTCGGATTTTTCCTCCAGCACGGGCTGCAATTCGGCGGGGTCGTTCACCGGTGGGTCGTAATGCATCGGAAGCGAAGTCACGCCCCAGCTGAGATTCGGGTTCTGGTTGTAGGCCAGCTTCGCGATGTTGACGCCGTGGATCGGAGGGCCAGCGGGCTCGGCGGTGATGATGGCTTTTACGAGTTTCGGACGCGCGTCCGCGACCTGCCAGCCGAATTCCCCGCCCTGCGAGTGCGTCAGCAGAATTACGGGAGTGCCGATCATGTCCAGTAGCGCGACGTGCGCATCCAGATTCAATTGCGCCTGTTTTCCGCCCGCCAGGAATTGCACCTGCGTCTTGGCGAAATTATCGAACACCGGATCGCCCATCTTCCCTTTGTTCGGGCCGTCGCCGGGCCACTGGGTGAATTTCTTGGCATTCGGCCAGTCCCCTTGCGCGCCGATGTCGGTGAATACTTGCTCCAGATTGGGAGCCGTGCGGATCGTCAGGGGCCCGTCCACCTCCGGCACGTACGCCGAGCGCCCGCGCGCCGGATAATCCACCATGTAAATCGTGTAGCCCGCTTTCAGAAACAAATACGCCCAGCCCGCGCGGCCGTCCGGAGTCTGCAGCCAGTCCGTGCCGGTCTGCCCCGCGCCGTGGAAAATCACGATCGGATAGGGATGTCGAATTTTCTTCGGCACCATCACTTCCACGTATTCCGCCCCGTCCATGACTTCCTTGCCCGGCGCACCCACGTATTTTCCGCCCGCGTAGAAGAATCCCGTGCGGGCGATATCCTCGGTGGAAAACGTCGGGATAGACGAGGGCGGCAGGCCCTTGGAATTCGTTTGCGCGCTCGTCGCGAACGAGACTCCCAAAACAACGGCCGCCAGCGTCACCAACTTAATTTTGTCAATCATCGATTTCATGGAATCAGCCCTCGGATTTGCAAAATGCGAAATTCATTCTTGCTGCATCGCGCGGGGGCACGGCATGACATGCCCCTTCACCCAATAAAAAACCGGGTAAGCCGCGGAACCGCCGGCTTGCCCGGCGCGTTTGGGCCGTGGAATTCCCCACCGATTTGCCGCGCCGCCAGCGTGTCTGGGGAAAGCTCGCGGAAACGAGACTATAAGGGGTCCCCGCAAATGGCAAGGCGTTTGTACGGCGGCGCCGCGGTGCAAGGGCGGAGATGCGCGCCGATGAATCGGGAAATTTCAGGTTTTGAAATTGTTCCTCTGGTGTAGACTTCCTGCGTTCCTTTCCCCATCCGGATTTTGCAAACGATTCGAGGAGGCTCCATGCGCAGGATATTTCTTTTTGCGGCATTCGCGGCGCTGCTCGCCGCGCCCGCGACGTTCGCCCAGCAGTCCTCCGGCCAGGGCGGCAACGCCAGCATCGACCCGGAACATATTTTCTTCACCGAACCGGTCAAGAACCCGGTGACCTCGGTCATGGAGCCGGTCAAGGGTTCCAACATTCCGGTGCAAATCGTTTACGTCGAAACCCCGGACGGATTGTACGCGCCCATCGGCCTGCGAAAACCGCCGGGCAACGGCCCGTTCCCCATCGTTCTGTTCGCGCACATGAATGGCGGCATGGGCGTGCGGTGGATCCGCGAATGGACACAGAACGGAAGCTGGACGCAGGAACAATTCCTGAAGGCGGGGTACGCCGTGGCCTGGATGCGCTACCGCGCCGAAGTGAACAACAGCTACGGCACGCGCCTGGTTGAAAAACAGCGCGAAGGCCGGCAACTTTTTAACCGCGGCCCGCTCGAGTATGAAGACGCGATTGCCATCATCAAGTACGTGAAGACGCTGCCGTTCGTCGATCCCGATCGGGTGGGCTACGTGGGACTGAGCCACGGTGGCGAAATGCTGATGAAAATCACCAGCGAATACGACGGCCTGCGTGCCGGCATCGCCAGCGAGCCCGCCTCCGGCGAATTTCTGGCGCGGAAATCTCCTCCGCGCAAGCCCGGCGAGCCGGCGCCCCCGGAAACGTTTCCCGTAAACACGGAGGAAATGCAAAAAAAAGCCACTGACGAAGCCCTCTCGCAGGTCGACATGAGTGCGGCAATGGCGCGGATCGCTTCGATCCAGACGCCCATCCGCGTGCAGGGCCGCGACCGCGACCACAATCAGGCCATCTTCCGCGCCAACTACGAACTGCTGCGCCGGGCAGGCAAGCAAGTCGAGTGGAAATCCTACGACCACGATGAACACGGATTTATTTTCGTGCGGCGCAATAAGGATGGCGTTTACGCGCCCGATCCGATCCAGTTGCAGGTGGTGAAGGATTCCATCGCCTACTTCGATGGGTTTATGAAGAAGTAAGCGTTTCGACGGAAATACCGCGGAGATCTCCGCCCTGCAAACCAGGGGGGACAGCGCCTTTTGCAAACTCGGGCCATCCTTATTGCGCTTTTGCCCTCAATGTGACCACGCGTAATTTAGGCGGGCCGGTGTCTATCAGTAGATTTGCGGGTGGCATTGGCCTCCAATAAGTCTTCTTTTATGTTGACCTCTTGTAGATAAAGTACTAATATAACGATACTTTTTACTGTTAAAGTCTCTTTATATTGGTACTCAGAGGGTCCTATGAAAGCCGAATACAGAGCTATACGACTCAAACAATTATCTCAAAGCTTGGCCCCGTTTGACCGGGCGAAAACAGTCTCGCGCCCAATACGCGGTTGGCTACGGGCTGTGCGGGAAGCTTTGGGGATAACGCTGGCGGAGGTCGGCCAGACCACGCGGACAACGAAGCAGCGGATCCAGCAATTTGAGAAATCCGAGGCCAACGATCGCATCACGCTCCGAAGCCTTCGGCGCATCGCCGAAGCCATGGATTGTGAACTGGTGTATGCCATCGTCCCCAAGTCCGGCATGATCGGGGACCTTGCAGGCCAGCGCGCGCAGAGAGAAGCGGCCGGGCGCGTGTTGGCCGTCGAGCACACCATGGCGCTGGAAAATCAGTCGCCCGGCGGCGTGAACGAGCTGATCGAAGAAGAAACGAAACGAATCCGGAAGAAGCCGTAGTGTCATGCTTCCAAATTTGAATCAAATTCCAGGCAACACGTCGCTCGATCCCGACGAGTTGGAACAATTGATTCCAAGCCTTTCCACAAAGGGCGAACTAAACGAATGGGAACGCAAGAACATCCTTGAGGCAACGGAGTGGGCGATGAACCGCCGCGTGCTAAAGCGGCAGGATCCGCTGGTGGAGCGCTATCTTCGGGAACTCCATCGGCGGATGTTCGATCAAACCTGGAGATGGGCGGGAAGATACCGGAAATCCAACAAGAACCTCGGCGTCCCATTCCACGAAATATTGAACCGAATCGCGGGGCTACTCGGGGACGTCCACTACTGGACCGAGCACCGGATTTTCGATAGCGATGAAATCGCGATTCGCCTTCATCATCGCCTGGTATGGATCCATCCCTTCCCCAATGGAAACGGGAGGCACGCCCGGTTACTCGCCGATGCTATCGCCGTGAAAAACGGCCGCGAATCGTTTACCTGGGGATCCAAAAATTTGACTGACATAGGGATAGTCCGCGAGGAATACATCCGGTGTTTGAAGGCAGCCGACGCGGACAATGAAAATATTCAAGGATTGCTTGAATTCGCCCGCAGTTAATAACGCCACTGATTTCCAAGCGCAGGATAACCAAAAATTAAAGCAGGGGATGAGATGGTGCGGAAGGGGGGATTCGAACCCCCACGCCTTACGGCGCCACCCCCTCAAGATGGTGCGTCTGCCAGTTCCGCCACTTCCGCAAGAGGTGATGAAGAAACGATTTGCCCGCGGCCGGAATGCATGGGCCGCGACATACGCAAAGAACTTACTTCGACGGCGCCGGAGCCGGCGATGCAGGCGCCTCTGGAGCCGAGGCCGGTGCCGCCGGTGCCGAAGCCGGAGCGGTCGGAGCGGCGGGAACTTGACCAGAGGGCGCAGCCGGAGCCGCGGGCGCTGGAGTCTTCGACGTCTTCGAGAATTGCTGCAGCACGGAGCTGCCGGCGGACGCCACGACCGTATTCTGGTGCATGGTCAGCGCCATGGACGTCAGCATGAACATAATGGCGCACCACGTGGTAGCCTTGGACAAAAACGTGGCCGCTCCGCGCGGGCCGAACGCCGTCTGACTGCCCGCTCCGCCGAACGCTCCCGCCAGGTCAGCCGCTTCGCCGCTCTGCAGCATGATGACGATGATCAACAGGCCGCAAATCAGCACGTGCAGTGTGACCAGCAGGAAATACACCTTCCAGCCCAAAAAGAGCAGAAATCCGCCGACCGCCAGCGATATCGCCCATTTCACTTCTTTTGGCATTGCCGTTCCTACCCTTCAAGAATTCAAAATCGGACACTTCAAAATTTCAAGCTCCGGCCCTTCAGAAATTCACAATCGAGGCAAAGGCCTCAGGATTCAGGCTGGCGCCGCCGACCAGCGCTCCGTCTATTTCGATCTGCGCCATCAATCCCTTGCAATTGTCGGGTTTGACGCTGCCGCCGTAGAGGATTCTGAGCCCGGCCGCACGCTCGGGGGAAAAACCCGCCGCAGCCTGCTGCCGCAAGAACCGGTGTGCATCGGCCGCCATTTCCGGCGTGGCCGTGCGTCCCGTGCCAATCGCCCAGACCGGTTCGTAAGCAAGGATGATACGCGAGAACTCGGCACCGGTCAACGCAGCGGTACCGCCCTTGAATTGGCGATCGAGAACTTGCTCGGTCTTGCCCGCTTCGCGCTCGGCCAGAGTTTCGCCCACGCACAAAATGGGGGTGAGCCCCGCCGCCAGCGCCGCTTTTACTTTTTTATTGGCGCGCTCGTCGGTTTCGCCGAAGAATTGGCGGCGTTCGGAGTGCGCGATGATCACTGCGCGGCAGCCTGCCTCGACCAGCATGCCCGGGGAAACTTCGCCGGTGAATGCGCCTTCGGATTCCCAGTACATGTTTTGCGCGGAAATTGAAATCGCGGTGCCTTTGGCGGCTTCGACCGCGGCGGCCAGCGCCGTGAAGGGCGGCGCGACGATGATGTCGCAATGCGTCGAGGCAGCCACCAGCGGGGCCAGCGCCGCGAAGAACTCGCGCGTTTCCGCCTGGGTCTTGAACATCTTCCAGTTACCTGCGATTACGGGTCGTCGCATCGCGCCTCTTTCCATTGCTGGGGAGAAATGCTTGCCCCTAAGCACCAAACCTTAAAGGGTTTAACACAGAGGGCGCAGAGGTGCACAGAGAAAAACAGAGACTTCGGGACCGCTATTCAACTGATCCTTGAGGTTCAGCGCACAATCCATTTCAGTCGTTCGAACTTGCCTTCTCTGCACTTCTCTGTGCCCCTCTGTGTTCTCTGTGTTAAAGCTTTTGCTTTTGCTTTTGCTTTGACCTAACCCTTGTCCGTCAAAGCTTCCACGCCCGGCAGTTTCCGTCCGCCAAGGAATTCGAGTGAAGCGCCGCCGCCGGTGGAAATGTGCGAGACCTTGTCGGCGAGGCCGGCGGCGTGGATCGCAGCCACCGAATCTCCTCCGCCCACGATGGACGTTGCGCCCCTAGCCGTGGCCGCGGCCACCGCGCGCGCGATTTCCAGCGTGCCCTTGGCAAAGGCGGGCATCTCAAACACGCCCATCGGGCCGTTCCACACGATGGTTTTGGCGCGCGATAATTCATCGCTGAACTTGGCGACCGTCTCGGGCCCGATATCCAGGCCCATCCAGCCGTCGGGCGTCGCGCTGACGCTGGTAGTCTGCGTCTTCGTATCCGCCTTGAATTCCTCGCCCAGGACGTGATCGCTCGGCAGCAGCAGCCGGAAATTCCGCTGCTTTGCTTCGGCCAATAAATTCCGCGCAAGGTCCAGTTTGTCGGCCTCCACCAGCGATTTGCCGATGGGCAGGCCCTGCGATTTCAGGAACGTGTAGGCCATGCCGCCGCCGATCAGCATGGAGTCGGCCACGCGCATCAGGTTCTCGACCACTTCGATTTTGTCGGAAACTTTCGCGCCGCCGAGCACGGCCACGAATGGCCGCTCGGGGCTCGAGAGCGCCTTGCCGAGGTAGGCAAGTTCGCGCTCCATCAGCAATCCAGCAGCAGCCTGCTTCACGAATCGCGTGATGCCCACGACCGAAGCGTGCGCGCGGTGCGCCGATCCGAAAGCGTCGCACACGAAAATGCCGTCGCACATCGCCGCCAGATGGCGGGAGAAATTCTCGTCGTTGGCTTCTTCTTCAGGGTGATAGCGAACGTTTTCCAGAAGGAGCACGCCGCCATTGGCGAGCGCGCGGCTTTTTGCTTCGGCGTCGGCGCCAACGCAGTCGGGAGCGAAGTCCACTGGCGCGCCGAGAAGTTCGGCAAGCTTGGCCGCGACGGGCTTGAGCGTGTATTTCGGATCGGGTTTGCCCTTGGGCCGGCCCAAATGGGAGGCAAGGACGAGGCGCGCCCCGTGCGTCCGCGCGAAGGCGAGCGTGGGCAGGGTTTCCCGGATGCGCGTGTCGTCGGTCACGCGTCCGCCCTCCAGGGGCACATTGAAATCCACGCGGATGAAAACGCGCTTGCCGGAAAGTTCCAGGTCGCGAATGGATAGTTTGGTCATGGGTTTATGCGATAGGCAGCGAGTGAATTGGAATCTTTGACCGCCCGCCAGGAATGCCGGGAAAAGCGCCAGGGGCTAAAACCCCTTTTCGCGGCGTTCGGGATGTCACGGCTGAAGCCGCGACCCACAAAACATATCGCGCACAACGCACGCTGCGTGGCGCATGTTGCAATTTCCGGCTCGGGCTTGGCAGCACAGATTTCGGCCTGTGGTGGTGCGAGTGGGATCGGTTGTACCTGTCACTAAACCCGACAGGCTGAAGCCTGTCCTACTCGAACCCACGCCAGGCGGTACGTCACGAATCACAAATCACGATTTACGAATCACATTTTCCTACAGCTTCGACGCCAACAGCTGGATCAGGTCGCGGCAGCGGCTCGAGTAGCCCCACTCGTTGTCGTACCAGGCGAGGACCTTGGCGCAATTCGTGCCCACCACGCGCGTGTAGCCGGAATCGACGATCGAGGAGTGCGGATTGCCCTTGAAATCGGCGGAGACCAGTTCCTCCTCGGTATATTCGAGGACGTTCTTCATGGGGCCGTCCGCGGCGCGTTTCAGCGAGGCATTGATGGATTCAACCGTCACCGGCTTGTCGGTGAACACGGTGACGTCCACCACGCTGACGTTGGGCGTTGGGACGCGGATCGAGTAGCCGTCCATCTTCCCTTTCAGTTCCGGGATGACCAGGTTCAAGGCCTTGGCCGCGCCAGTCGAAGTCGGAATCATGGAGAGGGCGGCCGCTCGGGCGCGCCGCAGATCCTTGTGAGGCAGATCGAGAAGCTTTTGATCGTTCGTGTACGAGTGGATCGTGGTCATCGTGCCGCAGTTGATCCCGAACGTGTCCTGAAGCACCTTGGCGACCGGAGCGAGACAATTGGTGGTGCACGACGCGTTGGAAATAATGTGGTGCTTGGCAGGATCGTACATCTTGTCGTTGACGCCGAGGACCAGGGTGATGTCTTCGCCCGTGGCCGGGGCGGAAATGATGACTTTCTTCACGCTGCCGCGCTTGTGCTTGGCCGCGTCAGCGGCCTTGGTGAACAAGCCGGTCGACTCGATAACGATTTCCGCGCCCACCGACGTCCAGTCGATTTCGGCGGGATCCTTGGTCTTGAACACGCGGAAACTCTTGCCGTCGACGGCGATGGAATCGTCCGTGTGCGTCACCTTCTGGTGCAGATTGCCCAGGACGGAATCGTACTTCAGCAGGTGCGCGAGCGTATGCGAGTCGGTAACGTCATTCACGGCGACAAACTCGATCGCCGAATTTCCCAGCGACGCGCGCACGATGTTTCGTCCTATTCGGCCGAAGCCGTTGATTCCCACTTTGATCGGCATGAATCCTCCGGAGGACTGGATCGCAAAGTTGTAAGCAAGCTTGCCAACGCGCTCGAATTTGAAATGCTAGGGGGGACCCGCGGAAAAGTCAAAAGGATTCGCCGGATTTCGCATCCAAATGTGTCGAACTGTCAGTTGTTGGAATGCTTTGCCAAAATGGGCTGCAGGGTGCGAAGACGGCCATCGATCGCGCCCGTTTTCAGCCCCAGAATTCGCGCGATCAGGGGATAGACATCCACATTTTCAAACGGCTTCACCTTGACGCCAGCGCGGATATTGGGACCGGCGGCGTAGAAAATGGCCTTCATTTCGGGAACGATCTGGGGGTCGTAGCCGTGCTGGCCGGGGTCGGTGTTCGGCGGATCGCCGAATGACAGCGCATTGTGCGCCCGGATGTAGGACCGGTCGGTGGCCACAACGATGGGGTCGCCCGCGCGCGGATTGGCTTCGAAGTGCAGATGCCGCGGCACGTGCGCGCGACGGTAGACTTTGAATTTCTGGCTGGCGCCGCGCAAGTCCTCATAGGCCTTTTCCGCGGCCGCCTCGGAATCGGCGTATAGAAGCGTGGTGATGACATCGCCGGCAACCTGAAAATGGGAAAGATCGGTGTATTGGTCCAGATACGTCCAGTCCCTTGCCGCGGCCGCCTCGCCGTGGTCGGAGACCACGATCAGGTCCACGGGCAACTGCAACGACGCCAACCCGTCGGCCAGCCTCCCGATCATGTCGTCGAGATGCTTTACGGCTTCGGCCACTTCGGGGCTATCGGGACTGTGCTTGTGGCCGGCGTAATCCACGTTGGAATAATAAAGGGTAATAAAATGGGGCCGCTCGCCGGGGGGAAGCCGCAACCAGTCCAGGACCTGATCGACGCGCTTCTCGTCGGGATAGCGGGGATCGTAATGGAGATAATAGCTGGGCCGCTTGTGCTGAATTTCCGCCTCGGATCCGACCCAAAAGAACGAAGCGGAGCGCATGCCCTGATCCTCGGCAAGCGACCAGAGCGGCGTACCGCCGTACCAGCTCCCGTCCAGCGAAACTTTGGGATCCAGATAGCCGTATCGCTCTTTTCGGATGGGGTCGCAAAAATTATTGGCGACGATCCCGGTATGCTCCGGGTACAGGCCGGTGACGAGCGTGTAGTGATTGGAAAAAGTCACCGAAGGATACGATGGAATCATGCCTTCGGGAGCGCTGGCGCCGCGCGCGGCCATCGCCAGCAGATTCTTCGCGCCGTATTTGGCGGCGTAGTCGAAGCGGAAACCGTCGAGCGAAACCAGAATCACGTAGGGTTTCGCCTGCTGCGCCGGAGTGTTCGGCGGGTTGGGGACTTCGATGACCGGATCGACCGTCTGCGCAAAGCAGACCGAGGCCGCCAGGAGCGCCACCGGCAACAGGGAAAGCGCGCGCAAAACGCAGGCGCGAAATAATTTTGATGTTCGACGAATCTTCATTCGTGACCGGGATTACTGGGGGAACTGCTCGACTTGCGTTACTTTGTCGCCCTCGAATTTTACGAAAACGGTCTTGGCCGGAGGCTTGCCGTAAATCCAATCCTCGCTTTCCGTGCCGTCGGGCTGCTTTTCACGGACCTTGCGGTCCGGCCGCCCCAGGGCCGCCAGAACCATTTCGTGATCCATTCCGACCGTGGGACGCTTATCGGCAATCGCGCTCTGGATTTCAGGGGGGAGAGTGTCGATCCATTGCACGGCGGCGGAATGCTGCCTGGAAAAATCGAGGACGCTGGAAAGATATTGTTTCAGGTCCTCGGGGGTCATGTCCGGAAGAGGCCCGTCAAAATCCAGATAGACGGTCGCGCCCGCGTTGGTGTTCACGGGGCCCTGGCTGGTGGTCATGGTCGGCATGCCGCCCACTTCCATGTGAATGCGGTCGCGCAGCTTCGTCTTTCCGCGGCCGCCGCCGTTGATGTCCACCACGATCTGGCGATCCTTGAATTCCAGGCTGGTGATCTGGGCGCTGTCTCCCGGATTGATGGCGGACCCGGCGGTTCCCAGGGTCGCGTGCAAGACGTGGTCATCGACGGAAGCGCCGGCTTTCACATGCAGGCCTTTTTTCCCCGCGGGAATGGGCTGGAGAACTCGGGCAAATTCCCCGTCGACAAACCGGACCAGCGCCAGGCGCGACTCGGGCTGCAAGCGCGAGTCCCTGCCCTTGGCGGGCGCGCTGCCGCTATTCGGCGTGGCATTTTGTGAATTGTTCTGGGATTTATTTTGTGAATTCTTCTGCGCAGGCTGGGTACCGTCCTTTGCCGGGGACATGTCCGGGAGAACGGGCAAGCTCGCATCGGACGGAAAAACAACGGGCTGGCTCGCGGGGCGCATACGCATCACTCCAGGCACATCAGCGCTCAACAGCAGCGCTGCGGTGGCCATCATGGAAGCGAGGCGGAGCATTCGGCACCTTCTAGGCGCCCATTCTAACACCGACCGCCACGCGTGTGCCAGCATTGCGGGGGCGGAAAGGCTTTTGTAGGACAGGCTTCAGCCTGTCGGGTTTGTGCTCGTTTGCCGGGGACAAAAGCGACAGGCTGAAGCCTGTCCTACTGGTGCCTCACAGCGGCTTGATTTGCACTTTGCGGAATTTCACAATGCCCGCGGCGTATTGCAGCGCGATGGGTCCGCGATCATGCTTACTGTCCATGGCATCGACGGTGCGCGTGCCGTTGAGAGTGACTGTAAAATGCGATCCTTTCGCGACGATGTCGTAGGTGTTCCATTTGCCGCCCGCCTTGAGCACCGTTGCGGGCTTGCCGACGTCCACGATTGCTCCGGTTGCATAGGTCGGATCGGGACGCTCATCGAAGATGTTCACTTCGTAGGCGTTGACCGCGGTCACTTTTTGCGTATCCGAGCAGCGCAGGAAGACGCCGCTATTGGCCTTGGAATCGACCCAGAACTCCGCGCGTACCTCGAAATCGCCATAGGAGTCCTTGGAGACAAGAAACCCGGTGCCCTTATCGGCCACGGCGAGCTTGTTTTCCAGGCGCCAGTTGGCGTCCCCGATCATGTTCCAGCCGTCCAGGCTCGAGCCGTTGAACAGCGTGGTCCACTTGCCCTTGGCCTGCGAGAAGGTAGTGGAAGCGAGCAGAAAGCCTGCGAGCACGACAAACAGGGACAAAGCAGCAACCGAAATCAGACGTTTCATCCTATCCCTCCGATTTTTTTTCCCAACGACGAACGCTTGCGCATGAACGGATTTCATTGCCCAGGCCACATTGGTAGTGTTCGGCGAAGCTACATTTTTGATACGCCGAAATTGTCGATCTGCACCTCGAGTTGATGGTTGACGCGGATGCCGTAAATGCCGTCGGTCTTTGCCAGCGCGCCGGATTTCGGCATGGAGGTGACCACCGTCCCATTGATGACGAAATCGACTTTGTCGCCTTTCACGCGGACTTCAAGTTCGTTGGTGCACTTGCCGGTCGAGTCGGGCTTCTTCACCGCGTCGCTCGGCGACTTTTGTGAGACACCCTGAGCGGAGGCGCCGGCGCGGCGCTTGATCAGGTAGGTGCCGTCGTCGGTCACCATGAAATACACGTAGTTTTGCCCGGCGGCGTTCAGGTCGCTGCCGGCGAAGATCAGGCCGTAGTATTCGTTGTAGCCGCCGGCCTTAATCAGCGAGAATTTGCCCTTGAGCGTGTAGTCGCCGCTGGCCGTGTTCGCGGGGTTCCAGAAGATTGCCGCCATGGGGTTGGTGGCGTGGAAGCCTGCGCCCATGGTTACGAATTTGACGGCGCCGGCGGCGTCGGGATCCGAAGCTTCCATGCTGTGATCGGATCGCACCATCCACCCTTTGGGAGATTGGGCGAATACCGCCGTCGCGGCGGCCAGCGCCGCGAGAACGAACAGGGCCGTGGAAATACGCTTTGTCATGGGTTTCCCTCCTCAGAGACTTTAAGAAAAACACCTTCCCGGTCAATTTGCAAGGGCAACAATGTGGCGCCGGCAGCGGTGACGGCGTTCTCGACGCTCGCGCGGGATTCCGGATCGATCACCAGGGTGAGGCAGCCTCCTCCACCGGCGCCGCAAATTTTTCCAGCGAGCGCGCCTTTGCGCCGCGCTGACGAAATAATGCGGTCGACCAGCGGGGTCGAAATGGTTTTCAGATTGCGGCGGCGGAATTCCCACTCGCCGCGAACCAGGCGGCCGAGTTCGCTCCACTGGCCGGCCTCGATCGCGGCGCGCACCTGGCGCGCAATGATTGAAATTTTTTCCAGGTTCGCCGCGACGCGCCGGTCGCCGTCGATGTGGCGTTTGAAAACTTCCCAGTTATTGATGCCGTGCTGGCGCGGCCTGCCGGTGTAACAGAGGACCAGCCGCCGTTCGAGGTCGCCGAGATCGCAGGCGAGTGCTTCGCGGCGTTCGCCTCCTGGCGCGAGGATAATCGCCGCGGCGCCTCCGAAGGCAGGCGGATAGTGGTCCTGGGTGCCTGTGGGAACGCGGATGACAACGGCTTCCACGTCTCGACTAATGTGAATCCAGTCTTCGCGCGTGAGGCCGGCTCCAGTGAGGCGGTCCAGCGCCGCGCAGATGGCTACGGCCATGGCGGACGAGCCGCCGATGCCGGCTCCGGCGGGGGCTTCGGAATCGGTAGTGAGTGTGAATCCGTTCTTAGGGCGGAAAAATTTGACCAGGTGCGCGAGGAGCGGAAGCTTGTAGCGGCGCGCGCGGCACAGGGCGTCGAAGGACGCAAACGATTCCTGGCGGCGAGTGTCACGCGAAACCAAAACGATGCGCCGCGAATTTTCCGGCGCGGTCTCGATGGTGCAGGACGCGTACCGCGTGATGGCACAATTCACCGTCAGCGAGCCTTCGTGAAACAGGTACAGCGGCCAGATATCGAGCGTTCCTCCGGCCAGATCGATGCGCGTCGGCGCCCTGGATTCGATTCTCACTTTGACTTGCTCCCCATCTCCCGTTAGCCTTTCGCTTGCCGTGGATTTTTCGCGCTGCGCGAATCATATCAGATTTGAGGCGGGCTCCAAGTAGAGCCCACACCCGTGAATACACTAGCCAAACCCGAAAGCAAAGCGCGTGATTCCGTACTTGCACGCTTTCTGCTGGGCTTCCAGGGCGATTCCCTGCCCGGCGAGCTTGCGGGATATCTGTCGCGCGGTCTTGCGGGCGTGGCGATTTACCAGCGCAATTATTCATCCGTGGAGGGGCTGCGGAAACTCACGGCTGAAATTCGCCGCGCCGCGGGACGGCCGGTGCTGATCGGGATCGATCAGGAGGGCGGCACGCGGTTTGCCCTGCGCGAGCCGTTCACGATCTGGCCTTCGGCGGCAGACCTGGGCCTCGCGGGCGATTTGCAACTGGCGGAAGAAATCGCGAGGGCCATGGCCGTGGAGCTTCGCGCCGCGGGATGCAATCTGAATTTTGCGCCCATGCTGGATTTGCATGTCAACGCGGAGAGCCCGGTTACCAGGGACCGCAGCTTCGGCTCCGATCCGCACGGTGTCGCGCGGATGGGCGTGGCGTTCGATAAAGGATTGCGGGCCGGCGGCGTGCTTTCCTGCGCGAAACATTTTCCCGGGCATGGAGATGCTTCGGTGGACCCTCACCAGGATTTGCCGGTGTTCCGCGGGACGATGGAGCGGCTGGAATCAACGGAACTGGTTCCCTTCGCCGCCGCAGTCTCGGCCGGTGCACCGACGATCATGACCGCACACATCTTGCTGCCGCAAATCGATCCGGAAAATCCGGCGTCGCTCTCGCGCGTATTGCTTCATGGGTTCCTGAGGCGGCACATGGGATTTCACGGCGTGATTCTGGCGGACGATCTGGGCATGGGCGCCATCGCCAAACGATATGCGCCGGGCGAGGCGGCTGTGCGGACGCTGCGCGCCGGGACGGATATCGCCATGCTGTGCCATGACTGGTCCGTTGTCGCGCCGGCTATCGCGGCCGTGGAAAAAGCGCGCCAGGAAAATTTATTCGACGCCGCCGAGTGGGATGAGTCGCTGGAGCGGATCGAGCACGTGTGCGCTCAGACGGAATTGTCCGAACCTCAGCCTCCGGTGGAGATCATCGGGTGTGAGGAACATCGTGGCCTCGCGAAGAAAGTTGCGACGATGTTGATCTGAAATGGCAGGATGCGGATTAGGTTATTCCACTAGATGGCGTCGGGCCGCCTGCCGATAAGCCGGCACGGATTTAGAGGAATGTGGGAATTGCCCCCTGGCGAAAAAGCCACATTCCAAGAAGACGACTTCACGGGGCTTGGCGACCCAAGCTGACCAGCGATCTAATTCCTGGTTGCCAAATGCGCAAAGTATTTTCGCTAAACTAATAAGACAATGCCCTAAAGGCAAGCGAGTTATAGGAACCGGTGGCAGTAGCCGTGGCTGTGGTCGCAGCTTGGCCATTAATCGTGGTATCCGCCTGGTCAAAATGAAGATTTGTTCCACCAGAGTCGTCAATTGTATTCGCCAAAATGGAGCCGTAATAATCGGCGCCGCCATGCAGGACGACTGCTGCGTTGGGAGCGTTCACAATTGCGTAGTCGTTGGTGCCACCAGTGAAAGTCAAGGTGCCTGTCCCGGCGTAGTTGATCTGCAAATTGGATGCGATCCCCGACGTATTGTTGATGAGCGTGTTAGAACCGAAATTAATCGGTGCGCTCGCGCATCCGGTACCTGAAACATTGATCGTAACGGCTTTGTTAGACGGGCTAATGGTGATATTCGACCCGGCGCTACTGGCGGTGATACATGCGACGTTGTACGTTCCCGGAGCAGTTAGGGTCAGTGTGCCCCCCGCGCTTACCGAGAGGTTGCGGTAAGAGCCCGGAACAAGAACGACATTGCTGCCATGGCCTGAGGATTCGTCCGTGGACCCCGAAACAGGAACAGTTACAGTAGGTTTAGATAACGGCGTTGAAACAGCCACAGATCCAATTAGTGGATTGCCACTGACTGAAAAATCAAAACTTGGGCATGCCCCCGTATAGGTAGGCGGAGGTCCGACATTTTCAACGTAGACTTTTCCTCCGACATTCGTCGAAGTCCCATGAGCATAGACGCCACCGTTCGAGCCGATACTGCCCTGGGCAGGGCTGTGGGTGGCTACGTATGTTCCTCCGCTGGTGCTGTTATACCCATCCACGAAGGCATTTCCTCCTATATCGAAGGAAGGCGGACTGCAGGAGGTGCCGTAAGCGAAAAATCCGTAGGGATCGCTTATTCCGCATGGAGAGATTGCGACAACAGGCGGATTGAGGGCTGCCTCCGTCTGGACCATTTGCCGCGAGCCATTGGACGTGACTGAAAGGGCTGTAATCATTAGGACCGGAGTGGAGAGGCTGGGGGTTATTGTTCCGCATGATTGATAATTCTCGCACCTGGTGTAAGCAGGGGAGACGCCGGTTGGTGTGCTCAGCAGCACTTCCGACGAGCCATTCCAGCAGGTGGGTGTGGAAGCAGCACCCGTTGAGTTTACGGAATAAGTGCTTGTAGCTGGAGAAGATGGTCCGCCACTTAGATAGGACTGCGAAGCATTCTCTTTCCAATTGATCCTAACCCACTCATAGGGAATGGCGGTCGATGTACCGCTCCAGGGATAATTGCTATTCACCGTGGTATACCAGGAAGTGCCGGAGGGCACTGTCGTGCAAGGAACTCCTGGTGAGGTGGCCGTCATACCGGCAATTGCGTACCCCTCGTGGCAAAACTCGTCATCGAAATAGGCGTTGGTTGGGTCCCAGGGCCTGACGGTCAGTGAACTCCCGGAATTGATGATGTAGAGCACGCCTCCAATCGCGGAAGGCGTGAACGTGGGAACCTGAGCCGCGATGCTGTTGGCATTGGACTGTTGCATCCGGTCCAGGGCCTCGTAGATGCCCGATTTGGCCGCAAAAAATGCTATTTCTTCCGTTCTGTAGTTGGCATTAACGGAAGTCTCCGTACCCGACAAAAGGATCAGAGAGGTGGTGATTGCGGTCAAGATTAGTAGTGCGAACAAACAGAACAGTAGGGCTACGCCGCGTTCCCTAGATTTTGATTGGCTCGTCATAAGAGGTTTCCTGAGTGAAATATATTTGCCCGTCATACAGGCCGCGCTAATTGTTGATCCTCACTTCCGACACCATCGTTGTTGTCGGATAGGTAGGTGTGGACTGGTTCACGTCGGGAGTCGGACTTTGGACATACAACGTGACGCCGACATTCTTGATTAGGTCAACAGTCTCGGTGGTGGAATCCCAAGCCGTACCGTCATAGTTGTACGCTGTAAAAATATTCTGACTCATTACATTGTCGAGTTCTGTGTAATAGTCCGGGGTGCCGCCGACCGACTTAAGAACTGTCCCGCGCTGCACAACGCAGGGACAACTACCGCCGGCGGGCACCACCACCTGGATATACACCTCGCTTACGCCACTCCCGTCAATATCTCCTTCAAATTGAATTGCAGATGCCGAAAAGGTTTTGATACCGCATGCCACATTGTTGTTTAGGCTGCAATTTGTGGTCGAAGCAAGAGTCGAGGGATCGAACATGACCGTGCTAGGGAAGCCACTTTGACGCAAGTCCCGCAAAATCTGGTCCATAAATTGGCGTGATTCCTGGGCGAGGCCCACTTTGTTTACGTCACTCGCGCTTCTCTTTTCGATTTGCGATATGCCGCTGGTCACGACTCCGATTACGGTCGTCAGGATCGCAACAGCCACTAGCAACTCCAGTAGCGAGAATCCCCGTTGCGCCTTCCGTCCGCATTTTCTCTTATCAAGCGCTCGCATGCGTTGTCCTCATTCTCAGGGCACCATTGGTTATTCAAATCGTTCCGCGCAAAAGCGAAGTGAGAATACGTTAGGGCTACGGCCCGGTAACGGCCCGGAGCGTCACTGGCATGGCGAAGTTCAGGCCGCCGAGCCGGTTTGCGTTTAATGGGCGAGCGGACGCTGTGACCATCCTTGTGTAGTTCGTATTAATCGTCATCACGTTCCAGCGAACGTCGTAAGTGGTTGGAATTCCCGTATTGCCTGCCCCCCCGCAATCCACGTACTTCATCGCGTAGTTGGCCGTAATGGCGGAATACGCCTGGGTTTGATTTATGCCTCCATATCCAGAGGAATAGGAACTTGTCACTAGGGTCGCGCCGGCCCCGTTGGGGGACGCTCCGCCTGCGGTGGCAATCGTCCAGGCATTCCCTTGGCAATCGGTAACGGTAATTGCCGCAGTGGAATTTGGGTGCTGCGCGCTAATTTGCTCAATCACCATTTGGGCGAGCAAAGTTGCGGAAGTATCTTTACTGTTCTTGTTGTTCGAGGCCATGGCGACGACTAACACGTTGGCGATGCCCCCCAGGCCGACCGCCAGAATGAACATGGCGATCATTAACTCAACCAGGGTCATTCCACTTTGGGTTTTGCGGCGGGGCATTGCCTTTGCACTGCAAGTCAGTTCTACCCGAATCCGACTCATAGTTTGCTCCAGGCTGACCCGGTGTAATACCACTTCTGGATTCGGCCAGCGGGAGTGATGGTTACTGCCTGCCAAGTGCCCGACTTGGTGTTCTGCAGAAAAGTCCAATAGGCAGTTGGGCCGCCAGCGCTATCGCAAACTGACCCGCCAGTCAAAGAAAGGGGAGTGCAAGGAAGTCCGCGCGGACCAAACGTCGCTGCCGTTGCGCTGGTGTCCGTTGGCGTGACAGGAGTGGTTGAGGGAAGCAGTTGGGTCTTAAGATTGTTTGTGTTAGGTGCGCTCGCCACCGGGAGTTGGGCAACTTCTGAAGACATGGTCACGACCGGATCACCTGTCGCAACCGAACTTCCCCCGTTTCCCGACGCCCCCGTCAGGCTCTTTGGCAACATGTCCACATAGGCTAGTTGCGGGACAGTTCCTGAGGCCGCGAGAATATAAGAGGAATAGTAGCGGTTGTCCCGAATCGCATAGGTTCTTGCTAGTTGGTACATACCCGACACATCGCTAGCTGCCCCGCGCAAGTGAGCCATGCGTACTGAACTGACGATGCCTGGGATCGCCATCGCAGAAACGATCGTTATGAGAATGACCACAACTAAGAGTTCCACCAACGAGAAGCCATTCTGTCGGCCTAGGCATGGATATATACGCGTGGATTGAGTATTGTCGACTTGCACTTGGAAGGTTGCGGTCATATTCAACCATATCGGCACGCACTTTTAGCACCATTAATGGGCTGCCGTAGGGCACTGATAAATAAAGACATGTGATGTTTTCTCACCAAAAGACTTGAAGAAATTAAAAACATTGTTACGAAACGTTCCATCCGTGACAGTTGGGGACCCAACTAAGGCCTTTGAGGAATACCAGTTATCGCTATTTCATCGCCAATGATGATTTCCTACTAATCAGGTCTCTAGGTTTGCGAGATCGCTCCTGATTGACAGGATATCGTAATTTGGAAATCAGAGTTTCCCATATTCCGATAAGGTCTTCGACGATCCCTCGCCTTTCCTCAAGCGAACGCCTCCTTCTTTGCGGTTCCCGCTTAACGGTGGCTCGTTCCGAAGTGTCCACTTATTCTCCAAGTGGACACTCCCAGATGTGCCCACCAAGGGCCATCTTCCTCAACTACTCACACTACGTCCACACGTCATAGGCCGGACGCTTACCGATAAGGGGACACACCCCTATGAGTTGATGTGTGATTCATCCTGAGCAAATATGTCGATGATGTGGAAACCTTGGTCTCGCGTTCGCCACTGCCCGCGGTATGGCAGCTTCGATGTACACCGTCATAGAGGGGGCGGCTCATTCAAGCGCTTGGTCCTACGATTGGTCCTTGTGCGTCCTTACTCCTGCATGTACTGCAACAGCCTATATTACGGTTATCTGCTTAGCAGAAGGAAAGCAGAGCGGACAGATGCGAGGGGTTGGCAGGGCCAAGTCCTGATAACGGGATTATCGTCAATTGGGAATCGGGCTATTCGCACGTTCCTCGAGGACGATTCATCGGGACTTCGCAACCAAGTCCATTCGGAGTATTCGACTATTCCTCAAAATCGCAGGCCCGAGAAGCTCCCTTACAGGCATTTCATCAGGGAAATACATTTTCCGACGGATTCAACTATTTGCAGCGCGCGTTAATAATGCGCACGTTGGAAAGAACCAGGGGGATTTAACAGGAGGAAATTATGGTGGGGGACGCAAAAGTGCACATCTGTAGCGGATGCAATGAAATTATCGCCCCGTACGATCCCGAAGCCTATCAGGAAGGGACCTTTTATTACCACTCCAAGGCCCATGAGGATATGCACGCTTCCCGCGATTGGAATGATTTTCTCAAGGCTGAAGGCAAGCATTCGCGCAGAATGGTTCGCGAACTTGCGGTACAACCATGACCAAGCCCTGCCCATATTTCCCCGACTCGGTGCGGCGTAGTCGCAAGGAAGTCGCGAGGAAATCGCGAGGAATAGGATTCAAATTATCAAGCCGCTAATTCAGCCCGCGAACGTTGTTCGATCAGCGAATGACGATTAAAAGGAGGACAAGATGCGACGAATACCTGGTTACGGTGCATTACTTCTTTTGGCAATGGCGATTGCTGTTCCAGTGGCAATCACGGGCTGTTCTGCTCACGCATCCGGGTCTGTAAAGGGCACAAAGGTGATCATGCCAACAGACACCGGAGCGACCCACGCAGAAAACAATGCTCCGCAGCACTCAGGGACTGCCCTGGCCGGCAACTAGCGGGCAAAAGCAGCTCAGCGAACGTCCCTGGAAGATGACGACGGATATGTGAGCACGGCCCGCCGGCCTTCCGAGCATTAAGGCACGGGAATGGGCGGCGGGCCTACCTCGCTTATTGCGGGAACAAACTCGTCCTAGGCGCTAAACCAGCCAACGCGAGGCGTCTCATTGGGAAAATATGCCTCAACGGATGGCTTCAGCGAGTCCAGCGCCTCATATACGGTCTTCTCGATAACTGGCCCAATCCCGACCGACTAACTGTTTTGCTTGCGGTTTACTCCGGCGGCTTCCGCGGGGGCGGTTTTCTTTTCGGCTTCGATTCTCTCGTGGGCCAGTTGCGGCTCGAAACATCGCCGGCAGCGCGGTTCGTACATTCCGGCGGCGCCCACCACGATCAGGTCTTCGGAAGCCACCAGGCGCTGGGTGTGCTTGGCGGGATTGCCGCATTGCACGCAAATCGCAAGCAGCTTGGTGATTTCTTCGGCCACGGCCAGCAGGCGCGGCATGGGGTCGAACGGGCGGCCCAGATAATCGGTGTCGAGTCCGGTGACGATGACGCGCTTTCCGGCGTCGGCCATGCTCATGCAAACGTCCACGAGGCCTTCGCCCAGGAACTGGCCCTCGTCGATGCCCACGACCTCGGTGCGCGCCTGCACTTTTTCCAGGACTTCGGCGGCGTTCTTGACCACTTCGGAAGGATATTCAAAGCCGGAGTGAGAGACGATGTCGGTGTGCGAATAGCGATGATCGATCAGGGGCTTGAAGATCTGCACGCGCTGCTTGGCGATTTCTGCGCGCTTCAAGCGGCGAATCAATTCTTCGCTCTTGCCCGAAAACATGGGGCCGACGATCACTTCGATCCAGCCCATATTTCCCTTTACGATGTCCACTGGCGGCGCGCCTCCCGGATGGGTTTTCGATTCAGACTAGCACAATGCAGGATGGACTGGTGGCACAGGCTTCAGCCTGTACGGTTATCGTCCTTCGGCAATTCGCAGGCGGCCGGGCCGCAAGGGCGGCGCGAGATTTCCAGTAGCACAGCCACTCTTGGCTGTGTGAATTTGGAGACCGCAGATACGACCTCGATTTAGCTACATTTGCAAAAAATCACACAGCCAGGAGTGGCTGTGCTACTGGAAGCTCACACCCGCCACAAGGGGGCCTGCTTTTCCCTCCCATAACGTTCCAGGAGGAATTTTTTCAATTCGTCGACGTTCGAGAATACGCGGTCGGCGCAGGCCAGCATCCAGCCGCTGATTTCGTCCAGGCCTAGGTCCGTGACCAGGTAGACGGAAATTCCCTTGCGGTACGCGAACGTCAGTTCGGAGGACGTGCCGCCGCTGGTCGCGGCCGCGCCGTCGCCGCTCAGAAAGCAGATGACGTAGTCGGCCTTGTTTTCGATGATGTCCAGATCGAACTGGATGATCTTGCGCAATACGCGGCGGAATCGCTCGACGTCGGTCTGCTTCCACTCGCGGAAATGCGCGGCTTCCTCGTCGGTGAGGCTTTTCTTTTCATCCTCGGCGGGATCGTAGACGCGGTGTCCGAGCTCATTGTGCAGGAACGGGGTAAGCTTCCGGCGCCACATTTTGCCGCCGTCGGCCGCAAATTCAATCGGACCACACAGATATGCAAGCATGGAATCGGGTGCGGGCTTTACTTGAAGCCCGCGAAAGATTATGGACCAGTACGTGAAGGAATGGAGCGGCCGATGGGACTCGAACCCACGCCTGGACCTTGGCAAGGTCCCGTACTACCCCTATACTACGGCCGCCCGAAACAGGAAAACTCTAGCACGAGTGCTTTGCGGCGGCAAGGACCTATCGGGGGCGCTCATCTGAAAACACCAGCGCTTGCCCGGAGATTGGAATTCGCGGCCGGATTCCGCTAGAATCGCAACAGGATTTACATTGCCAGATTCCGACTCCAAACCGCGGATTGTGGTGGGCGCAGACCACGCCGGGTTCCGCACGAAAGAAACGATCAAAACTTTTTTGCAGAACGCGGGATACCGGGTCGAGGACGCCGGCACGCATTCGGAGGAGTCGGTGGATTATCCGGATTTCGCGCGGGCGGTCGGCGAGCGCGTCGCGGCCGGATCGGATGCGCTCGGCGTGCTGGTTTGCGGCACGGGCATCGGCATGTCGATCGCGGCGAATAAAGTGGAAGGAATCCGCGCGGCGCTGGCGCACGATTCGCTTACGGCGCGGCGCGCGCGCGAGCACAACGACGCCAACGTGATCGCCCTGGGGGGCAAGGTAGTGGGCGAGGACGAGGCCCTGGCCATCGTGCAGGAATTTCTGGCCGCGCAATTCGCGGGCGGCAGGCACCAGCGGCGCGTGGACAAAATCAGCGAAATGGATCGCGCGCGCGAACATCAATCTTGATCGGGATTGTCTCGCTCGGAGACAGTAAAATATGGACACCAAAATATCGCAATTCATGAACCGGCCGCTGGCCGAAGTCGATCCCGCCATCGCGGACGTGCTCCGCGAAGAAGGGCGCCGCCAAGGGACCGGCCTGGAATTGATCCCATCGGAAAATTTTGTTTCCGAAGCCGTGCTCGAAGCCATGGGCTCGGTGCTCACCAACAAATACGCGGAAGGATATCCGGGCAAGCGCTATTACGGCGGCTGCGAATTCGTGGACGTCGCCGAGCAACTCGCGATCGATCGCGCCAAGGCCCTGTTCGGCGCCGAACACGCCAACGTACAAACGCATTCCGGCACGCAGGCCAACGTTTCCGTCTACATGGCGGCGCTGCAGCCGGGAGACACGGTGCTGGGCATGAACCTGGCGCACGGCGGGCACCTGACGCACGGGCATCCGCTGAATTTTTCCGGCAAGATGTACAAGTTCGTTCCTTACGGCGTGAATAAGGAAACCGAGAGAATCGATTACGAGGAACTGGCGCGCCTGGCCGCGGAACACAAACCGAAAATGATCGTGGCCGGGGCGAGCGCGTATTCGCGCATCATCGATTTCCCGCGCATGGCGGAAATCGCGCGTTCGGTTGGTGCGCTGTTCTTCGTGGACATGGCGCACATCGCGGGACTGGTTGCCGGAGGCGTGCATCCGAGCCCGGTGCCGCACGCGGATTTTGTCTCGACGACCACGCACAAGACGCTTCGCGGGCCGCGCGGCGGGCTGGTGCTGTGCAAGCAGCAATTCGCCAAGGAACTCGATCGCATCACGTTTCCCGGCACGCAGGGAGGGCCGCTGATGCACATCATCGCGGCTAAGGCCGTGTGCCTGAAGGAAGCGGCCGATCCGGGATTCCGCGAGTACGCGAAGCAAATTGTTGCCAATGCGCAGAAGCTCGCCGCCGAAATCGCCGCGGCCGGATTCCGCATCGTCAGCGGCGGCACGGACAATCATCTTTTCCTGATTGACCTCTATTCCCGCGGCATCACCGGCAAGGACGCGCAGCCCGCGCTGGATCGCGCCGGAATCACCGTCAATAAAAACTCAATTCCGTTCGATCCCACGCCGCCCATGACCGGCGGCGGAATCCGCCTGGGCACGCCCGCAATTACCACGCGCGGCATGCGCGAATCCGAGATGGGGCGCATCGCCGGATGGATTTCCGAAGTGCTCCTGCATCTGGGCGACCCAGCGATCGAACTGCGGATTCGCGGCGAGGTCGCCGAGTTTGCCGGACGGTTCCCTCTCTACACGCGGCGCTGGGACATTTCGCCGTCGCTGGCCGGGAGCGGCAGCGCCGCGCGCTGAGCGCGCCCCGCCGACGCCGATGCGTGTGGCCATCGATATCCGGCGCGCCGGCGACTTCGGGTTCGGCACTTACATCCGCAATATCGTCAACCAGTTCGCGCGCAGCGACCACGAGACCGAGTACCTGCTGATCGGCCAGCGGTCGCACATCGCGCAGTTCGATCCCCTCCCGGAAAATTTTCAGCTGCTTGAGTACACGGCGCCGCCCGGTTCGTTTCACACGCACTTCCACCTTCCGTACCTGCTGCACAAGCAGGGCGTGGACCTGCTGCATATGCCGTGGTTTTATGCGCCGGCGGTGGTGCCCACGCGGATGGTGATCACCGTGCACGACTTGACCGACGTGCTGATGCCGCCGCACGGGGTGCCGGAAATGATGCAGGCGGGGCGTCTGTTTTTCGCGCGGCGCGCGCTGGCGCGGGCGGACCGCATCATCGCGGTGTCGCACTCCTCCAAGCGCGAACTCTCCCGCGTGTTCGACGTCCCGGAAGAAAAAATTGATGTGGTGTACAACGCGCTCGACGAGCGATTCGTGCGCGAACCCATGCCCACGGACGCCGACCGCGTGCTGGAGCGGCACGCCGTCACCGATCCGTTCGTGCTCTACGCCGGAAACATCAAGCCGCAGAAAAATCTGCCGCGGCTGATCGAAGCCTTTGCCGTGGCCAAGGGCGAGCTGCGCGATCATCCGGAATACGCCAACCTGAAATTGCTGCTGATCGGCGATTCGGCCGAGGAGCATTCGGATTTGCGGCGCGCCGTGCTGCGTTCGCGTCTGCAGGGCGACGTTCGTTTTCTGGGTTTCGTGCCGCACTCCGTGCTGCGCGTGTTTTATTCCCGGGCGCGGGCGTTTCTGTTTCCGTCCCTCTATGAAGGGTTCGGATTGCCGCCGCTGGAAGCCATGGCGCACGGAGCGCCGGTGCTGACTTCGAGCGTCTCATCCCTGCCGGAAGTTTTTTCGCAAGCCGCGCTGCTGGTGAATCCGGAAAACGTGTTTGACATCGCGCGTGGGATCCGCCAGATTCTCACCGAAAACGTGCTGCGCGAGACGCTCCAGCGGCGCGGCTACGAACTGGTGCGGAAATATTCGTGGGAACGCTCGGCGGAACAGGTGCGCGAGGTGTACCGGTCGGTGGTTGCGGGAGAGCCGGTAAAGGCCTCAGCGTAGCTTACGGCAACGATTTCAACACAGAGGACATAGAGGGCACAGAGAAAAGCAAGAGGACTCTTCGCAAGCTTCCAAGCACATCTTACTTCCCGGAATGCGTCACGCTGATTTTGATTTCTTCCACGCTGCCGTCACGGATATAAAACGCGCGCGCCGGATTTGGAGCGTCCGGCTGCGTGGACACGATGAAGTACGGCTGGTCGGGATAGCCGGCCTGTTCGATGTCCGAGGGAGAAGGAAAGTTTTCGGTGGCGAGGTGCGAATGATACTGGCCCAGGTGCGTGAGGTTTTGTGCGCGCAGTGTCCGGAATAGCTGGAACAATTCCTTTGGCGCAATTTCATAACAGGTGGCGCTGGCAAGGGAATTTGTTGCGGGAAAGATCTCGGTGATTACGCCGTCGCGGCCCGCGAGCAGTCCGCAGCACTCGATGTGCGGGTCGCGCCGCGCGTGGCGGAGCACTTCCTCCAGAATTACCGCGCGAATGCGGATCTCACGGGCCATGCGGCCAGTTTACCCCATGCGGAATGGCCTGGAAAATCCGGGCGCGCTTGACGCCGGCGAATCTGGCCGGTTAGACCGTCACGTTCAGGCTGCCTGCGCCCGAAGGAATCGCGGCGCCTGCTGCGCCATTCGCTCCCGACGTTACAAATCCGCCGATCTGCTGAAGATCGTTCTGGAGTGTGGCGAACGCCTGCTGCGCGCCCTGCAGATTTCCCACGTGCAAATCCTGCGCAAGGGTGCTGAACGCCTGAGCGACCGGATTGGCCTGCTGCGAAGACGAGGAAGGCGAGGACGACGAGGAATCCTGGTCGCTATCTACGCGGTGATGACGATGGCGGTGTCCGGCGGAGGGCTGCGCGCCTTGCTGGACTTCCTGCTGCGCGGTTTGCTGGATGTTGGTGTAATCCTTCTGAGCGGCCTGCAAGTTTCCCGACTGCAGGTCCTGGCCCAATTGCTGGAAGGCTTGGGTCAATGGATTCGTTCCGGTCGAGCTGCTCCCCGCGAGGCTGTTTAACAGGTTCGAGAAATTATTCGCGCTGCTGCCGGACTGGCTCAAGCCCGGAAGATTGTGGGAGAGGGCCGTAAAATCCTGCTGCGCGCCGCTCAGATTGCCGGATTGCAGGTCCTGGCCGAGCTGCTGAAATTCACCGCGAATCTGTTGAAACCTGTTTTGGCCCGGCTGCGGCCGAGAGCTGTTCAACACCGAAAGAATTCCGCTTGCGATGCCTAAAACCGACATATTTCACCTCGAATTCAATGAGACAATTGCGCACGCATAATTCGCACAAGCTTGATGCTGGATCTGCGGTCCCGTGAACAGCGCGAGCCGTCCAGCGGGGCGCGAATCACGGCTTCTCATTGTGCAAACGACTTGCCAAAGGCGTAATTGCGCGCGACCCCGGGATGTTCCAGAAATTGACGGACTTAATCGCAGGATCGGGGCGCTGCAGGGATCGAAGTGAAATCCACTGGGCAACGGTTGCAACGCGGAGCGACAGGTTTTCGGCAAATTTTGCCGCTGCGCCATTTCGGGTCACACGTATTTCTTGGGTTGGCGGCGAGAATGGAGTGATCTTACATTCGTGCGCGAGGATGGATGGCGGCCGTTTTGGCGCCGGCGCCGCGAAATGCATGCACGGCCACGAAGCGAATGGACACACGATCCCTGATTTGGGATCGCGAGCAGCAAAATCAGGAAAAAGTATTACGCCTTTTGCGCGGCGCGGCGAAGAAATGTCGGGACGTCCAGGTCGTCCGCCGCCGTCGTATTTTCCTGGTGGATGACTTCATTCACCACTGGGCGCGGCGCTTCTTGCGGAGTTTCCTGCGGAACGACCTCGACAGGTTCCTCGCGGCCCGCCTTCCAGGATTTGGGCAGGTAGGCCGGCTTTTGATGGGGCTGGCGGCGAGCCGCTTCGCGGAATCCCGCGGCGATCACGGTGATCTTCACCTGCTCCTTCATGTTTTCGTCCATCACCGCGCCGAAAATGATGTTGGCGTTTTCGTGCGCGGCGCTCTGGATGACGGTGGAGGCTTCATGGACTTCATTGAGCGTGAGGCTGGACGATCCGGAAATATTGATGAGGATGCCCTGCGCGCCTTGAATGGAGTTGTCTTCAAGCAACGGGCTATTGATGGCGCGATTGGCGGCGTCGATGGCGCGATTGGCGCCGGAGGCGACCGCGGTGCCCATCACGGCGTAGCCCTGGCCCTGCATGATGGTGCGCACGTCGGCAAAGTCGCGGTTGATGATGCCGGGAATGGTGATGATGTCGCTGATGCCCTGCACGGCCTGGCGCAGAATATCATCGGCAATGCGGAAGGCCTCGAAGAAGCTGGTCCCGGCTTCGACCGTTTCCATCAGGCGCTCGTTGGGGATGACGATCACGGTATCAACGCAGCCGACCAGCTCAGAGAGGGCCTGCTCGGCCTGCTGCTGGCGGCGCTTGCCTTCAAAGGCGAAGGGTTTAGTGACCACGGCGACGGTGAGCGCGCCAAGTTCGCTCGCGAGCGAAGCCACGACGGGAGCGGCGCCGCTGCCGGTGCCTCCGCCCAGGCCGGTGGTCAGGAAAATCATGTCCGAGCCTTCGAGCGCTTCGATGATCTTGTCGGTATCTTCGAGCGCCGCTTTGCGGCCAGTCTCGGGATTGGCGCCGGCACCGAGTCCCTTGGTGAGCTTGGCGCCTAGTTGCAGCTTGGTGGGCGCCTGTGACAGCTTCAAGGCCTGCAGGTCGGTGTTGGCGGCGATGAATTCGACGCCTTCGACCTTGGCGCGGATCATGCGGTTGACGGCGTTGCATCCACCGCCGCCCACGCCGATGACCTTGATCTTCGCGCCCTGCTGGTTTTCCTCGCTAAATGAAATTCGGATTCCCGCGTCTTTCGCCATATTCATTCCTCCGCCAAAAAAGTGGCCCTGCCCCGCCGGAGTTTTTTTCATTACGCACCAGCGAACATGCTTTTGATTTTCGCCACGAAGGTGGCCGGCTTCTGCGGCGCCTGGCGCCGGGCTCGCGCGCCATACAGCAGCAGGCCGACAACAGTGGCGTACTCGGGCTGGGAAAGTTCCTGCGGCATTCCCTCCAGGCCTCTGGGTTTCGCCAAACGGACCGGCAGATTAAACATCCGCTCGGCCATTTCGACAAGGCCTTTCAGGTGCGCCCCGCCGCCGGACAGCACCAGACCGGCGGGGATCAGCGCGCTGAAACCGCCGCGCTGCAATTCGTCGCGAACCATCGAGAGCAATTCATGCGCCCGCGGCTCGACAATTTCGTTCAGCATCCGCGTGAACACCGTGCGCGGCGGACGGTCGCCGACACTGGCGATTTCGATGCCCTTGTCCTCGGTGATCATGTCCGCGCAAACGCATCCGTACTCGCGCTTGATTTTTTCCGCCTCGGGAATCGGCGTGCGCAAGCCCACGGCCAGATCGTTTGTGAAATGGTCGCCGCCCACCGGGATGGCCGCCGCGTGGCGCAACATGCCGTTGCCGAAGACGACGAGTTCGGTGGTGCCTCCGCCGATATCGAGCAGGCAGCAGCCCAGTTCGCGTTCATCCTGCGTGAGGCACGCTTCGGCAGACGCCAGCGGTTCCAGAACCGTGTCGGCGACTTCCACGCCGGCCTGGTTCACGGCAATCACCAGATTCTGCATGGCCGAGGCCGAGGAGGTCACCAGATGGACGTTGACTTCGAGGCGCTGTCCAACCATTCCCAGCGGATCGCGGATGTTGTCCTGCGAGTCCAGCAGAAATTCCTGGGGGAGCACATGGAGCACGACGCGGTCCTCGGGGAGAGTGATGTTGCGCGCGGCATCGACGGCGTGGCGCACGTCCTCGCGGTTAATATCCCGCGGGCGGTGGCCCAGCGTGATTCCGCCGCGGCTGTTGACGCCGCGTACGTGTCCTCCGGCGACGCCGACCAGGACGCGCTCCACCGGCACGCCGGCAACGCCTTCCGCTTCCTCGATGGCCCGGCGCACCGAAGTGGCCGTGGCGCCGATGTTGGCAATCAATCCCTTGCGCAGCCCCTTGGATTCGGCGCCGCCCATAGAAACGAATTTCACGCCGGTCTCGTCCATCTCCCCGATCAGCGCGCAGGTCTTGGCGCTGCCGACGTCCAGCGCCACCAGATACTTATCCTTCTTGGTCAATCCGCCGCTCCTTGTGGTTCCCTGCCGCCCGAATGGGGACGCATCCGGCGAGCAGTTTTGCAAAAAAACTTTTCTCTACGGCCGCTTATGCGCGGCCTTGGGACTTGCGGGCGCGGGGCGCGGGACGCTGTGTGCCGGGCTATGCGCCACGGCGGGAGTCACCACACGAGTTTCCGGATTCACCACCACCTGCCGCGCAAACCGCAAATCCACCGAATCGACGCTGCCGGCGCTGGAGCGCCACTGCGCAATGTTTTCGGACAACATGCGATACCGGTCGCCAAAATTTGAATCGCCAAAGTGTACAAGCACGGGCGCCGCGCCGCCAGAGGCCGGGCCAAGTCCGGTGAGCGTCGCGCGCAGATCGGCGGCGTCGGAAAGATCGACTTCGCTGACGTGATCGTCCGCGCCGGGCGCCGCCAGCTCGATATCCTTCATGAACTGGACGTACGAAGTCATGCGCTGCTCGCGCAATTCGCGCTGCATCGATTCGCCGATGCCGGAAACCACCGGAAATCGGAATTCGCCGTCGGAGGGGCGCTCGAGGATCATACCGTGCGAGTCAACCAGCGACACATCGCCTGCCGTGCGCAGAAATGCCACCGGCAAGCGCTCGGTGATCTCAACGCGAATGCGGTTGGGCAGCACGCGCTGCACCCCGGCCTGCTCCACCCAGGGAAGCGATTCGATGGCCTTGCGGCGGTCCTCGAGCGGAACACGCACCACGCTGCGGCCCAGGTCGGCGGAAAATTTTTCGGCGATGGCGTCGCGCGAAACGTACCGGCTGCCCTGGATCTCAATCTGCTCGGGGCTTTCCAGCATCACGCCCGGAGAAAAAAGGAAGTAGTGCCCCGCCTGGTATGCGGCCAGGCCGATGGTCAGCACGGCAGCGATAGCGGCGAGCACGCGGCGGTACAGCGGCCACGTCTTGCGGCTGAACTTGCGCTTGCGTATCTCCACCGGCTTCTGACGGCGCAGATACTTCGGCTCGTCTTCGGCCAGTGCGTCCGCGGGCAGGTAATCGGGTTCTGCGCTCATGCGTCCTTCCACACGATGACTTCCTCTTCCAGTTCCACACCGTAGCGTTCGCGCACGCGCTTGCGCACGTCGGCGATCAGCGCGAGCATGTCGGCGGCGGTGGCGTGTCCTGCGTTCACAAAAAAATTGGCGTGACGGTCGCTCACGCGGGCGTCTCCGACGTGGTGGCCCTTCAGGCCCAGCTCGTCGATCATGCGCCCGGCGGACCCGCCCGGCGGATTCTTGAAAATACAGCCCGCGCTTTTTTGATTGAGCGGCTGGCTGGCTCGCCGCTTCTCATTGCAGATACGTATTCCTTGGAGAATTTCGCTGTACGGTTTGGAGGGAAGTTCCAGTCGCACCGAAAGCATAATATCATCGCTCGCAAAAGATGTATGCCGGTATTCGAAATTTATTTCAGGGCCTCTGAGGATTTCTATCCGCCCGGTCGAGCCGCGAAACACGCGCACTTCGCGGACGTGCGTTCCGATTTGCGTGCCGTAGGCTCCGGCATTCATGCGCAGGGCGCCGCCGACGGTTCCGGGAACGCCGATGAGGCCTTCCATTCCGCCCAGGTCGTGCTTGGCGCAGGTCGTCACCGTGCGGCCCAGGTCGGCGGCGCAATCCACCAGCACCGAATTTCCCTCAAAGGTAATGTCCGGATCGCGGCGCGCCAGTTGCAGGATGACCCAGGGCAATTCTCCGTCGGGCAGCAGGACGTTGCTGCCGCCGCCGAGGAACCGGTACGGCGCTTTCGATTCGCGCAGCAGGCGAACCAGTTCCGGGAGCGAATCGTGATTCTGAATCACGAGCATGTCGGAAGTGCCGCCGATTCCGAGCGAAGTTTTTTCCGCGAGCGACACGCCAGGCTTGTACTCGACGCCCAGCGCGCCGATTGCCGCGATCAGTTTGGAATCATTAATGCGCATGATCCATCGAAACCCTTGCGCCCAACAGCACGGCCAGTTCGCCCGGCGCGCGGCTCACGTTGCCCGCGCCGATGGTCAGGATTGCGTCGCCCGGGCGCGCGGCTTTGAGCAATTCCTCGATTCCTTCTTGCATGGAACTGCGGTAGACGACGTTCTTGTGCCCCGCCGCGCGAATGGCCTCGGCCAGCGCCAGACCCGAAACCCCGGGGATGGGCGCCTCGCCCGCGGCGTAAATATCCATCAGCACGACCATGTCGGCTTGATTGAAGGCGCGGCAGAAATCGTCCCACAGGTGCTTGGTGCGCGAGTAGCGATGCGGCTGGAAGAGGACCAGGACGCGCTCAAAATTGCAGCCGCGCGCTGCTTCGAGCGTGGCGCGTATCTCGACGGGATGATGGCCGTAGTCGTCGATCAGCGTGATGTGGTTGATGACGCCCTTGACGTCAAAACGGCGGCCGACGCCGGCAAATTCCTCGAGGCCGACGCGGATCAAGTCCGCCGGCACATTCAAATACAAGGCCACGGCGGCCGCGGCTGCGGCGTTGCGCACGTTGTGAATTCCCGGAGGGCCGTTCAGATGAAAAATTCCCAGGTCGTCTCCGCGGTAGGTCAGCCGGAACGTGCTTTCGATGCCGATGAGTTCGATGTCGCCGATCACCAGGTCTGCCTGGCTGGAGGTGCCGTAGGTGATGACCGGGCGCTTCACGTTGGGAATGATGGCCTGCACGTTCGGCTCGTCCAGGCACAGCACGGCGGCGCCGTAGAACGGCACGCGATTGACGAATTGCGTGAAAATTTCCTGAATTTCCAAGAGCGATTTGTACGTATCCAAGTGCTCGCGGTCTATGGTGGTGACCACGGCGACCACTGGGGCGAGCAGAAGGAATGTGCGGTCGCTTTCGTCGGCTTCGACGACCATGTACTCGCCGCGGCCCAGGCGCGCGGTCGAACCGAGATGGTTCACGCGGCCGCCCACGACGAACGTGGGATCGAGGCCCGCGGCGGCCAGCACGCTCGCGGTCATGGACGTGGTCGTGGTTTTCCCGTGCGCTCCGGCGATGGCGATGCCGTATTTCAGGCGCATCAACTCCCCGAGCATTTCCGCGCGCGGGATCACCGGAATTTTCTGGCGGTGCGCCTCGGCCACTTCGGGATTATCGCCGCGCACGGCGGACGACACGACCAGGACGTGCGCGCCGTGAATCTGTTCAGCCTTGTGGCCCTCAAAAATTTCCGCGCCCATGTTTTGCAGCCGCTCGGTGATGGCCGAAGTTTTCGTGTCCGAGCCCGAGACGGCGTAGCCCAGCGTCAGCAGGACTTCGGCGATCCCGCTCATGCCGATCCCGCCGATGCCCACCAGATGAATGCGCTTGAAATTCCGGAACGTCACCATCATGAAAGTAAGGCCCCTTTTTCAACCACTAGCACAATCGGCTTCTTTCTGTAGCGCCCGCCTTCAGGCGGGCGCTACCTCAAATTTCCTGCGCGGCCTTTCCCTGGCCGGCTCCAAGCGGAGCCCGAATCCCTTCGACCATGTCCACAATTTCCTGCACGGCGCGGGGCCTGGACAGGCGGCGCGCGTTCGCGGCCATCGCCTGTAAATCTGCGGGCGCATCGAGCAAACTGAAAATTTCCTGCGTCAGACGTTCCGCGGTGAGCTGGGGCTCCGGAATCAATCGCGCTGCGCCCTGCCGCTCCATTTCCTGGGCGTTGCGCAACTGGTGGCTGTCGGTGGAAGCGCCGAAGGGGATGAAGATGGCGGCGCGCCCGGCTGCGGCAACTTCCGCGGCCGTGATCGCGCCCGCGCGGCAGACAATCAGATCGGCCTGGGCAAAACGTTCCGCCATGTTTCCGATGAAGGGCAGTACCTCCGCGTTGATTTCACGCCGCGCATATGCCACACGCACAGCATTATAGTCGCGCTCACCGGTCTGGTGCACGATGGAAAGCAGATGTTTCTTCGCCGCCAACAGGTCGGCGGCATCGACCAGCGTGCGGTTAATGACCAGCGCACCCTGGCTGCCGCCGGTGATCAGGATGTGAAACGGCGCGGACGGGGCGCGTTCGGCGATGGCGAAAAATTCCGGCCGCACGGGAATGCCGGTGAGCGTGGCCTTGGCGCCCCACAATTTTGTCGGTGCCTCATAGGCGGTTGCGATGCGCGTGGCCATGCGCGCCAGAATGCGGTTGGTGAATCCGGGCTCGGCATTCGGCTCAAAGACCACGGTGGGCAGGCCGCGCAGCACAGCGGCCAGCATCATCGGCCCGGCGGCGTATCCGCCGACTCCGAGTGCCGCGCAAAATTTGTGTTTGCGAAGAATCGCGAAGGAGTCCCACATCGCCGGGGCAAGCTTTGCAACGTTGCGCGCCAGGCGCATCCCGCCGATGCCTTTCAGGCCCGCCGAGCGAATCGTCTCCAGCGGAAACCCGGCCTCGGGCACCAGGCGCGATTCCAGTCCGCGTTGCGTTCCTACGAACAAGACTTCCCTTTCCGTCCCTCGCGACATCCATTCCCGGGCGATGGCCAGCGCGGGAAATACGTGCCCGCCCGTGCCGCCGCCAGCGATCAACAGCTTCCAGCTTTTTTTTCCAGCTTGCGTCACTCAGCGCTTTCCCAGTAGGACAGTCCGCCGCGGCGGACTGTCGGTTTTGTTTACGGCAAGATCGATCGCCCTCGGACCAACCCGACAGGCTGAAGCCTGTCCTACTAAAATCAATCCGCCTGCTGGCTGATATTCAGGAGCACGCCGGTGGCCAGCAGCATCACCAGCAGGCTCGATCCGCCGTAGCTGATGAACGGCAGGGGGATTCCCTTGGTCGGCATCATTCCCAGGACCACGCCCAGATTGATGAGCGCCTGACTCAGGACCATGACCGTGATGCCCAGCGCGGCAAGCCGCCCAAAGTCGTCCTTGATATTGAACGCCGAGCGCATCCCCCGCCAGCCGTAGACTGCGAACAATCCCAGGACCAGCGCGCCGCCGATGAATCCCAGTTCCTCGCACAGAACGGAAAAAATAAAATCCGTGTGCGCCTCCGGCAAATAAAACAGTTTCTGTTTGCTCTCCATCAGGCCCACGCCGGTAAATCCGCCCGAGCCCACGGCGATGAGCGATTGCAGGAGCTGGAAGCCGTGCCCCTGCGGGTCCGCAGCGGGATTCAGAAAGGCCATCACGCGCTCGTAACGGTAGGACACGCGTACAATCAGCAAATAAACGATGGGCATCGCTGCCAGGCCCGCCCAAACAATGTATTTTCCGTTCAGCCCCGCGACGTACAGCATGGCCAGCGCGATGATGAATATTTCCACCGCCGTGCCCAGGTCCGGCTCGATCACAATCAACCCAGCCAGGGCCAGCACCGGTCCCAGCGCGGGGAGTATCGTGTGTTTCCAATTATTGATGCCGAAACTTTCCGGCCTGCGCCGCCGCTCGAGAAACCACGCCAGATAAAAAATCACGGCGAGCTTGGCGAATTCGGAGGGCTGCAGGCTGGCCGGGCCCAGGCGGATCCAGCGGTGCGTGGCGTGCGACTTGTCCAGAAAGAAAGCGCCGACGAGCATCACCAGCACGCCGAACAGCGCGGTGAAAATTACTTCCGGGCGGCGCAGTTTCCGGTAGTCCATGTTCATCACGGCCATCATTCCGCCGATGCCGACGGCCAGCCACAACAATTGGCGAAGCAGGAAGTGCGAGCCGTTGCCGTACTGGTCTCGCGCGGTGACGGCCGACGCACTGAACACCATAATGGCGCCGACCAGGCACAACGCCACGGTCGAGCCGAACATCCAGCGGTCGGTTTGCAAATGCCGGGGCATGATCAGGCCTTTCGAGCGGCCGCAGTGGCCGCGTGTTTTTGTGCGAGATCGCGGACGAGCTGCTTGAAGACGCGGCCGCGTTGCTCGTAATTCTCAAACTGGTCGAAGCTGGCGCAGGCCGGGGCGAGCAGCACGGTGTCGCCGGGCCGGGCGCGTTCGGAGACGATTTCCACGGCGCGCGCCAGGGTGCCGGCGCGCTCGGCGGGAACCGCTCCGGCAAGCTGCGTTTCGATTTTTTCGGCGGCGTCGCCGATCAGCAGAACCAGGCGCGCATGGCGCGCAAGGGCGGCCTGAAGTAGGGTGTAGTCGCTGCCCTTGTCGCGGCCTCCCAGAATCACCAGCAGGTTGCCGGGAAAAGCGTCCAGCGCCTTGAGCGTGGCGTCGACGTTGGTGGCTTTCGAGTCGTTGAAATATTCCACGCCGGAAATGGTGGCGACGTACTCGATGCGGTGCTCGACGCCCGCGAAACTTTTCACTCCCTCGGCGATGGCGCGCGGCTCGACGCCCGCAAGCGTTGCGGCGGCCGCGGCGGCCAGAACATTTTCAACGTTGTGATTGCCGCGCAGGCCGATATCCCTGCGGCGCAGCAGAACCGTCTCCGTGCCGTCTGTGCGAAATAAAATTTCATCCGCGCGCACGAAGCATCCCTGCGCGACGTGCCTTTGCCGGCTGAACCAGAACACGCGCGTGTTCGTGGGCGCGTACTGCGGCGCCATGGCATCGTCCGCGTTGACCACGGCGGCGTCCTCATCAGTCTGATTTTCAAACAGGCGCGTTTTCGCACGTGCGTACGCTTCAAAAGATCCGTGGCGGTCGAGATGGTCCGGCGTGAGATTGAGCAGCACGGAGATGTCCGGGCGGAACGCGGCAATCGATTCCAGCTGAAAGCTGCTGGCCTCGACCACAGTGAACCCCATGTCGCTCGACACATCCACGCGCGAGATCAGAGGCGTGCCGATATTTCCCGCGACCTGCACGGGCAGCCCCGCGGTTTCCAGAATGTGCCCGGTGAGCGCCGTCGTGGTGGTCTTGCCGTTGGAGCCGGTGATGCAGATCATGCGGCCGCGCAGGAATCTCCAGGCCAATTCAATTTCGCTCCACACCGGAATGCCGATTGCGCGCGCGGCGGCCAGCGCCGGCATGGTCGGCGGCACGCCGGGGCTTGGGATAATCAAGTCCTGATCCACGAATGTCTGCGCGCCGTGCCCGCCCAGTTCCAGCGTGACGCCGGCGGCGCGCAGCTTCGCCACAGTCTCGGCGATCTCGGGTTCGGTGCGCTCCTCGGTGGCGGTGACGCGCGCGCCGCGCGCCGCGCAAAACAGCGCCGTGGCAATGCCCGTGCGCGCCAGTCCCACGACCAGCACCTGCTTGCCCGCGAGTTCGATTCCCGGCTTCAACCTTTTCCCTCGATTCCCTTCCGCGACTTTTTTAAGGCAACGACTTACCGCAGTTTCAGCGTGGTCAGCGAAAACAGCGCGAACACCAGCGCGGCGATCCAGAACCGCACGATGATTTTCGATTCGCTCCATCCAGCCAGCTCGAAATGATGATGCAGCGGCGACATCCGGAAGATGCGCTTGCCCGTCAGGCGGAAAGACGCCACTTGCAAAATCACGGATACGGCCTCGATCACGAAAACCCCGCCCACAAAAAACAGCAGGATTTCCTGCTTGATGGCCACCGCGATCATTCCGATCGAGCCGCCCAGCGCGAGCGATCCGACGTCTCCCATGAACACTTCGGCCGGATGCGCGTTGTACCAGAGAAATCCCAGCGCCGAGCCCGTCAGCGCGCCGCAAAACACGGTGAGTTCGCCCACCTGCGGAATGTGCGGCAGGTCCAGGTAGGCGGAAAAACCGGCATGGCTGGTCACGTAGGTGAGTACGGTGAGCGCTCCGGCGGCGACCACCACGCAGCCGATGGCGAGGCCATCGAGGCCGTCGGTAAGATTCACGGCGTTGGACGAGCCTACAATGACCAGGGCGATAAAAATCAAAAACGGGAGATAGCTCATCCACCATATATAAGGGGCCGTAAGCATCGAATGAATCACGAGGTCCGGATGAAAATTCTTGAAGAACGGCACGCTCAGCTGCGTCGAATATTTTCCCGTCGCCGTCAGCGTCAGCAGGGCGACGGCGACGCCCGTGCTTGCCAGGATCTGCATTGCGAATTTGCGCTTGCTGGTCAGGCCCAGGTTCCGTTTTTTGGAAACCTTGGCGTAGTCATCGATGAATCCGACAATGCCGAACACCAGCATGGTGAAGACGGCGAGCCACACGTATTCGTTTTCCAGATCGCCCCACAGCAGCGTCGGCACCACGGTCGAGGACACGATCAGAACGCCGCCCATGGTCGGCGTTCCGGCCTTGGACTGATGGCTCTTCGGGCCCTCCTCGCGGATGAACTGTCCGATTTGCATTTCGCGCAGCCGCCGGATCACCCACGGCCCGAGCACCAGAGTAATGAGCAACGCCGTAATGCTGGCGAGCGCGGTGCGCACGGTGATGTAGCGGAACACGTTGAGCGCGTGAAAATAGCGCAGCAGCACGTGATAGAAGAGGTAGAGGAGCATCTCAGCCGCGCTCCTTCACCGGGCCGCGCGAGGCGGCGGGTTCGGGCTTGGGCCGCGCGAAACGCGCGTCCAGCGCCTCGACGATGCGCTCCATCTTTACACCGCGCGAACCCTTCACCAGCAGGAGGTCTCCGGGCTGCAGCAAATCGGCAATGAATCCGGCCGCGTCGCTCGATGAAGAAAAAAATTGCGTGTGCGCCGCCGCGTGCCCCGCTTCCACAGCGCCGCGAACGAAACTTTCCGCGTCGCCCTGCACGCCAACGATCCAATCGATATTTTTAAACGAGGCGGCCGCGCGCCCTGCTTCCCCATGCAGCTCAGGAGAAGTGGGGCCGAGTTCCAGCATCTCTCCGGCGGCAAGAATGCGCCGCCCCGATGCGGACGTGTTCGCGAGCAGGTCGGCCATGGCCGCCAGGGCCACGGGATTCGAGTTGTAGCAATCGTTGATCACGGTAAAGCCGGCGTCATAGCGCAACACGCGGCCGCGCATCCCCGTGGCTTGCAAGCCGGGGAAAATTTCCTTCGCCTCGGCTGCGCCCACGCCCCACACGCTGGCCGCGGCCAGCGCCGCCAGCGCATTGGAAATGTTGTGCCGCCCGGCCAGCGGCAACGAAAGCCGCGCGCCGCCCCCGGTGCCCACAAAATTAAATTCACTGCCGTCCATCCCGCGATCGACGATATTTTCCGCGCGAAAATTCGCGCGCGATTCAATTCCGTAAGTGAGCACGCGCCCCGGCGCAACTTCCGCGAAACGCGCCACGCGCTCATCGTCCGCGTTCAATACGGCCACGCTCTGCTGCCCCGCGAGCCCTTCGATCAGTTCGCGCTTGGCCAGGGCAATTTCCTCCACCGAAGCAAAGAATTCCAGGTGCACGGGCGCAACGCGCGTCACCACGCCCACGTCCGGACGCGAAATCTCCGCCAGGCGCTTCAGTTCGCCCGCGTGCGACATTCCCAGTTCCACCACGGCAGCCTCGTCCGCATCGTCCAGGCGCGACAGTTGCAGCGGCAGACCGTACTCGTTGTTCAGATTGCCCTCGGATTTCAATACGCGGAACCGCGCGGCGAGCAGCGCCGCCAGAATTTCTTTTGTAGTGGTTTTTCCGGCCGAGCCGGTGACAGCCGCCAGGCGCTTTCCCCATTTGGTCCGCACCGCTTGCGCCACGCCTTGCAGCGCTGCCAGCGTATCCCCAACCGGGAAGAGCCGGGACCGTACTGGCTCGCTGAATTCGGCCAGGCGGTCCTGGGCGACGACGCAGGCAAGGGCGCCGGCGTCCAGCGCGGCCACGACAAAATTGTGTCCGTCGTGACGCGGTCCGTGTATGGCCACGAAGAGCTCGCCGCGAGCCACGGTGCGAGAATCAATCGAGACACCGGCCAACCGGGCCACGGCGTCGAGCCCTCCGGGCCGCGTAACCCCCAGAGCGCGAGCCACTTCTTCAACCGTCCACCGCATAGCGTCCTCAAGGGGCTGGGTTTCACCGGTCTGGGTTTACCCTCGAATCAGCGTCCCTGCATTCTTATCAAAAGCACGTTCCATGCCGCTGCACTGTTCTTGCACCGTAGGGGCACGGCATGCCGTGCCCCTACGCTTGCCCACCCGCTAATCCCCGTAACCACCCTTGCGTAGAATCCGCCGCGCCACTTCGCGGTCGTCCAACGCAATGGTGCGGTCACGCATGACTTGCTGCGTTTCATGCCCTTTTCCTGCGAGCAAGACGATGTCGCCGGGCCGCGCCTGGTCCAGGGCGATGGCTATGGCGCGCTCGCGATCCGGCTCGATCAGGCACTTCGCCGGCGTGCGCTGCAATCCCACAATCACGTCGTTAATAATGAGAAGAGGATCCTCGCTGCGGGGATTATCCGAAGTCAGCACGACGACGTCGCTCGCGCGCCCCGCGGCCTCGCCCATCAACGGGCGTTTGGTGCGGTCACGGTCGCCGCCGCACCCGAACAGCGTGATGATGCGGCCCGCGGGATTCAATTCCTTTGCCGTTGCCAGCAGGTTGCGCAGCGCGTCATCGGTGTGCGCGTAGTCCACCACCACCAGAAAAGGCTGGCCCATATCGATGCGCTCGAATCGCCCCGGCACGGCCGTAAGCTGCGCAATTCCCGCGGCAATCACTTCGCGAGGCAAGCCCAGCGCCACGCCCGCACCAATCGCGGCCAGAATATTGTAAACGTTGGTTCGCCCCACAAGCTTCGAGCGAATTTCGATTTTTCCGATGGGTGTTTCCACCGCGCATTCGATCCCCGTAAACGATAGCGAAGGCTTGCGCGTGGTGATGTCCGCGCCGGGCTCCAGGCCGTAGGTCAGCGTGCGCGCCGCCAGACCCGCCAGTTGCCTGCCGTATTCATCGTCGCGATTGATGACGCTGGTGGTGGGCGCGGCCGAGCCCGTGCCCTGGAACAGGCGGCGCTTGGCGGCGAAATATTCCTCCAGGGTCTTGTGATAATCGAGGTGGTCGCGCGTGAGGTTCGTAAAGATGGTCACGGCAAACGGGCATCCCCAGAGGCGGTCCATGGCCAGCGCGTGGGAACTGGCTTCAAGGACCGCGTGCGTGCCTCCGGCCAGGACCACGTCGTCGAGAAATTCCTGCAGATCGAGCGATTCGGGCGTGGTGTTGGACGCCGGGCGGGTCTCGGAGATGAGCCGGTGTCCGATGGTGCCGAGCAAAGCGGCTTTGCAGCCCGCAGCGCGCAGAATGGAATCGACCAGGTGTGCGGTGGTGGTCTTGCCGTTCGTCCCGGTCACGCCGATCAGCTTCAGGACTTCAGCCGGGCGGCCGAAGTAATTCGCGCCCAGGATGGCGAGGGCCTTGCGCGCTTCCGGAACCTGAATCCAGGCAAATCCCTTGGGGAGATTCCTGGGCGAGGGCTGCTCACTGGCGATGGCGATCGCCCCGCGCGAAATGGCATCGGGCACAAACTGGTTGCCGTCGTTTTTTTCTCCCCGTATGGCGACGAACAGCGTTCCGGGCTTCACCCGGCGACTGTCATAGGCGATTTCCAGAATTTCCAGGTCGCCGAGCGCCGCCGCTTTTTTGGCGTCCATCTTCAGATCGACGCCCCGCAGCAATTTCGCCAGGCGCAGCGGCACCCGTGCCGCCGACGTCTTCTTCCCTATCGTCAACTCTTCGCTGTGGTCCACAAACGGTTCCACCTTCACAGTCACCTGATCTTCCTCCTGGCGTCCGCAAGCATCAAGGAAGGATCCCGCGCAAACTGCACGGTGATTTTGCTCCCGCGCCGGATCATTGCGCCCGCTTCCGGCGACTGATCCGAAGCAATTCCCGTGCCAAGCAAGACCGGATTCAGCCCCAGGCGGATACACAGCTCGGAAACCTCTCGCACGGTCTTGCCGTGAAGCTGCGGCGCGGGGATGCCCTCGCCTTCAGCCAATTCCACGGTGGCCGGAGCCGCGCCGGGTGCTGCCGGCGGGACGGGATCTTCCGTAGCCGTGTTGGGATCCACCTGCGCGGGATCGAAATCGCTTACCTCCGCGAGGTCTTGATTTGCGGCGGAGGACCGCGCGGCCCGCTGCGTCTGGTCCGAAAGGGGAATATCCCGCGGCACATTCAAATAGGGCAACACCTGCTGGGCGATGCGCTGAAATACGGGCGCGGCCACCGATCCGCCCTCATGCGCTCCGGCCGGCGAATCCAGCTGCACCAGAATTGTAATGGCGGGCGTGTTGATCGGCGAGAAGCCGACGAACGACGCAATCAGATTGTGCGCGGAGTAATGCCCCGTGTTCACGTCGAATTTCTGCGCCGTGCCGGTCTTCCCCGCGGAGGTGTACCCATCCAGGCGCGCCAGTTTCCCGGTGCCGTTCAGCACCACGCCTTCCATCATCCGGCGCATAGTGGCTGCCGTGGTGGCTTGAATCACGCGGCGGGGTTCGGGCTGCTGCGTTTCCACCAGTTGCGTGCCGCGCCGCATCGCGCGTACGGCGTGCGGCTGGACGATCGTTCCGCCATTGGCGATGGCCGACACGGCATTGATCATCTGCAAGGGAGTCACGCCGACTTCCTGGCCCATGGAAATGGATCCGACCGAAACAGGCGTCCAATTTTCCAGGCGGCGAAGTTTTCCCTTGCTCTCTCCCGGCAGATCTACGCCGGTGGGCTGGCCGAAACCGAACGCGCGAATGTAGTCGTAAAATTTGGGCGCGCCCAGCCGCAGTCCGACTTTGATTGCGCCCACGTCACTGGAATTCGCGAGGACTTGCGCAACGCTGAGCATCCCGTAGGCCTTGTGGTCGCGGATGCGGTGTCCGGCAATGTAGATCGCGCCGTTCTGGCAATCGATCATTTCCTCGGGGCGCGTAATGCCCTGGTCGATGGCCGCCGAAAGTGTGACGATTTTGAAAACCGATCCGGGCTCATACAGCGAGCTTACGGCGCGGTCAGTGCGCGCATCGGGCGGGCTGTCCTTGGCGGCGTTCGGATTAAACGTGGGCGAATTGGCCACGGCCAGCAATTCGCCGGAGTTCGGATTTTCGACGATGACCGTTCCGGAAATCGCATGAGTCTCGTGAATGGCCTGCGCCAGTTCCTTCTCCGCGATGTACTGAATATTTTCGTCCAGCGTGAGCACGACGCTGGTGCCGGTGTCCGGAGCCTTGTCGGCGGAGTCGTACCAGCGGCGGTGGGCGTCGGCCAGGATCAGCATCTTGCCGGGCTTGGTGCGGATATCGTTATCGAGCGCGTATTCGATCCCGCCCAGGCCCTTCTCGTCGATGTCCACGTAACCAAGAACGTGCGAGGCCAGCTCGCGCTTGGGATAAAACCGCCCGCCCTCGCGCTGAAAATAAATTCCGCGCAAATTCAGGGCGGCGATGCGCTGCGCTTTTTCGGGGGGAAGCTTGCGCGCAATCCACACGAAGGAATGGGAAGCCGCCAGGCGCGTGGCGATATCGTCGGAGGGAACGTCCAGAATTTTTCCGAGCAGCCGCGCGACCATCGAGGGATCGGCAATTTCCGAGGGCACAGCGAACGCGGAATCCACCGGCACGCTCATGGCCAGCGGGTTCAGGTTGCGGTCGAAGATTTCCGCGCGGCTCGCGCCCACGTCCACGATCAGGCGCTGCTGGTGCTGCGCGCGCCCGTAATATTCGCTATATCGGAAAAGTTGCAGGTAGGCCAGGCGTCCCATGGCCGCCCCGGTCCAGAGCGCCGCCAGGGCCGCCACAATCACCAATCGTGTCCGAGGACTGCGCAGATCCATATGTTGAGCGGGCCCCAAGCGAAGTCCGCACCCGTTTCCTACCGGTGCCCCGCGGCCAAAAAATTTTCCGGCTCAGGATGTACACCGCGCCAGGCGGTTTCACTTGCCTTTCAAATGATTTCCACTGGGCACGGCAACATGCATTGCCGCATTGAGAAGTCTATCGCTGCGCCGCTTGCGCACCGGATGCGCGCGCATCCGCCATCACCGCGTTGGGCGGCAAATCCATCGGCGCAATCTGCGCGGGCACCGGAGCGGTGAGCCCGAGCTGGCGGCGCGCAATCACGTCAATGCGCCCGGGCGAGCGCAAACCCGCCACTTCCAGCTTGAGCTGCTGATTGAACTCGGCGGCCTGGGCGCGCTCGTTGCGCAGCGATTCCAGGTCATAGCGCAGCTGAATGGTTTCAAAATGCTGCCAGGCATAGAGCAGCGCGCACAGGGCCAGCATGGCTCCGAGTGAAACCAGGCGCACGCATTCGCGCACCCGATTGGGCGCCATCGGCCGCCGCAGGTGCGAATTATCGATCTGCTTCACGGTGTAGAATTCGGTCATTGCAGCCACTCTTTCTCATGCGGCATCCCGTGCTGGTCGGGACTTTTTTCAGCCGGGCTCCAAGCGGAGCCCAGACCCTCTTCTTCCGCCGGGCTCCAAGCGGAGCCCAGACCCTCTTCTTCCGCCGGGCTCCAAGCGGAGCCCAGACCCGTTTTCTCGGCAACGCGCATCTTCACGCTGCGCGCGCGCGGATTCGCCGCGATTTCCGCGTCCGAGGCTTGAATGACTTTTTTGGTCAGAATTTTCAGCGTGCCTTCCTGCGCCAGACGCTGAAACGCTTGCTTGACGGGCCGGTCTTCAAGCGAGTGGTAGCTGAGCACCACCCACCGCCCGCCGGGAGATAGTGTGGCAGGAACTCTAGAAAGAAACTGCCCGAGTTCCTCCATCTCTCGATTCACCGCAATCCGCAGCGCCAGAAACGTTTTTGTCGCGGGATGCAGCTTCTGCCTTCCCCTTACTTTTCGAGCCCCTGCCACAACCGTTGCCAGGTGTTCGGTGTCGCGGATGGGCCGCGCACGAACGATGCTCCTGGCGATTCTGCGTGAATCCCGCTCTTCAGCCAACTGATAGAGCAGGTCGGCGAGTTCTTTCTCCTCGACCGTGTTCACAATGTCTGATGCCGTCTCTTCCATCTCGCGGTCCATGCGCATGTCGAGCGGGCCGCGCGCGCGGAACGAAAAGCCGCGCTCGGCCAGATCCAGCTGCATGCTCGATACGCCCAGGTCCGCCAGCACGCCGTCGGCGGGTGGGAGCCTGCGCTCCGCGAACACCTCGCCGATTTGTGAAAAGTTGGCGTGCACCAAAGTCACCTTATCCCCAAATTCCGCCAGCCTGCCACGCGCGATTTCCAGTGCCGCCGCGTCGCGATCCAGGCCCACGAACCTGCCCCCGACCCCCAGCCGCCGGACAATTTCTATTGCGTGTCCCCCGAGCCCCAGCGTCGCGTCCACATACAGCCCGCCGGGCTTGATGGCCAGCCAGTCGATCACCTCTTCGACCAGCACCGGCGTATGTTGCGCGTCCAAACTAGATGCCCAGTTCGTCCAGAATCTTCAGATCTTCGTCGTTAATCGGGCTCTTCTTCAGGTTATCCAGCTGCCGGCCGTGGTTCCAGACATCCAGGTACGTCAGGTGGCCCATCACGTCCACGTCGCCCTTCATCAGGGCCGCTTCCCGAAGCACCGGCGGAATCAGGATTCTTCCCTGCCCGTCGATTTCCACCGCTTGGCCGTAATAGTTGGTCCAGGTCAGGAACTTCTGCTTGGTCCGGTTGTGCGACGAGAGCCTTGCGAGCTTGCTCTCGATTTCTTCCCAAACCTTCATCGGGAAGATCCGGGCGTACTCACCGGTTTCGCTCGTAACGTAGAACTGATCGCCATATCCCTTGAGCTCTTCCAGAAAGGCTGCGGGAATCTTGAGACGACCCTTCTCGTCCACTTTTGCCGGATTGTTTCCCCGAAGCATGGATTCGTCTGCCCAAAGAGTACGAAGGCTGCTTTCCTCTCATTGTGGAACCCCTTCACTTCACGACCGACTTGCCGATCAAGATCTCGATCAAGTCCACCACTGCACTTCACTTGCTACCACTTTGCTCCACATTTGCCCACGATTCTAGACAGGTTCGAAAACTTGTCAAGTTAAAATGCGATGTATTGAAAAATTAATTGTGGATAACCGGGCGCGGCGAGCGGAAATTTTCCTGGGTTTGCGCGGAACCACTACATCTAGTGTGGAGGGCACAATACTTGTCTAGGATTAGGTTCGCGGTATTTGTGGCGCAAGGACAAAAATCTTGTGAATGGACCGCGGGGCCAGCCGGATTTCGGGCTCTTTCGCCTGGCTATCGCCTTGCAATTCGCGTGTTTTCGGAAAGTGCGCCGGGTTTCTCCAACAGAATTGCACCGCAACGCACCACGTGAAGCGTTTGCGTGTTTGTTTTTGCGCCCGCGAAATCCTTACGAAACCACGACGCCTGTTTAACGGCCGAAATCTTATTCTGGCCGCATCAGGGTGTCCGCACAAGGAGGACGCAGATGAAACGGATCGAGGCAATCATCAAGCCGAATTGCCTGGAAAAAGTAAAGGGCCGCCTGGCCGAAATCGGAGTCGAGGGCATGACTGTCGCCGAACTCTCCGGGATGGGCCGCGAGAAAGCCCGCGAATTTTATCGCGGCGCGGAATATGTGGTGGAATTTCTGCCGAGGATTTCGTTGATGATTCTTGCGGAGGACAAGCGCGCACCGGAAATCATCGACGCCATCATCGCGGGAGCGCGCACCGGAAAGGCGGGCGACGGCAAGATTTTCGTTACTCCGGTCGAAGAGGTGGTGAGCATCCGCTCGGGAGCATGGAACCACGCCGCGGTTTGAAATGGAATTGCCTGAATATTGCCGTGGGATCTTAATTCTTCAGTGGCCGATGACGCGGCGAGAGGCGTGAAAGAACTTACATCCCTGGCGAATCCGAAGCCATTCCAACATGCAGGTGCGCGAGTTGAGTGAGCGTCTCGCGGTCCTCGGCATTGAGGCCCTCGAGAAACGCGGGATCGTTTAATTTCGCCTGGCGGTCGGTTTCGCTCATGTCGCGCAGCGAGTGCAGGCGCTGCATGATCGCCTGGCGGCGCACCGGCGGCAGTTGCTGCCAGCGCGGCAGAAGCGTCTGGCGAACGTATTGGCGCTGGTTGGGAGTCATCTGCTCCCAGACGTGCTGGCGCTCACGCAGGTCCTGCTGCTGCTGGGGAGTCAGGCGGTTCCAGGCCTGCAGGCGATCCCGGATCTGCGCCTGTTGTTCGGGCGGGAGATTCTGGAACCGCTGGTTATTGCGCAGAAATTGTTCCTGCCGGTTCGGTGGCAGGTCCTGCAGGCGCTCGATGGCTTTGGGCGGAAGATTGTCCACGTTGGGAGCGGGTCGAAGGCCGTTCGGGCCATTCGGCGGCAACACCTCCTGGCGGCGTTGCTGGCGCGCGGCGCGGCGCCGCTGCAGCGGCGTCTGTGCGGAAGCAGAACCGCAAGCCAAACCGACCGCAAGCCAGGCGGCGAGCACGGCGCCGAATTGGAATCGCTTCGTCATTACTGAGCTTGCCCGGCCCCTACTTTCGTCACGCCAACCGGAGAATCCGAGAGCTCGGAAAGCGCGTCAAACTTGGAAAGCACGTCGTAATTTTCCAGCACCGGTAAGTCGCGGATCATGCGGTAATCGGCTTCGGCCGTCACCTGGGTTGCCTTGGCCTCTATCCTGGCCTCCATCTTGTTTCGGCCGCCGGCGATGCGCGGCATGGAGGAGAGCCACACCGACATGACCACCAGCGCGGTAACGGCAAACGCCAGCCGGGGCGAAGGCAGCCATTGCCAGAATCCGCGGAGCGCCGGTTCCTTGGCAATCTTCGTGCGCAGCGCCGCATCGAACGCGGGGGATGGTGAAAGCACCGGAAGGTCTTCCATCACGCTCCAGAGCGCGCGAAAATCCTCGGCGCGCAGGCGGCAATCGGCGCAGGCCGCGAGATGTTCTTCAACGGCGCGGCGTTCGGCGGGCTTGGCGCGTCCGTCCAGATAGGCGATTAATTTATTTTCCATTCCCGAGCATGTTTGCGTGCTGCTCATAGGGTCCTCACTTCCATAACCAATTTCCACGCGGACTGTAAGTACAGCCCACACCCGTTAAGCTCTAACCGAATTCACCAGCGGAGCCAGCTCCGCGCGAAGCGTTTCATAGGCGCGGAACAAGAGCGATTTCAGCGCGCTCTCCGAGCACTCCAGAATCCGCGCAATCTCATCGTAATCCAGTTCCTGATATTTGTGCAGCAAGACCGCGGCGCGCTGCTTTTCCGGCAGCGCGTGCACGGCTTTCAGAATCATTTCCGCCCGCGTGCGCGCCACCATTTCCTGCTCGATGGTGGGCGCGCCGTCGGCCACCTGCATCGCCGGAGGATCGTCGTCGCCCGGATTCACGGAATGGTCCATGGAAATTTCCATCTGGCGGTGGCGATTGTCGCGCACCGAATTCAGCGCCAGGTTGGTGGCGATGCGGAACATCCAGGTGGTGAACTTCGCGCTGGGAGCGTACTCCTTGCGGGCGCGGTAAACGCGGAGAAACACTTCCTGGGCCAGCTCTTCCGCGACTCCGGGATCGCGGACCATGCGGTAAAGGAAATTGACCAGGGGAGTCCTGTACCTGCGGAGCAAAAGCTCAAAGGACTGATCGTCCCCGGCTTTCACGTCCAGCATCAGTTGGACGTCGGTCCTGGCCATAGCCTCCACATCTTGTCTAACCCGTTTCATATATAAAAGTTGCGGAAATAAGTGATTGCCGGCCCGAACCAAGTTGCGAAGGATTACTCAGGCGGATTGTATATGAATCCGGCTAAAAGCCAAGAGGGATCAAAAGGCGCCGTGCCCTGCGGATTAACTGAATATAAAGGAGATAAGCCGTTTCGATCCGGCCTTCGGGGCGTCATCCATGGAACATCTTTTCCAGCACGAGCATCAGCGCGACACCCGAAAATACCAGCAGAGCCATGCGGGCGTCGGGCTCGCGGTTAATCTCGGGGACCAGGTCCGTGGCGGCCACATATAAAGTCACGCCCGCCGAGATGGGCAGCGCGTAAGCGACTTGCGAATGCAATAGGCCCATCAAGAGGATGCCGGCGACGGTTGCGGCCCCAAGCCAGATGGACGCCAGCAGCGCCGTGCGGCGGCTCTGCCCGCTGGCGAGCATCAGGGAGGCCACGGTAAAACCCTCGGGAATTTTGTGCAGCGCGATGGCCAGAAAAATGATCCCGCCGAGCCATCCGGAAACCAAAAAGCCCGAGGCGATGGCCACGCCGTCAAAAAACGTGTGAATCGAAAGGCCCAGCAGCGCGGACATTCCAGCGTGATCCGCGATGAAATGCTCGTGGTGCGTTTCCTCGCCAAAATGAAAATGAGGCGCGAGCGTGTGCTCGAAAAAATGAACGATGAAATAACCGATCAGCGCAAGGATGTAAGCGCGCTGGCCGGAAAGGTCCACCGATTCTGGAAGAATTTCCAGGATGGACGCTGCCAGCATGAAGCCCGCGCCCAGCGCGAGAAAATATTTCAGATATTGGCGCGACCATTCGCGGTGCAGGATGAAGAGCCCGCCGAGAATGTTCGCCGCCGCGGCCGTCAGCCCCAGAACCAGGGCCAGCAGCATGCGCGAAGCAGGCACGGGGATGGAATTGGCGAGAGTCATGAGGCTGCGTTCCACATGTCAGGATCGGCTCCGAAAATCGACTCCACGAAATGAGGCCGCGTGTTCGTGATTTGTAGCGCCGGCGTCTCGCCGGCAGTTTCGCACGGGAGCGGGCACCGAAAAAAGCCGGCGAGACGCCGGCGTTACGAAAAGCGCTTGTTCCGCGGTCAAATTCAGAGTTTGCGCTTCTCCCCAAAGCGATCGGTCGTGAAGAAATGCGTGGCCGTTATCCGCTGTGGCGAAACAAAATGACGTCGCCTTCCTGGACGATGTATTCCTTGCCTTCCAGGCGCACCTGCGCCTTTTCGCGCGCGGCCGGAAGGCTGCCCGCCGCGAGCAGGTCTTCGCAGCGCACCACTTCGGCGCGGATGAATCCGCGCTCGATATCCGAGTGGATGGCTCCGGCTGCTTTTTGCGCGTTCATGCCGCGCTTGATGGTCCAGGCGCGCACTTCGGGCTCGCCCGCGGTGAAAAAGGAAGTCAAGCCCATCAGTTGATAGGTGGCTTGAATCAGGCGGTCGAGGCCGGAAGATTTCAGGCCGTAGGCCGCGAGCATTTCGGCGGCTTCGGCCGGCTCGAGTTCAGCAAGCTCGGCTTCGATGCGCCCGCAGATGGAAACGATCGCGGTGTTCGGACGCCCTTCGAGCTTCGCCAGATTGTGGCGCTGCACGGCAGTATCCAGCTCGGCGACTTCGTTGTCGCCCAGATTCAAAACGTACAGCATCGGCCGCTGCGACAGAAATTTGTAGCCGAATATCGTTTTGCGTTCGTCGGGATTAAATTCCAGCTCACGCAGGGGCTTTTCCGATTCGATGGCCGTCTTACATCGGTTCAACAGCACGAGTTCCTGTTCAAGAATTGGTTCTTTCTTTTTCTTCAGGTCCTTTTCCACGCGTTCGATGCGCCGCGTGATCTGGTCGAGATCGGAAAGCATCAATTCGAGATCGAGGACCTCGGCATCGCGCAGCGGGTCAATCGATCCGGCGGAATGCGGCACCGCGGGATCGTCAAACACGCGCAGGACGTGCGCCAGCGCATCGACCTCGCGCAGCGGGGCCAGAACGGCCGAATCCTTCGAGCGGTCCTTTATCATGCCGCCCACGTCCACGTATTCCACCGTGGCGTAGGTGATTTTTTTCGGATTGTAGAGCTTGGCCAGTTGTTCCAGGCGCGGTTCCGGCACGCGCGCCACGCCGACGTGCGTCGCCGCGCGCGCCGACTTTTCATCCAGTTTCGCGCGCGTCAAGATTTTGAACAGAGTTGTTTTCCCTACCTGCGGAAGTCCGATGATCCCAGTTTGCATAGATTTGGAATCGTAACATAGCCGCTCGCGCTCCGCCTCAACGTGCGACGCACTGGCGGCAGGTTATTTTGGATTCGTGGGAGCAGTGCCGATGGGGGTTGGCGCCGCGTTATTGGGCGCGGGCCTGTTGCCGCTCCTCGGCCTGCTTTTTCAGTGACTGCAATTCTGCCGGGGAGCGGAACGTCATGCGCGCGACTTTGCGCGTCCGGGAATACGGCACGATCACCTGCATCGATCCGTTACGCTCCAGGATCGAGAAATAACGCGCCTCCGCGCCGAGCGTCGGAAACTGGAATTCGGTCCATTTCGACGTCGCGGGATCGAAGCGCATCACTTCATCGGCGTTCATCAAATTGGTCCAGACGTTGTGATGGCTGTCGACCTGGGCCTGATAGGGCTGTTGCGATTCTGGGTGCGGCAAAGGCACGATCGTGGCTTTTTCCGTGCGAATGTCGATCCTGGCAAGGTTGCCGCCCCACCAGTCGCAAACCCACACGGTGTCGCCGGCCTTATCCGCGCCCATGCGGCGAGGGCCTTCGCTCCAGGGAACTCCGGCGTCAAACGTGGAGCCGCTCATGGAAAAAACTTTTTGCTGTTCGGGCGTGTACATTTCTTTTTGTCCCGGCACCGGAGGTAGCCTGACCTCCATGGACTTGCCGGTTTCGATGTCGCTGTGGCCCACGATGTCCACGTTCATCTCGCCCCACCAGCCGTTGCCCTGGCTATCGCCGGTGAGTCCGTAGGTCATGCCGTCGCCATCGGGAGTCGTGTAGGACTTGGACTTGAATTCGGTGAACTGGCGCGTCTCGGGATCGAAACGCAGCGCCCCGATTCCGGACGTCACCCAGACTTTTCCCTTGCCGTCGACATCGAGGCTGGTGGCGACCTGCGTCGGGGGAGTCATGCCCTTGGGCGTGGTGAACACTTCCACTTTTTCGGTGACCGGGTCGAGCCGGCCGAGCGCATTTGGCGCCGTGCCGTTCATGTTGATGTTGAACCAGAGAATTCCCTGAGCGTCGCGGACAATTCCGTGCCCCACGGCGGCGCTGCCGCGCGCGTCGGGAACTTTGACGTAGCGGACTTCGCCGGTTTTGGCATCGATTCTGCCGACGGAAATCGCGCGGCTGGATACGTTATTCGAGTACCAGATATTTCCGTTGAAATCGGCCTGCGCATCGTGCACGCCGTGGGCGCCATTGAGCGCCGAGGGCGTGCCGAGCGACCAGTCGCTTCCATTGTTGGTGGGATATTGGGTGTCGTAGCCGATGGTCTGGTCCAGCGGAACGTCATATTCGGTGAACACCACGCGCGCGGCTTCGCCCGAGGGGCGCGGGCGCACCTTGAAATTCATTGTGCTGGGGCCCGGGCCGCGGACTTTGGCCAGATACGCGGCCAGTTCCGGCTTGAAATATTCGATGATCGGCTGCGGCGGTGAGTCCTCGCCGTTATAGTTCCCGGTGACAGTGAAATCGCGCATGGCGTTCATGATCGCGATCCAGCCGTCGGCGTCGAAGCGGTTCTGCAATATGTAATTGGGCTGGTGGCAACTGGTGCAGGTGTTGCGAAACAGCCGCTTCATGCGGCGGTCTTCGGGCGTGGCCTCGGGCAAGGACGCCAGGATCTGGTCTCCAGTCAACTGGCGCTCGAAATCCTGCAGCGGCTTCAGTGTGAAATTCTGGCGCCGCGCGCCGGTAAGATCGACATCGGCGCGAGAGGTTTGAAACGTGTCGGCCTGGGCCCAGACCTGGTATATGCCCGTATCCATGGCGGGAAAATAGTAATTCCCCTGTTCGTCGGTAAAAACCGTGGTGGTGATATTCCGCCCGGCCATCTTGGCCGAGACCGTCACGCCGCCCAGGTTCTCGCCGGACGCGGTTTGGATCGTGCCGGCAAGCAGTGCGCCGCCGGGAGCCGCGTGAATCCCGTGCGCGGCAAATGGCGCAATGGCCAGTGCCGCCAGACCAACTGCCGTCGCCGCCAGGCACGATATCGCACGCGAGAATTTCATGGCTCCTCCTGCTCGTTCCGATTCCATCCGTTGAAGATCTAATCCATCACGTTGACATCGCCCGGGGCCCCCTGGTTGCGCTTTGCGGGGCGCGATAATGTCTTCAAATATTCAACAATGGCGTCGATTTCCCGGGTTTCCAGCCCATATTTGAAACCGGGCATTTTCCCCTTGGATCCGTTGGAAATGAATTCGCGCATGGTGTCTTCGTTACCCGCGATCAGTTCCTTATATAGAACCGGGCCGTACCGGTTCGCCCCGGGAGTCGATTCGGTGTGGCAGATCGCGCACCGTTGCTGAAACAAACGGCGGCCGAGTACCTGCGCATCATTTAGCGGTGCGGGAGACGTTGCGGCTGCGGCGGGTGATTCGGTCTTGGCCTGTTGAGCGCGAACCTGCAGCGGAAACGCGGCAAGCGAGCAGATCAAGACCAGCGCCCCGATTCTCATTGCTGCCCCTCGAAGAAGTCGATCCATGCGGAATTGATACACCAACTGGGTCAAATCGTCGCACACCTATATACCCAATTCAATCCCAATGTTTCACGGAATCACTGGCAGATATTCCATTTCTTGCGAACTTGGTGAGGTATGTTTCCTTGGCATCTGAGATTGATCCGTGAAACCCGGTAGATTACGCTAGGGCCGTTGGCGCAGGCGACGGGCGAGCCGCGACAATCAACCCAATCCAGAAGAGAAGGTAGCCAGATCATGAATCGACGAGATTTTTCGAAGTTTGTGTTGACCGGGGGAGCCGCGCTGCTGGCCCCGGGCGGCAAGCTCTCGTCAACAAGGCCGTGGTGCGGCGCAAACGGGTGATTCTTAACGTGGTTTAACCACGTACAGAATCAGCACGTTGCAGCAGCATGAATGATTATAGCTCGCCGGGCGGCGTTGTGGGTCGGGGCAACCCGGAGTGCTTGACATGCCATCTTAAGAGCACGCATAATCGTGCAGCACGTATTTATGTGCTCAGCCATGAAAACCAACATCACCCTGAAGCTCGACTCCAAAATCCTGCGCGAAATCCGCATCCTGGCTGCCGAGCAAGACAAATCCATCAGCGGCTTGCTCTCGGAAAAACTCGAAGAGGTCGTGCGCGACAGGAAGCGCTACGACCGCGCGCGAAGGCGCGCGCTGGCCCGCCTGAACAAGGGCTTTGACCTGGGCTGGACGCCCCCTGCCTCGCGGGACGAACTTCATGAGCGATAAAGCCTTCGTCGACACCAACATTCTGGTGTACGCGCATGACCGCACCGCGGGGACGAAGCACGAACGGGCACGCGCGCTGATCGATGGACTTTGGAGATCGGAAGGCGGCGTAATTAGCACGCAGGTTCTGCAGGAACTTTGCGTCAGCCTGCGCCGCAAGCCGCCGCGCCTCTTATCGACTGAGGAATTGCGACGGCTAATCGAGGATTACATGATGTGGGATATCGTCGTGAATACGGCGGAATCCGTTGTGGAAGCCCTGGCGATCGAGTTGCGCTATAAGATTTCGTTTTGGGATGCGTTGATCGTACAGGCGGCGGAAAGTTCCGGCGCTGCGATTCTCTATTCCGAGGATCTGGCCGATGGGCAGAGTTATGGATCGATTCGGGTGGTAAATCCCCTAAGGGAAATATAGCGGGATTGGTAGGGGCACGGCATTGCCGTGCTCCCGCATTTGCAGCGCCTGTCCTCGCTCCCTTCCCCGCCGCTGTGATACCGTAGGGAATCGAAAATTCTATTTTGCGGGGAAAAACCATGAAAGTAGGAGTCGCAGGCCAGGGCGCGTTCGGCCAGAAACATTTGGACGCGCTGGCAAAAATTCCCGGAATCGAAGTTATCACCCTGACCGGCGGCAACCAGGCCGCCACCGAGGAAGTGGCGCGGAAATATAAAATCCCGCACTGGACCGGCGACCTGGCCGAGAGCCTGAAGCAGCCCGGCCTGGAAGCCATGATCCTGGCGACGCCTACGGGAATGCACGCGGACCAGGGCGTGCAGTGCATGAGGGCCGGCAAGCATGTGGAGATCGAAATTCCCATTGCGGATACCCTCGCCGACTCCGAGCGCCTCGTAAAAATTCAAAAAGAGACTGGCGTCATCTGCATGGGGGGCCACACGCGGCGGTTCAATCCCAGCCACCAGTATGTCCGCAAAAAAATCAAGGCCGGTGAGTTAAAAATCCAGCAGATGAATGTGCAAACGTATTTCTTCCGACGCACGAACATGAACGCAGCGGGAAAACCTCGGAGCTGGACCGATCACCTGTTGTGGCACCACGCCTGCCACACGGTGGATTTATTCCAGTATCAGGCCGGCGAACCGGTTTCCGAATGCTATTCCGTACAGGGCCCGATACATCCGGAATTAAAAATCGCCATGGACATGGGGATCGTGCTGAAAACTCCGGCGGGAAAAATCCTGACGCTGTCGCTTTCCTTCAACAACAAAGGCCCTCTGGGCACTTTTTTTCGCTACATCGGCGACAACGGCACGTACGTGGCGCGTTACGACGACCTGGAGGACGGAGATGGAAACAAGATCGACCTGTCCCAGGTGGACGTGTCCATGAACGGCATTGAGTTGCAGGATCGCGAATTTATTGCCGCGATCAAAGAAAAGCGCGAGCCCAATGCGAGCGTCGCGCAGTGCCTCCCGGCGATGCAGGTCCTGGACCGGATCGAAAAATTGCTTAACTCCGCGGTGAAAGCCTCGGCCTAGACTCGACTTTATGCCTCACTTCTTCGCGCCCGGGACGTAGACGCGGTCCGTGGTAATCAGTTCCGCATCCGGGACTTCGGTTTGCAGCCGGACGGCCTGATAGCTCGCATTCTTAGTGGGATTAGCATTAAGCGTGAGTCTGTACTGGTGGGTTAAGCGCTCCGCAAACTGGTCCAGATACGGTCCGAAAGAAACCGCGGGCAGCAGGCCCTGCACGTAGGATTCGCCTCCGGTTTCTTCGGAAAGTTGCGCCAGATTGTTTTGTCCCCAGTTGATGCGGGACATGCTGTGCGCATAGTGACCCATTCCGGGCGAGTAAATGGCGTACACCTGGATCCCGGCGCGCTGCGAGCGTTCCACGGCCGCGTCCAGATACGGAGGGCTAAAGCCGGATTGCCATTGGTCGATCCCATCGGAGATCATGAGCACGGCATGGCGATTCGGGCTTTCCGGCCAGCGCTTGGCCAGGTCTGAAAGAGAAAGATATGGACTCCCCACGCCCATTTCGGCGCCTGGAATCAGGCGCAGCGCTTTTCCGGCCAGTGCGTGATCCGGCGTCAGATTCTGGGCAATTTCCACGGTCCCGTTTCGCATGTAACCGACGCCTAAAGAGGTCGTCGCAGGCTGCGCGTTTATGAAGCGGCGCAGATCGTCGAATTGCAACGCGACATTCTGATTGATGGACTCGTCGATCAGAATGAACAATTCGAGTCCCGCTTTGTCGCCACGCAGCGGAACCCAATCGGTGACCGAGACGCGTTTGCCGTTCAGAAATGCGCGCACGTCCTGGCGCTGAATTTCGGGAGCCTGCTTGCCGTATTTCGCCTCGACCGAGACAACGGTTGTCACCGGCACGGTGCCCGCCGAAGGGCCCTGAGGAGAGGCCCAGGACGCAGCGCAGAATCCGAAGGCAAAAAGCATGCCGAAGAGAACTACCCACCTGACGTTTCGCGTTCTCATAATGTCCCCCTTCGTTCTTGAGTAAGAAGAGCGGGAGCCAATCTGCCCTTTCATATTACTCTCGGGCCAAGATCAGTGCCATTCCAGGAATTCGCCTTCCCATCCGCCCACGCTTTAGATGTTTACCCTGCGGGGCATCCCGCGTATGTGTCTGGCATCACAACAAATGGACGGTGTTCATGGCAGATGGTGGTGCATGGTTCATGCAGGGAGTTTGCCTCCGCCTCATGCGGCCCAAAGCCCTTGTGTGACACGGCTCACTGTTAAATTACCTGGAATCATGGAGAATAATTGACAGCTTGGCGGGACAAGGCCTGGGAAAGAGCCCCATCACGAGAAACCGGTCAAATGTGGTTCAGAGACAATTCAGGGCCAAGCACTTCACCCTTCGCCGTCTCTGTTTTTTTGCGCTACTGGTTTCTTGGTGCGCCGGGTGCAAGACGAGCACGGGCAAGGATTCCGGCTCAGTCCCAGTCTTCGGCATCGCCAGAGCCGACGCCGATTCCAGCCACCAACCGCTTAGCCATGAAGGCGCGGCGTATCTGCAGGATCTTCTGGATGCGACCGTGCTTCCCGACTTCCGCCCGCCCGGGTCCGAAAAATTCCGCACCGAGCTGAAGGAATTCTACGCCGCGTTCCCGGGCGCCTTGCCCTGGGTACAAGAGGCCAAGCCGACTCCGCAGGCGCGCGCGATCATTCAACTATTGGAGAGCGCGGAAACCAAGGGACTCAATCCGGAAGATTACGGCGGCCCTTCATGGAACGCGCGCACATCCGTGCTGGAACAACCGGTGCCGCCGCGAGAGCCGGATCTTGTGCGCTTCGATTTCGATCTGACGGTAGCGACGATGAGATACGTCGCGGACCTGCACATCGGCCGGCTCAATCCCCGCCAGTATCACTTCGGACTCGATATTGGCGGGCATGATGTCGACCTCTCCGAACTTCTGCGCCTGGAAATAGTGGAGGCCAGCGACGTCCCCGCGGTTGTGGAAACCATCGAGCCGCCATTTCCGGCTTATCGCCGGACCAGGGCTGCGCTCAAGGCCTATCTGGAGCTTGCGCGCCAGGATGACGGCGAAAGCTTGCCGGTGCCCGCCAAGCCCGTGCGGCCCGGCGATACTTACGCCGGTGTGCCGCGCCTCGCGAAACTGCTGCGCCTCCTGGGGGATCTTCGCGCGCAGGAGCAAGCTCCATCCCCGGAGACGATTTATGGGAGCGAGCTTGCCGGCGCGGTGAAACAGTTTCAACGGCGCCATGGCCTCGATCCCAGCGGTCAAATCGATGCGCCCACGGTGAAACAGCTCAATACGCCGCTACAGACGCGCGTAAGACAACTCAAGCTCACGCTGGAGCGGTGGCGCTGGCTGCCCCATGCGTTCGAGCGGCCTCCGATTGTCGTGAATATTCCCGCGTTTCGGGTCTACGCCGTGAACGATAAGTATGAGGCGGCCTTTTCCATGAAAGTCGTCGTCGGCCGCACGTTTGAGCACAAGACTCCCGTGTTTGCGAGCCGGATGCTGTCGGTCATTTTCAGGCCGTATTGGAACGTGCCGCTGGGGATTCAGCAACATGAGCTTGTGCCGGACGTCGAGAAGGATTCCGCGTACCTCGTTCGAAATAATTACGAAATCGTGGACCATCGCGGAAATGTGGTCAGCGATGGCGCGGTGGATGACGATCTCCTGGAGAAGCTGCGATCGGGAAAGCTCGCCATCCGCCAAAAACCGGGCCCGGACGATGCCCTCGGCCTCATTAAATTTGAATTCCCGAATCGCTATGACGTTTATATGCATGACACGCCGGCCAAGTCCTTGTTCTCCAGGTCCCGGCGCGACTTCAGTCACGGGTGCATCCGCGTGGAAGACGCAGTGAAGCTTGCGGCGTGGGTTCTCAGGGATGATCCGGAATGGACGCCGGAAGAAATCCGCGTGGCCATGAACGGCGAGGAGACGAAGGAAGTAAAACTAAAAAATCCCATTCCGGTGTTGATTCTGTACGGCACAGCCGTTGCGCAGGAAAATGGCGAGGTGGATTTTTACCGCGATATCTATGGATATGACGGGGAACTGGAACGCGCTCTAACGCAGGACGATCTTCACCGCAACTAGACCTTCAGGAACCTGACCTCCGCAAGCCGGGCTACCACCAGCGAATGCGGCCGACGTCCACGTGGACAAACGCGGACTTGGGATAAAATCCGACTCCGCCGCGATGCAGCGCGAGCGCTGCGTTGCGCAGTTGCAACGTGGGAACTCCCGGGATACGGATGTCGATGGCTTTGCCTTCCATGTGCTGGCTGTGGGAAGCGACACCGGAAGTGGTGCGGCGCAGAAATTCGTTGCTCCACGGCGTGCGGTAGCCGCACACGATGTTGATTTCCGCCCCGCTCTTTCCGACCGACGCGCTTAAATCGTGAAGCAAATCGAACAGGCGAGGATCGAGATCTTTCTCGTCTCCGGTGCGGTGATCGCGCAGGAATTGGTCCAGGCGCTGGACGGCATCAGGCAAATAGGCGTCGCCGATCCGGTACACAATATCGATCCGCTCAAGGGTGTGCGTCTCGAAAAGCCGGAGGCGATAGACCGGTTGCGGACCGATCCCGGCCTTGGCGGTCTGGAAAGTCGTGGAACAGAACCCGAGGGTCAAAGCAGAAGCAACAAGCGAGCGCAGCACGATCTTTTTCAGCGTCACGGATCACCTGCTATCAAGTGCTATCAAGGTCTCGTGCGGGAAAAATTCTTCCCGCCACAGCGCCGGATACCACAGTCTCCCATGACCAAGCATGACCCGCGTCACTATCGGAGGCGCTGAATACAACTTTGCTATTATACACGAAATAGCGAAGCTCCCGCGCATAAATGGAATGAAAGTTTGCAGATTCTATCCACACGGATATTGTCATGAACTGGAATCCGGGGCTTCCCGCCTAGCCTTTTCGGTGCTTAAAAAACTCCACTTGCCGGAGACGCTTTTTCGCCTCCTCCAGAGTCTTGTACGGACCGCCCAGATTCCTGCCCTTGCTGGAAACCACCTGGTAGCCGCCTCTCTTCTTGACGATCATGACGACCTCCCATGGAAACCTCTTAATTTTCTTGAGCCATTTTCCGAGCCGGGGCTTCTTCAGCCGCCGAGAAGTGGCTCGCAAACCACATGCCAGCCAATTCCGCCACCTTCGCGAGCGCTCCTTCCTCCTCGAACAAATGCGTCGCGCCGGGCACGATCTCGATCCGCTTGTCGCGGCAGCCAAGATCGGTAAACGCGATACGGTTCCAGGATAGCACCGGCTCGTCGTCGCCGCCCACGATCAGCAGAGTGGCCGCATCCACCAAGCCCAGCGCCTCTCCCGCAAGGTCGGGCCTGCCTCCGCGGGAAACGACGGCCGAAATTTTCCCGGGAAGCTGGGCAACCGCGGTCAGCGCGGCGGCTGCGCCCGTGCTTGCGCCGAAATAGCCGAGCCGCAGGCCGAGCGTCCCGGAATTGCCCTCGACCCAGTGGGTCACGTTCACCAGGCGCTTGGCCAGCAGGCGAATGTCGAATCGCAGCTGCCCCGTTCTCTGGTCGAAGGCTTCTTCCTCCGGGGTGAGCAAATCAAACAGCAGCGTTCCCACGCCCTGCGATTGCAGTTCCGCCGCGACGTATTGATTGCGCGGGCTCAGCCGGCTGCTGCCGCTTCCGTGCGCGAAGATAGCGATGCCCGCGGCGCCCCTGGGAACGCACAACGCCCCGCGCAAAGTAACCTTGCTCAGGCAAATGGAAACGTCGTGCTCGGCGCCCGTTCGTTTTTTCCCTGGATATGCAACCATGCGGCCACTCCCGCCTCAGCCGGCAGTACCTTAATCAGGAGGAAAATCCCGCCGGCTTTTGTGTGTTCCGGTGAAGCAGATCCGTCACCTCTTCGTCCGGCACTTCAGAAAAATCCTCGTAAAATTCGCCAATGGCCCGGAACAACGTGGGCATCTGCACGCACACCAGATCGTCCAGCTGAGGTCTGAGCCGCCGGCAGGTGGAGACCGGCGCCACCGGCACGGCAACCGCAAGCCGCGACGGTTGCATGGCGCGCAACGCGTTGATCGCTACCTGCATGCTGGATCCGGTGGCGATCCCGTCGTCCACCAGGATGACTGTCTTGCCTTCGACGCTCAGCGGGCTGCGCCCGCCGCGATAGGCGCGCTCGCGGCGCTCCAATTCGCGCTTCTCCCTTGCCGTGACTTCTTCAATCGCTTCGTTCGTTATCCCCACGGCTTCCACAATTTCTGAATCGAGAAAACGCATTCCCCCGCTGGCAATCGCCCCGAATCCCAATTCCACATGCCCCGGCACCCCCAGCTTGCGCACCACGAACACATCGAGAGGAGCATGGAGTTTTGCCGCCACTTCAAAGGCGACTGGCACGCCCCCGCGCGGGATGCCCAGAACGATCACGTTGGGCTCACGTTCGTATCCCTGAAGTCGATGGGCCAGGGCACGACCCGCTTCCGCTCGATCTTGGAAAATCATCGAACACCCCTACTCATCACATTATCCGGAAAATCGATGGGAAACACCGTGATCCGCATCACTTTCCAGTGTGATTTCGGCCAGGATTCAAATGCGGGCCCCTTGCCGGCCATAACTGTTTTCTTCGACAGCCGCCGTTGCGATATGATTTGGCTCGCGAGGGCCCCTTGACCAGAAAAACGACGGAAAGTATGAAGAGAAAAATGACCGGACAAAAATTACTCCGACTGTTGGGTATGTTCGCGGCATTCGGGCTTGCGTACGGATGCGGCAATTCTGAAAAATCGGGCGCGCCCAGCCAGGCCGGCGCCGCAAGCCCCTCCAGCCCCGCAAAAGTGACCGGCGCGCCGACGACCACCGCTTCCGGCCTGCAATATTGGGACCTGGTTGTCGGCAGCGGCGATACAGCCGTCCCCGGAAAGCCCGTCAGCGTTCACTACACCGGATGGCTGACCACGGGCGAAAAGTTCGACAGCTCGCTCGATCACGGCAAGCCCTTTGTATTTACGCTGGGCGCGGGCCAGGTGATTCCGGGCTGGGACGAAGGCGTCGCGGGAATGAAGGCGGGCGGCAAACGCCAGTTGCGAATCCCGCCGGCGCTGGGCTACGGAGATAGCGGCGCGGGCGGCGTGATTCCTCCCAAAGCGACTCTGATTTTTGACGTGGAATTGCTTGAAGTCGGGAAATAAGTTGCCAGGCGAAGCGTTACATCGCCCGCGGCGCGCGAAATCGACCGCAGCCCCAAAAGGAGTCGCCCGATGAAACAAACCCCTTCGGACGCGCTGGTGGTATTCGGCGCGACGGGCGATCTCGCCCACAAAATGATTTTCCCGGCGCTCTACGCCATGGTGAAGCGCGGTGAACTCAAGGTGCCGGTGATTGGCGTGGCCTTTCCGAACTGGAGCCTCGAACGCGTGCACCGCCGCGTCACCGACAGCATCAAGCGCGCGGGCGGCATCAACGACAAGCGCGCCCTCCGCGATCTGCTTTCACGGCTCAGTTACGTGAGCGGCGACTACAAGGATCCGGCCACGTTCGCCTCCCTGAAAAAAGCGCTGGGAAAATCCCGCCGCCCGGCGCATTACCTGGCCATCCCCCCCTCGCTGTTTGGAACCGTGATCGAAAGGCTGGGCGCCGCGGGCCTGGCCGAAAACGCACGCGTGATCGTCGAAAAACCGTTTGGCCGCGACCTGGCCTCCGCCAGAGAGCTCAACAAAGTGGCGCGCGCGGTGTTTCCCGAGGATTCGATTTTCCGCATCGATCACTTCCTGGGCAAGGAGGCGATCATGAACATTCTTTATTTCCGGTTCGCCAATTCCTTCCTCGAGCCCATCTGGAATCGCAATTACGTGGCCAGCGTGCAAATTACCCTGGCCGAAAATTTTGGCGTGAAGGGCCGCGGCGCATTTTACGAAACCGCCGGATGCCTGCGCGACGTGATCGAAAATCACCTCTTCCAGATCGTCGCACTGCTGGCCATGGAACCGCCCGCCGGCCGCGATTTCGGCGCCGTGCACACCGAGAAAGCCAAGGTATTCCAGGCCATGCGCCCGCTGAAGCGGGACGACGTGGTCCGCGGCCAGTACGACGGCTACCGCCGGGAGCCCGACGTAGCCAAACATTCCGACGTCGAAACCTATTGCGCCCTGCGCCTGTTCATCGATTCCTGGCGCTGGCAGGGCGTGCCGTGGTTCCTGCGCTCCGGAAAATTCCTGCCGGAAAATTTCACCGAAGTCCTGGTGGAGCTGAAAGCCCCGCCACAAAAACTTTTTGCCGATTCCTCCCCTGTCAACGGCCGCGCCAACTACGTCCGTTTTCAGCTCTCCCCGGGATGCGACGTGGCCCTAGCCGCCCGCGTCAAGCGCGCCGGAAAGGATTTCATCGGCTCCCAGCGCGAATTGCTGCTGTGCGAGGAACTCATCGGCGAGGAAACCCCCTACCAGCGCCTGCTGGGCGACGCCATGGCCGGCGACGGCGCCCTGTTCACCCGCGAAGACGCCGTGGAAGCCGCCTGGGCCGTCGTCGATACCGTCTTGAAGAAACACCACCGGGCGATTCCCTACAAACGAAAGACTTGGGGGCCGAAACAGGCGGACGCAATGATTGCGGCCTTCGGCGGCTGGCATAATCCGAGCATCAAGAAGTAACCGCGATGAGTTGCGGAATCGGCAGGTGGATCAAAATCAATGCCGCATCTCGAACTGGACGGGTTGCCCGGCCTTTGACTTTGAACTTCGGGTGGTGGTGCCCCGTCCTTGCCGTTTTTCAAGGGCGGGGCTTGGTTTGATTCGCTATTTCGAGATCAGGACAATATGGAAAAGAACCCCACACTTGCACAAACCGCAAGGATGAGGCACCAAGTGCCGGAGATTGGATCCCTATTGGATCGGGCCTGCACCCCGCGGCATTTTACTCACCCCCTGACCGCATGTCATGCGTACGAGAATCGGCGATGTTATTTTCATGCTGCGCACTCGCAGCTTATTCTTGAAGTTCTTTAGGAACTCTAAGGCAAAGCAGTCCCCGTCAGTGTCACGGTCTGAGAGCCGCTTCCGGCGTTGTCCTTGATTACGATGCCGCCGGTGCGCGTGCCCGTGGCGGTCGGCTT
>JAIQFG010000167.1 GCA_020073375.1 Terriglobia bacterium | reverse complement strand
GCGCGGAGCGATTCGCGGCGGATTGTGGTCGTCGTGTTCCTTGCCCGGCGCCGGGATGACCACGCGTGTGGACCCAAACTGTGATGCCGGGCAGGATGAAAACGCCGCAGCCAGAGTGGCCCCTACTCCGTTGCACGTGAGGCCCGCCTGCGCTTGCTGATCGGGCGACAAGCCGCTCAGGTTCACGTAGGGCACTCCGGCGATGCGGAAGGAAATCGAGCCGCAGCTGCTATTCGGGTCAGTGTCGTTGAAGCAGGGCACGGCGCCGGCAACCAGGCCGTTATCGTAACGCCAGTTGAAACCAATCCACGGCAAATTTGGGCGCGGCTGATATTGGATGTGAGTAGTCTGCTGGAAATTTTGGTCGTGATCGATGCGGAAGGCGCCCACCGTTGTCAGGTCCGTGCCCAGGCCGCCGACTTGAGGATTGAAGAACCGCGCCGCGACGCTGCTGGCGGTGAAAAATGCCGAGAGGCCGTGATAATCCGGAAAGCTCACGCGGAACGAAGGCCCGTTGATTTTGGACCTCTGCCATGCGATGGGATAGGTGATCGGAGTGTTGAAGAGCACGCTGAAATCATACGCGTTGTGGGTGTATTTCCACATGTAGTCGGCGTCGATAACCAGGTGTTTGCCGAAGGCCTGCTCGAAACCCGCGTGGAAATCGTTGCGCTGGCCGGGAGGCACTGGGCCGGGCATGCCGAGAACGCTGGCGAAAACTCCTTGCGCATCGCCCGCGCTGGCAACCACCAGATTTTCGTTGAAGGGAGTTTCCAGAAGGCGCGCGTAGGAGACGCGAAGCACCGTATTCGTCGGCTTGAAATTGTAAGCAATACCCGCGCGTGGCTCGGTTTGCGTGGCGCTGGAGATGCCGCGATAAAGGTCCTCGCGAACACCAAGATTGAAGGACCAATTTCCTTTCGTAATCGTATCCTGAACGAATAGTGCGACCTCTTTAACGTCCGTGTGGCCGTGAAAATGAAACAGGCTCCCTCCCTGCGTCAGATCATACGGGCAGGCGGGGTTGGCCGAATCCGGGCAAGAGCCCGGGCCGAAAAATGACGAATCGACGATGCCGATCGAGTCGTTTTCGGTCAGGAACGTGTGCTGGAACGTGACTCCGGCTTTGATGTTGTGAGCGCCCTTCACGTAAGAAATATCGGCATGAACTCCGGCGTTGGTGAGCGCGCGATTTTGACCCGCTGTCGCGCTTTGCAGGAGACTGCTGAAATCCGAAAATGGATCGGCACTGGAGTAATAATTGTATTGGTCCCGCCGCACGAAGCCGCCCACGGTCAGCACTGCTGTGGTGCCAAAAAGATGTGTGTAGGTCGGCGCAATGTTAAAAGTCTTGATCTGCGAGCGTTGATCCGACGGACTTAAAGGGGCGCCAGTAACGGGATTGACGGAATTGGTGCCCGCAGGATTGCAGGAAAGGTCCGTCGGATTGCACGGATGAAATTGCGCGTCGTACGAATTCGGCGTCTGGAACCAGGAACGCGTAAAGCCGAAATTGAAGTGAAAAGAATCCGCTTGATTCGGTTGAATATCGAACCGGTCGAATCCGTTTTCTTCATTCCCTCTGTCGTGGAAAGCCTGGAATTCAGGCGGGTCCAGGAATCGCGAGGTGTTAAGCCCGCTTAGCGAGATAAAATTCCCCCACTTTGAGCCTCCGATAGCGAAGTTGGCACTGGTATCCACCGAGCCAAACGTGCCGTACGACGAGGTGACGCTCCCCGTGGGCTTTGTCATCCCAACACCGGAACGCGTGGTAACCTTGATGACCAAACTGGTCTTGTCGCCATATTCCGCGGGCGGCGCGCCAGAGATAACCTCCATCGACTGGATCGAATCCACTGGAATCTGATTGGAGAAGACTTTGCTTTGCTGGTCGGTGATCGGCTGGCCGTCGACGGAAAACGAATTTTCGGCGTGATCGCCCAGGCCGTGAAACAGGCCGTTGGAATCGGCGACCACGCCGGGCGACGCCAGCGTGACGAGCGAGCTCACCGAAGAGGATTTGCTCTCAAGCGGGAGTTTGTCGAAAAGGTCGCGGTCCATGTCCGTGTGCGGCGTCGACTCGGTCTCGACCAGGTCCGCGCCGCCGGCTTCCACGGTGATGTTTTCCGTCGATGCGCTTAATCTCAGACTGACATCCAGCGATACGGGAACCACTGAGCGGACTTCGACATCCTGAGAGAACTGCGCAAATCCCCTCGCTGTTACGGCCAAATGATACGGATTGAACGGAACGTTGGTGAAACGAAAGTCTCCAGCCGGCCCAGTCGATGTTTCCCGGCTGTAGCCGCTGACTGGGTCCGCGATTTCGACCGTGGCGTTGGCCAGCACGCCTCCGGAAGGATCCTTCACCACACCGCTGACCGTCCCGGACGATTGCGCCCGGACGGATGACGCCCTGAAAAATAAAACCAAACCCAGAACCATAAATGCAAACCTGCGGAAATTCATTTTATCTTCTCCTCCGCCCCCGAGGGGAACGCGCTGGTCGTGCGACAGGGTGGCCGCCCAAATGGAGATGGGCGTGTGCGCGGCGCTCTTTTCGCCATCGAGAGCGGCGCAACAACGGGTGAATTCAGGAGAGATCTTTTTATGCGAACGGGGGAGCGCGCGGGGCTGTGTCCGAAAGTACGGGGCCGGTAATGAGGAATACCTCTTCCGGCAAAGGCAGGGAGCCAACCGGCTCAAGTGCGGTAGCAACGCGGGCGATTTCAAGGTCCGGAGCGGGCGCCTGATGGGACAGATGGCAGTACGGGCACCGCACGTCGTCCGCGGCAGTTCGGCAATCCCAGTCGCTGACAACCGTCGTGGAGAAGACGAGCAGCGCCAGGAGCGCAAAGGAAACTGCCAGGATGCGAATTGTTTTACGCGCATTCATGCGAATGATTCGTGATTCATAAAGCGAGACCGAAGTGCTACACCTGCAAGACGTCGCCATCCTTCGCCACCATTTCGTACAGGACCGGATTGACGAAGACTCCCAGGAAAAGGCGCGAAACCAGTCCCGCGACAATCACGATGGCGAACGGTTTCTGCGTATCCGA
>JAIQFG010000101.1 GCA_020073375.1 Terriglobia bacterium | reverse complement strand
GCTCTGGAAGGGAGCTTACGGCGTCTGCGTCTTGAGCGTATTGATATTTATCAATTTCACCGTCCAGACCCGAAGGTTCCATTTGAAGTTTCGGTTGGTGAACTCGCGAAGATGAGGGCTGAAGGGAAGTTTCGCCACGTAGGTCTATCGAATGTCACCATTGATCAACTGGCACAAGCACAAAAGATCGTATCTCTTTGCCGCCCTCGTGCGCGCGCAGCAGTCCCAGCCGCAGGCGCCGCCTGCTCCGCCCCCGGAGCAAACCGGGCGAGAGGGCGCGATCATCCGCAACGTCAACCTGGTGGACGTCCTGTTCAGCGTGGTCACCAAGCGCGAGAAGTTGGTCACCGATCTGAACAAGGAAAATTTCAAGGTATTCGACGACAACGTGCAACAGGAAATCAATTCGTTCAGCCAGCCGACCGACCTTCCCCTGCGCATCGGCATGGTGCTCGATACCTCGAACAGCATCCGCGACCGCCTGAAATTCGAGCAGGACGCCGCCATCGATTTTTTGTTCAATGCGCTGCGACGCGGGCGCGACCAGGCGTTCCTGATGACCTTCGATGACGGACCGCAGATCATCAAGGATTTCACCGGAGACGGCGGCGACCTGCGCGACACCATCCTGAAGCAGCGCGCCGGCGGCGGCACCTCTCTGTACGACGCCATCTACGCGGCCAGCGAGCAATTATTGAACAAGTCTCCCTTGCCCCCCGGCTCGAACCCCGATGTCCGCCGCGTCCTGGTGATCATTTCCGACGGCGACGACAACAGCAGCAACCGTTCCCGGGGCGAAGCGATCGAAATGGCGCAGCGCGCCGGCGTCATCATCTACGCGATCAGCACCAGCACCGAGTGGGTGAACCAGGATCAGGAAAAGGATCCCGCCAAGCGCATCAATCGCAAGTATGAAAAAGGCGAAGGTGATCATGTGCTGGACCAACTGGCTGCGGAAACCGGCGGCAGGGCTTTCTTTCCGTACTGGATTGACGATCTGGGGCAGTCGTTCTTGGATATTGGAGATGAGTTGCGCCATCAATACGCGCTGGCGTACAGTCCCGCCGGCCGCATTCCCGACGGCAAATACCACACCATCCGCATTCAAGTGGACCGCAAGGACGTGATCGTGAGGGCCCGCAAGGGGTACTACTCGGTGGCCATGCCGGGGGCGGCGAAGTAGGACAGGCTTCAGCCTGTCGCTTTTGTTTATCCTGACCTGAACGCAACCTCGACAGGCTGAAGCCTCTCCTACTGAGGGGCGGGAGCGTAGTAACCGCGGCGGGTGAGTGCCGAGTAATCCTTATTCTTCATGTCGATTCTGACCTTGCGGTAGGCGCCGTCGCGGGCTTTGTTGGTGGGGGTGTAGCCCAGGGTGTATTGGTTGCGCAGTTCCTCGGAAATTTCGTCGAAGGCCTGCTCCAGGTTGCGTTCGCTGCGGACGATGATCGTGCGGCCGCCCGTTTCATTGGTGATTTTTCTGGCCGTATCCTGATCGCCGCCGTCAGCGGACACCAGCAGGATGTGCACCACGGTATCGGTGCGCTGCGCGGTTTCGATGGCTTCCTGCAGCCGCACTTTGCTACCGGTATCCTCGCAATCACTCAAAACGACAATGGCTTTTCTGCCGGCTTCGCCGGAGAGCTTGTCGTGCGCGGCCAGATACACGGCGTCGTAGAAATTCGTGCCGCCGCCACCGCTTGAGGGCAAGGGGCCTTGCGCGATGATCGAGCCGCCGCCGGGGACGTTGATCTGGGCGCGGTTGATGGCGCGGTCCAGGCGTGCGCGATCGGCAGTGAAGTCGGCGAGCAAGTCGACGTCGGTATCGAAGGTCATGACCATGGCCTCGTCACCCTTGCGCATCACGCGTCCCAGAAAACGGGAAGCGGCTTCCTTGATACCGGAAAGCATGTAGTATTCGCTGCCGCTGGTGTCGAGCAGGATTCCCAGGGTGATGGGGAGGTTCGAGTCGGCGGAAAAATTGGTAATTTCCTGGAGCTGGCCATCCTCATAGACCTGGAAGTCATCCTTAGTAAGGCCGGTGATGACGGCCTTGTGCTTGTCGCGCACGGTAGCGAACAGGTTGACCAGGTTGACTTCGACGCGGATCTGGGCGGGAGGTGCGGCGCTAACGATGCCGGCGGCCAGGGCCGTGACGCACAGAATCGAAAGGATGGCTCGAATCCGCATTGTATAATCTCCTCCGGCTTTGTTTCCGGTAACGGTTTGAACCAGTTGGATGCGGGGCTGGGGCGATTAGATGCGTGGGTTCGAGACCGCCCGCGCCCCAGCCGGGCGCGGGGTCTACTTGGAGCCCGCAGAAACTAACGACAGGAACCCGATGAATTGTACACGAAAATGGCTGGCGGGAGTTTTGTCGGTCGGTCTGGCCGGGGCCTCGATCGCTGCCTTGCGCGCGCAGCAGCCTCCCGCGCAGGGCTCTTCGCCGGCGCCGTCGCTGAATGCCGACGATTCACGCGGGCGAATCCGCACGACCGTGTCCCTGGTGGTCGTGCCGGTCACGGTGAAGGATAGCGCCGGAGAACTGGTCACGGACCTGGAGCAGAACGAGTTCCGGATTTTCGAGGACGGGATCGAACAGCCCATCTCGTTGTTCTCCGTGGATGCGTTCCCGTTGTCGGCTGCCGTGCTAATCGACGACGATCTGAAACGCAGCACGGCGGAAAAAGTGCAGAAGACGCTGCAGACGGTCGCGGGCGGGTTCAGCCCGTCCGACGAGGTTTCCCTGTGGCGCTTTGACAATGTTCCCGAATCCATTTCCGATTTCATCGGCAGTAACGACGCGCTGCTCACGGAGCTCAAGCGCATCGATCTCAGCAGTTCGTTTCCGGGTATCGGCTCCGCACCCATGACCAACGGGCCGCACGTGAATACGTCGCAGCTTCCCGGGCCCGCGGCGGTTCCCTCGATGGCCGCCGGGCATCCCAACAACAAGCACATCAACGACGCGATTTACGAGGCCGCCGTGCAATTGCGCGAGCGCGGCCGCGAGCGGCGCAAGATTATTTTCCTGATCTCCGACGGCCAGAACGCCAAGAATAACACGCATAGCTATGACGACACGCTCAAGCTGCTGCTCTCGGCGGATATTTCGGTGTATGCGGTCGGCGTGGGCGAGGCCAATCTCAATCGCGGGATCACGTTTCTGGGAAACAACATCCTGGCCAAGTACGCGCACTCGACCGGCGGCGATATTTATTACGGCGGCATCAGCCGTGAGGAACTCGAAAGTATCTACGCGCGAGTCGCCGAGCAGGCGCGGCACCAGTACACTCTGGCCTACTCGGGCGCGAAGACCGACCGCTCCAAGCCGTATCACACGATTGAAGTGCGCGTGCGGCGGCCGGGATTGACGCTGCTGACGCGCGACGGGTACTACCTGAGCGACAAGCCGTGACCGGGAACGCGTCCGCTGTTCATCGGCAATTTCAGGCTCCACATCGAAATGCGATCCTGCGAAAGCCTCTGGCGGGGTTCGTAGCGCCGGCGTCCCGCCGGCGTGCTTGCGCTGGTCGAACGTGCCGCAAACCTGCCGGCGAGACGCCGGCGCCACAAAAACCTGCGCTCCCGCATGTGTTTTGGGCATGGAAACGCGCGTATTTCGCGCGCAAATGCGAAAAATAATTTTCTCGAAAAATATTTTTCGGCTTGATCATCTATTTCGATACCGTCGCCCCGGAATTTCTTCTTGACTTCCCCGGCGTTCGCTCGTAAAACGACGGTAGCGAGTTTGCTTCGGGCGCGGGTTCGATTGGAACGCTGCGCGAAGGACGAAGCGTTCGCTGCTCCGAGGGGAGATTGGTTCACGGAGCGAATGCGCGAAGGCCAAACAGGAAACGCAGGTCCCGAGACCGGTCCACGGAAACGTTTCCAGGCGGGGCGCCCCGATGCAACCGAGGCGCCCCGTTTTGTTTTTCCGGGCCACAGGGAAATCCCGCCGCTCGCTTTGCAATCAATGAATGAAGGGGAGTCGGAGCCGCGCATCAACACGGAATTCTTATTAAGCTGCACAGCAAGTCCGGAATTTTCGGCGGCGGCCGGGAATAGGGCGACGGAAAAGTTCGGGCGGCGTATCAGGAGCGGGCGATATCGTAGAGTCGGTGCGGCAATCCGGCATGCTCGATGTCCTGGAGATGAATGCCTCCGAGCTTTTCAAGAACTTTGATCGATGCCGCGTTCTGGGGCAGCACGAACGCGATGATCCGGGGCAGATTCAGTTCGCGAAATCCATAGCGCAGAATGGCGGCCGCCGACTCGGTGGCATATCCGCGACCCCAGTGTTTCAGGCAGAGGCGATACCCCAGGTTAACTTCGGGCCGGCCTGCAAGCTCGTAGGGCTCGATGCCGCAGGTGCCGACGAACTCCCCGGTTGCCTTCAGGTACATCGGAAATTTCCCAAGCCCGCTTTTCTCGAAAAGATTTATGCGATTTTGAATCTTTTCCTGCGCTTCTTCGGCGTTGCGAACCAGAAACCGGCCCGGGAGGGAGAAGCAGTGGTATCCCACGTCCTTGCTCAGCGTCAGATAGCCTTCCACATCGGACTTTTCCCAGTTTTTCAGGAATAACCGCTCGGTTTCGATTTTCATCGCAAGGCTCCCGGATGGTCCGGAATTGAATTGGCGATTTTACCGCAAGTCTTCGCGATTTCTAGAGAGAACGCCCGATCCGCGGGCGGCAAGGCGAATTATTCTTCCCCCGAAGCGCTGGCCGCGGCGCCTTGTTCGCGCGCGGGGCAGATGGAAACGTAATCGCAGTATTTGCAGGCGAAGCCCGGGTTTGCGGGAAAATCTCCGGCGCGGATGTCGGCGGCGGCTTCCTGAATTTCGGCGCGCACTTTCTTGAGCTGCTTTTCGTCGCGCATCGTGCTCACGGCGCGGTTGTTCTGCAGGTAGTGCAGCGTGAGCCTGGCGGGATTCCAGTCGAACACTTCGCGGGCGGCCAGCGCATAGACGCTGAGCTGCACATCTTTTTTTGCTTTGGCTTCATCGCGCGGCTTTCCCGTCTTGTAATCGACGATTTCTTCCTCGTCGGGAGCGATGCGATTGACTTGGTCCATGCGCCCGGTGAGGACCACGTTGTTTTCCATGGGGAGCTCGAACGTTTTTTCCTGCGCGATCACTTTAGGAGGGGATGCCAGCGTGGTTGCGTGGAACGCGCGCAGCTGGGCCACGCCGTCTTTTTTGTATTCCTGTTCCTGGTAGTCGTCCTCGAACCCCGCCGAGGTCCATTCGAGCTCGAATTTGCGTTCCACTTCCTCGAAGGGAAGCGCGTGGCCGGCCGCCAGTTCGCCGATGAAATATTTGATGGTGTTGTGCATCACGCTGCCGAAACTCATGGCCGCGGCGGGGCCTCCGCGCAGTCCCCAGGCGCCACTGAACAGATATTTTTGAGGGCAGGATTCCAGCGTGCCAATCGCGGAAGGGCTGAGCTGGAGCGGTTCCGGCACCGGAGGGCGGTAGGAGAGCGCCCACTCGCCGATGCGCGAGCCGATGCGCGCGCGGGTTTGCGGCGGATCGAACAGTTCGGGTTCCGGCTGCGCGTGCGGAGCCGGCCCATCGGCGGCCGCGGGCGCAAGCTGCTCGACGTCGCGGCGCTTGATCTGCGCGTCCATCAGGATGTCGTCGAGGAAAGGGGATGGCTTTGAGCGTTTGTTCTCCACCGTGTTAAGCGTCAGGCGATGCCGCGCCCGCGTCACGGCCACGTAAAACAGACGCCGCTCTTCCTGGATGTGAAAGCTTCCCGCCGGTTGTTCCTCTTTCATGAGTGAGGGAGGGAACTCAAGCACGCGGGGTTTTTCGCCGGCCGGAAATCCGCGCTGCACCAGGCGCAGGACGTAGACGTTGTCGAACTCCAGGCCTTTTGCCGCGTGCACGGTCATCAGCTGCACGGCGTCACCGGACTCCTGCTCCAGATTGATCGATCCGCCGGCCTGCTCGAAATAATCGAGGTATTCGACAAACTCCCGGAGGCGCTGCGTTTCGCTCTTGGGCTGCCACTCGCGGACGAATTGCGCGAGGCGGTCAAAATATTTGCGGTCTTCTCCAGCCACTGCTGTTGCGATTTCCAGGGCTTCGGCGAGTTCGTCAAACAATTCCGCGGCCGTCAGCTGCCGCGATTTCTTTCGCAGTCCAGAGATCATGTCGATGAGTTCGCCGAGGCGCCGGCCGCCTTCGGAAAAGGGAGGCTCGGTGTGCGACGCCTGCATCGTGTCCCACAGGGACGCGCCCCTGGCTTTTGCCGTGCGTTCCAGCAGGCGTACCAGATCGGAAGGTTCCAGGCCCCAGGCCGGCATGGCCAGCACGCGCGCGCAGGCCACATCATCGTGGAGCTGATCGATCAGGCGGAGGTAGGCGATCAGGTCGCGCACCAGGCGGTGAGAAAGGATCGAAAGATTCTTGATGACGAAGGGAATTTTGCGCGCCTTGAGCACGTCCACGAGTTTGTCGCGGTGCGCGTGGCCGCGATAGAGCACGGCAAACGACCGCCATTTGGCTCCGGCCCGGTGAAGGCGCTCGATTTCGCCGGCCACCCATTGCGCCTCGGCTTCGCCGGAGGGATGCGTGACGATGCGCACCTTTCCGCCGTCCTCGCGAACCGCCGTGAGCGGGTACTCCGGAATATTTCCAGGCTTTTCGTTGTGCCGGATGGCTTGCCCGGCGACGCGCAGAATTCTGCCGGCGGAACGGTAATTGAGCGTGAGCGGCCGCAGCAGGTCCCGATGCGCATCGGGCGAGCCCGCGGCAAAGCGATTCAAAAAAATCGTAAAGCTGCCGAACGACGCGCCGCGAAAGCGGTAAATTGCCTGGCGATGATCGCCGACCACGACCAGGTTGGGGCGCTCGCCGCCGAGCAGCCAGAGCAATTCGAGCTGTGCGATGTTCGTGTCCTGGAATTCGTCGACCAGGATGTAGCGGTAACGCGCGCGGAGCGATTCGCGCAACGCGGCGTCCTGGCGCAGGCGCACGACGGCGTCCATGATCTGAGAGCCGAAAGTGAGCAGTTTGCGCTCGCGGAGCAGCAGGTCGCTCGAGCGGTAGGCTCGGGCGATCTCCAGCAGCTTGGCGATTTCCTCGTCGCGGACGGCGCGTTCGTCTTCCTGCATCGCGCCGCGCACGCGGCGGAAATTTTCCGCCTGCTCGTCTGCGTAGCGCTGGAAATCGTCGGGGGAAACCAGTTCGTCCTGGCAGCGCGAGAAAAATTGCACGAAGTCGTTCAGGAACTGCCCCGGCTCGGCGAGGCGGCGGTAGTGGTCGAGCTGCAAAAGGGGGAGATTGCGCCGGAGCAGGATCCAGTGATCGATGTTGTCGATGGGTTTGAGTTCGGGATCGACTTCCTGCAGCAGGGCATTGCAGAACGAGTGAAAGGTGCTGAGCGTGACGCGCTCGGCGCGTTCCGTTTCCGCTTCGCCGCTGGCGCGAGCGGCGGCTACCACGCGATGCTTCATTTCCGACGCGGCCTTGTCGGTGAATGTGAGGCCCAATATTTCCCGGCCCGTGAGGCCGGGCCGCGTGTCCAGCAGGTGGCGGATGCGCTCGGTGATGACGCGCGTCTTCCCCGTGCCCGCGCCGGCCACCACCACCAGCGGCCCCTCGCCATGATGGACGGCGGCGCGCTGCTCCGGATTCAGCTGAATTCCGGGGGATGGCGCGCCGGCGTGTTCAAATAAATCGGCCATACAGGGCTCCCCGGAAACAGTAGCACAGGATGTCGCGCCACGCCCAAGTGCCGGGTTATATGCAATCCAGCAAATAATTGTCTTGCAACATAGGTCGATTGTGATACTGTACGTAACCGTACGCTTCCCGAGGAACCCCTATGTCTTTAATCACACATGATTGGAGATTTCCAATGGCTAACCAGAGGAATCTCGATCTCCCGGAACTGACTCCCATCGAGCGCATCTTCCACAAAGTTGTGGGCCGGAAGATGACCGCCTTTGAGAGGATTTGCTTCCACCTCAAGCGCAGGATCAAGCCGCCGCCACGCGACGGTACAGCCGAGTCTCACGCGGCGAAGGCCCGTCGCCGCAAATAGCCCGGAATTAACGCCCTCACCCAAGAATTGATGCCGCTTCCCTCTCCCCCAGAGGCTTGCGCGCATGGGTTATGCCTGGATTTGCAATGCGGAATCAGCCAGCACTCTTCCCAGTTCCTTTTCCCAAGTCCAGCCTTCCGCGGGAAAAATCGCGGCCAGGATAGCCCGTGCTTTACGAGATCGTTGAGATTGCAGGAATGAGGAATCCGGCGCACCGGGGAATCAATTTTCTTTTCCGATCCACCACAGAACCTTGGCAAGAATGAGCCACTTATCTTTCCCGTCCAGCATAATCGGTTCGTAATCCCTGTTTTCCGGCTGCAGCAATTCCGCCTGGCCGTACCGTTTCAGGCGCGACACCGTCAATCCCTTGTTCTTGTTCCAGGCGATCACGATCTGGCCCTCCAGATCGGATCGGTCGCGCTGCGAAGAGTCCACGGCCAGGATGTAGCCGTCGTGGATCAAGGGCGACATTGAGTTGCCGCTGACCCGCAAACACGTGGAAGTGGAAGGATTCGGGCACCATTCGTTGGGGGCGGCGATGGCGCTTTCCACCGGGGCGTCGTCCAGCACCGGCGAGATGTCCCCCGTTCCGCCGTGCGATGCCACCACGACCTTGAGCAAAGGAACGGCGACAAGTCGCTGAGGCTGCAATTTCCTGCGTCCGGCGCCGGCAGCGGCGATCCGAAGATTGACGAGGCTGCTTCGCCCCAGGCGCTTTCTGAAATTCGGCAGGACGCGCATCAGGTCTTCGTTCCGCAGCCCTGCCCGGGCCCAAAAATACCAGCACAGGGGATCGCCCGCCAGATTGCCGAGATCGATGTAGCTGGCCGCCGTGGGTTCCTGCGCGCCGCGCTCCCAGCGCGAGATGGCCATGGCCGACATGCGCAGGCGCTGGCCGAAGCCGGTCTGGCTCAGATTCAGGCCGCGGCGCAGATCGAAAATTTTCCGCGCCCACTCGGGCTGGCTATCGTCCCGGGATTTGTTCGGCGGTCTTGGCATGGAGGTATCGGCGATCCGGGGCTGGCGGCGGGAATCGCTCTTCCAGAAGCAGTGTACGTTACCGTACAAAATTTGCAAATAGGGTCCGTTCCCCCAGGGTATCGTTTAGGACTAGCATCGCGCGTTAAATAAGAGTACTGTCAAAGAGTCTCGTTAGCACCTTTTCGCGGCGCCCCCCTCCCATCAGCTGCGGATCTTTGCAAAATCAGACGTTTTTTTGATGCGCAAGGATTCGATGACCAATACACTCACGCATTTCGGCGACACTCGTTTCGACAAGCCCACGATTCGCCCGTTTGCGGGCCAATCCATTCACAACTCCATTCTTCTGGGTTTGCCGCCCAAGGAACGCAAGATGGTTTGCGCGAAACTGGAGTTCGTCGAGTTTCCAACGCGTTTCCTGCTGAACGAGATCGGCAAACCGATTGAATTCGCTTATTTTATCGATAGTGGACTGGCCTCCGTTTTGAACGTCACCTCGCAGGGAAAAAGCGTGGAAGTGGGCCTGTCCGGCAAGGAAGGCTTCGTGGGGCTGCCGCTGCTGGTGGGTTTCCGAAACAGTCCCACGCGCGCGGTGGCCCAGATTGCGGGGACGGCTTTCCGGGTGAGCGCGGATGATTTGGCGAATCTTTTGCCACGCTGCCCGCACTTGCTGAAACGATTGCACCGGTATACCCAGGAATTTGCCCTGCAGGTTACGCAGGTGGCCGCCTGCAACCGCCTGCACCGCGTGGACCAGAGATTGGCGCGGTGGTTCCTGATGAGCCAGGACCGCATGGGCGGCTCCAGTTTCATGCTGACGCAGGAATTTCTCTCGCACATGCTGGGCACACGGCGCGCCAGCGTCACGATCGCCGCCGGAATCCTGCACAAGGCCGGACTGATCACCTACCGGCGCGGCAAAGTGAGCATCGAAAACCGCGCGGGGCTGGAAAAGGCCGCCTGTGAATGCTACGGATCCCTTACGCGCCAGTTAAAGCAGTGGCGCAGGCAGCCGTTGTAGCCGGGCCTCTTTTCCCTTAAGAGGCAGGTATTGCGCGCCTGTTGCCATGAAGCAGGGCGGTCCGCGCCGAACATTATTATCTTCTTTAATCCCTTTTATAATAATTATACTGTCGTTATATGGCGTGTGTATGATAGCCTCCCGTCACGCAAAACAGCCGTGACGGGAGTTGCGCGCAGGTGTGATCGGCGTCACATTTCCATTCCGTAAAAAATAGCATAGTGACCATAGTATGGAAGCGCCAACAACGGGGGAGTGATACGTGGCTAACCACGCGGCGGTCTCGAAATCGAAGGAAACTCCGATGGAACGCATCTTCTTCAAGGTCACCGGAAGGAAAATGACGCCGGGCGAGCGGGCGGCGTTTCAACTGACCGACCAGAGCAAGCCCTCCCCGCGCAACGCCGCCCAGGGAGGCGCCGCGCGCAAGGATCGGCGGCGAAATTGACCCCGTTTTAACCCTCCCTTATACTCGTTTCCAGGAGCGCCGCGCGGCCGCGCGGCGCTCTCCCTGAATTGCATCCCGGAGAACCCCGATGGCCCAGGCAGTCATCCTCAGCGCCGTGCGCACGCCGATTGGAAAATTCCAGGGCGGGCTCGCGCCGCTTTCCGCGCCGCAATTGGGCGCCAAAGCGGTGGCCGAAGCGGTGCGCCGCGCGGGCATTGACCCGGGTACAGTGGACGAAATCATCATGGGCAACGTGTTGCAAGCGGGCCTGGGCCAGAATCCCGCGCGGCAAGCGGGCCTCGGCGGCGGGCTGGGCGTGCACGTCGCGGCGCTCACGATTAATAAAGTTTGCGGTTCCGGCTTGAAAGCCGTGGGCCTGGCGGCGCAGAGCGTGCTGCTGGGCGAGGCGGAAATCGTGGTGGCCGGCGGAATGGAGTCGATGTCGAATGCGCTGTACCTGTTGCCCGGCGCGCGCACGGGCTACCGCTTCGGCAACGCGGAAGTTGTGGACTCGATGGTGCACGACGGCCTGTGGGACGCGTACAACGATTTTCACATGGGCATCACCGCGGAACTGGTGGCCGAAAAATACGGGATCACGCGCGCGGAACAGGATCAATTCGCCCTGCAAAGCCATCAACGCGCCGTGCGCGCCCGGAAATCCTGCTTTCTCGAGTCGCAGATCGTGCCGGTGGAAATTCCGCAGAGGAAAGGCGATCCGGTCGTAATCAAATTTGACGAATCGCCGCGCGAGGACGCTTCGCTCGAAGCGCTGGCCCGCTTGAAACCCGCGTTCAAGAAGGACGGCACGGTGACCGCGGGCAATGCTCCCGGGACCAATGACGGCGCGGCGGCGCTGGTGGTCACTAGCGACACGAATGCCGCGCGGCTGGGAAAAACGCCGCTGGCGCGGATTGTTGGCCAGGCGGTGAGCGGCGTCGATCCCAAGTGGATCATGGAGGCGCCCATCTTTGCCGTGGAAAAACTGCTGGAAAAAACAGGATGGGATCGCGAGAGCGTGGACCTGTATGAGTTGAACGAAGCGTTTGCGGCCGCGGCGATTGCCGTGACGCGCAAGTTGCGCCTCGATCCGGCAAAGGTAAACGTGAACGGCGGCGCGGTGGCCGTCGGGCATCCCATTGGAGCGTCCGGGGCGCGGATTCTGACCACGCTGGTTTACGAAATGCAGCGGCGCAACGTGCATCGAGGCATCGCCGCCCTGTGTCTTGGCGGCGGAAATGCCGTGGCCATGGCGGTCGAGCGGTAGGGGTTTGGTAGGACAGGCTTCAGCCTGTCTGGTTTTGATTTTGCAATTTCAGAAAAAGCGACAGGCTGAAGCCTGTCCTACTGGCGCTGCGGACGAGCATTCCGCGGTTGACAGGCAATGATGATTTCAGGTCCACACCAGGACCAAACACCACGATGTCCTCAACCGACGATTCTCTCTCACTTCTGTGGCGCGGGTGCGATCCGGCGAAATTCACGGCGCTGCAAGCGGCTTTGCGCGACGAGGACATCCGCTTCTGGCACACCCAGGTGTACGATCCCGCCGGCGGATTCCTTTCCTCGCGGCCTTACTACTTGGAGGCGGTTCCCGGCTTTGAAATTCGCGTGCGCGCCTCGGACTTTGAACGCGCCACGAGCGCTCTGACCTGGGTCGAGAGCAAGGCCAACGACGCGGAATCGTCCGGAGGATTTCCCGCGCATCAGGACGATTTCCTCGATCCGAAATTGCGGCTGCCCCGCGACTGGGACCCGAACGAAGCAACTTCCGAAGTCTGGTCCGGCGAAGACGAGTCCATGGCGGAGTACCTGGCCAGCGCGCTTCGCGAAAACGGCGTGCCCAGCCGCATTCCCGATGAACCCGGCCATCGCGCGCGGCTTTGCGTGCGCCCGCAGGATTCGCGGCGCGCACGGGAAATTGTCCGCGAAATTACGGGCGAGTAGTTTTCCAGAGCGTTCTTTGTAATTTTGCAGTGGCGGATGGCTCCAGCGCTACGCCCTCGAGGGCCAGGAGCCGGACTTTCGTGGTTGTACCTCCGGGCGCGGAAAATCCGCCCGGATTGCCTCCCGCGGCCAGCACGCGGTGGCAGGGAATAATCAGCGGAATGGGATTGCGGCCCAGGGCTTGGCCCACGGCCTGCGCTGCATTAGGTTGATTCAAGGCTTTCGCGATCTCTCCGTAGGTGCGCGTCTCTCCCGCGGGAATGTTGCGGGCCGCTTCGTAGACTTGCCGCGCGAACGGGCCTATTTCTTTCAAATCTATTGGAACGTCGCGAAAATCCTGCGGGCTGCCTAGCAAGTGCAGGCGCACTCTTTCGATCACGTGGGCAATCAGGGCGGGAGGCACCGCGGGGTCGCCCGCGCCGCAAACGCGATCCAACCTCATTTGTGTCAATTCCTTGGCGGCTTCCGGCAGTTGAAAAAATGATATAGCCGGCGAGGAAGAGGACTCGCCGTTTTTGGTCCAGGCGATTCCGCATAAACCGAGTGAGGTTTCAAACAGGCAGTAGGACGCGCGGTTCATTTTTGGAAGTCTCACTGGCATTCTACGTTGCCGTTGATTTTCGTTCAATCTGTCCCGGATTGCGGGCTTGACACAAATTGTCCGGAACGGTTTTTGTAGGACAGACAAGAGTGTCTGTCCTACTGAACCCCGAAGGCGAATAGCGCCACTGCCCGAATGGCGGTAATGGAGCGAGCCCGGCGCAACCTGGCCGCGGCGCACGGTTTGCTTTTGCAGAGGCCGGCCGCTTTTGGGGCGGGCAGGTTTTTGGTGTTGCCAAGAAATCAAACTGACCTAAACGCTGAACTGCGATAGAATCCCGGTCCCATGTTCTGCCCCAACTGCAAATGCGAATATATTCGCGGCGTGACGCAGTGCTCCGACTGCGCGGTTCCCCTTGTGGAGGAGCTGGAATCACCAGAATCGGAATTCGGCAAGGATGTTCGCATCGTTGCAATTTGGAAGGGTAAGGATGCCGCCGAATTCCAAAGAATTCAGGAAGGGCTCGAAAGCGCCGACATACCATTCACAGTCCCCGATGCCAAGAGTTCCTTCCAACTTGTTTCGACCGATCCGGTAAGGGAGATTTGGGTTTTGGAGGGTGATCAAGAGAGGGCAAGAAAGGTTCTTCTTGATCTGGAGGGGCGTGTATATCCCGACGAATTGAGTCCCGAAGAGATCGAATCGCTGGCTCTTCCGGAATCGGATGCCCCTGACGTGGATGAGCCTTTGGATGTGGAGCCGGACCTATCGCAAGATTGGGACGAAGACGACCCCGTTGCCGAAGTCTGGAAGGGTGACTCAGAGGAGTTCGCCGGTACACTGATCGTTTGTCTCAGGGAAATTGGAATCGGATCGCGCAAGCTTTCTGAAGAAGGCCAGTGGCGCGTGGTCGTGCGTCCGCAGCAAGAAACCCGTGCCAGGGAGATTGTGCGCGAAGTGGTCGAAGCAAGCCCGCCGGAATAGCGGAGAATCGTGGAAATCTCCGGCCCGCTTTGCTGTTTCCTTTCATTCCTCCACTTCCTATACTTCCTCAACAACCTGAACAGCGGGAGACCAAATGACCCTGGAAAATATTCGCACCGTGGCCGTTCTTGGCGCCGGGACCATGGGCAACGGCATCGCCCACGTGTTCGCGCGCTCGGGATACGACGTGATCCTGCGGGACGTTAAGGCCGGATTTCTGGACCGCGCCATGGGCGCCATTTCCAAAAATCTCGACCGGGAAATCAAGAAAAGCAAAGTCGCCGAGGGCGACAAGCCTGCAATTCTCGGCAGGATTCGCGCGACCGTTGATTTTTCAGAAATTTCCCGCGCGGATTTTGTGATCGAGGCCGTGCCCGAGCACCTGGAGTTGAAGTTGTCCGTCTTGCGCGAAGCCGACCGGCTGCTGCGGCACGAAGCCATCCTGGCGTCGAATACCTCGTCGATTTCCGTGACCACGCTGGCCGCCGCCACGTCCCGGCCGGATCGTTTCATCGGGATGCACTTCATGAATCCGGTCCCTGTGATGGAATTGGTCGAGGTGATCCGTGCGCTGCAGACCAGCGAAGATACTTTTGGCGCGACGATGGCGCTGTGCGAACGATTGGGAAAGAAACCGGTGGCCGTGAACGACGCGCCCGGGTTCGTCTCCAACCGCGTTCTGATGCCCATGATCAATGAGGCGGCGTTCGCGGTGATGGAAGGCGTGGCCACGGCCGAATCGGTCGACGCCATCCTGAAACTGGGGATGAGCCATCCCATGGGCCCGCTGGAACTGGCCGATTTCATCGGGCTGGACGTGTGCGTCAATATCCTGGATGTGCTGCACGCAGGCTTCGGCGATTCCAAGTATCGCGCGTGCCCCTTGCTGCGCAAGATGGTGGCGGCGGGCTGGCTGGGGCGCAAAACGGGGCGTGGTTTTTACGCGTATTGAACCCCGGGGAGGCAGGTTATTTGTAGCGCCCGCCTTCAGGCGGGCACTTGAGGATAGGCCACAATGCCCGCCTGAAGGCGGGCGCTACAAGGGCCATGGGCTGGCCCGCGCGAAGGGCGTCGCTCCATCCACAGTTCAGAAAAAATCGTCGCCAGAGGCGGTTGAGGTATAGAATACGGACCATCTCGTGCGGTCAAATCGGAATTTCCAGTTGACGGAGAGTGCCATGAAGAACTTTTGGATCGCTGCCGCGATACTTTGCGCTTCATTGATGGGACTACCGCGCCCGGCTCATGCCCAGTCGGCGCAAGCGCT
>JAIQFG010000166.1 GCA_020073375.1 Terriglobia bacterium | reverse complement strand
GTGGTATTGGGCGATCTGGACTATCTGATCGTTGATTTGCCACCGGGCACCGGCGTCGTGCAGCTCTCGTTAATCCAGATCGTGCCGGTGACCGGAGCCGTGCTTGTGACGACGCCGTCCGTGGTCGCTCTGGCTGACGTCCGCAAAGCTATGGAAATGTTTCGCCAGGTCAACGTCGACATTCTCGGCGTCGTCGAGAACATGAGTTACTGTACCTGCCCGCACTGCCAGGGACGCATCGATGTCTTCGGACACGGCGAAGGACGCCGCATTGCCGATGCGTACGGCGTGCCGCTGCTCGGAGAGATCGAAATCGATCCTCGAATTCGCATCGGCGGAGACACGGGCAAACCCGTCGCGCTTCTCGGAGAGAATGCACCGGAAGCCAAGAGCATTTACGCGATGGCTCGCGCCGTAGCCGCGCGCCTCGAAGAAAAGCCGGCTGCGTCGCGCGGCTCGGTCGTCGAAATCGATTGATGTAAGTAGGACAGGCTTCACAGGCTGCGGAAAAAGTCGGAATTTCGCAACCGTAGGGAAGCAAGAGCGTCTAAGTGCACATGAGGGGAAACGACAAGCAGCAGGAAGAGATGTTCAGTTACATTTCGATCGAGAAACGAGTGCCGCGGGATCATCCGCTGCGGCGAGTGCGGGCGATGACCGACGCAGCGTTGCAGCGGATGTCGCCTGAGTTTGACGCGTTGTATGCGTGCATGGGGCGGCCGTCGATTCCGCCGGAGAGGCTGTTGCGAGCGCTGCTGCTGCAGGCGCTGTACAGCGTGCGCAGCGAACGGCGGCTAATGGAGCAGCTGCAGTATGACCTGCTGTTTCGATGGTTTGTAGGATTGAGCATGGACGAACCGGTGTGGGACGAGACGGTGTTCACGAAAAACCGGGACCGGCTGCTGGACGGGAAAATCGCGGAACTATTTTTCGACCAAGTGCTGGCGCAGGCGGAAGAGCACCAGTTGCTGTCGGACGAACACTTCACGGTGGACGGGACGATGATCGAGGCGTGGGCCAGTCGGCGGAGTTTCCGGGAGAAGAAAGATCCGCCGGAGCAAGGCAGCGGTCGGGGAGGAAAGAAATTATTGCGGGACACGCACGAGAGCGAGAGCGATCCGGAAGCGCGGTTGTATAAGAAGAGCGCGATGGGAGAGAGCAAGCCGAGCTATTTGGGACACGTGGTGATGGAAAACCGAAACGGGTTGGTGAGGAAACCATGTGTGACGGAGGCGGGAACGCGGCAAGAGCGGGAGGCGGCGTTGCAGATGTTGGCCGAGCTGTTGGAAGAAATCCGGGCGAAGCGGAAAGCGGGAAAAGCGGGCGGACCGATCACGGTGGGCGGCGACAAGGGATATCACGAGAAAGATTTTATCGAGGGATTGCGAAAACTTTCGGTGATGCCACATATCACGGAGTACGAAAAGAAGCGGCGGAGTTGGTTGACGGCCAGCGAACGAGAGGACTTGGGATTTAGGATCAGTCAGAGCAAGAGGAAACTGGTGGAGAAAATCTTCGGCTGGATGAAAGTTGTGGCGGGACTGAGGAAGACCAAATTCCGAGGGCGTCGGCGAGTGGACTGGATATTTTCACTGGGTGCCGCAGCCTTCAACTTGATCCGCATGGCGAAGTTGATTCCAGCAGCCTAAAGAAGGCGGGAGCGCTCGGCAAGAACGGGGAAAGCGGTCAAAATCGAGGCATTCAGCCGATCCAAAATCGCTGCCCAACAGTCACGCAGAGCCAAAAATTCACGCGCAAGATTCCGTGGATTGAAAATGGTGACTTTTTCCGCAGGCTGTTCAGCCTGTGTGCTTTTTTTACCCACTATGGAAACCTCACACAGGCTGAACAGCTTGCGGAAATAGTGGGGGACTTCAGGGGTTAAAACACCTGAAGAAAACATGGGCCTTTTGTCGTGTCTAAGGGCACGACCCTCAAAGATTTTAAATTTTCCCCGTAGCCTGTGAAATCAGTGCTACCGGAGGCAATGCTTCAAACCTGAGCCAGTCCCACTCCCCGGGTCATGACGTCGGAAACTTCGAGTTTTTCATCTAGGAAGACCAGATCGGCGTCCGCGCCTGCGGCGAGCACGCCCTTGCGTGAGCCTAGCCCGATCTGTTGCGCGGGGTTGGCCGTGACCATTCGTAAAGCGGAGGCCAGCGGGACGCCCAAGGCGACGATGTTCCGCAGCGCGCGGTCAAGAGTCAGAGTGCTTCCGGCAAGCTTGCCTTCGGAATTGCGGCAAATTCCTCCCTTGACCGTTACTTCGAACATTCCCAGGCGATACTTCCCGTCGGGCATTCCGGTTGCGGATATGGCGTCACTGACCAGGATTACGCGTTCGGGCGTCTTGAGCCCGATCAGCATCCGCATGGCGGCCGGATCCACGTGAACTCCGTCGGCGATGAGTTCCGCGCTCACTTTAGGCGAAGTCAGGACCGCACCGATAACGCCTGTTCCCCGATGGGAGAATGGGCGCATCGCGTTATAGACATGCGCGGCGTGCGTGGCTCCTGCTTCGATTGCCGCCATGGTTTGCTCGTAGTTGGCATTCGTATGTCCGAGCGAAACCACCAGGCCTGCCAGACGGGCTGCAGCGATCAACTCCAAAGCCCCGGGCAATTCCGGGGCGAGCGTCAGGATTTGCGCCATGCCGCGCGCTTCTCCAAGGAGCATGGAAAAAAAAGCCGGCGAAGGGAGGACAATCCACTCCGCCGGATGCACCCCTCGCCGGGCAGGACTGATGAAGGGTCCCTCGAAGTGAATCCCGACAATCTCGGCCCCAAGCTCCCGGGCGGCATGCCGGTCTGATTTGAGAATAAAACGCGCAATGCCCCCTACGGCGTCGCGGGTTTCAATTTCGCTGGCCGTTACCGTCGTGGCTACCATCGAAGTCGTGCCGTGGCGCGCGATAGTCGCGGCAATGATCTCCAGAGCTTCAGGCGTAGCCTCCATCACGTCGTGCCCGCCGGCGCCATGGATGTGGACATCAACAAAACCCGGAACGATGGTCTTTCCCCGGGTGCTGATCTCGCGCACGCCGCGAGGCAATACGACCGAGCCGCGTTGGCCTACCCCGGTGATCTTACTTGCCTGGAATACTA
>JAIQFG010000010.1 GCA_020073375.1 Terriglobia bacterium | reverse complement strand
AGGGTGCTTTTGCGCAGGAGACGATTCCCTCTGCCGATGGCCCGCAGGTCGCAGAACCGACTGTTACGGCCGCTCCAACGGAAAATGGAGAAGGCGTACTTGTGCGCGGCGGAGACGGAGCGCGGGAAGAGATTGTTACAGTGCCAGAGCTTTCCGCTCGACCGGCCGAGTTGAAACTACCCTTTCTGCGCTGGCGCTCCGCGGCCATAGGGACAGTTGTGCTTGTGGTTCTGGCCATCGGATCGTGGTGGCTGTTTCGGCAAAGGACCCGCGACTATACGATCGCTGTGCTTCCGTTCAAAAACCTGAACTCGGAACCAGGTAGCGACTACTTCAGCGATGGCCTGACGGATGAAATCATTAGCAATCTCTCCGCAATTGATGGATTAGAGGTGAAATCACAGACATCCTCTTTCTTCTTCAAAGACAAACCGCGCAACATTCGTGAGGTGGGTGCTCAACTCGGAGCGACACTCGTGCTCGAAGGCTCCGTTCTGCGCTCCGGCGACAAGCTCCGTATCAACGCCCGACTGGTCCGGGTGTCCGATGATTTGCCGCTCTGGTCCAATAGCTTCGATCGGGAGCTGAAGGATGTATTTGCTATTCAGGATGAGATCTCCCGATCCATCGTGAACGAGTTGCGCTTGAAATTGCAACGGGGCCAACGGCGCTACAACACGAACCTGGAGGCGTACGACCTCTACCTAAAGGCTCTGTCGCTGACAAGGAATCAGGGCATTCCCGAAGGTCGCGACAATCTGCGGGCGGGGATAGGTTTGTTGGAACAAGTCATCGCGAGCGACCCCTCGTTTGCGCCGGCGTATGCCGGGCTTGCCAGTGCCTACGGGCGGTTGTCGGTGACCCCGCGCTCTTTTTCACCCAGCGAGGCCTACGCGAAGATGCGCGCGGCGGCGGAAAAGGCACTGCAGCTCGATCCGCTGCTTGCCGAGGCTTACGCCGGCAACGGACTGGTCTATTCGCGCGACCACAATTGGCAGGAATCGGAAAAAGCCTTCCGTCGTTCCATTGAAATCAATGCGAGCCTCTCGGAAGCGCGCATGGATTACGCCATGTCGGTGCTCTTCCCGCTCGGGAGGCTGGATGAGGCGGCTGGGGAATTGCGGAAAGCCGTCGAATTGGATCCATTATCAGCGCTACCCCTTGATTCCCTGGATCATGTTTTGGTAAGTGCGGGGCGGTATGATGAAGTAGTTGATAACTGCCGTCATGTTCTCAATGCCCACCCTGGTGACAATCGTGCCGAACAACTCCTGGCGCGTGCGTTACTCCAGAAGGGCAAATTGAACGAAGCCACTGCGATCTTCGAGAAACAGGATCAGGACGGGACAGGCTCACCGGGATTTCTCGGGTATGCTTATGCCATGGCAGGCCGCCCTGGTGACGCGAAAAAAGTCGCCGCTCGCTACCCGGATTGGCCCTGGGTTCATGTTTTTGTATATGCAGGCCTCGGCGACAAGGACCGCACGATCGAGGCCCTCCAAAAAATGGCAGCCATGCGCGACCCGCGCGTTGGGGGATATTTGACTTACCCGGAGCTCGCTCTGTTGCGCGGGGATCCACGGATGACCGAGTTTCGGCAAAGCCTGGGCATTCCCGCGATGCCCTAGAAGGCCAACTTCGGAAGCTAGATCTGCCGTTTCTCTCCGATGAATCCTATTTGTGAGATGGCTTAAAAAACTCTTGATGACACCGCCCAAGAAACTCAGTCGCGGGCCAGGATGGGGTAGGCCAGGACTGCGGCTGCCAGGGATGCGAGGAAGGCGGCGAGGGGGAAGATTGCCGATGCTACGGCCAGGAGAGGGGAGGCTATGAACCAGGAGTGCGGGAGGGCGGTCGCCAAGGTGCGGGCGAAGAAGAGTTGGACGGCGGGCCAATTCCAGGCGATCCAGGCTGCGAGGGCGGCGCAGAGGGCGCTGGCGGAGATGAGTTCGGTCCACTCGACGTATTCGTGGGCGCGTTCGGCGCGCGCCTGCTTGCTGGAGAGCTGGGCGCGCCACCAGACACGGGCGGGGTCGGGCAAGGGGCGCGCGCGGTCTGAATCCTGGGCCAGGGACTGCATCCATCGCGAGGCGAGGGCGAGTTCGCGGCACTCGGGGCAGGCTTCGAGGTGTGTGGTGAGGGATTCTTCCCAGATTCTTGCGCGTGCGGCTTTGAGAATGATTTCCTCCTGAGGGCACGGTGGTTGGCTCATATTCCCTCCCCGGGAACTGTATTTTGATTGCCGAGCAGCGCGGCTAATTTTTTGCGGGCGCGGAAGAGCAGGACGCGGACGCTTTTTTCCTTCAGGTGCAGGGCTGTGGCAATTTCGCGGTGGTCGAAGCCCTCGACGTAGGCCAGCCAGAGCAGGGATTGCTCCTGCGATTTGAGTTGGGCGAACATCTCCATTTCTTCGCGGAATGTTTCGGGCTTTGTTTGCGCCTCGCCCCGGAAATTGCGGAGGAGGCTCCAGCGCCGCTGGCGCTTTTGCTCGCGCCAGTGATCGGAAATCAGTGAGCCGGCGATACGGTAGAGGTAGGCTCTGCTGTGAGAGTGGTCCATTGGGGGGAGATCGGCGCGCAGGAAACGGTAGAAAGATTCCTGCAGGAGATCGTCGGCCAGGGCCGCGTCGCCCGAAGTGCGGCGGATGTAGGACCAGAGCTTGGGCGCGGTTTCCTTGTAGAACGCGGAGAAGGCGGCTTCATCCATGGGCAGAGATGGTTCGGGTTTCTCCACGGCCGCCGGGATGCTTTCGGCGAATGCGGCGAGGGAGTCGAGCGGGGTCGCGTTGTGCTTGTCGATCAAGATGCGCAGCATGCACTTACGAAGCCAGCGTGTTTTCGGGGCCGGCCGGGTTCGACGGAGATTCTTTGCCGGCGAGACGGTGGGATGCCCAGAAAGAGATCAGGTATCCCGCGCCGACGGCGAGCAGGATCACGCCGAGGATGAGGAGATCTTTCTTCATCCAGGACAGGCCCGTCAAGGCCAGGCCCAACATGCTGAGTACGATGCCGAAACGCAGGAAACGTTCATTGGAGTTGGTGCGTTGCGACCAGAGTTCGTCGAGGAATCGCTGGCTGCCTTTGGATTCGAGAAAATCGGCGAATTCGCGGCCGGTGGAAAATTTATCGAGGAGCTGTTTGTGAAATTCGGCTTTGATGCGCAGGCGGGCCTGGCGCTGGCGCATGCCGAGCCAGGCGATGACGGCGATCATGGCGAACAGGGAGATGGGCACGAGAATGCCGACCAGGCCGTTCGCCGGATTGTGGCGGACCGCTTCGAGGGCAATTTGTTGGCTGAACTGGTCGTCGGACATGGTACCGGCAGCGGTGGTGGCCTGTAATAGGGAATGGGCAGCGGGGATTGCTGCGAGAAATAGATTGGCGAGCATTTTCTCTCCTTTGGCAGGCGCAGAAATTTAGCGCTGCCTGCGACTCTCCACGTTTTGTGCCACTGTAATAACGCATTTGAGCATTGGGTGGTTAACACGGGTGGCGCGGAATTCCTAGAGGGGATTTCCCTTCTCTGCTGATGTGTGGTTCCATGTTGGCGATGAGTGTATCGATTGCGCGAAAAATTGCGTTTGAGGTGCTGGTGCGTGTGGCGGAGCAGGGGGCGTATGCGGACGAGGCGCTGCGCGGGGCGTTGGGGCGTTCGGTTAGGCGGGAGGATGCGGGGCTCGCGACCGAATTGACGTTTGGCGTGCTGCGGTGGCAGCGGCTGCTGGATTTTCTGGTGGACCGGCATTTGGCGAAGGCCGGCAAATCATTGGACGTGGAAGTGCGGATTGCGCTGCGGCTGGGGGCTTATCAGCTTTATTTTTTGGAGCGGGTGCCGGCGCGGGCGGCGGTGCATGAGTCGGTGGAGCTGGTGAAGGTCGCGCGGAAGCGGTCGGCGGCGCCGCTGGTGAACGCGGTGTTGCGCAAGGCGGCGAAGGAAGCGGGGGCGAAGGGTTCGGCTACCGAGATTGTGGCAGGTCTGCTGCCTGCGGAACTTCCTGCGGCGGAGCGGCTGGGGATTTTGCATTCGCATCCGACTTGGATGGTGGCGCGGTGGCTGCGCGCGTTCGGGGAGGCGCGGACGGAAACTTTGCTCGGGGCCAACAATCGCGTGCCCTCTCTTGCCGGATATTTTCCGGCAGTGGAGCATCGGGAGGAGGCGCTGGCGGCGTTGCAAAAATCGGGATGCGCGGTGCGTCCGGGGCGGCTGCTGCGGGATGCGGTAATTTTGGAGGGCGGGAATCCGTCGGAGAGCGACGTTGCGCGGCGCGGGTGGCTGGCGATTCAGGATGAAGCGTCTCAGTGCGTGGCGCGGCTGATGGGTGTTGCCGCAGGAAATTCGGTGTTGGATTTGTGCGCGGCGCCTGGGGGAAAAACTTTACGGTTTGCAATGGATGCGGGGACTGGGGGACATGTGGTTGCGGGGGATGTTCATGCGAACCGGGTACGGGCGATGGCGGAGCGGTTTGAGGGGGCGGGGCTGCGCAATGTGGAGTCAATGGTGGTGGATGGAACGCGGGCGCTGCCGTTTGAAAACAAATTCGATCGGATTTTAGTGGATGCGCCTTGTTCGGGGACGGGGACGCTGGCGCGGCATCCTGAAATTCGGTGGCGGATTCGGGAGCAGGACTTGGCGGACCTGCATGGGCGGCAGGTGTTGCTGGTGCGGAATGCGCTGGCGGGGCTGGCGGTGGGAGGCAGGCTGGTGTATTCGACTTGTTCGCTGGAGCAGGAGGAGAATGAGGATGTGATTGGGGAAGCGCTGCGAGAATCGGGCGGCACTTATCAGTTGCTTAGCGCTCGGGGGGCGATCGCGGGGGTACTGCAGGAATCGGTGAGCGTGGATCGGGTTGTGGGGGAGGACGGATTTTTTCGGACGTTTCCGGGGGAGGAGGAGACGGATGGGTTCTTCGGGGGGGTGGTTGCTCGAGCTTGAGTCTAAATATTCAAAGATTTAACCCTGAGGACACGGAGGGAGGACACAGAGGGCACAGAGAAAAACTTGAGAGAACTGAAATTGGATTCATGTGCGCGTTGTTCACTTTTTTCCCTGCTCCCCTGCTTCCCTGCTGCCCTGTTTCCTACTCCCTACTACCTACCCCCCTCCTTATCAGGGTTGGAAGGCGGGTGCGTGCGTGATAGATTGGCTGAAGAGATGATGATGACATTTCGCGAGCGGATTGAATGGTTGTTTCGCATGGGGCTGCTGGTGTTTGTGCTGGCGGCGGCAGCGTTTTTGAGCGCGGTGATGGCCATGCGGTTTGCGATTCAGGGGAGGCAGGTGGACATGCCGAACCTGGTGGGGAAATCGTCGGCGGATGCGCAGGCAATTTTGCAGGGGCGCGGGCTGCAACTGAAGATTGTAGATCGTGTGTACAGCACGTATCCGGTCAACACTGTGGCGCGGCAGACGCCTCCGGCGGGCGAAGCGATGAAGATTTCGCAGGACGCGCACGTGGTCCTGAGCCTGGGGCCGCAGAACGTGACGATTCCGGCGATGACGGGGGAGTCGCTACGCGTGGCGCGGATTCAATTGTTGCAGGTGGGGCTGCAGCTGGGAGAAGTGACTTCGTATTCGACACCATCGATCGCATTTGACGGGGTGTTACAGCAGGATCCGCCCTCGGGCACGAAAGCCACTACGCCGCGGGTGGATTTGCTGGTGGCCGAGCCGGCTCCGGCGGCGGCGTTTGTGATGCCGTGGCTGGTGGGGATGCCGTGGGGAGATGCGGAGCGGCTGCTATCGTCGGGAGGCGTCAAGATTTCCAAGATCACGAATGTGCCTTCGCCGCAGTGGCCCAAGGGGGACGTGATCGAGCAGATGCCGGAGCAGGGGTCGAAGATTATGGGGGAGACGGCGGTGGAATTGGTGGTGGCGCAGTAGGACAGACACTCTTGTCTATCCTTCCGTATGTTGCAACAGTGAACGGGGACAGACAAGAGTGTCTGTCCTAACTAAAGGCCGCGTTGCGCTGCAACGCGATTGGCGATTCTGGTAAGATGGACGCGGAGATCACGTGAATTTTCCTGTGGAAATTGCTCCTTCCATTCTGGCCGCTAACTTCGCATGCCTGGGAGATGGGATTGCCGCCGTTGAACGAGGCGGAGCGGAGATGCTGCATGTCGATGTGATGGACGGGCATTTTGTGCCGAACATTTCGATCGGGGTGCCGGTGGTGGCTTCGCTGCGGAAGGCAACCCGGATGACCCTGGACGTGCATCTGATGATCGAGAGTCCGGAGACGTACATTCCAGCGTTTGCCGAGGCGGGGGCGGACATGATTTCCGTGCACGAGGAAGCAACGCCGCATCTGGACCGGGCGCTTTCGTTGATCCGGGAACATGGATGCAAGCCTGGGGCGGTGATCAATCCGGCGACCCCTGTGGCGGCGCTTTCGGAAGTGTTGGGGATCGTGGATCACGTGCTGGTGATGTCGGTGAATCCGGGATTTGGGGGGCAGAAATTTATCGCGGGAGCACTGGGGAAAATTCGCGAGCTAAAACGAATTCGCGAGAGCTATAATCATACTTTCCGGATCGAGGTGGATGGGGGAGTCGGTCCGGATAACGTGGCGGAACTCGTACGAGCCGGTGCGGAAATACTGGTCGCCGGCACATCCATATTCCATACCCCCGATATCGCCGAAGCGGTCCGGTCGTTGAAAAGGATGGCCGGAGGAGCGCTGGCGCAAAAGGCATGAGGCAAACTTGCTGAAACAACGCCGCGCGGTGTGGGTCCTGATAGCGGCGGCAACCCTGATGGGCGGCTGCCTGGGAAAGAAAAATACGGCGCCGGCGGCGGGGGGTTCCGCCGAGCCGGACAAAGTGCTGTACACGAAATCGGTCGACGACCTGAAGCACGGGCGGTACCAGGTCGGGCGGCTGGCGCTGCAAACCCTCATCAATACGTATCCCGACAGCGAATACCTGGCCAAGGCGAAACTCGCTATAGCCGATTCCTATTACAAGGAAGGCGGCACGGCGGGGCTGAAGCAATCGATCGTGGAGTATTCCGACTTCCGGACGTTCTTCCCTTTCCTGGACGAAGCGGCGTACGCGCAAATGCAGATCGCCATGGCGCATTACAAGCAGATGGAAAAGCCGGACCGCGACCATGCCGAAGCGGTGCAGGCGGAAGCGGAGTTTCAGACCTTCCTGGAAAAATATCCGAACAGCCCGTTGCGTCCGGTGGCCGAGCAGCGTCTGCGCGAGACGCAGGAAGTGCTGGCGGAGGGAAATTTCCTGGTGGCGCGGTTTTATTTTATCCGTGAGAGCTACAAGGCGGCGGGAGCGCGGCTGATTGAACTGACCAACCGGTATCCGCTCTACAGCCAGGCGGACGAAGCGAACTGGATGCTGGGGCAGATTTACGAGAAGTCGGAACACAATGAAATCGCGGCGCGGTATTACAGCAGGATTGTGAAGGACTATCCGCTATCGAACCTGGTGGCGGACTCGAAGGCGAAGCTGACGAAATTCGGAGTGCCGATTCCTCCGGCCGACCCGGCGGCGGTGGCGCGGATGCAAAAGGATGAGGCGGATGCGGCAAGTTCGCGGCCGGGATTGATCGGCAAGACGACCGGATTTCTGAGATCCAAGCCGGATATTTCCGCGGCGGCGCACGCGGGCGATCCGACGATGACTCCAGCGAGCGAGTCGGGCGATGAGACGCTGAGTTTTGGGCCGCAGCAGACTCCCGCGGGGATGAGCGTGGGTGGCGGCGAGAATACGGCGACGGTGGAAACCATTACGCCGGGGAGCGCGAATTCGCTGGCGGGGCAGGCGCCTGCTTCGGACGCTGCGCCGGCGGATCCAGCTCCAACCGATGCCGCGCCGGCGGCCGGGACCACGCCTGCGGCGCCCGCGGACAAGAGCCAGGAATCGACCAGCAAGAAGAAAAAAGGCATACGTAAAGTAATTCCCTTCTAGGTCCTCCTCGAGTTCAAAAAAACTTATGTCGGCAAGTGCGTGGAGCGCCCGCCTCCGGGCGGTCATGAGCATTGGTGCAAGATGCCCGCCTGAAGGCGGGCGCAACATTTTCTAGTGCCGGACCCTGTACGAAAGGGCAATCTAGTTTCTTCCGACACATGGGCGGCCAGTCTTTATTGACTCACTCTGTTATGGATGTTACGAATAGCTGAGGACATTTGTGTCCTCGCAAGGAATGAGGTGCGGGTGCGGATCGTTTCCGGAACCCGCCTCATGGAATATTCGGGATTTTTTACGCGAAACGCCCCGACAGCGTGATTGAGACAAACACGCGGGCCATCCTTCCCAGGGGAAATTCGGAGGACGTGACGTGGCAAAGATTTTAGTAGCCGACGACAACAGTAACGTCCAGAAGACGGTGGCGCTCGCGCTGGCGGAACTTGGTGTGGAAGTGATTGCGGTGAGCAATGGCGAAGCGGCCGTGCGCAAACTGGGCGAAATGACGCCGGACCTGGTGCTGGCGGATATTTTCATGCCGGTGCGGAACGGATACGAAGTTTGCGAGTACGTCAAGAAAGATTCGCGATTCAAACAAATCCCCGTGGTGCTGCTGGTGGGAGCGTTCGATCCGCTCGATGAGCGCGAGGCGCAGCGCGTGGGCGCCGACGGAATCCTCAAGAAACCATTTGTACCCCCCGACCCGCTGATCGCGATGATCAAATCGCTGCTGGACCGGACGATGGGCGACAGGCTGGTGGCGGTGTCGGCATCCAAGCCGGCGGCGGCTGCGGTGTCAAAATCCGAATCCGTTGCCGTGAGCGAAGCTCCTGCGCCGCAGATTTCCGAAGAGCCGGCGGAGGAAGAGCCGCTGCGGCCAATCAGCAGTTCGGCGTTTGAAGACGGAGACCGGCCCGTGGCATTTGGGCAGCTGCTGGATACGCCCGAGCGAAATTCCGGAGCGGCCGCGACGGAACAGCTTGAGCCCGTGGACGACGAGCAGATTCTGACCAGCCAGCGGGACGCGACGCTGGGCGATCCGATTTTCTGGCGAAACGATTCTCCCGAGACAGAAGGCGAGGCCGCGCCGGAGGAAGTAGACGATTCCGCGGCGCTGGACATGCACAACTGGAGCCCGGAGAGCACGCTGTCAGTGCGGGAACAAGCGCCGATGCTGCAGCCCATCGAACCGCTGGAACTGGTGCGCGACGGGCAGGAAGAGCCGGGCGGAAGCGTTGTGGAGTCGGGATCGATTTTACTGGATCAGGCGTCGCAGGCGTCGCTCACGGTGCAGCCCGGAAAAGCCGAAGAGCTTGCCGCCAATCCGATCGAGTGGATGGCTACCGTTCCCCCGCCCCAGGTGGAAGAGCCGGTGGAACCCGCGCCCGGGTGGGACGAGCCGATTCCGGACTCGAAGAATACGATTGATCTTGAGCCGGCGGCAGCGCAGGAGATTCTTGCTCCGGCGGCGATCCTGCCGGAACCGGAAGTAGAGAAAGCAGCGCTCCCCGCGGCCGTGCCGGTTGTGGTTACGGTGCAGGCCGAGGAAAAAATCCCGAGCAAGACGCAGGAAAAAGACACCGCGCACGAGGCAAGTAGGACGCAGCCTTCGCTTCCGGCGGCGGTAACGAACGCGGCGCAGCAAACGGCGCCCGAACGAGGCGCGGCCAAGCAAAGCGTGGAAGACACGGCGCGATCGATACCCAAGCACGATTGGGAAGATCTGGCGGCGATGCTTCATGCCAGCCACAGCGCGGCAGACGCGGAGCTGGACGCGGTGGAGCGGGCCGGGAAGGCCGTGATGCCCGCACCGACGGTTGGGACGGCGGCGAACGGGGCGGTTGAATCTAGCGTCGCGGGGAAAATTGCGCCCGCGGCGAGCGTTGCGCCGGGTGCGCCTAAATCGGGCGCTGTTGAACCGGCGGCTACGAATCAGGCGGCGGTCGAACCGGTTGTGGTCAAGACGCTTCAGGCGGCGCTGGCGGCTCCGGCCGCAGCGGCAAGGAATGCTTCGGCGGATCCTGCGCTGGTGGAAGCCGTGGTGCAGAAGGTGCTGGACAAGATGCGGCCGCAGGTGGTGGAGATCATCACTAAGGAATTTTTGCGGCCGATCGTGGAGGCGCTGGTGCAGCGGGAGATCAAGAAACAGTAACGGGGCAATTTCCTCGGCTTTATTCTGGAACACTTTCTATTTCCATTTATTTGAAGGGCAATTACTTCCGACTGCGCGGAATTTGCCGGTGGCGGTGCATTTGTGGCGGGGTTCCGGGGGATGAAAGAACACAGCCGGGAGCGGCTGTGCTACTTGGTTTTTCTTCTGCTTGATCATTAATCCATGCTGGGGCGGAGCGGGGATTTGACCGTGTGCGCCGGGCTTCGTATAGTAATTCATTCAATCCAGGGGTGAAGGCTGCAGGCGCTTGCGCGGATGCGGGCGGGCGCGGTGCGAGGATCAGGTTTCAATCACATGGCGAGAGAAATTCCGAAGGCTTACGAGCCGCAACAGATCGAGCAGCGCTGGGCGAAATTCTGGGCGGAAGAAAAATTGTTCCGCGCGGACGTGAATGCGCCGGGGCCGGTGTTTTCCATCGTGATTCCGCCGCCGAACGTGACCGGGTCGCTGCACATCGGGCACATGCTCGATCACACGGAGATCGATATCCTGACGCGGTGGCGGAGGATGCAGGGTTTTAACACGTTGTATCTGCCGGGGACCGATCATGCGGGGATTTCGACGCAGCGCGTGGTGGTGCGTCAGCTGGCAGCGCAGGGGATCAACTATCGCGACCTGGGGCGGGAAGCGTTTGAGAAGAAGGTGTGGGAGTGGAAGGAAGAATCGGGTGGAACGATCACGCGGCAGATGCTGCAGCTGGGCGAGAGCTGCGACTGGACCAGGGAGCGGTTCACGCTTTCGCCGGAGTTGTCGCGCGCGGTGACGGAAGTGTTCGTGCGGCTGTACGAGGATGGGCTGATTTATCGCGGGCATTACATCGTGAACTGGTGCCCGCAATGCCGCACGGCGATCAGCGATCTGGAAACGGTGCACGAGGAGCGGCAGGGGCACCTGTGGCACGTGCGGTATCCGGTGGCGGGATCGAACGAAAGCGTAATTGTGGCGACGACGCGGCCGGAAACGATGCTGGGGGATACGGCCGTCGCGGTGCATCCGAGCGATCCGCGGTACCAGCATTTGATCGGGAAGAAGTTGCTTTTGCCTCTGATGAATCGCGAGATTCCCGTGGTGGACGATTTCGTGGTGGACCGCGAATTCGGGACGGGGGCGGTGAAGGTCACTCCGGCGCACGATCCGAACGACTTTGAAATCGGACGGCGGCACAATCTGCCGGAGATTGACGTGATGACCGACGACGCGAAGATGAGCGCGGCGGCGGGGGTGTACGCGGGGCTCGACCGGTTTGAGGCGCGCAAGCGCGTGGTGGCGGACCTGGAGGCGGGCGGGTATCTGGAAAAAATCGTGGATCACGCGCACGCGGTGGGAACGTGCGACAGGTGCGGGACGATTATCGAGCCGCGCGCGTCGACGCAGTGGTTCGTGAAAATGAAGCCGCTGGCCGAGCCGGCGATCGCGGCGGTGGAGCGCGGGGATATTGAAATTGTGCCGGAGAACCGGCGGACGGAATATTTCGAGTGGATGCGGAATATTCGCGACTGGTGCATTTCGCGGCAGTTGTGGTGGGGGCACCGGATTCCGGCGTGGTATTGCGAGGGGTGCAAGGAAATTATTGTGGCGCGGACGACTCCGACGTCGTGCGCGAAGTGCGGCTCGGCAAAGCTGACGCAGGATCCGGATGTGCTGGAGACGTGGTTCAGCTCGGCGCTGTGGCCGTTTTCGACCATGGGGTGGCCGGACCAAACTTCTCCCGATTACAAGAAATACTATCCGACGAGCTTGCTCATCACCGGGTACGACATTTTATTTTTCTGGGTCGCGCGGATGATCATGATGGGATTGAAATTTACCGGGCAAGTTCCCTTCCGGCAGGTATGCCTGCATTCGCTGGTGCGCAATGCCGAGGGGCAGAAGATGTCCAAGTCCAAGGGGACGGGCATCGATCCGGTGATGCTGAACGAGAAATTCGGGACGGATGCGATGCGGTTTACGCTGGCGAGCATGGCGGCGCCGGGGACCGACATTGTGCTGTCGGAAGAGCGCATTCTGAGCTATCGGGCGTTTGCGAACAAGATCTGGAATGCGGCGCGATTTGTGTTCTTGAATCTGGACAAGTATGAGGCGGCAGGCGGGGAGACGCTGGAGGCGCTGGCTTCGCCGGAGGTGCGCGCGGCGGCGCCGTATGCCGTGAACGGCGAGGTGGCGCTGGCGGACCGGTGGATTTTTTCGCGCCTGGCGCGGGCCACGGCGCAGGTGAACGATGCGCTAGAGCATTTCCGGTTTCATGAGGCGGCGCACGTTGTGTATCACTTCTTCTGGGGGGATTTCTGCGACTGGTACATCGAGTGGGTGAAGCCGGAGCTGACTTCTTCCGATCGCGCGAAGGCGGCGGCAACGTGGAAGAATTTATTTACGGCGTTTGAGAGCGCGTTGCGGCTGCTGCATCCGTTCATGCCGTTTATTACCGAGGAGTTGTGGCACCAGTTGCCGCAGCGGGCGGGGGCGCGGTCGATTGCGCTGGACCGGTTTCCGGAGGCACATGCGGAACGGATCGATGCCGGGGCTGAGGAACAGATTTCATTATTGCAGGAGATTATTACGGCGGCGCGGAATCTTCGGGCGGAGATGAAGCTAGATCCGAAGAAGAAGCTGCCGGTGGAGATTGCGCCCGCTTCGGCGGCGACGCGGGCCACGGTGGGAAACAGCCTCGAGACGATTCTGCGGCTCGCGAATCTTAGTTCCCTTTCGTTTGGGAAGGCGCCATTCGATTCGACCAGAGGGAATGTGCGATCGACGAAAGATTTTGAGTTGTTCATGGCTCACGAAGCGGGGGTGGACGTTTCGGCGGAAATTTTGCGGTTGCAGAAAGAGATGGAGCAGCTGGCGAAGAATATTGCATCCAACCGGCAGCGGTTTGAGGACCAGACGTTTCGCAGCCGGGCGCCTGAGCATATTGTGAAGGGGCTGGAAGCGACGATTGCGGAGCGGACGGCGGAGTTTGAGAAGGTGAAGGAGCGGCTGGGGCAGTTGGAGAAGAGTGCCGGCGCTGGATCGTAGGGACACGGCAATGCCGTGCGCCTACGGGGATGCGTTCCGACTATGAAAGACGCGTTCCAGTAGGACAGGCTTCAGCCTGTCTGGGTTGGACATCACACGGAACAAATCAAGACCGACAGGCTGAAGCCTGTCCTACTTTTTATGGCCCAAACTAGTTTGCCTGGGACTACGGACCGGCGCATTGATGCGCTGCTGGCGCTGCTGGCGGATAACGCCATGATTGTGATCAGCGGGGCGAAGATCGCGCGGGAGATTGGCGTGACGCGGTCGACGGTGTGGCGGTGGATCGACAAGCTGCGCGGGCTTGGGGTGCACGTGAAGGGACATTCGGGATCGGGATATCAGATCGAGCGCGTGCCGGACATTCTGGCGCCGAAGATTTTGCGGAAGAGGCTGGCGGCGGGGGCGTTTGGGAAGCGGATTCATCATTTTTTCAAGACGGATTCGACCAATTCGGTGGCGATGGGGCTGGGCGAAGCGGGCGAGGCGCACGGGGCCGTGGTGATTGCCGAGGAGCAGACGGCGGGGCGCGGGCGCGCGGGGCACTCGTGGCACTCGGAAAAAACGAACGGGATTTACATGACCGTGCTGCTGCGTCCGATGATTGCGCCGCAGCAGGCACCGCTGATCACACTGGTAGCGGGCCTGGCGGTGCGCGATGCGATTATCGAGGAGACCGGAATCACTCCGGATTTGCGGTGGCCGAACGATTTGCTTTTCGGGAAGAAGAAATTCTGCGGGATTCTGACCGAGATGAACGCGGAGCAGGACCGGATCCATTTTGTGGCGGTGGGAATCGGGATCAACGTGAATCACGAGCGCGTGCCGGAGGGGCTTGCGGGGATCGCGACTTCGCTGCGGATTGAAACGGGGCGCGTGCATTCGCGCGTGGAGATCGTGGCGCGGTTGCTGCGGCACCTGGAGAGATACTACAATCGATTTCTGAGCCAGGGGCCGGAAGCGATCGTGGCGCGGGTTTCGGAAGTGTCCAGTTTCGCGCGGGGAAAACGCGTGCGGATCGAATCGGCGGCGGAAACGTATACGGGCACGACCGATGGATTGGAACCGGGCGGGTTGCTGCGCGTGCGGCGCGACGACGGGCGCATTTTGCCGGTGATTGCGGGAACCTTGAGCGAGGCGGACTGATGCTGCTGGCGCTGGACGTGGGAAACACGAATACGGTGCTGGGATTTTTCCGCGACGCGGAACTGGTGGCGCACTGGAGGCTGACGACGGCGCGCGACCAGACGGTGGATGAGTATGGGATTCTGACGCGCGATCTGTTTACGCTGGCGGGGATCGACCCGGCGGCAGTGCACAATGTAATTATCAGTTCGGTGGTGCCGCCGTTGAATGCGACGCTGGCGGAAATGTCCGAGCGGTATTTTCACGTGAAGGCATTGTTTATTGAACCGGGGATCAAGACCGGGATGCCGGTGTTGTACGACAATCCGCAGGAAGTGGGAGCGGACCGGATCGTGAACAGCGTGGCGGCGTTTGCGAAGTACGGCGGGCCGTGCATCGTGGTGGATTTCGGGACGGCGATTAATTTCGACGTGGTGTCCGAGCGCGGGGAGTACATGGGCGGGGTGCTGGCGCCGGGGATGGGGATTTCGGCGGAGGCGTTGTTTTCGCGGGCGGCGCGGCTGTTCCGCGTGGAGATCAAGGACCCGGGGAAAATTATCGGGACGAACACGATGCAGTCGCTGCAGGCGGGGCTTTATTACGGGTATGCGGATATGGTGGACGGGCTCGTCGAGCGGATCAAAAGCGTCGTCGGAGCGAACGCGCGGGTGATCGCCACGGGCGGGCAGGCGCCGCTGATTGCGCGGGCGTCCAGGCATATTGAAATTGTGGATGAATTTTTGACGCTGGAGGGATTGCGGATTGTGTGGGAGCGTAACCATGCGGCGAAACGCGCCACGCCGCAGGTTGCTTCGGCGCAGGCGCGAAAGCCCCAAGCATGAAATCTCAGGGAAGGATCTTGCAGTCTGCTGCGGGGGGCGGGCGTGCCGCCAGGGGCTAAAGCCCTTGCGCTTCGGACTTCTGGTTGTCGCGGCTGAAGCCGCGACCCATAAAGATCATCCCCGGAATAACTTCCTACAAGAAGGCAGCCGAATATGGCGGGGGCATGGGATCGGGCGCGGCGGGCACGGCAATGCCGTGCCCCTACACGTTACGGGCGGCGGGGTTATTGGAATGGGTGAGAATTGTTGGAAACAGCGGCGGGAAAATCTGACAAGCTGATGGCTGAGTTCAACTACTTTAATTATTTTACGGAGATTGAGGAATATTTCTGGCAAAAGCGCGGGGCGCACCTGCTGGTGTCGCCGCTGGATTGGGCGATTGTGGAGACCTGGCAGAAGGCGGGGATTTCGCTGCCGGCGGTGCTGCGAGGGATCGACCGGGCGTTTGAGAGTTACGCGCGTTCGCGGCGGGCGGCGGGCGGACAGCAGTTGAAGAGCCTGGCGTATTGCGTGGACGCGGTGCTGGAAGCGGCGGACGAAGAAAAAGAGACAGCGGCGGGGACGGGGCCTGTGGCGGGGGCGGCGAAATCAGCGGAGGCGGGGGAAACTTTTTCACGTAGCGAACTGCGCGCGTTTTTTTTGCGCAACAGCGAGAAAATTGGTGCGCAGGTAGCGGCGCTGCGCGGGATGCAGCCGGAAACGGCGGCACGATTGGATGAGATGCGCGCGCGGATTGCGGAATTATTGCCGCTGATCGATTCGCCTGCATTGCTGGATCTGGAAGACCTGGAACGCAGGCTTACGGTGATGGAGGAAAAGTTGACGGGCCTATTGACGTCCAGCGCGCCGGAGGAATTTTTGCTGGAGGTGCGGCGGGAACTGGACCGGCAGCTGGCTCCCTACCGGCGGAAGATGAATGCGGCCCAGCTTTCGCAACTGGAACGGCAATACATGCAGAAACGAGTGTGGGAGAGATATAATCTTCCCCGCCTGAGTTTGTTCTATATGACCTGAGGAGCATCCGCAAGGGATCGGCATTTACGCGATCTTCCAAAAGTCGCCGCTGGGCGGACGTCCGCGGCCCACCAGAGTGCCCGCCTTAAGGCGGGCGCTACAAAAGTCAGATGTGAGTTTTCTTGGTAAATTAGACGTTGTGTTCTCATTCGTGGTTGGCCCTGGCGGCAGCGAGCGGCCAGGGGCTAAAGCCCTTGGTGCCAGGATTCCGGATGTCGCGGCTGAAGCCGCGACCCACAAAGGTCATTTTAGAGTGAGCCCTTGATCACCGGATGAAGCAAATCTCCGGATGAAACAAATCGCACCTACCGAAGCGGAAAGCGAACACACATGGAAGTCAGAATTGAAAAATTGGTGTATGGCGGCGATGGACTGGGGCATCAGGATGGCGCGACGGTGTTTGTGCCGCTGGTGCTGCCGGGGGAACTGGTCCGGATCGAGACGATTTCCCGGAAGAAAAAATTCGTGCGCGGGCGGCTGGGGCAGGTCGTCGAGGCATCGCCGGAGCGCATTGCGGCGGCGTGCCCGCATTTTGGGAAATGCGGAGGATGCCAGTACCAGCACATTCCGTACGAGGCGCAGGTGCGGTTCAAGACGGAAATTTTGCGAGAGACGCTGGGACGCACGGGGCGGATTCAGTGGGCCGGGGCGATCGGGACGCATGTCTCGCCGGCGTTTCGGTATCGCAATCGTGCGCAGTGGAAATTGCGAGGCAAGCAGGACGCGGCGGGCGCGGCTCCGGGAAATCCCGGGATCGGGTATTTTGAGGCGGGGAGTACGCGGCTGATCGCGGTGGATGAGTGCGGGATACTTTCGCCGCGTCTGGCGGAGACGCTCGAACGGTTACGGGGGCTGATCTGGAAAAGCAGTATTTTGTCGGCGATCGATGAGATTGAGGCGTTTGGGGATTCGTCGGATGAAAAGATACTGCTGAATCTTTCGGCGGAGAAATTGACCGACTCGGCGGAGTCGATCGCGACGGCGCTGCGGGAGGCGATTCCGTTTGCGGAGTCGATCCTGGTGCAGGACCGCAAGGCGGACGCGTTTGAGTTGTCTGGGCCGGGATTCTTGACGTACTCGGCGGGTGGGGCGCAATTCCGCGTGGGGCATCTTTCGTTTTTTCAGGTAAACCGGTTTCTGGTGAATGCGCTGGTGGAAGCGGTGCTGGGGGACAGCCGGGGGAGGCTGGCGCTGGATTTGTATGCGGGCGTTGGATTGTTCACGGTGCCGCTGACGTCGCGATTCGAGCGGGTGATCGGTGTGGAGGCGAATCCGGCGGCGGCGAAGGACCTGGAAATTAATTTGCAGGCGAGCGGGGGAAAATCACCTGCGGCACGCAATGTGACGGCGGAAGCGTTTCTGGCCCACTGGCATGAGACGCCGGACCTGGTGGTGTTGGATCCGCCGCGCGCGGGGATCGAGCCGGAACTGCTGACGAGGCTGAAGAAGCTCTTGCCGTGGCGCGTGAATTATCTTTCGTGCGATCCGGCAACGCTGGCGCGCGATCTGGCTGGCCTGGTGGGGACGGCGGAAGCGCCGGGGCCGTACGAGATCCGGGATATTAATCTGTTTGACATTTTCCCACAAACCTATCATATGGAGGTGTTGGTGCGGCTCAAGCGGCGTACATGAAGCTTCCCTCACTCTGGCCGGCCGGGTTTTTCGCGGGAGGAATACTCCTCTTCAGCCGGTTCGGCGAGCGCGTGCATTTCCCTTCCCTTGTTTTTCTTCTTTCCATTTTCGGGGCACTGATTGCTGCGTTTGTTTTGTTGCGGCTGGATCAGGTATGGGCGGCGATGATTTTGATCGCGGGGATATGGGTGTGCCTGGGATTTGCGGCGCTGGGGCTGGAGCGCGCGGCTGTGCCCGCGAATCTGGCAAGCACGTTGATCGAGAGCGGAAAGCTGGATGGGAGCACGGCGCTGCGGTGGCGCGGACGTTTGCGCAGCGATCCGATGGCGGTGCCGTGGGGGACGCGGTACGAAATTAATCTGGAGGAAGTGGAGGCCGCCGGCGGAGTGACCGCGGTGAGCGGAGGGTTGCGGCTGACGGCCTACCAGGAGGATGCGGCAGTGGGCGATTCCCTTCCCGCGCGGGCCGGAGATCGGGTGGAGGCGCTGGTGCACGCGCTGCCGATTCGCAATTTCGGAAATCCGGGGAGCTTCGATCAGCGGGCGTATCTTGCGCTGCAGGGGATCGAGCTGCAGGGGTCGCTGCGGAGTGCGGCGCTGCTGACGGTACTCGACGACCATCCGCAATTGACAATTTCGGAGCGGCTGGCGCGGGCGCGCGGGCGGTTGCTGCAATCGGTGGACGATCTTTTTTCGGCGCGGCCGGACGAAGCGGCGCTGGCGCGGGCGATGCTGCTGGGGGACCGCAGTTTTGTGGATCACGACCGCGCGGTGGAGTATCAGCAGACGGGGGTGTACCACGTGCTGGTGCTGGCGGGGCTGCATGTGGGGGCGCTGATCGCGTTTTTCATCTGGGCGGGGCGGCGGCTGCGCATCGGCTTGTTTTTGGGAACCATTTCCACGCTCATCGTGCTGGTCTCGTATGTTGGGGTGGTGGAGGACCGGCCGCCGGTGCTGCGCGCCGCGCTGATGGCGGCGCTTTATCTTTGCGGGCAACTGCTGTTCCGGCGGATGGATCTGGTGAATATGGCGGCGCTTTCAGCGCTAGTGATTCTGGCGGCGCGGCCTTCGGAAATTATGGATGCGAGTTTTCTGCTGTCGTATTCGGCGGTCGGGATCATCGGGGCAGTGGGCGTGCCGTGGATCGACCAGACCAGCCAGCCGTATCTGCACGGACTGAGGCATTTGACGGACGTGACGCGCGATGCGGCGCATGAACCGCACGTGATTCAATTCCGAATTGAAATGCGCGCGGCGGGAGATTGGATTTCGCGGCGAATGCCGGGATTTGCGTGGCGATGGGGAGCCGGGCTGCTCGCTTCGCCTTGCCGCGCGGCGCTATTTTTTTGGGAGCTCGTGGTGATTTCCGTGGTCCTGCAACTGGGGATGCTGCCGGCGCTGGCCTATTATTTTCATCGCGTGACTCTCGCCGGGCCGTTCGCAAATATTCCCGCGGTGCTGCTGACAGGGCTGGCGGTGCCGGTGGGATTTTTCACGCTGGGGCTTTCGCTATTTTTCCGGCCGGGGGCGGCAATTCTGGCGAAGGGGCTGGGATGGTTGCTTTCCGCGTTGAATGTTTCAGTGGATTGGTTCGCGCACTGGCAGCGGGCCAGTTACCGGATACCGGGGCCGCCGCTGGCGGTGATTGCGATTTTTGTGGGCTTGGCGATTGCGCTTTCGGCGACGATCCGGATGCGGCGGAGCGGGTGGTGGCAGGCAGGGGCGCTGGTTCCGCTGCTGTGCGTGGCGGCGGTGATAGCGACGCATCCGTTTGCGCCGCGGCTGTCGGGGAAAAATCTGGAAGTTACCGTTCTGGATGTAGGGCAGGGGGACAGCCTGTTTGTGTCGTATCCGGACGGACGGACGATGCTGGTGGACGGCGGAGGCGATCCGGGAAATTTTTACAAAGCGGGAATGCATTCGGGAATGGACATGGGCGAGGACGTGGTGTCGCCGTATTTGTGGTCGCGGGGGATTCAGCGGCTGGATGTGGTGGCGCTGACTCATGCGCACCTGGATCATCTGGGCGGGCTACCGGCGGTGCTGGATAATTTTCGAGTGCGGGAACTGTGGGTGGGACGGGACATTGAGATTGGGGCGTACCGGGGGCTTATTGCACTGGCGCGCGAGCGCGGGGTGATTGTGCGGCATTTGGAGCGAGGTGATTCGTTTCAGGGCGAGGGCACCAGCGGGGCGGTGCTGTCGCCGGAGGATTTGAAGGATTCGCCGGCGGTGAAGAACGACGATTCGCTGGTGCTGCGGCTGGCGGACGGGACGGAATCGATGCTGCTGGCGGGGGACATGGAGCGGCCGTCGGAACGGAGAATTCTGGAGGAAAATCAGAACGTGAGGGTGAATTTTTTGAAGGTGGCGCATCACGGGAGCAAGACGTCGACGACGGAGGAATTTTTGGAGGCGGCACATCCGGCGTATGCGGCGATTTCGGTGGGGCGGGATAATGGATTCGGGCATCCTTCGCCGGAGGTGGTGGAGAGGCTGGAGGCGGCGGGGGTGCGGGTGTTTCGGACGGACCGGGACGGGGCGATTACGGCGATGACGGATGGGCGGGGGATGCAAGTGAGCGCGTTTTTGCAGGGGGGGCGGTAGCAACGGGCGGATTTCGGATTTGGGGGGAATTTTTATTTTGTTTTTTTTCTTTGGTTTTTTTTGATTGCAAGACTTCCGGGGAATTACATTGCCGGACAGGGCTCAGTGTGGCCACTCTTCACAATTTTCGCAGGACTAAACCCGACAGGCTGATGCCTGTCCTACTTGCGGACTAACATGATAGCGCAGAGGATTAACATGGCGATGGCCAGGCCGATGGCGGCTTCATATTCGCGGTTCTTGCGGTATTGCTGCCAGGAAAAATGTTCGCCGGTGGATGGGGCGGGGGTGAGGCGAGGCCAGAAGGCGGGGACGCGTTTAGCGTAGTCGTGGAATGCCGCGCCGTAGAGGGTTTGGAGTTCTCCTTGTTCGCGGCGGATGACTACGGGATAAAAGACGGCGAGGTAGGTGGCGAGCAGCGCGGCGGAAATCCAGGAGTGGCTGGCTACGGAAAATCCTGCAGCGAATAACACGCTGCCGAAGTACAAGGGATTTCTGGTGAAGGCGTAGGGGCCGGAGGTGGCCAGCTGTTCGTGCTTGCGCAAGTGTCCGGCGGCGTAGGCGCGGACCAGAAGGCCCAGGAGCGCGATGGCTACGCCGCATACCAGCCACTTCCATTGAGGGCGGGCGAAATAAAACGCGGCGAAGGCGATAGGATATCCGACGCGAACGCGCCAGCGGATCCAGAAATTTGTGCCGTTGCTCACGCTTGGGGCCTCAGGGCGGATTCCACTGCCGCCAAAACCTGCTGGACGCTAATCCGCAACATGGATGGTGAGAAAGTTGTGCGGCGCTTGTAGCTGATTTCATCGGGACGGGCCTGGGTGATGACGATCGCGCCGGGGACGAATGGGCCGTTGCGCGCGGGATCGGTGGGGCCGTAGAGACCGACGACGGGCGTGCCCAGGGCGGCGGCCAAATGCAGCGGGCCGGAATCGGCGGCGAGCAGGCATTTTGCGTGGGCCAGGAGTCCCATCAATTCCTCGATCGTGGTTTGCACGATTTCGGGGCGCGCGGGGGCGGCGGCGCGGCAGACTTGTTCGGCAATGGATTTTTCTCCAGGACCGTGGATGACGACCACGCGCAAAGGGCTCCTGTTTTCAAATTCACGGCAAAATTCTCCGTAACGGTCTGGCGGCCAGCACTTGGCGCCCCAACTTCCGGCCGGGGCGACGACGATGTACGGGCCGATGCTGCGCTCCTGCAGGCGCGCGCGGATCGAGGCCGCGCCACCGGCGGGAACGCGCAGCGGATATTCGGGCGCGGGAGGGCGCGAGGCTCCGGCGGCTTCGGCCAGGGAATAATTCAGTTCCGCGACGTGGCGTCCCGCGGGAGTCACGCGCCGGGTATAGAGCATGGCGGCGCCGGGCTCGCGCGCCCAGGCACGGTCAAAACCAATTCTGCGCGGCGCGCCGGAAAGCGCGGCCAGGACCGAGGATTTGTACAGGCCCTGAAAATCGATGGCGCAGGTGTAGCGATTGCTGCGCAGCCGCTGCACGCATTCGATGGCTCCCCACCACGAACGGCGCTCGTAGGGGATGACTTCGTCGAGCGCGGGGCTGCCCTCCAGGCCCGGCGCCCATTTGCGCTCGACGACCCAGTCGATGCGAGCCGCGCGGTGAGCGGCGCGCAAGGCGGCCACGGCCGGGAGCGTGTGCAGGATGTCGCCCAGCGCCGTGAGCCGTACCACGAGGAAACGCTCGCCGCTTTCCGAAGCGGGTTGCCCCGCGGCTTTCTCGGCGGCTTCCCTAGAGCTTTCAGTCATGGCCGGACGGCAGGCCGCCAGCCTCGTTTACGATGAGACGCACCGCGTCCCTTAGATTGTCGGCCAGAGAATCGGGTTGCATTGGCCATTGCTCGCGATGCAGTTCGTACTCTCCCTTGCCGTAGCCGGTCATCACCAGGATGCCGCGTCCGCCGGCGCGGTGGGCCATTTCGACGTCAGCGTAGCGGTCGCCAATCACCCAGGATCTTTGCAGGTCGAGGCCGTGTTCGCGCGCGGCGCGGTGGAGCAGGCCGGGATGCGGCTTGCGGCAATCGCAGGCGTCTTCCTTGCGGTGCGGGCAAAAATAAATTGCGTCGATCCAGGCGCCGCCGGAGGCGAGTTCGGCGATCATTTTTTTGTGAATCTGGTGGACCAGGGTTTCGGGAAAAATATTCCGGGAAATACCGGATTGATTGGTGATGACCACGACTGGAATTTCCGCCTCGTTGAGGCGCCGGATGGATTCGGCGGCGTATGGAAATATTTTCAAGCGGTCGATGTGATTGACGTAGCCCATTTCCTCACAGATGGTGCCGTCGCGGTCGAGAAAAACGGCGGGGCGGAGGAGATTTTTCTCAGGCATCGGAGGCACCCCCGGAACGAGGTTCGCTTGCGGCGAGGCGCAAGGAATGCGCGGCTGTGAAAACCGAATCCACCGCGATGCGCGTCATGCAGCGATGGTCTACCGGGCAGCGGCGGAGGAAGCAGGGACTGCAGGAAGGCGCCTGGCGGATCAGAGTAAATTTGTTGGTCACAGGGGCAGTGCCCTCCGGGTCGGTGGAGCCGAAAATCGCGATGACGGGGAGGCCCGCGGCGGCAGCCACGTGCATGGCCCCGGAATCGTTGCCGATAAACATGGAACAGGCGGAGAACAACGCCGCAAGTTCCCGCATCGAGGTCCCGCCCACCAGGGAAATGGCGCGGTTTTTCATGCTGGACTGGATTCGCGCGGCAATTTCCTTCTCATTGGGCGAACCAAAAAATATCACATCGGCGCCGCAATCCGAAATGAGACGGTCGGCGAGAGAGGCGAAGCGCTCGGGGGGCCAGCATTTTGCGGCGCCGTATGAGGCGCCGGGGGCGATGGCGCAGCGCCAGGAATTTGGTTTTGCTCCGGCATTGCGGAGAGCGGATTCGGCGGCGACGGCAGCTCCCGGCGAAATCAGCAGGCGGGTGGGTTTGATTTCGCCGCGGGTCTCGATCCAGCCGGCGCGGCGGAGCAGTTCCAGGTAGTAGTGGGATTCATGGGGAGGGATTTCACCGGGCTGTGGGACGGCGATGGATTTTGTGAGGAGCGGGCTGCGGGCGTCGCGGGCGTAGCCGATGCGCTGGGGAATTCCGGAGCGCCAGGCGAGCCATGCGGCTTCAAAAGCATTTTGAAACAGGACGGCGGCGGCGAAGTTTTCGGCGCGCAGTTGGCGGATGAGCGCTTCCCTGCCGAGCCAGCCGCGGTGACGGCCACGATTTTCGTAGGCGATGATGCGGTCGGCGAAAGTCTGGCCGACGAGAAGATCGGCGACGACGGGCCGCGCCAGGATGGAAATTTCATCCGCGGGGCGCGCGGCGCGCAGGGATTCGAGCGCGGGGACACACATGACGGCGTCTCCCACCCAGTTTGGCGCGCGCACCAGAATTTTCATGGCTGCGATCCTGACTGACGGCGATGGATGACTTCCTGAAGAGCATCCCAGAAATTCTCCGGAAGTTGAAAGGAAATGCGAGCGCAGTAGACCGGTAGCGCGGTGAACTGGACGTGGCGGAGATTCCAGACATCTTTTTCCGTGCAGAGCAGCGCATCGGCGCCGGCGGCTTGCGCCGCTTTTTCCAACTCGGCGGCTTCCTGCAGGGTGTAGACGTGATGGTCGGGGAAGCTGCGTTCTACGGCGATCTGAAATTCCAAGGCGCGCAAGTCTGCGAAAAAGGCGGGCGGATTTCCGATGGCGCAAAAGGCTAGGAAGCGTGCGCACGGCCAATCCGCGGGGGGCAAGGCGACATCCAGGCGAGGCACGCGCAAGACGCTGACAAATTTTGTGGCGGCATAGAAAATCGGGCTACGGGTGTGACGGCGGACGACGGCTTCCAGGGCCGGGGCGGGGGCCTGTACGCTGCGCGTGATGACAACAAGGTCGGCGCGGCGCAGCGCGGAGACCGGCTCGCGGAGGCGGCCCGAGGGGAGCGTGCGGCCGCCGCCGAAGGGATCCGTGGCGTCAAGCAGGACGATGTCGGCGTCGCGGGCGAGTTTGCGGTGCTGGAAGCCGTCGTCGAGGACGAACCAATCGACGCCGTGGCGCGCGAGGGTTTCGCCGTTTTTGAAGCGGTCGGGGCCTACGCCAAGCTGGACGCGGCCGGCAAGGCGGTCGCGGAGGATGGCGACTTCGTCGCTTTGGGGGAGGCCGGCGGTAGTGGCTTTGGCATTTGAGGTCGCGTCTTTTGCGTTTGCGTCGAGCGTGCCGCGATAGCCGCGCGTCAAGATCGCGGCGTGCTTGCCCTGGAGGGCGAGGCGTTCGGCGATCCACAGGACCATGGGGGTTTTTCCGGTTCCGCCGGCGGTGAGGTTTCCGACGCTGATGACGGTTCCGGGAAGTTTGCGCACGCGGAAAATTCCGCGGGTGTAGGCCCAGGAGCGCGCGAGAGAGAGCACGGAATAGAGGATGGAGACCGGCCACAGAAGCACGAGCCATCCGGAGGAGGGCTTCATGACAGGCCTCCGAGCGTGGTCAGGACTTTTTCCAATTGGGTCAGGACGCGCTCGGTCGCGCCTTGATTGCGCGCGACCAAATCTTTGGCGGCGGCGCCCATGTGCGCGGCGGTCCGGGGATCGCGGAGCAAAACCAGCCAGGCTTCGCCCAGTTCCTGCGGGGTGGAGACGCGGACGGAAGCGCCGGCGAGGAGAAATGCGGCGGCCATTTCGCGGAAATTGTCCATATAGGGGCCGAAGACCGGGACTTTGCCGAATGCGGCCGGTTCAAGAATATTGTGGCCACCGGTGGGGACGAGCGAACCGCCGACGAATACGGCATCGGCCAGGCGGTAGAGGGCGGCGAGTTCGCCCAGGCTATCGAGCAAGAAAATATTGCCGGGAATCGCGAATGCGCCGGCCGGGGCGGCATTCAAGGCGATTTCGCTTCGGCGCAACAGCGTGCGGCCGGTTTGCGAAATTGCCGCGGCGGCATTGTTGAATTGATCGGGCTTGCGCGGAGCGAAGATCAGGAGTGCGTCGGGAAATTCTTTTTCGACGGCGGCGAAGGCGGCGAGAACCATTTTTTCTTCGCCGGCCACGACGCTGCCGGCGATCAGAATGGGGGCGCGATTGGCGCGCGCGAGTTCCGGGGCCAGCCAAAAGGAGAGTGCGTTGGCGGGCGGCGCTGCGAGATCGTATTTCAGATTTCCGGTGACGAGGACGCGGTCCGGGGGAGCGCCCAGGGCGATCAGGCGTTCGGCGTCTTCGGCGCCCTGCATGAGATAGAGCGAAGCGTCATGCAGGATTCTTTTCAGGAAGGGGCGCAGCAGGCCGCCCGAGTAGGTGAGGGCACGGAGAAAACCGCTGTAGGAGCGCGGGGAGAGGCGGCCGTTGACGAAAACCACGGGAACGGATGCGCGGCGGCATTCGCGCAAGAAATTGGGCCAGATTTCGGTTTCGACGATGAGGACAGCGGAGGGCTGCACTGCGCGGATGGCGCGGCGGACCGGGCCGGTCCAATCGAGGGGGAAATAGAAAATCGCGTCGGCGAAATTCATTCGCTCGCGGGCTAGCGCCTGGCCGGTGGCGGTGGTTGTGGAAATGACCAGGCGGTTGTTGGGGTAGCGGTCTTTCAGCTGTTTGGCAAGCGGAAGCGCGGCGAGGACTTCGCCGACGGAGACGGCGTGGACCCAGATGGCCTTTCGCTGCGGCTGCGGCGCGGAATGTTCGCGCAATTCGCAGGGGAATTTCCAGCCCATGCGTTCGGGGAGGTTGTCGAGGCGCTTGCCGCGCAGGAGTGCGCGCATGAGAAAGTACGGCGAGAGCAGGATCATGCCTGCGGCGGTGAGTAGGCTGTAGACCAGGTACATCCCTTATGTCCTTGAACGCGCGCAACGCCGTGGCACGGCATGACGTGCCCCTACATTTTCGGGCGCCTGATCGCGGGAAGCGATCGCAGGGCGATTAACTAAAACCCGAAATTGCGCGGGCGCGGCGGCAAAGCGGATATTATAGGGGCGGCGCGGGTCCTGTGATACTAATTGTGGCGAACCCGGCGGCGGGAAACTGCATCCTAGGAAAACCGATGTTCTTGCGGATTATTGCCGTTCTGGTGCTGATGCCCTTCGGAGCTCGCGCGCAAAGCGCGCCGGTGGATCCGATGGCGCTGCGCACGCGCGACGCGCACCAGGATCTGACAATTGTTGCCGATCCATACGTTACGGCGGAACGCTATACGGCGCCGTTCGGGAAAAATTCTCCGTTTGGAGCGGGGATCGCGGCGATCGACGTGTATTTCAAGAACGACGGGAATGCGCCGGTTCGGATTGATCTGAATACGATCCGGCTGGTGGTTTCGCTGCCGGGGGTGGATCGGCAGCAACTGGAACCGCTATCGCCGGAAGAGGTTGCGGACCGCACGCTGCTGAAAGCGGAGGCGAATCCGAAGCTGCGGCGGCCATTTCCGTTTCCGAATTCCGGGAGCAGCGGGGGGAAGAGCAAGGCCTGGAACGAGATGGACACGCTGCTGCGGTCGGTGGCGGTTTCGAGCGACATCTTGCCGCCACATGCGACGACGCACGGGTTTTTGTTTTTCGATGTGAATCACGATTTTAATGCCATTCGGTATTCGCACCTGTATATTCCGGATTTGTCGTTCATGACGGATAAGAAGGCGCTGTTCTTTTTTGAGATTGATCTGGGGGCGGGGCGGTAGCGGGCACTTCCCTTCTGCTGGTTCATTCCACTTGGCGGCCGGAAATTCAAAGGCTTAACACAGAGAACACCGAGAAAGTCCACAGAGGACACAGAGAAGAGGAAACCTGAATTTGCTGAAGCGGTGTTCGTCGGATAGAATGGATGTTTCTAACGGGCCCACTCCCCAAAATGACACTCCTTGACGAATTGAATTCCGGGCAACGCGACGCTGCGACGGCTATTGAAGGACCCGTGCTGATTCTGGCGGGGGCCGGGACGGGAAAAACGCGGGCGATTACGTACCGGATCGCGCATTTGATCGATCAGGGCGTGCCGGGGAGCGCCATTCTCGCGGTGACGTTCACAAACAAGGCAGCGGGGCAGATGAAGGAACGGGTGCGCGACCTGCTGGTGCGCAAGGGGCTCGCGTTTGACGATCCGTGGATCGGGACGTTTCATTCATTTTCGGCGTGGCTGCTGCGGCGCGAGGCGCCGCGGCTGGGATTGCCGCGCGATTTCAAAATTTACGACGCGGACGACCAGACGGCGGCAGTGAAGCTGGCGCTGGAGCAGATTAATGTGAAGGATCCGGGGGAGAAGATCCGCGGACTGCTGGAGCGGATCAGCTTCGCGAAGAATCACGCGATGACTCCGGCGCAGGTGGCGAGCGAAGCGGCGCGGCGGAACGATCCGCTAGGCGTGACGGCGTCGAAAGTGTACGAGGCGTACGAGAAGATTCTGCGCAAGGCGGGGGCGCTGGATTTCGACGACCTGCTGCTGCGCGCGGTGCAGGCGCTGCGGGAATTTCCGGAGGCGCGGGCGAACTGGCAGAAGCGTTTCCGGTACATTCACGTCGATGAATATCAAGATACTAATCGTGTGCAATACGATTTGCTGCGGCTGCTGGTGGGTGAATCGCGGAATTTGTGCGTGGTGGGCGACGAGGACCAGTCGATTTACCGGTGGCGCGGAGCGGACATCGGAAACATTTTGCGGTTTGACGAGGATTATCCGGGAGCGCGCGTGGTGCGGCTTGAGGAGAATTACCGGTCGACGCAAACCATCCTAGACGCCGCGGCGGGCGTGGTGGCGAACAACAAGAGACGGCTGGGAAAATTCCTGAAGACGACGAAGGGCGCGGGATCGACGCTGGGATTTTTCGAGGCGCGGGACTCCAAGGGCGAAGCCGAGTACGTGGGCGACCGGATCCGCGTGCTGCATGCGGACGACCCGGCGGCGCATGTGGCGATCCTGTACCGGACGAATTCGCAATCGCGGGCGTTTGAAGAGGCGCTGCGGGCGCGCGGGATGCGCTACCGGATGCTGGGCGGGTTTTCGTTTTACCAGCGCGCGGAAGTAAAGGATGCACTGGCTTATGCGCGGCTGGCGATATTTCCGGACGACGATATCGCATTCTTGCGCGTGATTAACACGCCGCCGCGCGGGATCGGCAAGACCACCGTGGATTCGCTTTCGGCGATCGCGCGGGAGCAGGACGCTTCGCTGTGGGTGGCGCTGGGGAAATTGCTGGAGGGGGCGTCCTCAGGGCGCGCTATCGCGCCGCTGAAAGATTTCCGGACGCTGATCGAGGGTTTGCAGCAGGAATCGGCCACGGCGACTCCCGCGGAATTGCTGACGTCGATTTTGAATCGCAGCGGGTACATGGACATGCTGGTGCAGCGCGATTCGAGCGAGGATACCGCGCGCGCCGACAATCTGAACGAACTGGTGAACGCCATGGCCGAGGGCGCCGAGCGCGGGGAAACGCTGACGGATTTTCTGGATCGCGCCGCGCTGGTGAGCGATTCGGATAATTTCGATGAGGATGCGTTGATCACGCTGATGACGCTGCACAGCGCGAAGGGGCTGGAGTTTGAGCACGTGTTTTTGACGGGGATGGAGGAAGGAATTTTTCCGCACAGCCGGTCGCAAAATGATAATGAGGAATTGGAGGAGGAGCGGCGTCTGTGCTACGTGGGGATGACAAGGGCCAAGGACACGCTGACGCTGACGCGCGCGGTATACCGGCGAATGTACGGATCCGAACGGCTGACGGGGTCGCTGCCTTCGCGATTTCTGGCGGAGATTCCGGGAGAATTGATTGAGACGGCGGCGGGTTCGCTGGCCGATGCGGGGGAAACGCGGCGGTATGAGCCGGACCCGGAGTATTCGTATTCGGAGGAAGAGTTCACGAGGCGCATGCGGCGGGCGAATGGCGGGGGAATGTCGTCCAGCGCTACGCCTAGCAGGACGCGGCCGGCTTCCGCGCCGCGCGCGAGCCGCTCGGGCTCGGCCAATCCGCTGATCGGGCAGAGGGTGCGGCACGCGACGTATGGCGCGGGGACGATCATTGGAGTTGAGGGCGAGGACGAGGACCGGAAGTTTACGGTGCGGTTTTCGGATCACGGGACGAAGAAACTTGTTGAGCGTTATGCGAAGTTGACCTGGGCTTAGGCCTGAACCTTGGAAACCACGGATACACGCTGATTCACACGGATTAAATCAAAAATAATTCAGGCAGGGCGCGGGAAAGGCTGGTGACGCTGGTTCAATTGGGCGGCTCTTTCCACCAGTTTGCGCGTGGGTTCGGGCGCCAGGGATGATTTTCCTGCGAGGGGTTATGGGAATTGAGATTTGAAATTTGCGATTTGAGATTGGAAAAAATACTTTTGGCTCGATGGGTCACACCGGAAGAGAGATACCTCGGCGATGAACCTGCCTCGCAATGACGGCGGATCGGTGTGATGGGCCGTTCCTTCAGAGAGATCCGCGTAACTTGCGACAGCAGCGTTATCCGCACCAGCCGCACATGCCCCACGATCCGCATTTGCCGCGCGATCCACCACGCTCAATTATTTGAGACATCATCATAGCGACGCGTTGTGCTTCGGATGGCAGCGCGAAGGGGAATTCCGGTCAGCTTTTGACGTATTCGGTGGGGGCGGGGACCAGGCCGGCGATGTAGATGCGGAGGCGGCGCTTGGAGACGGCGGAGACGTTGATGAACTGGATGCCCATGCCGACTCCGGTTTCGACGTGGCGGACGATGCCGTCCAGGATGATGTCCTGGCCACCAGCGCGGAGGGTGAAGGCAAGTTCGGAGCCGACCGGGAGCGGGTCTGGGTCGGCAACAAAAGCGCCCTCGAGGCTGAGATCGCGGACTTCGGCGGCTTGCGCTCCGTAACTGATTTGACTTCCCGGTTTGGCTTGAAACCGGGGGGTTGCGCGCCTATCGGCTGGAGAGGTCATGTCAGATCGCACCTTGAAATAAAGGAGTACGGAACATCCTCGCAAGTAGGTACTTTCTTAGTATACGGGCGGGGGACGGGGGGCGGGAACGGGCAAGTCGAGGGGTGTGTCTTATCTAAAATGTGCCGGGCGGAGCCCCCGCGGCGCGGGTGGAGCGATATGGATTGCCGCGCGCCAATCATGAGGCCCGCGGCTGGACAGGCAGAGGAGCAAACCTTGAGCCCGTATTGCACGCGCGTCCCTTCCTTAGGACTCCGGCATTCCACAGGGTTCAATCGAAGGGGGTTCCCCGGCAATAAAAGGCAGCCAGGGATGAGTATTTCACTTTTTTTCGTCAAACTGTAAAGCCCGGGCTCGTCCGGGCCGATATTACATCCATCAAATCAATCGCGACCTTGGATGTGGGGAGACGACTTCCCGGAGTGCCTATGAAAATCAGGGCAAAAATCAATCTGCTGGTCTTTGGGGCGGTTGGGATCACCATGGCGGCGGTGGTTTTCGCGACTGTGGAGGGAGCCAACCGGGAGGCCGAATACAATTCCTTGCTCTCGCATGAAGTGGCGCAGGCGGCGCGGGCACGGGAGTTGCAGGTGACGTTCAAGAAGCAGGTGCAGGCGTGGAAGGACATTCTGCTGCGCGGGAGCGATCCGGCAAGCCTGGACCAATACTCGAAGGAGTTTTTTTCACTGGAAAGACAGGTGCGCGAGGATGAATCGGAGCTGGAAGGCGAAGCGGGAAATGGCGAAGTGCAACGCACACTTTCGGATTTTCTGAAGGCACACGAACAGCTGGGCCAGGACTACCGCGCCGGGTTGAAGGTATTTATAGAATCCAAGGGCAAGGATTTCGCGACGGTCGACAGGATGGTGAAAGGGCGCGACCGTCCGCCCACGAATCTGATCGACGGGCTGGTTAACACCCTGGCGAAATCCACAACGGCCGTGCAAACGCGCATGGCTGCATCCTCGACACTCACGCAGCGCTGGACGATCGCCTGGGGATTGATCGCGCTGGTGTTGGCGCTGGTAGCGGCGGGATATTTGAGCCGGTGGATCACGGGCGGGATTCGCGCGGCGCTGACGCGCGCCGAGGCCATCGCGGAAGGAGATTTGACGGGCGAAGAACTGGCGATTGGGAGCCAGGACGAGCTGGGCGAGCTATCGGCGGCGTTCAACACGATGCAAGAAAAATTGCGAGTCATGCTCGCAACTGTGGCCGAGAACGCACGACAGGTGGCTCACGCCAGCGAGGAATTCTCCGCCACTAGCCAGCAGATCACGGCCAATTCGGAGGAAACCACGGCGCAGGCGACGGTGGTGTTCTCGGCCACGGACTTGGTGAATCGCAACCTGCAATCGGTGGCCAGCGGAGCCGAGCAGATGAGCACGACGATTCAGGATATCGCCAAGAGCGCGACGGAGTCGGCGCACGTGGCGGATGAAGCGGTGAAAGCGGCGGAATACACGAATACGACCATTTCCCAACTGGGGGTCTCCAGCCAGGAAATCGGGAAAGTGATCAAGGCGATCACGTCGATCGCGCAGCAAACCAATTTACTGGCGCTGAACGCAACCATCGAGGCGGCGCGAGCGGGGGAGGCGGGCAAGGGATTTGCGGTGGTGGCGACCGAAGTGAAAGAACTGGCCAAGCAGACGGCGCGAGCGACCGAGGACATCAGCCAAAAAATCGCGACCATCCAGAGGGACACGAAGGGAGCCATCGACGCGATCGGCGCGATTGGAGGAGTGATCGGGCGGCTCAACGAGTTTTCCGCCGTGATCGCCGCGGCCGTGCAGGAGCAGAGCGCGACGACCGACGAGATGTCGCGCAACGTGACGGAAGCCGCGACGCGGTCAACGGAAATTTCCCAAAACATCGCGGGAGTGGCGCAGGCGGCGCAAGGCACGTCGTCCAGCGCGCATGAATCGATGAAGGCCGCGCAGCAGCTCGCGCAGATGTCCACGCAGCTGCGGGGGCTGGTCGAACAGTTCAAGCTGACGGATGAGAATTCGGTGGAGGTTGAGGCGTAGGGTGTTGCGGGGGCGGCTTTGATTTTGTGTGCGGCGGAATCCCTTGAGAGGCCGGGATAGGCTCGGCAAGGGATCGCATCGGGTTTAGAACTCAAAAATGAGGAGAAATTCCTCGGCGAAGTGCATGCCTCGGAATGCCAACTTTTAAGTTTTTCCGCGGCGTTCCCTCAGTTGCTCACGCGGGTGGATTGCCGGTTCCATTCTTTAGCGCTATTCGAGTTGTTTGATACAGCTTTGCGAACACTCCTGGCGCATGGGCCAGCGCGAGCATTCGCCGAGCCTCATTCGGTCCAGGACGCGGTAGCCAGCGGGAGACATCGTTCCCACGGCCACGGACACAACGGCGGGCTTGGCGGTTTCCGGGCAGGTAACAAATCTCGATCCAGGGGGACCCGCGGAGGAATCCACCGCGGCGAAGATGCCACGGGTTGCGCAGTAAAATCCCATTACGGCTATGAGCAATACCAACGATATGACGATCATTTTGCCTCCGACGTGAACGAATGCGAGGAGTCGCGGCGCGCGGATTCGGCGGCGGGAATCTCACAACGAAGCGAGGATAGTCGGAAGACTGCGAAGGGGGCAACTGTACAGAGGGATAGTTGTGGGGAAAATGTTTGGGGCGATGAGGGATTGCGGGGCATGTTTCAGAATGGAACATTCGGAGCATTGGAATGTCCTGCGCGATGGGGGATGAGCCCTCGCGCCCCTTCAGGGCGCGAATTGATGGGTCGGTACGGTGACCCAGGGCGTTGCCCTGGGCTAGTCACCCTCGGCGCTTTCAGCCCCGGACTCTTGAGCAGGCCTTCACCGGTCACCAGTCACCCGCCATCTTTCGGGTGACCTGGCACGACGAGGCAAGCGAATTAGGAATTACGAGGCGCAAGTCAGGAACCGCGAGTCACAAATCACGAGTCGCAAGTCACGAAGCATGAGGTGCAGATCGCGAGTCGCAAGTCACGAAGCGCGAGTCACAAATCGCGAATCGCAAGTTACGAATCACGAATCGCAGATTAGGAATCTCCAGAAGCCATCTCATAAATTGCCAGGGTTTCCAGCTCGACGGCCCGCCAGGGGCTAAAGCCTCTCTATTTGAGGGGGCTGGATGTCGCGGCTGAAGCCGCGACCCGCAAAGATTATTTATGAGACGGCTTCTAGTTACAAATCACGAATCACGAGTCATGAAACATGAATTGCAAGTCACAAATCACGAATCACGGCTTAGTGCGGCCACTTCCAGTCCTTGATTTCGGGCATGTCGTCGCCGAATTCGTGGATGTATTGTTTGTGGTCGATGAGTTTGTCGCGGAGGAATTGCTTAAAATGGGCGCCGACGCGCTGCAGGCGCGGGACGCGGTCGACGACGTCGGCGGCGAGGTGGAAGCGGTCCATGTCGTTCAACACGGTCATGTCGAAAGGCGTGGTGGTGGTGCCCTCTTCCTTGTAGCCGCGGACGTGCAGATTTTCATGATTGCGGCGGCGATAGGTGAGACGGTGGATGAGCCAGGGGTAGCCGTGATAGGCGAAGATGATGGGCTTGTCGGTGGTGAACATCGAATCGAACTCAGTGTCGGCGAGGCCGTGGGGATGTTCGCTGGCGGGTTGCAGGGTCATCAGGTCCACGACGTTGACGAAGCGGATGCGCAGGTCTGGGAAATGCTGGCGGAGCAGGTCCACGGCGGCCAGGGCCTCCAGCGTGGGGATGTCTCCGGCGCTGGCGACGACGACGTCGGGCTCGGCGCCCTGATCGTTGCTGGCCCAATTCCAGATGCCGATGCCCGCGGCGCAATGCTGGATGGCGGAAGCCATGTCCAGATATTGAAGAGCGGGCTGCTTGCCGGCGACGATGACGTTAACGTAATGGCGGCTGCGCAGGCAATGATCGGCAACCGAGAGAAGCGTGTTGGTGTCGGGTGGGAGATAGACGCGGACGACGTCGGCTTTTTTGTTGACCACGAGATCGATGAAACCGGGGTCCTGATGCGTGAAGCCGTTGTGGTCCTGGCGCCAGACGTGAGAGGTCAGCAGGTAGTTGAGCGAGGCGATGGGACGGCGCCACGGAATTTCGTTGGTGACCTTCAGCCATTTGGCGTGTTGGTTGAACATGGAGTCGACGATGTGAATAAAGGCTTCGTAGCAGGAGAAAAAGCCGTGGCGGCCGGTGAGCAGGTAGCCTTCGAGCCAGCCCTGGCACATGTGCTCGCTGAGGACTTCCATGACGCGGCCGTCGCGGGAAAGATTTTCATCGGTGGCGAGCATCGGCTCCATGGTGACTTTTCCGGTGGCTTCATAGATTGCGGTGAGACGGTTGGACTCGGTTTCGTCCGGGCCGAAGACGCGGAAATTTTTTGCGTCGGCGTTCAGGCGCATGACATCGCGCAGGAATTTTCCGAGCTCGCGCGTGGCTTCGGCAATCGAGTTCCCGGGCTTTACGACGTGCACCTGGTAATCGCGGAAGTCGGGCATGACCAGTTCGCGGAGCAGGATTCCGCCGTTGGCGTGGGGATTGGCGCCCATGCGGCGAGTGCCTTCGGGGGCGAGGGAGGCGAGTTCGGCAATCAATTTTCCATTACCGTCGAAAAGTTCCTCGGGGCGGTAGCTCTTCATCCATTCCTCGAGCTGCTGGATGTGCTCGGGCTTCGACGCAAGTTCGGATAAAGGCACCTGGTGGGCGCGCCAGGTATTTTCGACCGGCTTGCCATCCACGAATTTCGGACCCGTCCAGCCTTTTGGCGTGCGCAGGACGATCATGGGCCACAAGGGGCGATCTGTATTACTCTGCAGGCGCGCTTTGTGCTGGATGGCCCGGATTTCCGCGACGATGGCGTCGAGCGTAGCGGCCATGAGCGGGTGCATGACGTCGGGATCGTGGCCTTCGATAAAGTAGGGCGCATAACCGTAACCGGCAAAAAGTTGCGCAAGCTCCTCGTCGGTCATGCGGCCGAGGATGGTGGGATTGGCGATCTTGTAGCCGTTCAGGTGGAGGATGGGGAGTACGGCTCCGTCGCGCGCGGGGTTGAGGAATTTATTGGAGTGCCAGCTGGCGGCGAGCGCGCCGGTTTCGGCTTCGCCGTCGCCTACCACGCAGCAGACAAGCAGATCGGGATTGTCGTAAGCGGCGCCGTAAGCATGCGCGATGGAATAGCCCAGTTCCCCGCCCTCGTGAATCGATCCCGGAGTTTCTGGCGCGGCGTGGCTGGGAATTCCTCCGGGGAAAGAAAACTGCTTGAACAGGCGGTCCATGCCCTGTTCGGATTGCGCGATGTTCGGATAGAACTCGGTGTAGGTGCCTTCCAGATAGGTGTTGGCGACGAGGCCGGGGCCGCCGTGACCGGGGCCGGCGACGTAGATGGCGTTCAGGTCAAATTTGCGGATGATGCGGTTGAAATGGACGTAGATGAAATTCAGTCCGGGCGTGGTGCCCCAATGGCCGAGCAGGCGCGGCTTGATGTGCTTAATGGAAAGTGGTTCGCGGAGCATGGCGTTGGCGTAGAGATAAATTTGGCCCACCGAAAGATAGTTGGCGGCCCGCCAGTAGGCGTCCATTTTGCGCTGCTCGTCGCGGGAGAGAGGATTATTGGAATCATCGATACGAATGGGATTCAGTGTGTGCACGTCGGCCATGGGAGGGGTTCCTTTCCGGGCTGGAGGCCAGCCCACCACGTCGGAAGAACTTCTGATGAATCGCTTCGACGGGGAAGCCGGAAAAACTGGATGACTCCCGGAGAAAACGGATCCTGAGTTCGGCGGCGGGCGACTGCGGCCGCTGCCGGGTGGTACGCAGTGATTCTACACTTAATCGCGGGTTTTCGCTTTTTGGGGAGATTTGCGGAGGGGGCGCTTTGTAGCGCCGGCGTCTCGCCGGCTATTTTTTGTTTTTGCGGAGAACGGAAAAACCTGCCGGCGGGACGCCGGCGCTACGAAAACCGGGAACGGCTCGCCAGGGTGGTGTTCTGCTGACGGCGTACGGGTTTTGAGAATTGGTGTACTGCGGGATTTCAGCGGAAATAGTAGCTAGTCTTGGCGAGGATGGTGTAATCGCGGCCTTTTTTGCCGAAAGAGGGGGAGAGGCGGACTTCCAGTTTGTGGGGCTTGCCTTCGGCTCCGTTTGCGGTGGTGTAATAGCCGAGGGTGTAGCGCGTCTTGATGCGGTGGATGAGGGCCTGGAAAACGGCGTCGAGGCTGCCGACGTCATGGACGTCGAAGATTTCGCCGCCGGTCTGGTCGGTGACTTTACGGATGTCGACAAGCCCAGGGATCATTCCGGCGTAGAACAGCGTGCCCGGGGGATTGTAGCCGGGGATTTTCAGGTTGTAGACGGAGGCATCGGCGGCGAGCGTTTCGGTGACGATGTCGCGCGTGCCTTGACCGCCTGCATCGGTGCCCACGTCGTCGCTGATCAGGATAATGACGCGGCGGCCCTTGGGCGCGTTTTTGAGCAAGTATTCGGAGGCCACGAAAATGCCGTCGTTGATGTTGGTGGCGCCGCCGGTGCGGAAAGAGCCGATCTGATCGGCGATTTTGGTTTTGTCCAGTGTGAGCGGGAGGTTCAGCTGGGCTTCGGTGGAAAATGTGAACAGGGCGACTTCGTCCTCGGGCTTGAGCGCGGAAAGAGTGGTGGTGGCGGCATCGCGCAGCGGGCCGAGAAACGGTTCGATGGAATCGCTCAGATCCAGAACCAGCGCTACGCGCAGGGGCAGCTCGTCACGGCTGAACAATTCAATTTTTTTGGCGACACCGTCCTCGCGAACCTCGAAATCCTCTTTTTTCAGGCCGTCCATGATGCGGCCGTCTTTGGTTTTTACGGTGGCGTCTAAATCGACCAGGTTTACGTTCACGCGGATGGCGCCGGAACCCTGGTCATTCCCCTGGTCCTGGGCCCGCGCGGAGATGCACGGGAAAAATGCGAGAAAAACAAAGGGGAACAAACCCGCCACGAGGCGGCGCTTGAAATTATTTTTCGCTGCCGTCATTGGGATGAGCTGTTGCCGCTGTCGGTCCGCCTGCGCATCACCGGCTGATTCGGATCGGGGGATGAAGATGGAGCAGTGTTTGCGCCTGTGTCCGCGGGGCGCTTCTGCGCGGGCGGGGTCGAATCGGCGGACGGATCGGCGCCTGATCCTGGAGCGGCTGGGGTGGCGTTGCCCGTGTCGGCTTTTCTCTTTAGCACGGGCCGGTTGGGATCATTATCGGGGCCGGTTTGCATGGCGGGCGCGAAGGCGTCATAAACGAAACGGATAACGAGCAAGCCCTTGGATTTGCCGCGGTCGACGTGCACGGTCTCAAAAAACTGGCGGCCGTCCGACGACAGCTCGAAGGTGCGGGTCATTGGCGAACCTTGTTGAGTCTTCTCGTCCGTGACCAGGCGGGTGCCTTCCCAGCGCGCGGCGATTTCCTGATTGCTGCTGTCCTTTTGTTTTTGCAGCTTCCGGCCGTCGGTATAGAAGACCATCTTGGTGTAATGATCGTCGGTCATGTCGACTTCCGCGCTGTTGAGCGTGAAGGTCAAGGAGGTGGGAGGGCGAATTAATTGTTCGAGCCTTTCGTCGGTTTCCGCGTCTCGCCGGCTGACTTGACCATCATCCGGATAACCTCCGCCAGGATAACCGCCACCGGGATAGCCGCCACCGCCCGGATAGCCTCCGCCGGGGTAGCCTCCGCCACCCGGGTAACCACCGCCACCAGGATAGCCTCCGCCGCCGGGGTACCCGCCGCCGGGATTGCCTCCGCCATTGCCGCTGCCCCCGGTGCTCCCTGCTTTTTTGCCGCGCGAATCCTGGATCTTTGTGCGCAGATCGTCGCTTTCATCGCGATTGAGCTTCCATTCGCCCGCGAGAGTCGTCCGTGGAGGAATTTCCGGCGGCTTGGGTTTGGCGGCTGCGGGCTTTGGGCGCGGAGACGGAGACTGTTGCGGTACGGAAAGCGGCCCGGGAGCGGCTTGCGCCATGAGATGACCGGGAACAGAGATGCCTCCGCAAATGGCGATCCCGCACAGGACGGCTGTGGCAGCGCTTTTCATATTGAAGTTTGCCTCGGTCTCCGCGCTTTCAAAGGGCACCGCAGGGGTCAAAATTGCCGGCCTTAAGAATTATAGGCGAAAAGGCACCTGCTACACCCGCACGCATACATGGATGGGCTTGCGTACCTATCGAGTTGCCTGTCCTTGAATCTCAACATGGTGAAAAAAAGATGGAGCCGAGGCCCGGACTTGAACCGGGGACCTGTCGATTACGAATCGACTGCTCTACCAACTGAGCTACCTCGGCTTCGCGTAATTCACTGTAGCATCGGGCGGAAAAAACTGTCAAACACGGGGTTGGGGCGAGGTGCGAGAAGCGGCTACCGCGAGAAGGGGAGCATCAGCCAGCCGATGCCGACAGCCACGAGCAAGAAGGCAAGGAAGGCCCAGGCGACGTACTTCAAGCGCTCCAGGGCGCCGCGCTTGGAGAGAAATGCGAACGTCACGGAAACGGTGATGGCGAAGAAAACCAATGCGTCAAAATGAGTGAAATTGCCGAACAGGGAGCTCAATTAGGTCCTCCTGCCGCGACCGATTTCGTATGCTTCCAGAACCGTGAGGAGGTTGATCATGCCGGCGGCGGCAAACATGCGCGTGCCGTAGTCGCCGGTGGCATGGGCTACGTCCGGGCCAGCCGTCTGGATCATGCGCGCCAGAAAATAGAACGCTCCGGTGCCGATGTCTGCAAAGAATCCGAGGCGGTCAAACAGGTCTTCCGAACCCGGCGCGAAAACGCCTCCGCGCATCAGCAGGCCCACGCAGGCAAGCCCACCTACACAAAGAAAATAGAAGGCGGCCTTGCTCCACTTGCGCAGGATCAGGTGGCCCAGGCCGGGAACGGCCCAGCCCGCTAGCGCGACCACGGCGCCGAGGGCCACGTTTCCGGCAGGTGCGTCCTTATGGATTGATTCGTCGGCCATGGTGTCCTTGGGCATCGCTGGGTACCGCTTCCCTTCCTCGATCTAAAACCATCTCAAATGTGGTCGACATTCAAATTCGACGAGCCGCCATGGGTTAACGAGTGTGTGTGAGTGCCCCAATTCAAATCCGCCAGCGGTTGAAGCCAAATTCAACTGCAACCATATATGTCGTGGCTAAAGCCACGACCAACAAAGATTACTTGCGCAATAGCTTGCAAAAATCCACGTCCCTACTGCAACAGCGGGAGAATTCCGGTCTGGGCCGGGCCGGTCACTTCGGCGCGGCCGTCGGCGACGTAGACATCCACCTCGCTGCGGATGCCGAACTCGGGGAGATAGATTCCGGGTTCGACGGAAAAACAGGTGCGCGGAATGACGCGGCGGACGTCGCGCGTCTCCAAGTTATCCATGTTCGCTCCGGTGCCGTGGACTTCCTGGCCGATGTTGTGGCCGGTGCGATGGACGAAGCGGTCGGCGTATCCGGCCCTGCGAATCACATCGCGCGCGGCGCGGTCCACCTGCCAGCCTTCGATGGCGCGGCCTGCCTTCACGTTTTTCAGAACGAAATCGACGGCCGCGTCGCGGGCGTCGCGGACGATCGTGAAAATTTTCGCATACTTTGCGGGAACTTTCGCGCCCAGATATCCGACCCAGGTGATGTCATAGTAGACGCTGCCGGGCGCTGCCGTTTTTCCCCATACGTCGAGCAGAAGCAGATCGCCCTCACGAACCTGCGCGGAGCCTTGCGGCATGGGCTCATAATGCGGATCGCCCGAGTGCGGGCCGACGGCGACAATGGGAGCGGAATCGGAAACCACGCCATTCGCGCGGAATTGCGCGAACATCCATTGCTGCAGGTCGTATTCGGTGAAAATTTCTTTTGCGCGAACGCGGCGCGCGGCTTCGGTGAAGGCCGCCTCGGTAATCGTGTCGATCGCGCGGCCGGCGATGCGATGCGATTCCAGCTGCGCGGGCGACCAGACGGCCTCGAATTGCTGGACCAGGTCGGCGGAACTCACCACTTTGCAGCCTTGGGCGCTGATAAGCTCCACGGTTCCGGCATCCACCAGGGAGATATATGGAATCTGGTTGTTGGGGGAATACTGCATGGCCACTTTTTTCGCGCGGCCGATGAGTTTTTTTAGATTTTTTTCAAGTTCGCCGGCGGCGGCATAAACCATTTTTTCGCCAGGGAGCGAATCGAGAGCGCCGGCCTCGATGCGGTGGACGAGCTTTCGCGGCGCGCCCTTCGCGGGGATCATGTAAAACCAGCGGCGCTTGGCCAATGCGTGATCCAGGCCCAGGACGCGATAGGCGATGGGATCGCGGTGCAGGATATCGTAGAACAGCCAGGCGTCGATTTTATGTTCGGCGAGGGCGCTCTGGATGGCTGCGATGTCGGGCATAGGTGGACAGCTTCAGGAACTTCTCGGGCCGGCCTGAGTTAAATCGCCAGCGCTCGGATCATTTCCGGGGTCACGCCGCGAATTTCGACGCGCTTGGTGCGGCTGTGCTCGCCCGCCGCGATTCTAACAGCCGCCAGCGGCACTTTCAAACGAGATGCCAGCAGCTTGCGCAGAGCCTCGTTGGCGCGGTCATCGACCGGGGGAGAGGTGAGGCGGATTTTCAGAGCGTCCTGATATTCGCCGGCGATTTCATTGCGGCTGGCGCGCGGCTGCACGCGGACCGCGAAAGTTACGACGCCGTCTTTTTCGGCGACCTGCACGGCTAAGCTTTTTCCCTCTCTCCGAAAAGAGCGGTGCCGATGCGGATCTCGGTGGCGCCTTCTTCAATGGCTACCTCAAAATCGTGGGACATGCCCATGGAGAGGACGGGCAGCAGGTGGTTCCCTGTTTCGGCGCGGATGGCATCGCGCAATTGGCGCAGGCGGCGGAAATAGGGGCGCGCTTGTTCGGCATCGTCGAAGTAGGGTGGGACGCCCATCAGGCCTCGCAGATTTAGATGAGGCAACGGCAGCACGGCATGGGCCAGCGGAGCCAAATCCTCGGCGCGGATTCCGGATTTTGATTCGCCGGGATCGAGTTTCACTTCGATGAGGACGCGCAGCGGTGCGGTGGGGTTTGCCGCGCTTCCCTTCCGTTCTTCTCTGTTTTTCTCCGTGCCCTCCGTGACCTCTGTGTTGAAATCTTTTTTTCCGCGGTCGAGCCTTTCCGCCAGAGCCACGCTGTCCAGGGAATCGACGGTGTCAAACAGGCGCACGGCTTTTGCAGACTTGTTGCTTTGCAGGTGGCCGATCATGTGCCAGGTGGCGTCGAGATCGGAAAGATGACCGAGCTTGGCTTCCCGCTCCTGGATCCGGTTTTCACCGAAATGGCGCACGCCTGCGTCGTAAAGGGCTCTGATTTGCGCGGCGGATTTTGTTTTTGAGACGGCGATTAGAGTGATGTCTTCGGGGTGGCGGGCGGATCGGGAGGCTGCGCGATCGATGCGCTCGCGGACGCGGGCGAGATTCGCGGCTAATTCGGTCCGTTCGCTTGTCATTGGGGAAATTCTAGCATGTGCAACCGGGGAATATTTCGGGCGATTACTGCCAGATTGGCTTGGCACGGCTGCTGTTGTAGGACAGGCATTCCTGCCTGTCCACTTTTGCGGGCGACGACGAAGATCTAACCCGGACAGGCAAGAGTGCCTGTCCTACAACTGCTTGCTGCACATCGGGGAGCACGTTAGACTTGCACACCTGATTATGACGCCGCGTGGAAAATTAATTGCGCTGGAGGGGATTGACGGCTCGGGGAAACGCACGCAGCTGGAATTGCTGGCGCGCGAGGTGGAAAAGCGCGGGTACCGGGTGCTGCAGGTCAGCTTTCCGCGGTACGAATCGTTTTTCGGCAAGCTGGTGGGGCGTTTTTTGAACGGCGAATTCGGGTCGGTCACCCAGGTTGATCCGCATCTATCCGCGCTGCTGTACGCGGGGGACCGCCTGGAGGCGAAGCCGGAGCTGGAATCGGCGCTGGCCGCAGGAAAGATCGTTCTCGCGGACCGGTACATCGCATCGAACTTGGCGCACCAGAGCGAACGAGTGCCCGCCGGAAAGCGGGATGAGTTCATCGCCTGGCTGAAACATCTAGAGTACAAACTGTATGGATTGCCGGTGGAAGATCTGGTGATCTATTTGCGCATTCCGGTGGCCGAAGCGCACCGGCTGGTGGGGTTGAAGACCGAGCGGACTTATACCACGCTGCAGCGCGATATTCTGGAAGCGGACCTGGCTCACCTGGAACAGACGGCGAACACGTACGAGCGACTGGCCGAGGACGCGAACTGGGCGCGGATTGATTGCATGGATGCGGAGACCGGGGAACTGCGCTCGCCCGAGAAAATTCACCGGGGTGTGATGGAGGCTGTGGAGTCGCGTGTATTTTCGTTGAGTTGATGGCGCGTCGAGATTTTAAGCGGCGTGGGCTGGAGCATCGCTGATGGGATTTTCTGAATTTCTGGGCAACGGGCACGTGGTGGCGGCGCTGCGCGGGATGCTGGCTGCGGAGCGGGTGCCTCATGCCATGCTGATTTCCGGGCCACGCGGGGTGGGCAAGTTCACGCTGGCGCGGATGTTCGCGCAGGCGGCAAATTGCGAGCAGCTGCGGGACGACTTTTGCGGCGAGTGCGACGCGTGCCGGCGGATCGCGCTGCTCGGGGACGTGCGGCCGCTCATCGAGCAGGGACTGGCGCAGCGCGGCGAGCGACCCGACGCTTCGACTGTCGAACGCATTCCCCTGCTGCTGCAGACGCATCCGGACGTGTGGGCCGTGGTGCCCGATCCGGTGCGCGCCAAAGATCCGGTGGCACGGCCGATGTTGCGCATGGGCCAGTTGCGCGCCGTGCAGCGCGCCGCGTATTTCAAGCCGCAGGGACGGCGGCGCGTGTTTATTCTGGACGGCGCGGAAACCATGCGCTGGGATCTTTCGGGAATTTTTCTGAAGATTCTCGAGGAGCCGCCGGAATCGGCCACGCTTATCCTGCTCGCGCCGAATCCGTTTTTGCTGCAGTCCACGATCCGTTCGCGCTGCCTGCAATTTTCGCTGGCGCCGCTGCCGGCCGAAGAGGTGGAGGAGATTCTGGTGCGGCGCACGAAAATGAACGCGGAGGACCGCAAACTGGCGGCGCAGTATTGCGAAGGTTGCCCCGGCGCGGCCATGGATATGGACGTTGGGGCGGTGGCGGCGCTGCATCGCGATGCGCTCACGGTGTTGGAACGCGCGGTGGATCTGCGCGGAGTAGCCGCATTGTTCGCCAGCACTTCAGCGCTGGCCAAAAGCCACGAAATCGCGTTTGAAAATGTTCTCGAAGTGTTCTATAGTCTGCTCACGGACTTGCTTGACCTGTCCAGTTCTTCCTCGAAGAAGACGTTGCGGAATCCAGCATTACGCCGGGAGCTCGAAAACTTGAGCAGGAAAGTAGATGTGGCCTGGATCACCAAAGCCGTGGATGGCTTTGACGTGCTCCATTCGCGGATGAGGCGCAACATCAACCGGTCGCTGGGATTGGACGCCGTGGCAATTTCGCTGGCCCGCCCGGCGCCGGTTCCGGAAAAATCCGAGATCCGATAGAACTGACGTACCCGTATTCTTTTTGCGAGCATCATAGGTGGTGAGTTCGTTCTTCATACCAGCCGTTTCTACTTTTAGAAGGAGTTTTCGCCGTGAATCGCAAGTTATTTCGCCCTACACTGACGGAAATCAAGGAACCAACCAACAATTCTTCGCGCTCGCATACTTCCGGGCCCCAGCCGCACAAGAAGCCCGCTCCTCCCGAACAAACTCACGCGGAGAATTTTTACTGGATCAAGCAGATGCAGGCCCGGACACCGGTGGTGGTGACGCTGACCGACGGCGAAACGCTGCACGGGACGGTGGAGTGGTACGACCGGGACTGCATCAAGCTGACGCGCTCGGGCAGCCCGAATTTGCTGATTTATAAACAATTCATAAAGTATGTTTATAAAGACGGCGAAGATGCTTCGATGGGTGGGGTGAACGGGCAGTAGATTTGCAGGAGAGTTTGGCTGCGCGTTCAACTGGCGGGCTTTCGCCCGCAGGCTTATTTTGGGCGCAGGAAAGTCAAAGGCGACAGGCTGAAGCCTGTCCTACTGTCGGATCACGGCGAAGGTCATCAGGGCTTTACCGACCAGGCGGCGTTTGGCGTCGGTCACGCTGCAATCCACCACGCTGACGGATCTTCCGCGGCGGATTACCCGCGCATCGGCCGTGACTGTTCCCTCGGCCACCGGCTCCAGAAAATTAATTTTCATTTCGATGGTCACCACGCGCGTGCCCTCCGGCTCAGCCAGGAAGGCGGCGAATCCCCCGGCGGTGTCTGCGAGCATGGCCATGACCCCGCCGTGAACGACGCGGTGTATCTGCTTGTGCCGGTCGAGAACGGGCATGCGGAAAACGGCGCGGCCACGCTCGCCCTTCAGCAATTGCAATCCGAAGTGGACGGCGGGGGCGCTCCCGAGCAGGCGTTCATTCGCGCGCGCGAGGTCGGATTTGCTCAATTTTGGGAGTGGTTTCATGGATGGCCTGCCCTCCGCCGCGCGAACCTCGGCTCTTCTATTTTCCGAAAATAAATGACACTTTGCGTCCCCGCGTCGCGTCCAATGGCAAAGCGACGGGGTGCGGGGGAAGTCCGGGAATCTAACACTGCGCCGAGGCGCGCGCAAGCGATTCGCCGCCCAGTTGGCGTCCGACTTTGCTAAACTTTCGGTCACTCGAGGAGCAAAAGAGCCGCAGGCTCTCAATCTCATGAAAATCGGGATCACATGCTATCCGACCTACGGCGGCTCGGGCGTGGTGGCCACGGAATTGGGAATGGAGCTGGCCGCTCGCGGACACGAAGTTCATTTCATCAGCTATGCCCCTCCGATCCGGTTGACCGACTCGAATCACAACATCCAGTTTCACGAGGTGGAGATTTCCAGCTATCCGTTATTTGATCACGCGCCGTACGCGCTCTCGCTCGCGGTGAAAATGATGGAAGTGGCGGAGGCGGAAAATCTCGATTTGCTGCACGTGCATTACGCGATTCCCCATTCGGTGAGCGCGCTGCTGGCGCGGATGATGGCGGCGCCCAAACGGCTGCCCTTCATTACCACGCTGCACGGGACAGACATTACGCTGGTGGGAAACGACCGCAGTTTTCTGCCCATCACAAAATTTTCCATCGAGCAATCCGACGGCGTGACGGCCATATCGCATTACCTGAAGCGGCGCACGATCGAGGAATTCGACATCAAGCGGCCCATCGAAGTGATTCCCAATTTCGTCAACTGCGATCTTTATTGCCGGACGCCGAATCCCGCGCTGCGCGCCGAGTGGGCTCCGGGCGGGGAGCCGATCCTGATGCATCTATCGAATTTCCGGCCGGTGAAACGCGTCACGGACGTGGTGGAAATCTTCGCGCAGGTGCATGAGAAGATGGCGTGCAAGCTGGTGCTGATCGGAGACGGGCCGGACCGCAGCGCGGCCGAATACCTGGTGCGGAAGAAAAAACTGGGGCGGCACGTGCATTTCCTGGGAAAGCAGGACCGTGTCTACCAACTTCTGTCCGAGGCGGACTTATTTCTGCTGCCGTCGGAAATGGAATCGTTCGGGCTGGCGGCGCTGGAGGCCATGGCCTGCGAGGTTCCGGTGGTGGCCACGAACGTGGGCGGGCTGCCGGAGGTTGTCGAGCACGGAGTCGACGGCTATCTTTTTACACCGGGACAGGTGGAAATTGGTGCAAGATACGCGCTAGAAATCCTGTCGACGCCGGACCGGGGCCGCGCCATGGGGCAGAAGGCGCGCGTGAATGCGCGGAAGAAGTATTGCGCCAACGATGTGATACCGATGTACGAGGCGTATTACCGGCAGGTGATCGAGGGCGCGGCGCATGCATGAGCGGTGCACGTTGCAATTCTAGTTTGTCATTCCGAGTCCGGGAAGGGACCGGAAAAAACTCCGCGAGGAATCTCCCCGTGTCTTGAACCAAAAGAAGGAGAGATTCCCCGGCAAAATGCATGCCTCGGGATGACGAGGTTTTTTTAGCGACAGTAAAACCGTATTCTGGAGCGAATCGCGTGGGGACGAAGCTCACACCGCTTGGGAGGATTGTGTGAACGAGAAGTCTGTGAAGTTGGCGAACCGTTCGGGGCATTCGTTGATTTGGCTTTACCTTTCAGCCGCCATTTGGCTGGCGTTTCCGGGAAATGCCAGCGCACAAGTTTCCGCATCGATTGTGGGGAGCGTAATAGATCCAAGTGGCGCAGTTGTGAAAGACGCAAAGATTACGGTGACGAGCCTGGAAACCGGAGCCGTACGGGAAGTGACTACAGACGACGAAGGATACTTCCGAGTTCTCTCCCTACCTGTGGGCTCTATGGATGTAAAGGCAGAGAAAACGGGATTTCAGGCGACTGTTCGACATGGGATTAAATTGGCGGTGGGCCAGGAAGCCGTTATAGACGTGCGCTTATTTTTGAGTGGGACCATCGTCGATATGGTCATTGAAGACAGTGCTCCAATCGTCAACACCACACCCGCGTCGATTTCCGGCGTGGTTGATGAGCGGCAAGTAAAGGAACTCCCTCTCAACGGGCGCAGCTTCGATAATCTGATCGCCCTCAATCCCAGCACGATCAACTACAGCGCGCTGAAAAGCCCGAATACCAGCACCAGCAACGGAAACACGTTTTCGGTGGCGGGGCGCCGCACCGGGGAAAATATTTTTCTTTTGAATGGGATTGAATACACGGGGTCGAGCCAGTTGGCGCTCACTCCCGGGGGCGTGAGCGGGGATCTGCTGGGGATCGACGCGGTGCGCGAGTTTAATGTGCTCACGGACACGTATTCGGCCGAGTACGGCAAAAGGGCCGGGGCGCAGGTGAGCGTCGCGACGCAGTCCGGGACCAACCAGTTTCACGGATCGGTGTTTGAATTCGTGCGCAATAGCGCGCTGGATTCGCCCGGGCCGTTCGATCAGGGGACGGTGCCTCCCTTTAAGAGGAATCAGTTTGGGGTGTCGGCGGGCGGACCGATCCATAGGGACCGGCTTTTTATTTTTGGAAACTACGAGGGATTCCGGCAGTCGTTGAACGCGAGCAGCGTGAGCGTGGTGCCGGATACGGGGACGGCGCTGGCTCCGATGGCGCGCCAAGGGTCGTTGCCCAATGCGTGCACGGGCGTTTACGCGCCGGTGTCGGGTTTGAATGCCACGATGCTGCAGTATATGTCGTTTTGGCCGGCGCCCAATGGACCGGAATTGATGGTGCCTTCGACCGGGGCGTGCGCGAATCCTCCGGCGCTGGTGCCCACGGGAACGGCCAAGGCATTTTACAATCCCAACTCGCATATACAGGAAGATTTCGGAACGCTGCGGGCGGATTACAACATCGGGAAGAGCGACATGGTTTCGGGTGCGTACACGATTGACGATGGGAATAGTTTGATTCCGCTTGCCGATCCGCTGTTTGCGTCGTACACGCCGCTACGGATGCAGGTGTTCAGCTTGAATGAGACGCACGTTGTTTCGCCGGAAGTTCTGAATACGGCGACGATCGGATTTTCGCGGGCGTCGTTCGCACTCGGATCGGTTCCGCTGGCTACGTTCCCGTCCAGCCTCTCATTTGTGTCCGGCGCGGGTCCGGGAGGAATCGTGGTGGGCGGCGGGGCGACGACAACGGCGAACGGGTCGATCACTTCGGCGGGACCGAACAACGCGGCGGGAGTCTCGAATCACAGAAATCTTTTTACGTTTCAGGACAGCGTGCGCGTGGTCCATGGGATTCACCAGATCAGCGTGGGGGCGTGGCTGCAGCGCATTCAGGACAACGAGGACAGCGCTTCGCGGCAGCTTGGGCAGGCGACTTTTGCAAGCCTGACAACTTTCCTGAAGGGAACGGTCAGCTCGTTTCAAGTGGTGCCTCAGCACACCGAGTTGGGGTGGAGGAGTTTATTCGGCGCATGGTTCGTGGAAGATTCCATTCGGTTGCCGCACCATGTCACGCTGGAAGCCGGGCTGCGGCATGAGTTCACCACGGGATGGACGGAGGCGTACGGGCGGGCCGCGAATTATTATACGGATGCGAACGGAGTGTTGGTCACGACTCCTTCGGGGGGCAATTCCGTATTCTCGCGGAACAACGCCAAGTGGCTGTTCAGCCCTCGAGTGGGTCTGGCCTGGGATGTTTTCGGCACCGGGAAGACGTCGGTACGCGCGGGATACGGAATCTACTACTCGCTGATTGACGATCTTGCGTTTTTGCTCAATTCGCTGCCGCCATACAATGGGGCTGCTTCTTTTACGGGCTCGGTCTCTTCCTTTTTGCCCATCACGACAAGCACGGTGCTGCCGCCTGCCTGCGGCCCCGGCGCCCCGGCGGTGTGCACCACATTCGCGCCGCAGGGAATACAGCAGAATGCGAAGACTCCGACGATTCAGGAATGGAATTTTTCGGTCGAGCAGCAACTGTCGCGCAACACATCGTTGCGCGTGGCCTACGTCGGTTCGTTCGGCGTGCACGAGTTTCTGAGCATCGATTCCAACAGCATTCCGGCGCAGATTTGCGGTTTGGCAACGTGCCCATCGGGCGGCGTGGCAGCCACAACGGGGAACGTCACGCAGGGCACGCTTTACATTCCCATCCAGAAGCGGCCAAACCAGTTTCTTTCCGGCGGATTTTTCTGGCTGACTGAAGGCAACAGCAGTTACAACGCGCTGCAGGCGGACGTAACGCACCGGTTCAGCGGCGGGCTGGAATTCCGCGGGAATTACACCTGGTCGAAGAACCTGGACATCAATTCCGGGCTGACCGGGGCGCAGTCCAACAATCAGGCGCAGATGGTCCTGAACCGCAATAATTTGCGGGCCGACTGGGGCCCGTCGGCGCTCAATGCGGCGAGCCAGGCCAGCCTTTCCGCGCTCTATGAAATTCCCCTGGGCCACGGGCGGCGATGGATGAACGACATCAACGGCGTGGAAAGCAAATTCGTGAGCGGCTGGCAAGTGAACGCAATCGGAACGTTCCTGAGCGGATTTCCCTTCACGCCGCTGGCCGGATCGAACCGGTCGGGCGACGGCGACACGCGAAATCCGGACCGCGTGTCGATCAATCCAGCGTTCACCGGGGACGCGATCACCGGAAATCCGAACCAGTGGTTTAATCCGGGCGCGTTCCTGCTGCCCGCTCCGGGGACGTACGGAAATATTGGGCGCGGAACCCTGCGCGGGCCGGGGCTGGCCGATGTGGACTTTTCCGTTTTCAAGAATACCGGGATTACGGAGAAGACCAATTTGCAGTTCCGGGCCGAGTTTTTCAACTTGTTCAAGCGGTTTAATTACGGGCCGCCGAATACGACGGTGTTTTCGAGCACATCGGTGAGCCCTTCGGCGGGGCTGATTACGACCACGGCTACGAACCCGCGGCAGATTCAGCTTGGGCTGAAATTGATTTTTTAGCTGAAAATCCACACCTACAACGCGTCGTTCCGAGCAGCGCTGGGAATTTCTCTTGAGATTGCAATCGAAGTGGGGTCCTCTCTTCGCTCGGAGTGACAGTGTTTTGTTTGAACGTAGCAAGTGAACGGGGCGAAGCCTTCAAAGAATCGTGGCGCCGGCGCCACAAGAACTGCCTGCGACCAAAACTCACACTTTGGTGGCGGGAAGAATCAGGGGGACCTCGTGCGTGGCGGGGATGAGCTCGGGGATTTCGATCTGGATGCGGGTTCCCTCCCCTTCACGGCTGGAAATATCCATTTTGAAATCGGCGCCGTAGAGCACGCGCAGGCGCTCGTGGACGTTGCTGATTCCGATTCCATCCTGATACACCTTTGCCATGCGCTCCTTGGAGATCCCCACGCCGTTGTCTTCGATGGTGATGACCAGACGGCCGTCCTGCGTTGCGGTGCTGATGTTGAGTTCGCCGACGCCGAGCTTGGCGGCCAGGCCGTGCTTGAGGGCGTTTTCGACGATGGGCTGAAGGAACATGCTGGGGACGAAGGCGTCGAGGGTGCGTTCGTCGATGTGTTTGTGAATCTGGAGATTGTCGTGGCCGAAGCGGGCGACCTCGATGTCCAGGTAATCGTCGATGAAATCGAGCTCCTCCTGCAAAGGCACGAACGTCTCGTGCTTGCGTAAGAGCCGCCGCAAAATATTGCTCAGCTTGATGACCACGCCGCGCGCAGTGTCTGGATCATAGCGGATGAGCGATGACACTGTGTTGAGGGTGTTGAACAGGAAGTGCGGGTTGATCTGCGCGGTCAGGGCGTCCATGCGCGCTTTCAGAAGCAATTGCTGATGCTGCTCGAGGTTCATCTCGATGCGTGTGTTGTTCCAGATCTTCATGGGAACGGCGACGGCCATCACGGTTGAGAGCAGAACCAGGGCAATCCCCCAGCCTTTTCCCACATCCAGATAGAACAGCCATTGCGGCTTGGTGGCAAGGCCCAAGGCCTGGCGGCCCAGTTCCAGCACCACCAGTGCTCCCAGAGGAAGCATTTCCCAGCTGACTTTCTTGCGGCGGTACAGGCACATCAGCCAACGCGGCGTGCTCATGAAAGTGAACGGTCCCAGCTTCCAGATTTCCTCCGTGTTGGGGACGGTGAGGCGGATCAGGCCCCCTACCAAGCCAGCAGCCGCCGCAACGGGCATAGACAGCCATTCATGGTGAAAAAACGCGGGCAAGCTGATGATCGATCCGCCCAGAGGGCCGACGACGCGGCCGCCGAGCAGGCCGAGCAGGAACGAGCCCTCCAGCATGAGGTCTGCGGCGCGATAGGGGCGGCCCACGATGCGGAGAATCACGCCGAAGGCCAGCGGGGGCGTGACGAAGAGGAGGAGCTTCAGTTTTTGGTCCGAGTCGCGCAGTTCGGTGAAAAGCACTTTGCGGAAGGTGGCCGAGCGAGCCAGCCAGGCGCAGATCGATGCCGCCGCGCCAACGTGCAGCAGCAGCGTGAGCAGCAGATCCCCGCCATAGGTCAGTGTATTCATGCGACGAAACGGCTCGCGGCGGCCGCGTCACGGCTACGTTAGCCAATCGTCCGGCGGATGTAAAGCGGCGCTTGCGGCGTGCGCCTGTTATAATACGTGGCTCTTTATGACAAGCGAGAGACGACGAAAAGTTCGCAAAACGGCGGGCAAGCGCGGCGGGCGCATTCGGATCGTGGCGCGCGCCAAGCTTCCGACGCGATTCGGGCCATTTGAGATTCTGGGATTTGAGGGGCGCGGCGCAAACGAAAGCGCGGTAGCCCTGGTGCACGGGCCTGTGCGCACGAAGACGCCGCTGGTGAGAATTCACTCGCAGTGCCTGACCGGAGACGTGCTGGCCTCGGAGCGGTGCGATTGCCGGGCACAGCTGGAGTTGTCCTTGCGGCGGATCGCCGATTCGGCAAGCGGAATTCTGCTGTATCTGCCGCAGGAAGGACGCGGGATCGGGCTGATGAACAAGCTGCGCGCGTATGAATTGCAGGACAAGGGCATGGACACGGTCGAAGCGAATGAAGAGCTGGGATTCGCGGCCGATTCGCGCGATTACGCGTTTTCGGCGGCGGCGTTGAAGCTGCTGGGGGCGCGGCGCGTGCGTTTGCTTTCCAATAATCCCGACAAGGTGGAGCAACTCGAGAAGGCAGGGATTCGCGTGGTGGAGCGGGTGCCGTGCCGGCCGCGTGTTTCACGGATTTCGCGCGCGTATATGGAGACCAAGCGGACGAAGATGGGGCACCTGCTGGATGCTTTGTAATTTCACAACGAAATAAAATGTTAGGAACTATTTTAGAGGAGTTTGATGACACCCGCCATCGAACAATCCGTTACCTTCAAGGGCACTCCCGCCGAACTCTATGAGCTTTTTATGGATTCTGCGAAGCACGCCGCGGCTACCGGGGCGCCCGCCAAGGTCAGCCGCAAGGTGGGAGGAAAATGGTCAGCGTTCGGCGGAATGATCCTCGGGAAGAATCTTGCGTTGATTCCGAATCGTTTGATTGTACAGTCCTGGCGGTCGTCGGCCTGGAAAGCGGGCGACCCGGATTCGGTGCTCGTGGTGCGGTTTGAGAAGGCCAGGGGCGGCGCGACGGTGTATCTGTCGCACGTCGGCGTGCCGCCATACGATCACAAGGGCGTGACCGAGGGCTGGAAACAATATTATTGGGGGATGTGGAAGGAGTATTTTAAGACGCGCAAGCGGAAGGGGTGAATTTCCGCCCATGCGATTGACCGGGAGGGCACGCCATCGCGTGCCACTACGGGGGAGGGCTTTCAGCCTCCGCCTACCATGTGGACAATTTCATAGCGGTCGCCGGGCTGGACCTGGGCGGCGAGCCATTCGGAGCGGGGGAGAATTTCCAGGTTGCGCTCGATGGCCACGCGGTCGGCGGGCAGGCCGAGGTGGGAGAGCAGGCCCAAGACGCGCAGGCCGGCGGGAACTTCGTGCGCGTCTCCATTCACCATGATGCGGATGGCTTCGGTCATTTGGAAACCGGGGCGGGGACCGGTCCGGAGGGCCTTGGCTTCAAGTGGAACCTCAGTTCCCCGTAGAGGGATCCGTCGGTCGCGCGGATGACCAGGGAAGCACCGTCGCCGGCCACGTGCGGCATGGGAAATCGCAGGGTCACATTCCCGTCGGCATCGGTTTGGGAGACCTGGCAATGGGTGCGCTGCCTTTCGCGCTCGACGAACGCTTCGACTTCGGCGTCCTCGACCGGCTGGTTATTTTTTCTGCGGCGCAATTCGATTTCGAGCGTTACGTTGCCGGAGTCGAGCCAGGCCTTTGGATTGGCGAGGCGGACATCGAGGCCGTCGCTGACCTCGGGTTCGGGTTGCGGCGAGGAAGGCACATTTTCCTTGGCATGCAGATTCAGGGTGCCAGCTTCGAGCTGGGCGATCACGTCGTGGTGTTGCCTGGAGAGCCGTTCGTGAAGTTGCTGCGCGAGGTCCAGGCCCTGACTGGCGGTAGCAGCGGCAAAATCCGCGTAGCTCGTGCTTTGTTTGTAGACCACGCGGCCCGCTTCATAGACGACGGTATCGAGAAAGGGATGCGAAGGCCCGCGATCCTCGGTCTGGACGTGGTAGAGGGCCTCGGCAACGCGCACGTTCGAGTTAAATCCAAAGTTCATGCGATGGACCGCCTTCCGGGTTGGGTGAAAGAACGAACCCGCCACTGATTGGAATTAACCATAATGCCGATCTATTCATCGAGTGTATTTGACCGCTTGGCGCTTCATCGTTATTATAGCTTGTGCTTCGATGATGGGAAACGATCTACAAAGTTACGCGCCGCTACTTTTACACCTCATCCTGGCCATGGCGCTTTCAGGAGTGCTCCTGCTGCTGAGTTCGCTGGTGGGTTGGAGAAGGCCGTCCAAGATCAAGAACCAGGCGTATGAATGCGGGATGACGCCGACGGGGGATGCGCGCGAACCGTTTTCGGTAAAATTTTATCTGGTGGCGATGATTTTTATTTTATTCGATGTGGAAGCCATCTTCCTGTACCCCTGGGCCTATATTTTTCGCCAACTGCGATGGTTCGGGTTCGTGGAAATGCTCCTCTATATCGGGATTTTGCTGGTGGGGTATTTCTATCTTTGGAAGAAAGGGGCGCTCGACTGGAACCGTCCAGCCGCGCGCCGGGACCGCGCTTCGTGACGGAAACACCCGACCTAGAGCAAAATCCGGCCGTCGCGAAAATTCGCGCCTGGCGGCCCGAAGCCGTATCCGGGCTGGTCTTCTTTCGAGGGGAATTGACCGTGCTGGTGCCGCGCGAACATTTGCGGCCCCTGGCTGAGTTTTTGCGCGGTGACAAGCAACTCGCGTTTACCTATCTTTCCGATGTGACCGGCATGGACCGGTTTCCGATCGAGCCGCGATTCGAGCTGAACTATCACTTGCTGTCGATGTCACGAAAGGATTCGCTGCGGCTGCGCGTGGCGCTCGCGGGAGACGATCCGCACATCGAGACCGTGATTCCCGTGTGGCCCACGGCCAACTGGCACGAGCGCGAGATTTTCGATTTATTTGGCATCCGATTTGACGGACACCCCAACCTGCGGCGCATGCTGTTGCCCGAGGATTGGGAAGGCTATCCCCTTCGCAAGGATTATCCGACGGAGGGTCCACGCTAAGCGGCGATCTGTTCCCAGCCCACACACGCCATGACCACCGTACAAACACCCACCGGCGCTGAAAAAACCATGGTTCTGAACATGGGGCCGCAGCACCCGTCGACGCACGGGGTGCTGCGCGTTCTGCTGGAACTGGACGGCGAAAACGTCATGAAGGCGGACGTGGACATCGGCTATCTGCACACCGGAATCGAAAAAACCGCCGAAGCGCTGACCTATTCGCAAGCCATTACCATCACCGACCGGATGGATTACCTTGCGCCACTCTCGAACAACCTGGCGTATTGCCTGGCGGTGGAAAAACTGCTGGAACTGGAAGTTCCCAAGCGCGCGCAATACATCCGCGTGCTGCTCACCGAGCTGACGCGCATCGGCTCGCACCTGGTGTGGCTGGGCACGCACGCCATCGACCTGGGAGCAATGTCCGTGTTCCTGTACTGCTTCCGCGAACGCGAAGAGCTGCTGAAGATTTTTGAGATGGTCAGCGGGCAGCGCATGATGACCAGCTATTTCCGGATCGGCGGTCTGGCGCTGGAGCCTCCGGCCGGATGGACCGAACGCGTTGAAGACGTGGTGCGGACGTTCCCCTCGCGGTTTGATGAGTACGAGGATCTGCTGACAAAGAACCGCATTTGGCTGGCGCGCACGCAGGGCGTCGGGATGCTGAGCGCCGAGGATGCCATCGGCCTTGGGGTGTCGGGGCCGTCGCTGCGCGGGTCGGGCGTGGATTACGACGTGCGAAAATATTTTCCGTACTCCAGCTATGACGAATTCGATTTTGAGGTGCCGGTGCGCAGCGAGGGCGATTGCTACGCGCGGTATATGTGCCGCGTTGCGGAAATGCGCGAAAGCATCAAGATTGTGAAGCAGGCGCTGGGAAAAATACCGGCCGAGGGGCCCATCAAGGCCGACGCGCCCGGGATTGTGGCGCCGCAGCGCGAAAAAATGAAGACGGAAATGGAAGCGCTGATCTACCACTTCAAGATTTATACCGAGGGATTCGCCCCGCCTGCCGGGGAAGTTTACCAGCGCGTGGAATCGCCACGCGGGGAGCTGGGCTGCTTTGTGGCCAGCGACGGATCGCCCAAACCCTACCGGATGAGGATGCGGACGCCATCGTTCGTGAATCTGCAGGCGCTGCAAAAGATGGTCGAGGGCCATTTGATCGCCGACGTGATCGCGTCGATCGGCACGCTGGATATTGTGCTGGGGGAGATCGACCGCTGATGAATCTGCCGCCGCAACTGGAAACCAAGTTTCAAACTCTGGAGACGCGCTATCCGGTGAAGCGCTCGGCGCTGATTCCCATGCTGCTGTACGCGCAGGACCAGTTCGGGTACGTCGGCGACGACATGATCGAGGAAATCGCGCGCCGCCTGGACCTGAAACCGCTGCAGGTCACCGAGACGATGGCGTATTACTCGATGCTGCGGCGCCAGCGGGCCGGAAAATTTCACGTGCAGGTCTGCACGAACGTTTCCTGCATGTTGCGCGGCGGAAACAAATTGTACGATTTCGTGCAGAAAAAACTCGAAATTGGGCACAAGGAAACCACCGAGGACGGCGTGTTTTCGCTGGAAGAAGTGGAATGCCTTGGGGCCTGCACCGGGGCTCCGGCCATGCAGGTAAACTACGATTTTTATGAAAATCTGACCATCGAGCGCACCACGCAGATTTTCGAGGCGCTGGAAATCGGGCGCAAACCGGAAACTTCGACGCCGATTTCGGGTTCGGTGAAGCCGCGGCATCCGGCCGAAGTGCCGGTGATCAGCCGGCTGTTCGGTGTGAAGGATTCGCACAAGCTGGAAGTGTACGTCGCCAACGACGGCTACAAGGGCATGGAGCGCGCGCTGAAGGAATTGACGCCCGAGCAGGTGGTCGACGAAGTGAAGAAGTCAAACCTGCGCGGACGCGGCGGCGCGGGCTTTCCGACAGGCATGAAGTGGAGCTTTGTGCCGAAGGATTCGCCCAAGCCGAAATATATTCTGTGCAACGCCGATGAGAGCGAGCCGGGCACGTGCAAAGACCGTCCGCTGATGGAAATGATGCCGCACCAGCTGATCGAGGGCATCGTGATTGCCGGGCGCGCGGTGAACTCGCACCAGGGATACATTTACATTCGCGGCGAATACCGCTACGTGCTGGACATCATGGACAGCGCAATCGCCGAGGCGTACAAGGCCGGGTATCTGGGAAAAAATATTCTGGGCAGCGGATACGATTTCGATTTGGTGACGCACACGGGCGCGGGCGCCTACGAGTGCGGCGAGGAATCGGCGCTGATGGAGTCGCTCGAAGGCAAGCGCGGCTATCCGCGCATTCGGCCCCCCTTCCCCGCCGTCGTCGGGCTTTATGGATCGCCGACGGTGATCAATAACGTGGAGACGCTCTCCTCGGCGCCGGAAATTCTGCGGCGCGGCGGGGAATGGTACGCGGGGCTGGGCTCGGCGAAAAACGGCGGGACGCGCGTGTTCTGCATTTCCGGGCACGTCAACAAGCCTGGCATTTATGAATTGCCGATGGGTTTTTCGCTGCGAAAGATGATCGAGGACGTTGCCGGGGGAATGCTGAACGGAAAGAAACTGAAGGCCGTCATTCCCGGCGGAAGTTCGTGCCCGCTGCTGACCGCGGACGAAATCGATATCAACATGGACTACGATTCGGTGGCCAAGGCTGGGTCGATGCTCGGTTCGGGCGGGCTGGTGGTGATCGACGAGGACACCTGCATGGTGGATCTGGCGCGGCGAATCATGCATTTCTACGCGCATGAATCGTGCGGGTGGTGCATTCCCTGCCGCGAAGGCACGGGCTGGCTGCGCAAGATGCTGGACCGGTTTCATTCCGGAGCAGGGCGCGCCGAAGACATTCCTATGGTGAGCGAACTGGCCAAAAATATGCTGGGAAAAACGTTTTGCCCGCTGGGCGATGCGGCGGCGATGCCGACGATCAGCATCGTGAAGAAGTGGCGGCACGAATTTGAAGAGCACCTGACCGGCAAGTGCCCCTACAAACCTGCCGAAGTATTCGCGGCGGTCCGCTAAGGATCCGGGAACAACATGGCAGACTCGAAAGACATCACGCTGAAGATCGACGACCGCGACGTCACCGTGCCGCCTGGAACGCTGGTGATCGAGGCGGCGCGGCGCATGGGGATCGAGGTGCCGTCGTTCTGCTACTTCCCCGGGCTTTCGCTGCAGGCGGCGTGCCGCATGTGCCTGGTGGAAGTGGAAAAAGCGCCGAAGCTGCAAACTGCGTGCACGCTGGTGGCGATGCCCGGCATGATCGTGCGCACGAACACGCAACAGGTGCACGACGCGCGCAAGGGGATGCTCGAATTCTTGCTGGCGAACCATCCGCTGGATTGCCCGGTGTGCGACAAGGGCGGCGAATGCGAATTGCAGGACATGGTTTTTACGTATGGCGCGGACAAGAGCCGCTTTGCCGAGGAAAAACGCCACCAGCCCGAGCAGAAATGGTCGGAAGCGGTGTACTACGACGCGCCTCGGTGCATTCTGTGTTTCCGCTGCGTGCGCGTATGCGACGAGGGCATGGACGTGAAGGCGCTGGGCGTGGGACAGCGCGGGTCGCTCTCGACGATTATTCCGAACGGCGAGGATCACCTTGATTGCGAAGAATGCGGGATGTGCATCGACATCTGCCCGGTGGGGGCGCTCACCAGCGGCACGTACCGGTACAAGACGCGTCCATGGGAGATGACTTACGTCTCCACGGTGTGCACGCACTGCTCCAACGGGTGCAAGACCACGCTGAGCGTGCGCAACAATGAAATTCTGCGCGCCAATAACCGCGATCTCTCCGGGTTCAACAAGGATTTTCTGTGCGTGAAGGGGCGATTCGGATTCGACTTCACCAAGCACGCCGAGCGCGTGAAACTGCCGCTGGTTCGGCGCGACGGGAAACTTGCGCCATCGAGCTGGGAAGATGCGCTGGCGGAAGTTTCACGGCGGCTGGCTGAGATTCACAAAGCGTCCGGGCCGGATGCGATCGGATTTATCGGCTCCAACCGCACGACAAACGAGGATAATTACCTGCTCGGGCGCATCGCGCGCGCGTCCATCGGAACGAACAATATCGATCATCACCGCACGGCTGATTACGCGAGCTTGATCGCCGCACTGGGGCCGCAAGCGGCCGTGGCGAGCGCGACCATGACGCAGTTGTACGAAGCGGATGCGGTGCTGCTGATCGGGGACGATCCGACCGAGCAAAGCCCCCTGGTTGCATGGCAGATCCGGTCGGCCATCCGTCATCGCAATGCGCGGCTGTACATCATCAATTCCAAATCGATCAAGCTGCTGCGGAAGGCGAATGGTTTTGCGGAAGTTCCCGCGGGCGGCGAGTCGGCGGCGGTGCGGTGGCTGGCGGGCGGCGACGCGCAGATGGATTCGGGCGTTGCGGAACGGCTTGCGGCGCTCAAGGGCGCGCTGGAGAAGGAATCGAACGTCGTCATCGTGTTTGGCGCGGAATTGACGGGCGCGGCGGTGCAGGACCTGGTGAAATTTGGCAGTTCCCTGCCCGGCCAGACGCGCTACATCGCGCTCGGCGATTACGCCAATTCGCGCGGCGCTTCCGATATGGGGCTGCTTCCGGGAATGCTTCCAGGATACGCGGGAGTGGGCGATGCGCGCGCGCGCGACAAGTTCGGGAAGCTGTGGGGCGCCAAATTGCCCGACAAGCTAGGCCTGGATGCGCGCGGAATGCTCGCGGCCGCAGTGAACGGAAATCTGAAGGCGCTATACGTGGTGGGCGCGAATCCGGTGAAGACTTTTGCCGTCCCTGCGAAGGATCGGCTTGGAAAGCTCGATCTGCTGATCGTGCAGGACCTGTTTTTGACCGAGACCGCGCAACTGGCGGACATTGTCCTGCCCGCCGCCGCGGCCTATGAGAAGAACGGGACGATGACGAACACGGCCGGCGAAGTGCAACTGGTACGCAAGGGCGGCGACGTGATGGGGACGCGCTCGGATTTCGATATTTTGCGCATTCTTTCGCACCAACTGGCGAAGCAAGGGCTTGGGCCGGCAATTTCGTTGCGCACGCCGGATGCGGCGTTCGATGAAATTCGGCAGTCGGTTGCGGGATACGGCGTCTCCATGCCCACGTTGCTGCTGGGCGAAGCGGAGCGGACTGCCCCGGTATCGACACTGAATGGCAATGCGAAATTCGATGTGCCTGTCGGAGCGATTTTTTCTTCGCATGACACGCTGTTCACCAGTGGGAGCCTGGGGCGCTATTGCTCCACGATCCTTTCTCTTCCGGAAGCGGCGGAAGAGGTGGAAGTGGAGGCGCGCCCGTGAACGAGTTCGCGGTACAGCATCCGATTCTGGCGGTCGCGCTGCCGAAGATCGTGGTGCTGCTGTTTGTATTGCTGACGGCCCTGGCCTACCTGACGTGGTTTGAGCGCAAGGTGGTCGCGCACATCCAGGCGCGATGGGGACCATACCGCGTGGGGCCGCACGGGCTGCTGCAGCCGCTGGCGGACGGCGTGAAATTTTTGTTCAAGGAAGACGTGACGCCCGCGGGCGCGGATAAATTCGCTTATTTTCTGGCGCCGTTTCTGGCGCTGTCGCTGGCGATCACTTCGATCGCGGTGATTCCCTTCGGGCCGAAGGAATTTTCGGTGTTTGGGCAGTCCACGCCGCTATCCATCACGAATCTGAATATCGGGCTGCTGGTGCTGTTCGCGATCACGTCGATGGGAGTTTACGGCGTGGCGCTGGCGGGGTGGTCGTCCAACAGCAAGTATCCGCTGCTGGGCGGGCTACGGAGTTCAGCGCAGATGGTGAGCTACGAATTGGCGCTGACCATGTCCGTGGTGGGCGTGATCCTGATGGCCGGAACGTTTAACCTGAGCGAAATCGTCAACGCTCAGCAGGGGTTTCACTGGGGATTCGTGCCGCGCTGGAATCTGATCGGCTGGCCGTTTCCGCAGGTGCTTGGATTTCTATTGTTTTTTACTTCGGCGGTGGCGGAAACAAATCGCGCGCCGTTCGATCTGGCTGAAGCGGAATCGGAACTGGTTGCGGGATTTCACACCGAGTACGCCAGCTTCAAATTCGCGATGTTCTTCATGGCGGAGTACGCGAGCATGATCACGGTGTCGTGCCTGGCGACGATTTTGTTTTTCGGGGGATGGCTGTCGCCGTTTCCACAGACGCCGATCTGGGCCTGGACGCACTACATTCCGGCGGCCGCATTTGCCGCGGCGGGGCTCGCGTTGATCGTTCACGGCGTTCGGTACATCACCATGTTTGGACGGGTTGTATTGCCCGTTCTTGGCCTCGCGCTGTGCGGGCTGGGAGTGCTTTGCGGGCAGCCCGGGATGCTGGATTTCGTGCAGGGGCCGTTCTGGTTTCTGCTTAAGATTGCGATTTTCCTTTTTATTTATGTGTGGGTGCGCGGGACGCTGCCGCGATTCCGGTACGACCAGCTGATGGGTTTCGGCTGGAAACTGCTGCTGCCGCTGTCCATCGTCAACGTGGTGCTTACGAGTCTGGCGATTGTGTGGACGCAGCAATGAAATTCATGACCGAAGGAACAAACTCGTGACCGCTCAGATCGCGGTGTTTCTGGTGCTGGCGGCGGTGGCCGTGGCGGGGGCGATAAGCCTGATCCTGCAGCGGCACCCGATTCACAGCGCGCTGTCGCTGATCACGGTGATGGTGGCGCTCGCCGGCCTCTACCTGCTGCAGGGCGCGGAGTTCGTCGCTGCGGTGCAGATCATCGTGTACGGCGGCGCGATCATGGTGCTGTTCGTGTTCGTGATCATGCTGCTGAACGCCGGCGAGGAAGAGCGCACGAACATGAGCAGCATGGCGCACTACGTGGGAGTGCCGCTCGGGGTTGTGTTCGTGATCGAGATGGCGTACTGGATCGGGCGCGCGACGCTGCACATGAACGCCCGCGCCTCGGGTGTGGTTTCCACGCGGGACCTATCCAATCTGCTGTTTCGCGAGTATGTGTTTCCGTTTGAGCTGACGTCGTTCCTGATCTTGATTGCGCTTCTCGGCGCGCTGGTGCTGGCGCGGCGGGAAGAGTCCGAATAGGACGGGAGACAAGTGGTTCCGACTTCCTACTTTCTGGTGCTGAGCGCCGTGCTGTTTGGGCTCGGCGTGGTTGCGTTTGTGTTCAAGCGCAACATACTAACGATTTTCATGTCGATTGAGCTGATGTTGAACGCCGTGAATCTGGCGTTTGTCACCTTCAGCCGCGCGCTCGGGCAATTGCAGGGGCAGGTGTTTGTTTTCTTCGTGATCGTGGTGGCCGCCGCGGAAGCTGCGGTGGGCCTGGGCATTGTCATCCTGATACACCGGAACCGGGGAACGCTCAACGTGGAACGCGTGGATTCGCTCAAGGATTGATGCCAGCCCTTACTTATATGTGGATTATTCCCCTGCTGCCGCTTCTGGGCGCTGCGGCCAACGGCCTGTTCGGTGCGCGGTGGTCGAAGGGCGTGGTGACGGGCGTGGCGCTTTCCTCCACTACGCTGTCATTCCTGGCTGCGCTCGAAGTTGTGCGCGAGTTCTTCACGCTTTCCGCCGGCCAGATTCCATGGACGCAATCGTATTTTACGTGGATTTCCGCGGGCGGGTTCCGCGCGGATTTCGCGCTGCAGGTGGATCAGCTTACCGTGGTCATGCTCCTGGTGGTCACCGGCGTGGGCTGGCTGATCCACATTTATTCGTCGGGATATATGCATGACGATCCCGGCTACCGGCGGTTTTTCGCGTATCTGAACCTGTTCATGTTTTTCATGCTCATTCTGATCCTGGCGGCGAATTATTTGCTGATGTTTGTCGGCTGGGAGGGCGTGGGCTTGTGCAGTTACCTGCTCATTGGATTCTTTTTCCTCAAACAATCCGCAACCAACGCGGGGAACAAGGCCTTCTGGGTGAACCGCATCGGCGATTTCGGGTTCATCCTGGGCGTGCTGCTGATTTTCCGGACGTTCCACACGCTGGATTTTGCGGGCGTGCTGCCGGCCGCCGCAAAAATGGCGGCTGATCCCGCGGGGCAGATCGGGACGCTTACGGCGATCGGGCTGCTGCTGTTTGTGGGCGCAGCGGGAAAATCTGCACAGCTTCCCCTGTACGTCTGGCTGCCGGACGCGATGGAAGGTCCCACGCCGGTGAGCGCGCTGATCCACGCGGCGACCATGGTGACGGCGGGCGTGTACATGGTTGTGAGATCGCACGCGATTTTCCTGAATGCGCCGGTGGCGATGCAGGTGGTGGGAGTCGTTGGATGCCTCACCGCGCTTTTCGCGGCAACCATCGGACTGGTGCAGACGGACATCAAGAAAGTTCTGGCCTACTCGACTGTTTCGCAGCTCGGCTACATGTTTCTGGCGTGCGGCGTGGGCGCGTTTGGCGCGGGCGTGTTTCATCTGATGACGCACGCGTTTTTCAAGGGACTGCTCTTTCTTGCCGCAGGCAGCGTGATTCACGCGATGGGCGGCGAGCAGGACATGCGCAAGATGGGCGGGCTGCGCAAGAAAATTCCGGTCACGTTCTGGACCATGTTTATGGCCACGCTGGCGATTGCGGGGGCGCCGGGCTTTTCGGGATATTTCAGCAAGGACGAAATTCTGGAGGCGGCGCAGCATTCCAGCCCCGTGCTTTGGGGCCTGGGAGTGCTGACCGCGGGCATTACTTCGTTTTACATGTTCCGCCTGCTGTTTCTCACATTTTTCGGTAAGCAGCGGTATGACGAACACCACGTGCACGTGCATGAATCGCCGAAGAACATGCTCGCGCCTCTGGTGGTGCTGGCGATTCTCTCAGTGTGCGGCGGATGGATGGCCGCACCGGCACTTTGGGGCGGCGTGAATCATTTCCAGCATTTCCTGGCGCCGGTGCTGGGAACGGCTTCCGAGGCCGCGGCGGAATCGGCGCCGGGCGGCGCGGAAATCCTGCAGGCGATTTTCGGGCCTCCGGTGATCGCGGGCTTGCTCGGGTTTTTCCTGGCGTGGTGGATGTACATCAAAAGCCCCGAAACGCCGAAGAAGTGGGCGGCATCGCTTTCGGCTCCTTACAAGCTGCTCAGCGGAAAATATTTCATCGACGAATTGTACGCGGCGGCGGTGGTGCGGCCGCTGGTGTGGGTATCCGAGAAAGTTCTGTGGCACGTGGTGGACGAAGGGGCGATCGACGGCGCGGTGAACGGCGTGGCAACGGTTTCGCGCGAATCCGGCGATCGCCTGCGCCGCATGACATCGGGCAACGTGCGCAGCTACGCGACGTGGATTCTGGTGGGCGCTCTGGTATTCACTTCCCTGCTGCTGTGGATGGTGAGCTGACGTGCAGCAACCTTACTTGCTGACGATTCTTACGTTTCTGCCCGTCGCCGGGGCACTGGCATTGTTGCTGGCGCCGGACGACGATCATGTATTGATTCGGCGCCTGGCCTTGATCACGGCGACGGCGGAGTTCGCTATTTCGCTGCTGCTGTTCCGCGGATTCAATTCTCAGCTTGCCGGGTACCAGTGGGAAGAACTTCATAACTGGATTCCACAGCCGCCCATTCACTATCACCTGGGCGTGGACGGTCTGAGCCTATTCCTGGTGCTGCTGACCACGCTGCTGACGCCGATTTCGATGCTGGCGTCCTGGAAATCGATCAACGAGCGCGTAAAGGGATTTTTCATCTGCCTGCTGGTGCTGGAGACGGGCGTGATCGGCGTATTTGTCTCGCTGGACATGTTCCTGTTCTTCTTGTTCTGGGAAGTGATGCTGATTCCGATGTATTTCCTGATCGGGATCTGGGGTCACGAGCGACGGATTTACGCGGCGCTGAAATTCGTGCTGTACACGATGTTCGGATCGATCCTGATGCTGGTGGCGATGCTGTGGCTCTACCGGCTCACGGCCGTGGCCGGGACTCCGACATTCGATATTCCGCAGATTCAGTCCATGCTGTCGAGCGGGACGATCACGCTGCCGGCGGTCACCGAAATGCTGCTGTTCGGCGCGTTTTTCCTGGCATTTGCGATCAAGGTGCCGCTGTTCCCGCTGCACACGTGGCTGCCGGACGCGCACACGGAAGCACCGACGGCGGGGTCGGTGATGCTCGCGGGAGTGCTGCTCAAGATGGGCACGTACGGCATGTTGCGGTTCTGCCTGCCGCTGTTTCCAGAGGCCGCGCACAAATTTGCTCCGGCAATCGCCGTGCTCGCCATCATCGGAATTATTTACGGGGCGCTGGTGGCCATGGTGCAGGTGGACCTGAAGCGGCTGGTGGCGTACTCGTCGGTGAGCCACCTGGGATTCGTCGTTCTGGGAATTTTTGCGTTCCACGTGATTTCCATTCAGGGCGCGGTTTTCCAGATGCTGGCGCACGGCATCTCGACCGGGGCGCTGTTCCTTGGAGTGGGAATGCTGTATGACCGGCGGCACACGCACCTGATCAAAGAGTACGGGGGCCTGGCGACGCCGATGCCGGTGCTCGCGGGGCTGTATTTGTTTTCGTGTTTTGCCTCGGCGGGACTGCCGATGCTGAACGGGTTCGTCGGCGAGTTTTTAATTCTTGCGGGAACGTTCCAGCGGCACGCGGATTGGTCGGCATGGGCCGCGCTGGGGGTTATCTTCTCGGCGGTTTATTTGCTGTGGTCTTACCAGCGTGTTTTTTTCGGAGCGGTGACGAAGGATAAGAATGCGTCGCTGCCGGACGCCGATCTGCGCGAGCGCGGAATTCTGTTTTTGATGGCCGCGATTATTTTATGGATGGGCATGGGCTCGCCGTTCTTTACGCGGCGGATCGAGGCTTCGGCGCAAAACGTATTGCAACTGATGCAGCGCCCGCAAGCGGCTTACGATGCGGGCGTGATTCGCGGCGGCGCGGAAATGAACAGCATGAATTTGAATCGCTTCGCCATGCCGGCAAACGGCAACAATGCGGGCACGGTGAACTCGAAATAAATGTTCCCACCACCTCAAGATATGTACCGGGTCGCTCCGGAACTCGTGCTCTGCGGGTTCGGAATGCTGGTCATGCTCCTCGCGCCGGTCGTGCCCAAGGCGCGGCATGGCGCGCTGGCGTTTATTTCTCTGCTTGGCGCGGGCCTGGCGCTGGGGGCCACGCGATTTGTAGCGTTGTATCCAGGCGCGGCATATTCCGGATTGGTCCGGGCGGACGCATTCAGCGTGTTCGTTCACTTGATCGTGATCGGAGCGGCGTTTCTCGCGATCCTGGGCTCGGTGAATTACCTGAAACGCGAGAATCTGGACGCCGGAGAATTTTGCGCGCTAATTTTATTCGCTACCGCCGGGATGGGAGTGATGGCCGGGGCGCACGAACTGCTCACCGCGTTCGTGGGCCTGGAAATGAGTTCCATCGCCTCGTACGTGCTGGCCAGCTACAGGCGCGATGAGCCGCGCTCGAACGAAGCGGCCATGAAATATTTTCTGCTGGGCTCATTCGCCACGGCATTTTTCCTGTACGGGATCGCGTTGTCGTTCGGCGCGACCGGGTCAACTCACCTGGACCTGATGACGCCGCTGGCGAACGATTCCTCGCACACGCTGCTGAAAATTGGCCTGGGATTGATTTTCATCGGCCTGGCGTTCAAGGTGGCTGCGGCGCCGTTCCAGATGTGGACTCCGGACGTGTACGAGGGCGCGCCCGCTCCGGTCACAGCGCTGCTTTCGACCGGTCCGAAGGCCGCCGCATTCGCGCTGGCGATGCGCATTCTGGCGAGCATCGATGGCGCGGCTCCCGTGTGGTTCTGGGCGCTGTGGGTGGCCGCCGCGCTCAGCATGTTCGCGGGAAATTTATCGGCGATGGTGCAGACCAGCCTGAAGCGCATGCTGGCGTACAGTTCGATCGCACATGCGGGGTACATCCTGGTGGCGCTTACGGCCGCTGCCGCCAGCGATCACATGGAAGCGGGGATTGCCGCGGCGCTGTTTTACCTGGTGAGCTACGCACTGGTGAAGCTGGGTGCGTTCCTGATCGTCGCGCACCTGGGCGGCGAGGGCGAGCGGCACGTGAACATCGAGGATTTCACGGGGCTGGGGCGTCGACAGCCTGCGATGGCGGCGTGCCTGTCGGTTTTTCTGCTTTCGCTGCTGGGATTGCCGGTGACGGCGGGGTTCCTGGGGAAATTCTATATTTTTAATGCTGCGCTGGAGTCCAACCTTGTTTGGCTGGCCATATTGCTGGCGCTAAACAGCGTGATCGGGGCGTATTATTATTTGCGCGTGATCGTGGCGATGTACATGCGCGAGCCGGAGATTGAGATTGCGGCACAGCCTGTGCCGTGGACGCTGGCGCTGGTGCTGTGGATCGCGGTCGCAGGCACGATCTATGCGGGATTGTTCCCTGCTCGCATTATTGGGTATGCCACCAGGGCTGCGCTGAATATTCGGTGATTTTTGCGGGGCGGGCTTCAGGCTGTCTGGTTTTTTCTTCCCATTCCACAGGTCAAAAGCGACAGGCTGAAGCCTGTCCTACTAAAAAACCCGCCCTCGAAATTCGAGGGCGGGCTGGCGAAATCCAATTCTAATTGCTTACTTTACCTTGGCGAAAATGATGGCGAACGTGTAGAGCGCCATCGATTCGATCAGCACGAGCGCCAGCAGGAGCGCGAAGCGGATCGGGGCAGCGGCTCCCGGATTGCGGGCCAGGCCTTCGCAAGCCGATGAGGTTGCGCGGGCCTGGGCGATGCCGCAGGCCGCCGAAGCGATGGCCATGGCAAAGCCGGAAGTGATTGCCACCCAGTTGGTCGGCTCGGACATGGTTCCCGCACCTGTCTGGGCGAATGCCGCGGGAGCGACGAAAGCCACCGCGAGCAGGGCGAACAGAATCATCGAATACTTCTTCATTGTGTTTCTCCTTCGTTATGAAATAGCCGCTCGGAGGTGGTTCCCGGACATCCTCGTACAGCCGGGCTCACGCGAGGCAGCGGATCATGCCGTATGAATACAGGGCCGGGTTAGTGCTCATCGGCGACCGCGCCGCCGAGGTAAATAATCGGAAGCAGGGTGAACACAAACGCCTGAATGAATCCCACAAAAATGTGCAGCAGAATAAAGACGCACGGGGCAAGCAGCGGAAACGGCGCCAGGACGTACCCCAGCGCGTTCAGCTTGCCCACGAACAGGAACAAGGAAAGGGTAAGGCCGAGAAACGTGACATACAGAAGTTCGCTGACCAGCATGTTGACCCAGAGACGAACCGTGAGTGAGAGCAGGCGTGCGAGATGGCTGAAGATCTCCACCACGAACATGATGGGCGACATGACCAGAACCGGGCCCAGAAACGTCTTGGCGTAGTGCAAGGGGCCGTGATGAGCGATGCCGCTCCAGTTGTAGTAGAGAAACACGACGACGGCGCATCCCAAGGGCACGGAGTTTTCCGCGGTGGGAGACGAGAAACCGGGAACCAGGCTGATCAGGTTGCTCATCAGCACGAAAATTCCGATGCTGCCGATCATGGGGAGATATTTTTCCGCGCCGTGTCCCGCGGTGTCCTCGAGCAGATCGCGCGCGCCCACGCCCATGGAATTGGTCAGCAGCGCTTCCATGCACTGTTGGGTGCCGCCGGGATTTTCCACCGACAGGCGGCCCTTGAGCCAGGTGAAAAATACGATGGCGATAAGGAAAACGACCAGCTCCATGGCGACGTGGTTGGGAATGGGATACTCGGAATTTTCGACGTGAATGTGCAGCGCGGCGAGCAGGGCCAGCGCGGGCTTGCCCAGCAGCGCGTTGACCAGTTTGGTCACACCCAATATTTGCTCTTCCATTTATCCTGTCTGCCTCGTCGTATATATCCCGGGATTTGTTCTTGCGAAATCCGAGCTATGGATGCGTTTCCGAGTCCTGCTTGCCGCGCAGAAGCTGGACAATCATTTCCAGCAGGACTGCCCCAACCACCGAAAACAGGCCCGCGAGCACCGCAAGCGCCGGAAAAATCGATCGCGAAAGGATAACATAGACAACAAGCAGCAGCAACGCGAAGCGGCCAAAGAATTTCAGATAGACGCCGAAGGGCACACGGGCGTGTTCTGATCCGGCTTGCGCGGTGGAGACCTCCACGAGCGCCGCCACACCCTGTTTGAGCCAGCGGAAATTGATCCATGCCAGCAGCGAGCCGAGGGCTACTCCGGCGCCGGCGCGCCATTCCCAGCGGACGGCCGCAAACGCCGCCGCGGCAAAACCGAGCGCGAGGGTGAGCCATTCGATGCGGCGCTCGGACGTCCTGTAGGTGGAATCAGGCTGCGCCATCGTCCTTGGTGTCCTTGGAGAGCCGCCGCACGAGCTGGATCATTCCCGCGGCGAACCCGAGCAGGCCCAGAATCAAAGTGAAAATGGGAGAGGTGTGGAATCGCGCGTCGAGATAGTAACCGAGGCCTCCGCCAATGGCGATGCAGGCCACCAGCGTGAACGGGAGATCCATGACGTCGGAAATCTGGCGCGCGACGGTTGCGGGCCGTTTTCGCGGCGCGGGCGGGAGAGGCGGGCTTGGATCCTCAGTGGCCACTGAACGTCGTGGGGAAGAACAGCGAATAGGTCGCCAGCTTGACGAACGGCTCGGGGTAAATTCCGGCGGCGACCGTCACGAAGCACAGCACGGCGAAGGAGATTCGCTGGCCGAGGGTGATGACCGGCGAGGGAGCGTTGCCCGGCTCGTAGAGATACGCATGCGCGACGATGCGGAAGTAGTAGTACAGCGCGGGGACGATGTAGAGCGCGCCGAACAGGGCGAGGCGCGTGTGGCCGGTTTCGATCAGCGCCTGCAAAATAAAATACTTCCCGATGAAGCCGGCCAGCGGAGGTATGCCGGCGAGCGAAAGCATGAAAATCAGCAGGACCGCGGCGGAGAGGGGGCTGCGGCGGTACAGGCCGTTCAGGTCGTCGAGTTCGTCGCCGATAATTCCCTGGCGCTGCAGGACGATGAGGACGGCGAACGCGCCGATGGTCATGAATCCGTAGACGAACAGGTAAAACGCCACGCCCTTCATTCCGGTCATGAATCCGAGCGTGCTGGACGCGGCGGCCACGATGCCGAGCAGAATGTAGCCGACGTGGGAGATCGAGGAATAGGCCAACATGCGCTTCACGTTGGTCTGGGTGATGGCCGCGAAGTTTCCGATGGTGAGGGAGGCGATGGCCACTCCGGCGACGAGCATGGCCCAATCCAGGCGCAAGGGCCAGAACACGGTGAGCAGCAGGCGCAGGAGCATCGCGAAGCTCGCGGTCTTGGACGCCACGCTGATGTACGCGGTGATCGGCGTGGGAGCGCCCTCATATACGTCCGGCGCCCACTGGTGGAACGGCACGGCCGCAATCTTGAAGAACATTCCGGCAATGACCGTGACCAGCGCCAGGATCACCAGCAGGTCTCCGTGGCCGCGAAACTCGATGGCCGCCTGGATCACTTCCAGATTCGTGCGCGGGGGCAAGGGGCCTTCGGTCGAGCTCAGGTTGGCCGTCGCGCCGATCCCGTACAGGATCGAAAAGCCGTAAGCCAGGATCGCGGAACTGAACGCGCCGAGGAGGAGATATTTCACCGCGCCTTCGTTGGAGCGCTTGTCACGCCGAAGGAAGCCCGCCAAAACGTAAAAACTCAGCGCCATGGTCTCCAGGCCCAGGAATTCCACGATCAGGTCGTAGCCCGAAACCATGAACATCATACCCACGGTGGCAAACAGCATCAGGGCGTAGTATTCGCCGTGATTTTCGTCCTCGATCTGGAGGTAACGCACGGAGAGCAGAATCACCAGCGCAGTGGCGATCAGAAAAATGAGACCGAAGAAAATAAAGAACGGGTCCACCACCAGCGAATGGCTGAAGCCGACGGCGCCGCCCTCGGCCACGCGCCGCAACTGCCACAGCGTGATGGCGCTGAAGATCACGCCCAGCATGGCCATCAGGGCGTTGAAAAATTTGTCGCGGACTTCGAGCAGGTGATCGGTGAGGAGGATACCCATGGCGAACAGGACGAGCATCATCTCCGGCAGGAGGAGACCGCCGCCGCCCTGCTGCATGAACGATTGAAACGGCCCGAGAATCCGGTGAATTAAGTCAAACATAAAGTTTGTCGTTTCGCTCCGCCTGGCCTAAGGCCGCTTCCCTTCCGTTGCAGGCGCGGGGGTCTCGCCCGGATTTGCGGGCATGGCCATGCCAGGCATTGAGTCCATCGCGGGCACGGCTGCGCCGGCCGGCGATTCCGCCGGGGCCGCCTCTCCGTTGACCGCGGGGGCTGCGGCGCGCTCGGCGCCGTAGTAGCCGGGGTTCACTTGCTGGACGATCTGCTGCACGGGACGCTCGAGCACGCGGATCAGGGGCTTGGGATAAATTCCGATCCAGAAGCACAAGATGATCAAGGGAATCAATGTGGCGTACTCGCGCGCATTGAGATCTTCCATGTGCTCGTTCGCGGGATTGGTGACGGGCCCGAACATCACGCGCTGATATAGCCACAGCAAGTACGCGGCGCCCAGGACGATCCCGATCGAGGCCCAGGCCGCATACTTGATGCTGACCTCGTAGGTGCCGCGCAGGATCATGAATTCGCCGATGAAGCCGTTGAGAAGCGGAAGGCCCAGCGAACTGAGCGTGGCGATCATGTAGACGGCGGCGAAATTGGGCATGGGCGTGGAAAGCCCGCCGAATTCGGAAATCAGGCGCGTATGGCGGCGCTCGTACAGGACGCCGATCAGGAGGAAGAGCGCGCCGGTGGAGAGCCCGTGGTTGAGCTGCTGGATCACGCTGCCGGAAAGGCCGTGCGGGGTGAGGGCGAAAATGCCCAGCGTGCAGAAACCCAGGTGGCTCACCGAGCTATAGGCCACAAGCTTTTTCATGTCTTTCTGCATCATGCAGACCAGCGCGCCGTAGAGGATGCTGATCACGGAGACAACCAGCATGATGGTGATGATCTTGTGGCGCGCCGCGGGATCCTGCGGCAGAAGCGGCAGCGAGAAGCGGATGAAACCGTACGTGCCCATCTTCAACAGGACGCCGGCCAGGATGACCGAGCCTGCGGTGGGCGCCTCGGTGTGCGCGTCCGGCAGCCAGGTGTGGAACGGGAACATCGGCACTTTGATGGCGAAGGCGAAGAAGAACGCCCAGAAGAGAAGGACTTGTGTTTTCGTGTCAAACGACGAGGCCGTGGCCAGCAGAGTGGGAATATCGAAGGTGCCGCCGCCCGCCTTGAAGTACAGCGCCAGGATGCCGAGCAGCATGATGACCGAGCCGATCAAGGTGTAGAGGAAAAATTTGATGGCCGCGTACAGGCGGCGGTCGCTGCCCCACACGCCAATCAGGAAATACATGGGCACGAGCATCACTTCCCAGAACATGTAGAAGAGGAAGAAATCGAGCGACATGAACACGCCGAGCATGCCGACCTGCAAGAGCAGGAAGAGCAGGTAATATTCCTTGCGGCGGATCTTGATGGCGCTCCAGGAAGAAAGGATCGAGATCAGGCCGAGCAGCGTGGTGAGGATCACCAGGCAGAGGCTGATGCCGTCAATGCCGAGGGAATAGTGCGCGCCGATCGAGGGAATCCAGTCGACATTTTCCATGAACTGGTAGCGGTCGGCGGTGGGGCTCAGGCTGAAGCGCCAGATGAGCGGGAGAGAGACGAGGAATCCGAGGAAGGCGAAAAGATTGCCGATGACGCGGTGCGCGTTTTCGCTGTCGCGCGGCACGAACAGCAGCAACAACGACCCCACCAGCGGTGTGAACAGCACCACCGTCAGGATATGAGTATTGTAAAATTCCATCTGCCCGCCTCGCCTTCTGCAGTGTGCTGCCCCGCCCGTTTCAACCTGCGGACCCGGCAGCTTCAGGGGCTAAAGCCCCTTTCTTCTTAGCCGTTCTTGTCAGGGCTGAAGCCCTGACCCACAAAACCTAACCCGTGCCAGATCGTTGAGCGCCAACCCATTCGTGCCGCGCCAAATTTAAGGCGCTATTGGTGAATCTTTGTGGGTCGCGGCTTCAGCCGCGACATTCCGTTCTCCCCAAAAATGAGGGGCTTTAGCCCGCGGCTTTTAGCCCAGCCATCGGCCGCATATCCATGACACACATCTGCTAGTGAATCAATTTCCCAAAGTCGATGCCCGAGTTGCGGAAATAATATGCCAGGAAAATCAGGACGCCGAGCAACATGAAACCGGCGTAGCGCGACACGCGGCCGGTCTGCAACATGCGCACCGGAAAACTCAGGACCCAGACGATACGCGCGGCCAGATTGACCAGGCCGTCGACGATCCAGGAGTCCCAGACCATGGAGATGCGCGAGGTTACGCGCGTCAGCCAGCCGGAACCGTCAACGCCGAGGCCGTTGATTACGCCGACGTCGAACGAGCCGAGCGTCAGCGCCAGGTCTTTTATGCGGTTCACGAACATGGCGTCGTAAATCTGGTCCACGTAATACTTGTTGTAGAGCAGTTTATATAGGAATGGGACTGAGCCGGCCAATTTTTCAGGCTTGTCCGGGTGCTTGATATACCAATTGTAAGCAAACCAGATGCCAAAAAAGGCGACGAGCACGGACGCCAACATCAGCCCAAGTTCCATCGAAATCCCGGACGCCGCTTGAGTGGCCGCCTCCGCACCTTCTTCCGCGTGTTTTGCCATCACGGGTTCGAGAAATTTTGCGAAGCGATCGCCGCCACCGAGAGACGCGGGAATACCAACCCAGCCGCCGACAATCGAAAGAGCCGCCAAGATCATCAGCGGAACAGTCATTGAACCGGGCGATTCGTGAATGTGGTGCTCCACCTCATGATCGACTCGAGATTGCCCAAAGAACGTCATAAATACGAGGCGGAACATGTAAAACGCGGTCATCCCGGCGGTGATAAATCCGACCACCCAAAGAGGTTTGTTGTGCTCGAACGTGGCGCCTAAAATCGCGTCCTTGCTGAAGAATGCCGCCAGCGGAGGAAGGCCCGCAATCGCGATCGAGGCTACGAAAAATGTTTTCGCTGTAGTTGGAATCTTCGTCCACAGCGCGCCCATCTTGCGCATGTCCTGTTCGCCGGAGAGCGCGTGAATCACGCTGCCCGATCCGAGGAAGAGGCAGGCTTTAAAGAACGCGTGGGTCATCAGATGGAAGACGCCGGCGGTGAATGCGCCCACGCCGCAGGCAAGGAACATGTAGCCCAATTGCGAAACGGTGGAATAGGCCAGGACGCGCTTGATGTCATTCTGCACCAGGCCCATGGTCGCGGCGAAGAGCGAAGTGACGCCGCCGACCACGGCAATGACGGCGAGGGCTTTGGGCGCCATGGAAAACACGGCGTTGGTGCGCGCGATCATGTAGACGCCGGCGGTGACCATGGTGGCCGCGTGGATCAGTGCGCTGACCGGGGTGGGGCCTTCCATGGCGTCCGGCAGCCAGACGTAGAGTGGAAGCTGCGCGGATTTTCCGGTGGCGCCCACGAACAGGAGCAGCGCAATCGCGGTAAGCGCTGCGTCGCCCACGGCAAAATGCCCGGCGGCGATGGCCGGACCGATTTCGGTGAACTGAATCGTGCCGAGCGTGCCGAGCATCAGGAACAGTCCGAGAATAAATCCGGCATCGCCGATGCGGTTGACGATGAAGGCTTTCTTTCCGGCGTCGGAGGCGGATTTTTTAAGGAAATAAAATCCGATCAGCAGATAGCTGCACAGGCCCACGCCTTCCCAACCGACGAACAGCAGGAGCAAGTTGTTCGCCAGGATCAGCGTGAGCATCGAGAACATGAACAGATTGAGGTAGCCGAAGAATCGGTAGTAGCCGCCTTCGTGCGACATGTATCCGGTCGAGTAGACGTGGATGAGGAAGCCGACTCCGGTGACGACCAGCAGCATCACGGCGGTCAGCGGGTCCATCAGGACGCCCCAGGGCACGTGGAAATCCACGATGCGCCCGGCGTTGGTGTGCATGATGCCGGCGGGAACCCAATCGAACAGGGCATAGCTGACCACGCGCTCCTCGGCAGGGCGCGCAATCAACTGCCAGATGGCGCCGAAGGCGAAGCACATCGAGAGGAAGACGCTGCCGACGCAGATCACGTTCACGCCGGCGTTGGGCAGGCGGCGGCCAATGAACAGCATGAGCGCCGCGCCCGCCAGGGGGAACAGCGGGATCAGCCAGATGTGCGCTAGAAAGTATTCAGTCGGCATCATGTTTAGGACCACACCGCTTCAACTACCACTTCAGCAAATCCATTTCATCGCCCAGCAAAGTTTCACGATTGCGGAAGAACGAAATGATGATGCCCAGGCCGACGGCGGCTTCCGCGGCGGCATCGGTGATAATGAAAATCGCGAAGACGTGGCCCTCGGCCGAGCCGACCAGGCGCGAGAAGGCCACCAGGTTGATGTTCACGGCGTTGAGCATCAGCTCGATGGACATCAGGATGATGATGACGTTGCGCCGGGTGACGACGCCGATGATGCCGATCGTGAACATCACGAGGCTGAGAAATAAGTAATCGGCTGTAGGAATCATTTTTTCGCTCTTTTTCCCGGCGGGCTCCAAGTAGAGCCCGCACCCGCTACACTTTCTTCTTCGCCATCACCACGGCACCAATCATGGCCACCAGCAGCAGGATGGACGCAACCTCAAACGGAAGCATGTACTCGCCGAACAAAGTTTTGCCCACGATCTGGGTGCTGGGCTCGAGCATGGTGGCGGGCGCCGGCTCCGGGAACGGCAACACCGAGCGGCCCACGGCGACGGCCAAAATCAGGTGCGCCCCCACCACGAGCGCGAGCAGCAGTCCCAGCCACCATTGCCGGTTGTACTGCGCCTGGTGCAAGGAGGTGTCCAGGTTGATGAGCATGATGACGAACACGAACAGCACCATGATGCCGCCCGCGTACAGGATCACTTGCACGATGAAGAGAAACTCGGCGTGCAACTGCAGGAAGATGCCGGCGGTGGCCAGCAGCGCGGTGATCAGGAAGATCGCGCTCTGCACGATGTTGCGGCGCGTCACGACCAGGACCGCGGAGAGCACGGCCAGCGTGGCGAAAAAGTAGAATACGATCTGATCGAGCATTTTCCGGTGAACCCAGTTCCCCAAACCGAATGCCTAATTCAATTTGCGGCAGGAGCAAAGTAACACAGCCACTCTTGGCTGTGCGGTTTTGCAGGCCGCACTTTCTATCTACGTGTAACGTTCAATCGCTAAAAGCACACAGCCAAGAGTGGCTGTGCTACTGCTCACCCACGAATACGTGTTCTTTGTCCTTCTTCTCGCCGGCCCACCCTAGGTATCCGGCCGCCAGCAGCGTCAGGATCGTGGTCAGCGGAAACGCTGTCCAGTGGCTCCAGCCCCAATGGCGGTGCAGGACCAATGCAAGGCCGATCCCCATTACGTTAACGATCGAGAGCGGGATCAGGAATTGCCAGCCGAGGCGCATGAGCTGGTCAAACCGGTAGCGCGGGAATGTGAACCGCAACCACATGAAAAGATAAATGTAGGAACCGACCTTGAGCAGGAACCAGAACGCGCCGTGCAGTCCCGGCATCGCGCTTGCCACCAGGGAGCCCTTAGGAGCGAGAAGCGGCGCCGCCAGAATCAGCGCGACTCCGAAGAATGCCAGACCCAGGCCCATCATGAACAATTGCTGCACCTTTACCGGCTGCTTGGGCGCGCGGTAGAAGCAGTACGCGCCAACAAGAATCATCAGCGCCGACGGGAAATAATCGAGGAAATTGAAAGCACGCGTTCCGGCGAAGGGGCGCAGCCATCCGCCCAGAAAAAGCGTGGTGGCGATCGAAGCGACCACGACCATGTTGGTGTATTCGGCCAGGAAATACAGCGCCCAGCGGAATCCACTGTACTCGGTCATGTAACCGGCGACGAGCTCGGATTCAGCCTCGGGCAAATCGAATGGGGCGCGGTTAGTTTCGGCGATGGACGCGACCACGTAGATGAAAAATCCCACGGGCGCGGCAAAAATAAACCAGGTTCCGTAGTCGCCCTGAGCGGCGACAATTTCACGGGTCGAGAGCGTTCCGGCCAGCAGCAGCGCTCCCACCACGGCCATGCCCGCGGCGGTTTCATAGCTCACCAGCTGTGCCGCGCTGCGCAAGGCGCCCAGCAGCGAATAGTGGCTGTTGGACGACCATCCGCCAAGAACGATGCCGAAAATTCCGAGCGCGCTGATGCCCACAACGAAGAGCAAGCCGACATTCAGATCCGCGATCTGGAACCACGGGCCGATGGCAAGCGGCGAAATCGCCAGCATTCCGGCGGTGACCGAAATCAGTGGCGCGAACCAGAAAATGGCCTTGTCAGCCTCGTCCGGGATGATGTCTTCCTTGAGGAGGAGTTTTACGGCGTCCGCGATGGGCTGCAGCAAGCCGTGAGGCCCGACGCGCATCGGCCCCAGCCGCGCCTGCATGTCGGCCATGACCTTGCGCTCCATGAGCACGATGTATCCGGTGCACAGCGGAAGCACGCCGACGATAACGAGCATGCAGACCAGCGGCACCCAGATGGAAATCACGTATTGGATCACGGCATGCATCGCGCTACCTGTCCACCTCTCCCAGGACGATATCGAGCGTTCCGATAATGGCCACAACGTCGGCCACCAGGTGCCCGCGAATCATTTTGTCGAATGCTTCCAGATTGATCAGTGAGGGCGGGCGGATGCGCACGCGGTAGGGCTGCGTGGTGCCATCGCTCACGATGTAGTAGCCGAGTTCGCCCTTGGGCGCTTCGATGGCGTGATAGACCTCGCCCGGAGGCGGCTTAAGGACTTTGCCGACCTTGCCCATGATCGGGCCGGTGGGAATATTTTCGATGGCCTGCAGGCAGATCAGGCGCGACTGACGCATTTCTTCCAGGCGCACGATGTAACGGTCGTAGGTGTCGCCGTTTTTACCTGTGGGGATCTCAAATTTATATTGATCGTAGGCGGCGTAGGGCATCGCTTTGCGGATGTCCCACTTCACGCCGCTGGCGCGGATCACGGGGCCTGACGCGCCGTAGTCGATGGCTTCCGCGGCGGTGAGGATACCGATGCCCTTGGTGCGGCCTACCCAGATGCGGTTTTCGGTGAGCAGTGATTCGTAATCGTCCACGCGCTTGTCAAAAGGTTGGCAGAAGCGCTCGACGTCTTTTTCCAGCTCGTCATAGGCTTCGTATTGCAGTCCGCCGATGCGGAAGGCATGCGTGGTGAGGCGCGCGCCGCAATATTTCTCGAAAATTTTAAGAATTTCTTCGCGTTCGCGCAGGCAATAAAACAGCGGGGTCAGGGCGCCGATGTCGAGCGCGTGGGTTCCGAGCCAGAACAAATGGCTGGCGATGCGCTGCAGCTCGGTAAGGATCACGCGGATGACGCGGGCGCGGGGCGGCGCTTCCGCGCCGAGCAATTTTTCCACCGCCTCGCAGTAACCCAGTCCGTTCGAGACCGCCGCGACGTAATCCATGCGGTCCACGTAGGGCGCGAACTGCTGGTAAGTGCGATGCTCGGCAATTTTCTCGACGCCGCGATGCAGGTATCCGATCACGCATTCCGAGCCGATGACTTTTTCGCCGTCCAGGCGCAGCTTCACGCGCAGCACGCCATGCGTGGACGGGTGCTGCGGCCCCATGTTCAGGACAATTTCGTCCGCGCCGAGTACGGTGGACTCGGCATGGGTGGCAAACGGTATGCGTTCGTCGGCCATCGTTTACTGTCCGCTCTCGATGCCCAGGTTTTCGCGCACCCAGGCCGTATCCTGCGTCAGAATGTCGTAGTCCTTGCGCAGCGGAAATCCCTGCCACTCATCGGGCAATAGAATCCGCTTCAAGTCCGGGTGGCCTTCAAACACCACGCCGAACATGTCGTAGACTTCGCGCTCCATCCAGTTCGCCGTGGCCCACACGCCCTGCACGCTGGGCACGCGCTCGTCGGCTGAGGCTTGCGCCTTCAGCCGGAGGCGCTCGTTCTTTTCCATCGAATACATGTTCAGGACGACGTCAAAGCGCTTGTCGCGCTTGGGCCAGTCGAGCGCGGTCAGATCGCTCAGCCAATCGAATTTTTCAGTGTCGCGGCTGTAGAGGGCAATTTCCGCGAGCAGTTCGCGCGCGACCACCAGGATGGATTGCTTGCGGTCCACCCAGGCCTCCAGAATTGCGGGGCCGAATTTTTCCTTGTATCGCTTGACGAGATCGTTGTCCAGAGCGACGGGCCCTTCTTTGGGAGGAGCCGGCGCAGCGGGAGGGCGCGGAGGAGCGGCCGCGGGAGCTTTTGCGGTGGGGGCCGGCGGCTTTGCGGCAGCGGGAGGAGCAGCCGGTTTGGATACGGGTTCTCCGGCTGCGGCCGGTGGCTTCGGCGCAGACGGCTCGCTCGGTGAACTCGCAGGAGGCTGCTTTTCTTCCGGGTCGTTTGCCATGTATTAGGATTAGACCGGGCCGCATCAAGTGAGTACGGCCATTAATTGGGCGGGCTGCAAGTACAGCCCACACCCGATATTTGGGCGGGCCACATGCTTCACTTCATGGCTTCAGCATAAAATTGCAGCCGTACCCGATATTAAGCTGTAGCTTTTAGCACACGGCGGAAAAGAGAGTCAACCTCTTCCGCCACAAAGTCGTGATGCTTTTGCAGGCAATTCCGGGCATAAAAAAATCCCGGCCGTTCCGTCGGTCGGGACTCCAGTTCCACCGCACTATGCGCCGCTCACACCCATTCGAGCGCGCCCTTGCGGAACAGCCAGACATACCCAATGATTAATATACCAAGGAAGACAAACATGCTGGCCAGTGCGAACACCGGCTCCAGACGAAACCCCTCTTCGCGCGTGGAAAACAGCACAGCCCATGGAAATAGGAACGTGGTCTCCACATCGAAGATCACGAACAAAATGGCCACGATGTAAAAACGGACCGAGTAGCGCCCGCGCGTGTCGCCTTCCGCCTCCACGCCGCATTCATAGGGCTTCAATTTCGCGCCCACCGCAACGGGTGTCGGCCGGATCAGCCGGAAGACGACCAGCGTGACGGCCGGAAAGGCGGCAGCCAACGCGGCGAAGATAAATATCGGAATGTATTGGGCCGGCATTTCGATTTCGCTGGAAATCGTAACACAGCAGTCAAGGGGGGGCCAGCAGGGAAAGGAATCTTGGGGGCGAATTGGATTTGGCTGGGTTCGGTTGGACAGACACTCTTGTCTGTCCTAACAGCAGGCGGGTCGGCGCTAGGGGGCAATGACGCGAGATGGTTAATGCCGTGCGGCTTTGGGCATGTAGGGCCGTAAATGAGGGTTCGGAATAAGGAAGCCAGCTAAAATTGGAGGTGTCCCAAATTGGAACCTGTGATCGGGGGAGGGTCGAATCATGAAGAGGTTGATGTGCCTGGTTGGAACGATGTTCTTATTGGCCATCTCGGCGGCTGCCCAGGGTCCTGCGGGGGCTGGGGCGGGCGGCGAGAAGACCTCGAGCCCTAAAGGCCAGGGCAGGACTCGAACGTTTTCGGTGCGCGATTATTCAACCTGGCAGATTTCGCTGGGCTACCAATACAACCAGATCAACCTATTGGGTAGCCCATTCACAACAAACGGGTTAAGCTTTGACGCCGTGCGCTTTTTCGGCCGCTGGTTTGGAGTGGAAGGGCAGGTTGGGATTGGGTTCGGCAATACGGGCACGACCTCCACACCGCCGAATTTGAATACGCAATCGCTTTTCGCCGGGGGTGGAGCACGACTGGCCTACCGCAATCGCGGGCGGATCGAGCCGTGGATCCATGCAGTGTTCGGCGAGCAGCACTTTCGGTTCAACCAGACCGCGGGCGTGCTGGGGAACAACACGGCACTGGCGGGAGCCGCGGGTGCCGGCGTGGACTATTTGTTGAGTGCGCATACGGCGATCCGAGGGGAGGCTGACTTCATCGGGTCGCGGTTCTTCTCCACCAATCAGAGGCATTTTCAGGTGGTGAGCGGGCTGGTGTTCAACTTCTGAACGTCAGCATTCAAACGGGCATATGTTTGTTCCCGGAATGCCCGCCTGAAGGCGGGCGCTACAATGATTGCATGGCGTCGTTCCCCTCCCGGCCCTCTCATTGGCTTCATTGCACTTTCCTGGCGATGATCTCCGTCGTATTGCAAATCTTCCGGTTGCATTAGATAATCGGGGCGTCTCCTAAGAGATTGGAAGAAGTCCATCCTGTGCAGGGATTTCTATTTATTCCTGCCAAGACAATAAA
>JAIQFG010000100.1 GCA_020073375.1 Terriglobia bacterium | reverse complement strand
ATTTCTCCGATAATTTCCTCGACCAGGTCCTCGATGGTCACGATCCCCGCGACCGACCCGTGCTCATCCACCACGATGGCCATCTGCTGGTTTCGCCGCTGCATTTCCTTCAGCAGGTCCGAACCGTGCTTGGTTTCCGGCACAAACATGGCGGGCCGCGCCAAATCGCGCACGGTTTTGCGCCGGACCTCCTCTTCCGGCACCTGCAGCAGGTCGCGCGCGAAGGCCACGCCGAACGCGTCGTCGAGAGTGTCTTCATAGACCGGGACGCGCGACAATTTCGTCTCGATCAGAAGTTTTTTCAATTGCTCGACGGTGGCGCCGGCCGCGATGGCCACCACGTCCGGCCGCGGCGTCATGAATTCCAACACGCGCTTGTCGCTGAATTCGACCACCTGCTCGATCATCTGCGCTTCGTCCCGCTCGAGAATGCCTTCCTGCTCGGCCGCGTCCACCAGGGCCTCGATTCCCTCCTGTTGCGCAACCTCGCTATCGACGCCGGCATCGTCCGAAATGTGCGCCACCGAGATCGCCGCCTGCAACAACATGCGGAACGGCCACACCATCCACAAAAACGCGCGGATCAGAAGTGCCAGCCGGATCAGCCAACGCCCCTTAGTTCGAGCAAGCAGAAAATCGGGAATGAATTGCGAAAGCAGCAGCACTTCCACCAGCACGTAAATCAGCGCCTGCAGCAACGCGTCCCACGTTCCCGGCACGAACACGATCACGCCGCGCGCCGTCTCCCACGTCACCAGTACCAGCCACAGATTCGCCAGCAGCCGGAATCCCGCCGTGCCCCGCGTGCGCTCGATGTGAAAGTGCGGTTCGATCTCCGCCTCGAACAGTTCCAGGTGCTCGCGCACGCGCCCGGTGGTGACGCGCCCCAGCTCGCGGTAGATCCGGTCGAGGTAGGAAAAAATCACCAAACCCACGCCCAGCAGGGATACCCCGAGGAAATAGACAAACGTCATCATGGGTCAGCCGACTCCCAGCCGCCGGCGCAATTTGCGCTCGAGGCGATCCATTTGGCCGTGATCGGATTCATGATCGTATCCCGCCAGGTGAATCATGCCGTGCAGGATAAGGATGCGAAGTTCGTCGCCGAGCGGCCGCGAAAAGCGGCGCGCGTTGCGCCGGGCCGTTGCCGGTGAAATGGCGATATCTCCCACGTACTCGGATTTTGTCGACGGCTTATGGCCGTTGGCGGGAAAGGAAAGCACGTCGGTGGGCCCGCGCTTGTGTCGGAACGTTTGGTTGAGGCGCGCCATGGCGTCGTCGCCGATCAATTGCACGGTTACGGATTCTGGCGGAAATTTCATCGCCAGCCGCGCGCGCTCGTAGAATTCCTCCAGGGGTTCGATGGCCACCGGCACGCGGCGCTGGCGATTGACGATCATTCGCGGTTTTGTGGCGCCGGCGTTCCGCCGGCATTTCGTTCAGCCCTCATCGCGATGAAAAAAAGCCGGCGAGACGCCGGCGCTACGAAAAGCGCGTCTCCAGCCATCTAAATCTAATATTCCCATCCGCCATGCTCGAAAAAGCTCTTGAATGGCTCTGCAATCTCGCGCTCTTTCAAATCATGCACCGGGCCATCACTTGCCGCGCCCCACGATTTCTCCGTGCCCTCTGCGTTCTCTGTGTTCTCTGTGTTAAAGCCTTTAGCTTTTCGCTTTTAGCATTTCACTTCCCCGCCGCAGGCCCTGTTCTCTTGCCCTCCGCGCCCGCCGTCTTGCGCGCTTCGCCCGCCCCAAACTCCTCGTAAGCCTTGATGATCTGCTGCACCAGGTTGTGCCGCACCACGTCGCGCTCATCGAACCGGATGAATGAGATCCCTTCGATGCGCTCCACCACTTCCAGCGCCTCGACCAGCCCCGACCGCCGCCCCGCCGGCAAATCGATCTGCGTCACGTCCCCGGTCACCACCGCCTTGGAATTGAATCCCAGGCGCGTCAAAAACATTTTCATCTGCTCGCTGGTCGTGTTCTGCGCCTCGTCCAGAATTACGAACGAATCGTTCAGCGTTCGCCCGCGCATGAATGCCAGCGGCGCAACTTCCACGATTCCCTTTTCCAAAAATCTCTCCAATTTGTCCGCGTCCAGCATGTCGTACAGCGCATCGTACAGCGGCCGCATGTAGGGATCGATCTTCTGCTGCAGCGTGCCGGGAAGAAATCCCAGCCGCTCGCCGGCTTCCACGGCCGGCCGCGCCAGAATAATGCGATCCACCTGCTTGGTGAGCAGCGCCGACACGGCCATGGCCACAGCCAGATACGTTTTCCCGGTTCCGCCGGGCCCCACGGCAAACGTCATGTCGTGTTTCTCAACAGCTTCCATGTACGCGCGCTGATTGGGGCTCTTGGGCGTGACGCTTTTCTTGCCGAAAATGCGCGGCCGCGATGGCGCGCCCGGCTCCAGCACCTGCTTCAGAGTGGTCTTGTGATCCTGCGTGGCCACGCGGATCATGGCCTTGACGTCGCCATGGCTCATGCGGCGCCCTTCGCGGACCAGTTGGTTGTATTCATTGAGAATGCGGACAGCGCGCTCGACTTGCGAGGCCTCGCCTTCCACGGCAAGATGGTCGTCCTGCAAATGAGTGGTGACGTGCAGCGAGGATTCCAGCAGTTTGACGTTCTCGTCCAGCGTGCCAAACAGCGATTCCAGCCCGCCGGCAATTTGTACCGTGCGTCTCATGGAGAATTCGGAGGACTATCCATAAACCAACCGCAGCCCGCCGACAGGGTAAACACCTCCGAACTTCAGAGAGGAACAAACACGGAAAGCGTACTCGAAAGAAACGTGGGGGTCAAGAAATGGTAGGACGGACACTCTTGTCTGTCCCCGTTAACGCCGCGCACATCCACAGTGACAGGCAAGAGTGCCTGTCCTAAAAAACGGCCACTCACTTCTGGCCCTCCGGAAACACAAACGCGTCCACTTCGCTCGTGGACGCCGCAATCCCGGTCCCCGAAGACTGCACATCGCCGCCCACTAGAATCAGCCGTTTCCCAATCACCCCGGCGGCAAGCCCGTGCCTGCTCACTGGCATCGACGGCATAATAGACCACGTATTGCTCGCCGGATCGTACGCTTCCAGCGCGCGGAACGTCGCCATCATGTGCGGGTCCTGGAATTCTCCGCCCGCAACATACATGCGCCCGCCGTAAACTCCCGCGCCCATCGCGCTGCGAGCCGTCGGCATCCGCGAGCGCGGCGCGCTCCAATTGTCGGTCGCCGGGTCGTACTCCTCAACCACGGAGATATCGGAAGCGAGGCCGATGAACGCGGCGCCCACCCTGCCGCCGACCACGTAAATCTTTCCGTTGATGACGCCCGCGGCGGTGTGATTGCGCGGCGTGGGCATGGGGCTGCGTTCGCGCCACGTATTTTTCTCCGGGTCGTACTCTTCCACGTTGCCAAAAACCATTTGCGCCGTGGTCTGATCGATTTTCGTCTCGGACGAGCCGGGAATATTTCCCGCGCCGCCAATCACGTAAATTTTATCGCCGACCACCGCCGCCACGGGCGAGCCGCGCTTCATCGGCATGGGCGCAAGCGCCTTCCAGGTGTCGGCCACGGGATCGTATTCCCACGAGTTGTTGATGGGCACCCACGCCGGAGGCCCGGATTGCGGATACACAAATCCGCCAAACACATAAATTTTTCCATGATATTCGGTGAGCGCCACGTGGTGCGAAGGCAGAGCCATGGGCTTCTTCTTCGTCCAATGATCGGTGGCCGGGTCGTACTCATACACCAGCCCCATCGGTTTCCACAGCGGGATCAGCCCGGCGAAAACGTACATTTTGCCGCCCGCCGCCGCGCCCAATATTTCCTCGGCCGGTTCGGGGAAGGGCGCCAGCTTTTCCCATTTCCCCTGCGCGTAAACGGCGGAATTTCCCAGCAGCAGACCCGAGAGCGCGATGAACAATTGAATCGCGCCACGAATAATTCGCTTCGAGAACATGCAGGTTTCTCCTGGTTCAGATACGCCGTACTATACATCGGACCGCCTTTGGACGCACACCACCAGTAGAACAGACACTCTTGTCTGTCCGGTTTTGATGCGCGGCGCCGCTAATCTAAACGCGACAGGCTTGAAGCCTGTCCTACCTCGCTTCGTTGACAAAGCCAACCCGCTCCGCTAGTGTATTTCCATCGAATCCATCGAATCGTGAGCGGCTCCGCTTGACCGCACGAGTGCGGAACCGAGAGCCGGCGAAAAACTTAGGAGAAACGGAATGGCGCAAGGTGCGGCAACAAAGGTAAAGAAGCGAAAACCATCGGTACTGAAGCGGGCCAAGCAATCGCACAAGCGCGCAGCCGTGAATCGCGCAAATACCACGCGCGTGCGTTCCGCCATGAAGGCTTTGCGCACGGCCATTGCCGCGAAGGACGTGAAGTCGGCCGGCGATCTTCTGCGCCCCACGCTTTCCGCGATCGACAAGGCCATCAGCAAGGGCGTGCTCGAGGAAAACACCGGCAACCGCTACAAATCGCGCCTTAGCCTGGCCATCAACGGCTTGCAAGCCGCGGCCAAGGCCTAACGAAAGTATCTTCCCCGATTTAATTTTTGAGTTTTTACCACCCGCCCGGGCGCAAGTTCCGGGCGGTTCGTTTTTAAATAGCACAGGCTTCAGCCTGTGGGGTTTCGTGCGCGAAAAAGCAATCTTGCCGCAACCACCCCCCACGGACTGAAGCCTATGCTGCCTAAAACCATCCCCCCGGCGGAATCGCCGCTAATATACCGAAACGCCCTTAGCCAGTTCCGCCACCAGAAATTCCATCACCGCGCGCTGGCTCCAGCCACCCGATTTCAACCGACTGTCAGCCTCATACAGCGCCTCCAGGCCCTTCGCCAGCCGCGCTTTCGGGAATTTCCGGCACTCCCGCAGCGCAAGTTCCGCCTGTTCCCTTCCCATTCTCAGCATTCCCGCGGCCTGGCCCGCAAAGACGCCCCTCGGCAGTTCCTGCGCCTCCAGAAGCTTGCGGTACATCCAGGCCAGCCCGCCCAGCAACGCCACCGCCTGCTCGCCGTTTCGCAACAAACTGTCCAGAAATTCCAGCGCCCGCGCCGGTTCGCGCGACGCCAGCATGTCGGCCAGGTCCCAGACCTCGTATTTTTTGTCCGAAGCCACCAGCAGAGCGACATCCGCGCGCGTGATTTTTTTTCGGTCACCGGCATACGTCGCCAGCTTCTCAATTTCCGTGCGGATCGAAGCCAGTTCCCCGTCGAGCATCTCGCACAATTCTTGCGCGGCGCCGCGCTCCAGTTCCACACCCAGATCGCGCGCCATGTCCAGACTGACGGGCAATGCCAATTGAATCCTTTCTTCCGGCTTTTCGGAAAGCGCCACTGCCACGGTCAGAGTCTTCTCCATCAAAACTTTCGCAAGGCGCATTCTCTGATCGAGCGCTGTGGCCTCCAGCACCAACACGGAAAATGGCGCGGGGTTGGACAAGTAGTCCGAAAGTTCCTTCACCGCGGCGTCGCGCGAATCGTCTCCCAACCGTTCCAGAGCATCAATCTCGGAAACGAAAATCACCTGCTGCGAAGCGAGCATGGGCAGCGTTTGCGCCTGGCCCAGGATCCCGGACAGGTCCTCGTCATCGGCCGAAAATCGCTTCACGCCCCAGTCACGGGTTCCCTCCGGCACGTAGGTGTCCACGATTTTCCGCCGGCACAGATCGCGCAGGTAGGCGTCGCCGCCGAGCAGGAGAATCCCCGGAACCGGCTTGCCCTTCGCCAGCCGCGCCAGCAGTTCATTTGGCGACACGCCGGCCATCAGAAGTTCTCCACAATGTCGGCGACCAGGCGCGAAGCGAAATCGCGCGACATCCGGCCCATCGCGGGCCCCTGTTCGTCGAAAAATTTCGTGGGATCGGTGGACAGCTCGTAGGGCTCGCGGAACAGATAGTTGTCGTTCTTGTAGAGCACTTGTTTGGTTTCGCGCTCTTCAAGCGACACCTTCATGTGCAGGGAAATCAGCATAGTGGTGGCGCTGGTGGTGGTGGCGTTCACGTTGGGCACCGGGGTGGAGTTCGGGCCGGGAGTCGTGTCGAACACCACCGGGGTGGCGTCGAAGCCGTCGATTTCCGCGTGCAGCACGGCGTCGGCGGCATCCTCCGTTGTCACGATCCGGTATTTCGTGCGCGCCAGAAACTCATGTACCACCGCTTCTGTCATCACCTGCTCGATGCGGTAGCGGTTCGTGCGGTTCTCGATCGTGGGCACGGCAATCGCTTTCAGTCCGGCGGGCAGGCGGGACGATGTGCCCGCCACGCGGTAGCCGCAAGCGAAAAGCCAGATTGCCACGGAGACACAGAGGCACAGAGCGGAACGCCGCGGGAAAAAAGCCAGGAAACTGCGAATTGCAATTTGAGATTTCAAAATTTGAGATTTGAGATTACGAGAAGCCAGGCAGCCGCGCAAAGCATTTTGAACATTCGCAATTTTACATTTCAAATTGCGAAACACATTGCGGCGGCGACGGGCTATTTCAAATTTCAAATTTTGAAATTTGAAATTAAAAATCGCAGCGGCCCGCATGCGCCGCCCAGCCCCGGTTTGCATCTCAGGAAACAAGCAGCTTCTCCGCAATCGCCACCGCCGTCGCGGCCGGAACGCGCAGATTATCCGCCGCGCCCCACAGCCACACGCCGTTCTCGATCAACGGGTCGCGCTGCGGCTGCCCCAGCACCGGGCGGCCTTCGCCGACCACGCTCACGTTCGACGGCGCTTCCTCGTCCGCCGGGGTAACTTTCAGCCCCGCCGCTTCCAGACTTTTCGCCAAGGCGTCCAGCGCGGGGATCGTCTTGAATTCCGCGAATGCCGTGAACGTGTGCGAATTAAATACAGGAGCCTGCACCAGCGAAATCGCGGGCATTGGCGCTCTGCCGGCCAGATACCTTCGCACCTCGCCAACAATTCTCGCCCGCGCCTCGCCCAGATCCTCGGCGCTTTCCGGGCCGTAGCTTGCCAGCATGTTGAAACCAATCTGCGCGTCAAACACAGTTTTGGAAACCGGCTGGAAGGACAGCAAATTGACGACCTGACTCTCCAGTTCCTCGATCGCCAGCGGCCCGCGCTCCGACGCAGGCTGCAGGAAAGTCAGGGCCAGCCGCTCCAAGCCCAGCGGAGCAAATGCCGCGGAAATGGAAATTGCCACGTCGGCGGGAACCGACGGCGCCTGGAAAAGGCTCTGCGGCTCTCCTGCCGAAACGGTGGTTGCGGGAGGCGCCAGCAAGCCGTCCAGCACCGGGATCCACAGTTTCGTGCCCGGATCGGCAGCCATCCCGCCGCTTAAATCGATCACCACGGCGCCGGAATTCCGCGCCTGCATTCCGTGCGCGATGGAAAATCCCGCGGAGCCCGCAAAAAACGCCATGCGGATCCGCTCGAAGCTTTCCTGGCTCACCGTCTCGATCACCGCTGGCTCGCCCGCAAGCTCGGTCAGCGTGCCGGCGGCGAGTTCCTCGTCCAGCAGACGGATTTCCACGGCCGGAAAATTCGATTCCTCCAGCACAATTTTCAATTCCTTGCCGACGAGCGAAGACGCGCCGGCGATAGCCACGCGCGTGGCCGGGCGGGCTGCTTGCTGGGCCGCTTCTCGGGGAGAGGTCATTAGGTTTTGGCTGGACTCGATACCAGGCGGCGAACCATGCGCACCACATGCAGCGTCAGCCCGCTCACCACAAAAACCGTTGCGATCAGCATCAAGACCACTTCGGAATTCATCACAATCAGCCCGATCAGCAGGCCGATTAGAACAATCAGCAGCGACGGCCTGCGCCGCGCCATGGGCAATTCCTTAAAGCTGCGGTAGCGCACCGTGCTGGACATCAGGGCTGCGTCCGCCACCACGATCAGCATCCAGATAATCGACCAGCCCGGGCTTTCAATCGGAGATTTGATGGCGTGGACCGTGGCCGCGATCACCCCGGCCGCCGCGGGACACGGAAGCCCCACGAAATATTTCGACCCGCTGCCCGGCGCCATCCCCTGGATATTGAATCGCGCCAGCCGCCAGGCGCAGCAAATCACGAACACCAGCGCGACCCACCAGCCGATCTCATGCAGCCGCCGGATGTCAAAATACTGCGATTCGGAAATCCCGCGCACGCCCCAGGTGAAGGCCAGCGCCGCCGGAGCAATCCCGAAACTGACCATGTCGGCGAGCGAGTCAAACTGTTTCCCGAATTCGCTGCTGGTGTTCGTGGCCCGCGCCACGAACCCGTCGAAGGAATCGAACAGGATGGCGATGCCGATGGCCCTGGCCGCGTTATCCAGGTCCGTGCCCCCGCCCTTCAACGTGGCCATCACGGCGTAAAAGCCGCAGAGCATGTTGGCCACGGTCATGGAGCTGGGCAAAAGGTAAATCCCCCGCCGCAGCTTCAGGTTCGGCCGCCGCGTTCCCGGGAATCCTAATTCATGCTGTTCAAAGTCGCTCATTTCCACCGCGCAAGGGGGCTGGAGCCCGCCGCGACATGCTGCCCGGGGCGAACCAGAATCTCAACCCCGTCCGGAAGCCAGATATCCATGCGTGAACCAAAGCGTATCATACCTACGCGCTCGCCCCGCATCACGGCGTCGCCCACCTTCTTCCAGCACAGGATGCGCCGCGCCACCCACCCGGCGATCTGCTTGAACACCACCTCCCCATGCTCGGTGGATACATGAAACGTGTTCTGTTCGTTTTCCGCCGAGGCCCGGCCCCGCATCGCTGCGTAGAATTTCCCGGTGCGGTACTCGATCGCCGTGATTTTTCCCGCCACCGGCGACCGGTTCACGTGGACATCGAAGATGGAGAGAAACACGCTGATCCTGCGCCCCGGTTTGCCGCCCATCGCTTCCTCGACGACCAGCATCACGCGCCCATCAGCCGGGGATACGATCGTTTCCGGATCGGCAGGCGGCGTCCTTTGCGGGTCGCGAAAGAAGAACAGGACGAACAGGCCCAGCAAAATGAATATCCCGCCCAGCCAAATCCAGTGAAGGCCCGCCGCGACCACGCCCAAAACCAGCGGCGCCGCGGCGAATTTGTAACCGTCCTTAACCATGGGGGTCCTTGGCAGGAGGCAACGCGCGCGCACCCGCCCAGTGCGCCAACATTCTATCCCAATTCGCGAATGTCCCGGAGTCAACAGCCCATCTAACCCTGTTCACATGCTCCCCTACGCTAGGCATTTTGCCTTCCAGCAAGCGCTGTTATTCTTCTGCGAGTGGATTGGGCCAGTTACCGAGAAGACCTGCCGGCTCAACCGGTCGATGCAACACCTTCTAATCGCTAGATCCAGCAATATTTCCCCATGAGGTTCGACCTGTACGGCAGAACTCAATCAGAACCTAAACAGGGCTTTTGTTTTGATTGGATTGGCGCCCGCGGACCAATTCAGCCTCGTAGACGCCTACAGGATGGCTTTGAGCAAGTATTGCATCGACCCATTGAGACCACCCCGTTTATCAGGCACTGGAGTTTCGGTGCAATGAGTTGTTGGTTTTCGCCAGGTCATGGACCTATTCTAAAACACGCTACGCTGAGTTATCTCTAGTGTATGGGGTCAAGGAAAGGTGTGTCTGGATCACTGACAGAAAAGATCACCACCCGCAACGACTCGGCGCTGCTGCGGTTGTAACCCGTCATTTTCACTTGCGGCGGCATCACTATCGCCTGACCAGCTTTGACCATGACTGGCTTGCGCCCTTCCATTTCTAATGTGAATGTGCCTTCCAGAACATAGACAGTCACCGGGAAACGGTGCGTATGGAACATAGTCTTATCGCCCCGTTGGAAGTTCGCCGTGAGGACGCGCACCTCCTGCCTCTCGCCTTTAGGCATCCCTTGGACGATCTCATTCAGGAGCAATTGTGGCTTGATGACATCTCGATCTTGCGCTATTGATGTTGAACTAATTAGAAAAAGCGCGAACACGAGACTGAAACTCAGCCAGTTATTCATGTGTATTCTCCTTCCTGACACGAGTTAGTAAGCGCCAAGGCCACAGCCGCACAGATCGTAACTATTCTCACGGGGGGCAGCCTAGCACAAGATGAGTTTCTACACGGCAACAGTTGACTACTCGAAGTCCTTATAAGTCCTGGGGCCCAAATCTCGTCGAACCGATGGGAGCCAAGTTCGATTATCAGGTAGCAGCACCTACTGAAACGAGAACACCCAACTTGCACCGAGCGAAGATCGCTCACAAAAGAGTGCGGATGGAAGGATGGCGACAGAGGCGGCCCGGCTCTCAGGAAGACCACTCGAGAAGCAAAGGCAACTGCAAAACCAACTTGACACTCACCGGCCTTCTCATGGAAGGACTTATCGTAGGAGGTCGGTGATATTTTTTGCTCATGGTGCGGTCTCGTGTGCGAACGTTGGCATTGGTAGTGGTGAGCGGACTAACCGTCGCTTGTTCACAAGTTCAAAGGGGCAAGACAATCGCGGTGCCACAGTTCTCAATCGCTGTAAAATTATCAGAGACGGCACGGAAGAAGCTTCAGGTTATACATGAATCGGTGTTGGTGATTGCCTATTTCGACGGAGACCCTTTACCTGGTAAAGGCAATGACAACTCACCCATGAGGGGCGTTGTACTGGGAAGCGAAGAGAAGCTCGTGGACGATAAGAACGTCGCGACTTTTACCGATACAAAGATTTCCAGAAGCAACTGGGATGATCTCTCCGACAAAAATTACTTCGTGACTATCAACGTCGTCTCAACAAGAAAGTCATCGAAAGACAATTTGCTCGACTGCCCCGATCCCATCGACCGCATAAGCAATTTCGTCGGCAAGTCAACCCAAGTCTCTTGCCGATTGATCGGCGAGCATGACGAATCAATGCCGTGATGTGACTGATGGCCTCGATTCCTTTGGGGAACTGCGATTGCTCCTGGTTAAATGGCTTCTCGTCTTGTGGGATTGGCCAGATTCCCAGATACCGATAACGCCGTTTCACGGATGGGATGAGAAGTCATCTTCTCGGAAACTAGCTCTTCGCCCAATATTGGCTTCGCCACTTTCTAACAAGTCTGTTCATAAAATGGTTTCGAGGGCGATACGCGCAGTGCGGGCGTTACCCCGGCCCGCAATGGGATACGGGCGCGGCTTGCTTCCTAAGCTGAACGCCCGGCCAATTCGCGGCGTGAAGTTCGTCTAAGCGCCGGGATTTAACCGGCTTGCGATATAGCTCTCCATCGTGTCCTTGACGCGCAGTTTCAATTTTTTTAGGGTAACTTCCCGCTGCAGGTCTTCCAGGTTCAGGTAGGAGGATTGCGAGAGTTGCAGAAGCTGCTGTTCGTACTCCATGTGCTGCTCCACTAGTTTTTGAAACTCGTGGTCATATGTCAGTAGTTGCTCGCGTGTCTGCCGAGTCAAGGTGGGCATGGCCTGCCTCCTGATCGATCCGATTTGTGAATGGGGTGCACATCCTGATCCGAACCTAGCACAATGCAAAACGCCCGCCAAGCGGAATTCAACAAAAATTTAATCCTGTGCTGATCTTAATTCCACTGTGAACAGCAGCGCGTCCTCCGGCGGGTGCTGGTAGTACTCCCCTCGCCTCCCGCTGGGCGCGAAACCGTGACGCTCATATAGACCAATGGCCGCCCGGTTGGAAGCTCGCACCTCCAGATGCGCCCGCCGCGCTCCCGAGGTTCGCGCTCGCCGCAGGGCTTCCGTCACCAGAAGCCCGGCAATCCCGCGGCGACGCCATGCCCGCGCCACGGCCATGTTCAGGATCTCAAATTCGTCAGCGGCGGCTCTCCCAATCAGAAACCCGGCGACCGCGCCGTTCTGCTCGGCGACTAACGCCATCCCCAGCGCCGCGAATTCCAGAATTCCGCTTTCGGTCCAGAGCGATGCTTCGGGGCTTTCCTGCAAAATGGAAAGTAAGGAAGTAACATCGGAAGGAATCATCGCCCGGACGGAAATTGCGGAACGCTCGTCCGCAAGCTCGTTTCCGGGACCCATCACCGGTCGCTCCAGGCCGCCTCCGCGTCCGATCTGCGAACGTAATTCGCATCCAGACGCAGCGCGTCGAGCAGGTCGCCACGCATGGCTCGTTCAAAGCCCAGCCGGCCGACCGTGGGAGCGAGAACCGCCGACACGAGTTCAATTCGCACACCGGGAAGAAATTTCTCAACCAGTTCCGAGGGAAGCAGTTCCGGAACCGGCGTAACAATTGTCGGCCGGCCCGAAGCAAGGCTCCCCTTCACCAATTCCAGGAACTCCTCGGGCGTGACGATGGACTCCTCGCTGATCGGCTTCAGGCAGGCACCGCCGCCCGCGGAACGCCGGTACAGCGACCCAAACAACTGCCCCCGGCGCGCATCGAAAAATGGAGCCAGGATTTGGTCTTCCTCCGAGTGGCCCGGGCCAGTCAACTGGGATTGCGCGGCAATAGCCTCCAGCCCGCTGATGGCCGCGATGGGCTTGCCGTGGATTTCAGCCCAGGCTTTGACCGCCGTCAGGCCTATCCGCAGCCCTGTGAACGATCCCGGGCCCGAGGCCACGGCAAACACATCCACCTGATCCAGGGAAAACTTCGCGTTCAACTTTAAGGTTTCCACGTCCCGGAACAGGCGCGAGGAGTACGGCGTCTCTTCCTTGCCGGAAACTTCCGCCAGGACAACGCCATCCCGCAGCAGCGCGGCGCTGCCGGTTCGTGTGCTGGTATCGATGGCCAAAATCAACATGGGGGAAGCCATTCTAGCGTAAATGGAAGGGATTCATGGCATAAGAACGTGGCTGGAAGGAGCGCAGGAGAGTGTAAAGATGTAAAAAGGAGGTAAAAATTCCCATGCAATTCAATGACCAATCTCAAATCAAAATGTTCGTTAACTCGCTGATTCTAGAAGAAATATGTTGACTTTGATACTGCCTTAATCCAGACTAATTACAGTTTTCCTCTTAGGGGGCTTCCGACCATGGATTATAAGATGGGTGACAAAGTTGTCTACCCGAACCACGGCGTAGGGATCATCGAACAGATCAATTTCGGGGTTCTGAACGGAAGGACGGAAAAGTATTACATGCTGAAGATTTACTCCAGCGGCTTGAAAGTCATGGTTCCGGCCACCAACGCGATTTCGGTTGGTTTGCGGCCCGTGATTCGAAACGGCGAGACGCTGAAGGTTTTGACCTTTCTGGAAAAGGGCAAGCCCAATTCGCATCATGACTGGAAGCACCGCTTCAAGGAAAATTCCGAGCGCATGCGAACCGGCGCCCTGATCGAAGTAGCCGCGGTATTAAAGAGCCTGGTATCGCTCAGCCGGACCAAGCCTCTTTCGTTCCGCGAAAAGAAAATGCTCGAACGGGCCAAATTCCTCCTCGTCAGCGAACTCGCCACCGCAAGAAATACCTCCCCGGAAACCATGGAAGACGCACTGATCAAGTCGCTGGCGAAAGCGCGGCTGCAGATGCCATCTCCCCTGGAAAAATCCGAGGCGGTCGAGTTCTAACGGCACTTTTTCGATTTTCTCAAAAGCCTCAAGGCCACGATGCCTTGAGGCTTTTTCTTTCCCCCGGCATTTGATTGTGGTTCCTTCATCGACAATTGCATATGGCAATTTGGACGTGGAAAATCGAACCAACAGCCCCGCCCTTGAAAAGGCGCCAAGGACAGGGCACCCAAGTTCAAAGGCCAAACCCCAAGTGGACCTGCGGGAATGGGATTAGAGCGAGAAGCGGAGCCGATCTAATGGAATGACAAGGTCCGGGCCACCCGGCCATCAAAAACCCGATTACTCGCTTTTCATTTCTTCGCTGATATTGATCTCGAAATTGCGATTAATTTGACCCTCAGTTCAGTTGCGGAGCGCGCAGTTGCAACCATCTGACCCAGTTGAGCCTTCCATTCGCTCATGACGATTGTGAGTGGGGGAGACAACGGCTCCCCTGCTAGCGCTTTGCTGAATTCCATGGTTAGAAAGTGATGCCGCTTTAGCACTTGGGCGTGTTGGTGGACCCCCATCCCGAGGGTCGACAATGCTTTGACGAGAGCCGCCTTAAATTCTCTAGACGCCCTATCCCCACGCGCCTCCAGTTCATCCAGGGCACGATGGATCTCGGCGTGAACTCGGAGCAGTGCGTCGTCAGCCTCTTTCAGGGACGCTATCTGGTCCTTCAGCCATTCCGCGGCGCTTGAACCAATGAACTGTGCGATGAATTTAGCTCTAATATCAGAGGGCGAGAGGTTCTCTAGCAGAATCGACCGCTCCAACACCTCATACGAATCTGCCAAAGTAACTTTGAACCCTCGATACGCTAAAGCCACAAGGATCACAAGAAAAACCAGAACACTACACGATGCGTCAAGAGGCGCGAGCCAATCCTCTCCTGCACGCATCTGAAGGGATATGTACCAAATGAGACCAGCCAAAAAGAGACCTGTCAGCGATGCACAGATTCCGAAACCTATCGGGGCACCTAACTGGGGATCTATTCCAGCACCCTGGAACCATGGTATTGGGATTCCAAGCTGACGAGACTGCCGGAATTTGTGAGTGTCCTTTCTCACCAGCATGTAGAGATTAACTGCCCAAAAGAGCCCAACACCTGCCAATCCCCATCTCAGGGATTTGGGGCCCACAGGGGCACTCTTCGCAGCAAGAAAATGGCTGAAGATGAGGAAGAGCTGCATCATCATTACCCCAACATGAATAATCGGTTGAACCCGCCGGCTCCGATCAGGCACGGTCCTCGTAGCCATCCCTCCTAAATGAAAATAGAGTAGATATGAGTAGGCAGCCAAGAGCATGATGGCCACATCGAATTCGAAGGCGAAACAAACCAAGGCACTGCTCAGATTGGCGGGGTTCTTGAGGAAACTGGTTAGACGGGGAATGGTACTAAGTAAGATTGCAACTAGCGCGCCGAAAAGAACCCAGGATGTGGCGCCAGAACTCCCGATTGACTGGCGGTGCCGGTCATTGAGCTTCCCGATATAGTCGAGCCACACTTTTCGTGCTGCTTCGTCAGAGGCTTGGCGTGCCGAGATTAGCTCTCCTTCCATTCGTGTCCCTCGAACACTTTCATCTACGACGAAGATCCGCAGCCCGCGAAATCTATTCGTCCTAACTTCAGCGACTTATTGCGTGGTTGGCCCGACCTTTAGTTTGCCACGTCACTGCACCGCCAAATCATACCACTTCCGCAAGTCTACTGTGAGTTATGATGACGGTCTTTCAGCGATCTCCTCTTGAGGTTCTTTAAGGGCGGTCCACTTAGTTTGCTTTGCTATGCCCAAAGACTACGTCCCCGGCAATGACCGGGACACCTGCAATTCGTCGAGCGCAGTTGCTGTCAGCGACCGCGCTTGTTTGCCTCGGTAAACAGCGCTAAATATTCTTCCAACTTTGATACTCCCGGGGTTTGCCGTTTCTGAAGAAACCTTTCTTACTTTGCCGATCCCCAACCGCCGCCGCCCGGCGTTTCGATTCGGATCACTGCTCCTGC
>JAIQFG010000165.1 GCA_020073375.1 Terriglobia bacterium | reverse complement strand
TTTCCGATCCCGGAATCGACGCGGCCGTGATCGTCAGCCCCACCGACACGCACACCGACCTCACCGTCGCCGCCCTCGATCGCGGCAAAGCCGTGTTCTGCGAAAAGCCGCCCGCACTATCGCTCAGCGAAACGCAAAAAATGAAAGACGCCGCCGCGCGCAAGCACGGCTTCCTGCAGATGGGATTCATGCGCCGCTTTGACGCGGGCTATGCCGCCGCCAAGAAAAAAGTTGAAGAGGGCGTGATCGGAACGCCCATCGTATTTAAATCTTCCTCGCGCGATCCCTACCGGCCTTCGCTCGAATACGCGAATCCCAAAAGCAGCGGCGGCATGATCATGGACATGGGCATCCACGATTTCGATCTGGCGCGCTGGTACATGGGCGAAGTCGCGTCGGTCACCGCCATCGGCGGAACGCTCGCGTATCCCGAACTCAACGAAGTCGGCGACATCGACAACGCCATCGTCACGCTCACGTTCGCCAGCGGCCGCATTGGCATGGTCGACCTGAGCCGCAGCGGCATCTACGGCTACGATATTTTCGGGGAAATCCTCGGCACCACCGGCACGCTGCGCATCGGATACCTGCGCGAAACGCCGCTCTTCGTGATGACCAAGAATCAGGTCGCGCACGACACCGTTCCCTTCTTCATGGAGCGGTTCCGCGACGCGTACCCCGCGCAGCTGCAGAATTTTGTGGAGAATTTGCAGAATGATCGTCCGCCTACGATTACGATTGACGATGCGATGGGGTCGCTGCGGATTGCGCTGGCGGCGACGCAGGCTCAAGCGACGGGGAAGACGGTGTTGTTGACGGATTTGGATTTGTAGTTGGGGATCGAGTGCAGAGGTTCGAGAATCCCCACCCGTTTAACAAGGGGATGCTGATGACTTTTGAGGAATTTGACCAGAGATTTCCGAATGGCTTCAGCGATGCGGAGATATTTAGCATAAACATCGACTATGAGACGCGCATCGTAACATTAACGTTCAATCTGAGGGGCAATTCGCCCGACAGCCCTGATCGTGACGTCTATGCGCGAGCGGAGTTGACGGTGCGCGGGATCTACTATGTTTCTATTGATCCGCCGGACCGAGCACACCTTTTTGGCCCTGAGCGTGAAAAGATCACCGTGGACGGCTTTCCCGAGGGTACCCACGATTTCCCGTTGTTCGCCGACCTTAAGCCCAAACTCCCTGCTGGTGCCTTTTGTTGTCGTTTCTTCGTTCATGATTGGAATTCGTTCATTCACATCGGAGCTGCGGATGCCGAATTTTCGTGGACATCCACGAAGCAGACGTAATAAGAGTGCCGGTTGCCGCACCCTTTGCGATTTTCAAAGGGTGCGGGTTTTAGATTTCACAATTCCGCGATCACGTATTGCGGAACCGATCACAATTCTCATTTCTTGTGCGTCTGCTGTTCGTAAGGCGCGCGTTCCAGCAAAGCTACAGCGCCGAGCACGCCCAATCCAGCAATCGCTGCCACAGTATATGCAGGCCGCGCCGGCAGATGGCTGATCGCCAGCGCCAGCAACCCGAAGAAAGCGCCGAGGGCGTACATCAGCAGGACGGCGGTGCGCTGGCTGACGAAAATGTTGGAGAGGCGGTGCGCGGTGTGGTCCTTGCCGGGGGTGGTGAAGGGCAGGAAGCCGCGGCGGGAACGGGAAATGGAAATCAACGTGGTGTCAAAGATCGTCGCGCCAAGGATGAAGATCGGAATCAGCCACGCAGCGTTGTGGCCGCCGGACATGACCGGGCGAAGCTTTAATGCGAGCGTGGCCATCAGGAAACCGAGGAACATCGCGCCGCCATCGCCCATGAAAATTTTTGCAGGCTTGAAATTCCAGCGCAGGAATCCGGCGGCGGCGCCCAGGACGGCGGCGGCCATGGTGCTTACCAGGAGCTGCCCGCTTTCCAGGGCAAAAATGGCGAAAAAAAGCGAGGCCATGGCGGCGACGCCCGCGCACAGGCCGTCCATGTGATCGAGGATGCTGAAGGACGCGGTAATGCCGACGACCCAGACCAGCGTGAGCGCGGTATCCGCCCAGACGGCCAGCGAGCCCGGCCAGATCGCGGAGAAAACCTGCGCACGGATTCCCGAGACGATCAGGATCACGGCGGCAGCGGGCATCGCGCCGAAGAGTTTAATCTGATGATGCAGCAGGCCGCGGTCATCCAGGATTCCGACTGCGGCGACCAGCGTCGCGCCCGCGTAGATGCCGATCACTTCGCGCAGCGCCGGGCCGTCCATCGAGACCAGCAGCGCGATCAGGACGCCGGAGTAAATTGCCAAGCCGCCGAGCAGCGGCATCGGCTGGACGTGCACCTTGCGCGGGCCGGGATGATCGACCATTCCGGTGCGCAGGGCCAGCTGGCGCACGGGAACCGTGAGGCTCAGCGAAGCGATCAGGCCGACGGCGAAGGCGATGAGGCTTGTGTTCATGACTTTTTATTCGAAGGCGCCGGACTTCACGTGATGCGGAGTGCATGGAGATTCCGCACCACTCCGGCCTGGCAGCTTTTGTAGCGCCGGCGTCTCGCCGGCTGTCTTCGGTTTTTTGATGCGTTGCAAAACTGCCGGCGGGACGCCGGCGCTACAAAACCCGGCCTCCGCTCCTTGTTCGCCTACTTCCACGCACCCCTTTTTCCCTGCCTCCTTGCTTCTTTGCTTCCCTGCCTCGTGCCTCTACCTCTCCGTCAGCATCTTCTTGAAAATTTTTTCGACGTGCTCCCGGTCGCGGTCCTTGTAATACCAGTCGATTGTGCGCTGCAGGCCCTCGCGGAACGGGACCTTCGGCTCCCAGCCCGTTAATTTTTTCGCCAGCGAATTATCGGCTACGCGGTTTAGGGGGCCGGTGGGCATGTTGGGCAAAAATTTGATTTGCGCCTTGTGGCCGGTCATTTCCATGACCATTTTGACGGCGTCGATCACCTTGACGCGCTCCATGGTGCCCAGGTTGATGGCCGTGCCGTCGTCGATTTTTTCTCCGGCGGCGATCGTGCCGGAGACGATGTCGTCGATGTAGGTCCAGTTGCGGATCTGCGTGCCGTCGCCCCAGACCTCGAACGGATCCAGCTTGAGAAATGCGCGGGCGATCATGGCGATGACCGCATGATTTTCCACGCCGCGCGGGCCGTACACGGTGAAATAGCGGCA
>JAIQFG010000164.1 GCA_020073375.1 Terriglobia bacterium | reverse complement strand
CCACTCTTCGACGATTTCAGGGTCCGCCTGGTGCACGAGTTCGCGCACTTTCGCGAGCGTCTTTCCGCGCCAATCGCCAAGTTCCCTGATTTTCTGGTCGATTGATTTGGAGGCGGAAACCGCCGGGACGGGTTTGTTCATGTGGGCCTCGCGCACTCGCGCTTAATCTAGATGCGTTTAGCGTAACCTGCAGCCTTCGCGAGGGGAAGCTTCTTCTGCAATCCAATGGTGACCAATACCCCGGGTGTTGTATAATATAAATATATGAAATTACAACCGAAGCCGAAGCGCCTGTCCGCGGTGGTTAAGATCGGAGTCAGCCGGCAGGTGGCCATTCCGAAGAAACTGCACGACGAGTTGGGCCTTGCGCCGGGCGACTATTTGCAAATGGAGCTCGATGGGGACCGTCTGGTGCTCACGCCGCAGGCGATGATCGAGAAGCGCCTTGCGGAGGGGTTGGCGGACATCCGAAAAGGGCGCGTCCACGGGCCGTTCACATCCGTGCCTGAGTTGCTGCAGTCGCTTCGCCGGACCAAGAGGCGTAAGGCTTCCTGATGCGGCTGTTTTACGCGGAGCGGTTTCGCCGGAGTTATGCGGATGCGCCGCTGCGTGTGCGGAAACAATGCGACAAACAACTTTCGCTCCTGGTTCAAGACCTGCGCCATCCCTCTTTGCGCGCGAAGAAATATGACGAGGCGCGGGACATCTGGCAGGCGCGGATTAATTCCTCCTGGCGCATTTATTTTCAGATCGAAGGGGATGCGTACTACCTGATCGATATCATTCCGCACCCGAAATAGGTTGGACGGTGGGCCGCACTTTGAGATTGGAAGAGCGAGATGTCTATCGGAATGTTCGCTTTGCGAAGGTCACACCAGACCCCGAAAGCCACGAAGAGTGGGCCTCCCGGAAGTTCTAAAGCTGCTCAAAGGCTGTTCCACCCGCCATTGACCTTATATCCTAAAACTGGGATAATTCCATTGTCATGCGAAACCGGGTTCCGGGCGAGAAGCTGCTGTTCTGGGTCGGCTCCAGCAAGGACGATTTGCTGGCGTTTCCGGACGCGGTCATCGACGAGATGGGAACCGCGCTGAGCGTGGCGCAGTTCGGCGGGAAGCATCCGAAGGCGAAGCCCTGGAAGGGCCAGGGGGCGGGAGTTTTTGAAATTGTGGAAGATCACCGCGGGGACACGTACCGGTCGGTTTATACGGTCCGGTTTCAGAATGCCGTCTATGTGCTGCATGCCTTTCAGAAGAAGTCGCCGAGCGGCATCCAGACGCCGAAGCGGGACATAGACCTCATTGGTCGCAGGCTCCGGGAAGCGAGGCTCGATTATGAAACGCGATACGGCAAGGCGTGACGAGGCGCGGCGGGGACTGGTGTCGCGCGGCGCGGGAAAATCGCAAAGCAGGCCGCGCGTGGTTTCCAGTTCCGGCAACGTCTTCGCCGATCTTGGGATTCCCCACGCGGAGGAAAAACAGACGAAAGTACGGCTGGCGGCGGCGATCAATCGGATCATCGCGGGCCGGAAACTTTCGCAGATGGCCGCCGCGCGCCGCCTGCGCGTGAACCAACCCAAAATTTCCGCCCTCTCGAACTACCAGGTGGACGGCTTTTCCGTCGAACGCCTGATGAACCTGCTCACCGCACTCGACCGGGACGTGGATATCGTGATTCGGCCCAAGCCGAGATCGCGCAAGGCCGGGCGGATTGCGGTGAGGGCGGCTTAGCGTTTCGGGGTCGTTGGCCGGGATTCGCGATGGAATTTCAGGATGGCCGTTCTTCTATTCGGGAAGGGCTGGGAGTTTTTTGGCGTCATTGTTGCGGGAAGTTCAATTCAAAACCAACCCACCCTTCGAAGAGCGCGAAGAGTGGGCCACCCGGAAGTTCAAAAGCTTCTCAAAGGCTGGGCCACCCGTCGTGGATATCGTGATTCGGCCGAAGCCGAGATCGCGCAAGGCTGGGCGGATTGCGGTGAGGGCGGCTTAGGGTTTCAGATACGTTGGGGGCATCCTCGTTGGAATTTGAGCGTGGTCGTTCTTCGATCCGGGAAGGGCGAGGAGTTTTTTGCGTCATTGTTGCGTGATGTTCAATTCAAAACCAACCCACCCTTCGAAAATCACGAAGAGTGGGCCACCCGGAAGTTCAAGAGCTGCTCAGAGGCTGTGCCACTCGCCGGACAGGCGACCGTGGAATTCATGGTCTTGTCTTTGTCTCGATGAATCCCAAGACTGCTCGTGAGAGATTGATGTAAAGCATCGCCTCTGGTGAGTCGAGAAGTAATTCGTTTGGGTGTGCCAGAGTTCCGCGATTGCGAATCGTATTCAGACTGTCGAGCGCTGAGGCAATCGAACCAAATACTCTCCTAGCTTCAGCGTCATGCGGAATGATTGCAGCAAATTCTGAGAACTGTTCCCGTATAACTTTGAAGACAGTTGTCAATGACGGGTCGTCTGGCATTACAGCTCCCCGATCCGAACAAAGTTTTCTTAGGTAGCCGTGAAGGGCTGTGTGAGCGCGATCCACGGCGCTCTTCGGGCCCCTTGTGTTCAGGAGAACCTCTGCATCTCGGAGGGCTTCGAAAACGACATCGCTTGTATCTGCTATTTCCGGTGTTTCAACCAGGCCGTCGGTATCTAACCTTGCGGCGACACCTAATAGATATTTGTGAAGGGCAAGTCTTTTGCGCCCTGCATCGTCTCCCACTTCATCAGGAGGAGGGATCATTTCGAAAACGCCACGAATGATCTTGGCCTGAGCTCTAGGCTTTGCTTCCTCAAGTATCTTGATGAAAGCCTTTCGAGTTGTCAGGCCCCTTTCGCGATAGGCCTGGACATTAATGTCAAGGTCACAATAGCGATGGTAGAAAGTGTCGTGAATGTTGTAGCTGAAGCCGTTCAAATAACCTGAATTTGTACCGATATAGTCCTCAACCAGCTTGTTTATTTCTCGTACCGTCATAATTAACTCCAGGTGCTAAATAGGTTACCCCTAATTTCCATTCCCCCCACCCAACACCCGCGCCAGCACCTGCCCCGTATAGGATTTTTTCACCCGGGAAACCTGCTCGGGCGTGCCCTGCGCCACGATGCGGCCGCCGCCTTCGCCGCCTTCGGGGCCCAGGTCGATGATCCAGTCGGATTGTTTGATGACGTCGAGGTGGTGCTCGATGATCAGGACGGTGTTG
>JAIQFG010000163.1 GCA_020073375.1 Terriglobia bacterium | reverse complement strand
CCGGCACAAATGGCGCCGTTCGAGTGGGTGGCTGCGAGGCGCTCGGAGTACCAGCCGGAGGAGTTGGTTTCGCCGGGGCCGGCGCAGGAACTGATTCCGGTTGTGGAATTGGCGGTGGAGGAGCAGAGCTTGCAATCGGTCGCCGGCCCGCACAACCCACTAAAACCAGCAGTGCGAAGCAGAGAACAAGCAGCCCCTCGGAAGGAAACTGTGCAGCAAAACGCGGGGACGCGCGTTCATTCACTTCGAGCACCGCCTGTGATATCGGTGCCGCGCGGAGAAAACATTCCGCGGCCAGCCGGACGTCCAATTCCCTCAAAGATTTCCAATACGATCCCTCTCAATGTTCGCGTCCAGTTTCCACGAGGGCGATACGCATTTCGCGCCAGCGCGGAATTCCGGCTATTATAGGCATGCAAAAAGATACGAGCAAGGAGACGACGTGCCACTTCCCGTTCGCTGGCGTTACAAATTTGACCGCTGGCGCAGCCAGATTGCCGGAATGTTCCGGTCGGAGCCAAAACAAACGCGCCCGAGACTCTGCCCGGCCTGCGGCACGCTGGTCGGCGCAACGGCAAGCAAGTGCTACCAGTGCGGCGCGAACGTGAATTTCTCTTTTGCCGCGGCCAGCAAGACGCTCAGCCGTTGGCTGCCGCAGACCTCCCCGGTGACGTATGCCATGCTTTCGATTTGCTGCCTGATGTATGCGGTGTCGCTCGTGAACACGATAAAGTTTTCCGGGGGCGGACTTGGCGGTGGCTTGCTGAATCTCGGCGGCATCGCGACGCAAATCAGTTATCGACTGGGCGCGTCTCTTCCCTGGGCTTTGAACATCAGCCAACCCTGGCGGTTCATAACTGCGATATTCCTGCACGCCAGTTTGTTGCACATCGGCATGAACATGTGGGTGCTGATGGATATCGGCCCGATGGTCGAGGAAATGTATGGCTCGGCGCGATATTTGTTCTTATATGTTGTAACCGGCGCGTGCGGATATCTCCTGAGCTCGTTTGTGGGCCATTTCAGCGTGGGCGCGTCAGGAGCACTGTTAGGACTCATCGGTGCGCTCCTTGCAGCAACGACGGGAAGAAAGAGTATGGCCGCGCAGGCTCTCCGAAGTGCGTTGATTCGCTGGCTGATTTATATCGCAATTCTTGGTTTTGTTTTTGCCGGCACCGACAATTTTGCGCACGGAGGCGGGCTTGCCTCGGGCTATCTGCTCGGGCGGTTATTTGCCGACCGGGCTCCCGCGGACCTCAGCGAGCGGCGGATCGCCAATCTGATGGGATGGGCTGCGGGGATCGCAGTGGCCGTCTGTTTCGGATTCATGGTTTTGAATTATCTGAAAAATACGTAGACCTGTGTGAAGGAAGTTTTGGTAGCACAGGCTTCAGCCTGTGTGCTTTAGGATTTGCAAAGACGAAAAGCACACAGGCTTGAAGCCTGTGCTACGCGAAATTACTCGCCTTGCTCGTGGAGACGGCGGGCAACTGTGAAGCAGTAGTGAAACCCTGAGAAGACCGTAAATCCCGCGACCAGGTAAACGATGATCGTGATTCCAAACTTCAGCCACGGCCAGTTCGTCACGGCAAGCAACACAACCGCGAATACAAGCAGAATCTGCAGCGCCGTGGTTAGTTTGCCGTAAATGCTCGGCGGAAACGAACGGTAACCGGACACGACCAGAATGACCGCAGCCGACGTGAGCAGAATGATGTCGCGGCTCAGCACCAGCGTCGCGAGCCACCAGCTGATTTTCCGGTTGAGCGCCAGCAAAACATACGAAGAGGAAAGAAGCAGCTTATCCGCGATGGGATCGAGATAGGCGCCCAGCGCCGTCTTCTGGTTGAGAGAGCGCGCGAGCAGGCCGTCGAGGGCGTCGGTCAGACCTGCAATGATGAGTACCCCAAGGGCTATGTCGTACCGCCGGTAGTGGATGGAAATTATGAAAAACGGCAAAAATCCGAGACGGAGAAATGTGAGCTGGTTCGGAACTGTGAAAATGCGGGAAGCCATTTGGTTGGATTCTATTGTATCTCAGGCGAAGAGCGCGAGGTAATCGCGCAAGGAGCGGCCGACTCTCTGCTCGAATCGCTCCGAAAGCGAGGGGATGGAGCCGTGCGGCTCGTCCAGCGCGACCCGTTAGACGCGCTGCATCGGAAAAAACAGCGTTGGCAAGCCGATGCGCTCTCCCTCCGGATCCTTGACCTGCCGGATGAAATCATCGAACGAATTCAGGTCGATGCCGCGAACGGTGACTCCCGAGGCATTCATGGAAACGAGCGCGCCCCACAATTTTTCCTTGGGCGTGTGCAGGCTCAGGATGACGATTGAATTGGGTTCCAAGATTCCGCTCGCTTGCCTCTCTGCAGCCGGAGACTTGCATTGTTTCGTGTCACAAGGAAATCGTCTTTAGATCCGCCGCAACACGCAATTTCGGCTCGGTGAGTTTCTGCACGGTTTCCGTGGTAACTCCAGGTGCGACCTCGCGAAGCACCAACCCCTCGGGTGTAACTTCGATGACCGCCAGTTCGGTCACGATCAGGTCGACTACCTCCACGCCTGTCAGAGGGAGAGTACACTTGTTGAGAATCTTCGGCTGACCGTCCTTCGTCGCGTGTTCCATGGCGACGATGACGCGGGGGGAGCCGGCGACCAGGTCCATCGCTCCGCCCATGCCTTTCAGCATTTTGCCCGGGATCGCCCAATTTGCAATGTTGCCCTTTTCATCCACCTGGAGAGCGCCCAGGACCGTCATGTTCATGTGGCCGCCCCGGATCATGCCGAAAGATTCAGCGCTCGAAAAATAACTTGTTCCGGGTATTTCCGTGACCGTTTCCTTGCCCGCGTTGATCAGGTCCGGATCTTCCTCGCCCTCGTAGGGAAACGCTCCGACGCCGAGCATTCCATTTTCGGATTGCAGCACAACTTCCATCCCGGCCGGAATGTAATTCGCGACCAGGGTCGGCGTTCCGATGCCAAGATTCACGTAGTAGCCGTCATGCAGTTCCTGCGCGCAGCGCCGGGCGATTAATTCTCGCTTGCTCTCTTCTGACTGTGCCATTTCTTCTCCTTTCCGGCCGTTCCTTAATGAAATCTTACGCGCGCTTTCGGACGGTTCTCTTCTCGATCTGTTTTTCGTAATTCGTGCCCTGAAAAATCGCGTTTACGAAAACTCCCGGTGTGTGCACGGATTC
>JAIQFG010000162.1 GCA_020073375.1 Terriglobia bacterium | reverse complement strand
GTCAAAACCGTGATCGAAATTCCGCAAGGCATCGCCGTGGTGGCCGACAACACCTGGAACGCCATGCAGGGCCGGCGCGCACTCGATGTGAAGTGGGACGAAGGACCGAACGCCGGCGTCACGAGTGAAACCATCAGCAAACTTTTCGCCGATCGCACCATGCAGCCGGGCGCGGAGGCGCGCAAGGAGGGCGACGCCGCGGCGGCGCTTTCCGGCGCACCGCGGAAACTCGAAGCCGTGTACGAGACGCCTTACCTGGCGCACGCCACCATGGAGCCGCTGAACTGCACCGCCGACGTGCGCGCCGATCGCGTGGACGTCTGGGCGCCCACGCAATTTCAAACGGTCGCGCAGGCTGTCTCCGCAAAAATTTGCGGACTGCCGCCGGAGGCGGCGTTCATCCACACGACGTATCTGGGCGGCGGCTTCGGCCGCAAGGCCGGCGTTGATTTTGTGAGCGAAGCGGTGGAAATTTCAAAAACAATTGGCGCGCCGGTGAAGCTTACGTGGTCGCGCGAAGACGACACGCAGCACGACTTTTACCGTCCCGCGTCCTTCGCGCGCATGGCCGGAGCTTTGGGCGCAAACGGCTATCCGGTCGCCTGGACCACGCGCATCGCCTGCCCTTCGATCATGGAAGCGTGGTTTCCGGGCAGCACCAAGAATAATCTCGATCCCACCAGCGTCGAGGGCGTCGCGAATCTTCCTTACTCCATCCCCAATATCCTGGTGGACTACGTGCGGACTGAGCCCGGCATCCCGGTCGGATTTTGGCGCTCGGTGGGAAGCTCGCAAAACGGATTCTTCAGCGAATGCTTCATGGACGAACTGGCGGCCACCGCGAAAAAAGACCCGTACGAATACCGGCGTCATCTGCTGGACAAGTCTCCGCGCCACCTGGCCGTCCTGGACCTGGCCGCGAAAAAAGCCCGGTGGGACAGCCCGCTGCCCGCGGGCCATTACCGCGGGATCGCCGTGCTGTTCGCTTTCGAGAGTTACGCCGCGCAGGTGATCGAAATTTCGGTGGATCGCAAGGCGAAAACATTGAAGGTACACCGCGTCGTCTGCGCGGTGGACGTCGGCCAGGTGGTGAATCCATCCACCATCGTGGCGCAAAGCGAAAGCGCCGTGGTCTACGGGCTGTCGTCGGCGCTGTACGGCAACATCACCATCGACGGCGGACGCGTGAAGGAGTCCAGCTTCAACAATTACCCGGTATTGCGCCTGAACGAAATGCCCATCGTCGAAGTTCACATCGTGCCCAGCACGGAAAAACCGACCGGCGCCGGCGAGTTGTCCGTTCCTCCCGTTGTTCCGGCGCTGTGCAACGCGATCTTCGCCGCCACCGGCAAGCGCATCCGGCGAATGCCGATTCGGCCGGAGGATTTGGCTTGAAGATTAGGACAGACACTCTTGTCTGTCCGGTTTTCGTTATCGATATGAACAATCTAAACCGGACAGACAAGAGTGTCTGTCCTACAAAACCATCCCCGTTGCCTTGACCGTCTTCCAAACCATCTGTTAGCGTAGAACATTCCATGGACACCATTCACATCACCATGCCGGACGGCGCAATCCGCGAAGTGCCGCGGGGCACGACGGCCGCGGAAATCGCGCAGCAGATTTCCCCGCGCCTCGCCAAAGAAGCCCTCGTCGCGCGAATTCAGCCAGTCAGCATCCCGGTGGGGGCAGTTTCAAACGCATCCGGCAGCACCGCGCCAGATGCAGCGCCCGAAGCGCAGCTTGACGCCGCGAGCAACGGCGAAGGTTTCCTAGTCGATTTGCGCGCGCCGATCGACGACGACGTAAAGCTCTCGATCCTTACGCCAAAAAACCCCGAAGCGATTCAAGTGCTCCGCCATTCGGCCGCGCACTTGCTCGCCGCGGCCGTGCTTGAACTTTTTCCGGACGTGAAGCTGGGCATCGGCCCTCCGATCGACACCGGATTTTTCTACGATTTTGTGCGCGCAGAGCCCTTCACGCCGGACGATCTGGCGCGTATCGAGAAAAAAATGCGCGACTTGGCCGTGCAGGACATTCCCAACGAGCGCAAAATGCTTCCGAAGCCGGAAGCGCTCGAGCTCTATCGAAAATGGAACCAGGGCTTCAAGTGCGAGCTGGTCGAGGAGCGCGCCACCGATCCGATGGTCTCGTTTTACACCACCGGAAAATTCATCGACTTCTGCCGCGGCCCGCACATCCCGTCGACCGGGCGCATTCGCGCCTTCAAACTGATGAGCGTCGCGGGCGCCTACTGGAAAGGCCAGGAAGGCAATCCGCAGATGCAGCGCATCTACGGCGCGTGTTTTTACACGCAGCAGGAGCTGGACGACCATCTCCACAGGCTCGAAGAGGCCAAGCGCCGCGACCATCGCCGCCTGGGCGCGGAACTCGACCTTTTTTCCGTGCAGGAAGAGGCTGGACCGGGATTGATTTTCTGGCATCCCAAGGGCGCGCTGATCCGCAAGCAAATGGAAGACTGGCTGCGCGAGGAACTGCTGCGCCGGGGCTACGATCTGGTGGTCACGCCGCACATCATGCGCCTGGATCTTTGGAAAACCAGCGGCCACGCCGGCTTTTATAAGGAAAATATGTTTGGCCCGGTGGAAGTCGAGAAGACCGACTACCAGCTGAAGCCCATGAATTGCCCGGGCCACATCCTGATTTACAAATCGCGCCTGCGGAGTTACCGCGAATTGCCCATCCGTCTTGCCGAACTCGGCACGGTGTACCGCTACGAGCGCTCCGGCGTTCTGCACGGCCTGCTGCGCGTGCGCGGCTTCACCCAGGACGACGCGCACATTTTCTGCATGCCCGAACAGATCGAAGCCGAGGTCGAGGCCTGCATCGATTTCGCCTACGCCGTGATGAAGACGTTCGGCTTCGACAAATACGTTGTCGAGCTGTCCGACTGGGACGCGAAACACCCAGAAAATTACGCCGGCTCCGCCGACGATTGGAACCGCGCAACGTCCGCGCTGCAAAATACTCTGACCAAGATGAACATCCCCTTCAAGCGCATCGAGGGCGAGGCCGCGTTCTATGGCCCCAAGATCGACGTGAAGCTGATCGACGCGATCGGCCGCCCGTGGCAACTCACCACCGTGCAATTCGATTTCAATTTGCCCGGAAGATTCGGCCTGGAATACGTGGGCGAAGACGGCAGCCGCCACCAGCCCCTGATGGTGCACCGCGCGCTGTGGGGCTCGGTCGAGCGCTTCTTCGGCATTC
>JAIQFG010000161.1 GCA_020073375.1 Terriglobia bacterium | reverse complement strand
GGGCCGATGTGGCGGCAGAGCTCGGTCATGAAGCTCTGGCAGAAACGCATCACCTCGTTATCGCTTTTTCCTTTGGGATCGAAATCCGAACCGCCCTTGCCGCCGCCCATGGGGAGCGTGGTGAGCGAATTCTTGAAGACCTGTTCGAACGCCAGGAATTTCAGGATGCCGAGATTCACTGAGGGATGGAAGCGCAGTCCACCTTTATAAGGACCGATGGCGCTGTTCATCTCGATGCGGAAGCCGCGATTGACTTGCACTTTGCCCCTGTCGTCAAACCAGGGTACGCGGAACATCAGGACTCGTTCGGGCTCCGTAATCCGTTCCAGGATCTTGGCTTCGTGATACTCAGGGTGGCGTTCTAACACGGGCCTCAAGGACTCGAAAACTTCCATGACGGCTTGATGGAATTCTGGTTCGGCTGGGTTTTTGGCTTTGACTAGGTTGAGAATCTGATTGGTGTAGTCCGCCCCAGCGTTGACTTTGGGCGGTTCCATGACAGGACTCATAGACGTGCCTCCGAATTTTATGTGGTGACGATTTGTCAAAAAATGCAGGACACCGCAGACTTGCGGCTGTGGTGATTAGATGCCTGGAGGGGAGGCTCTGCCGTGACAGGCATCACCCCTTTTCGTGACGGTCAGGTGCGAGGTTTTGTGCGTAAAACACCACGCGCAGGACGCGGGAAACTCCCCCAAAAACGCCCACTTGCGCAATAACCACGTCAAGGTTACTTCTTGGCGGCGGGTTTTACAACCGCCACTTTGGCCGTGACTTGCTGGCCTTTTTCCATGCCGCCGACGAGTAGCAAACCGCGGCGGGTAACCAGCAGGCCACGATGATCCATGGTCGGTTCGGGAGTGCTTTCGCTAACTGTCTCCCAGGCACCGGTGAGGAGGTTGAAAGCGAAGGTGACCGGGGAGGGTTCGGCTGGCTGCCCGTTGTAGCCAATTCCGTTGTAGTTATAAGGATTGTCGGTTCCGCCGGAGAAATAGACCCTGCCGCCCTTTTTTTCCAGCTGTCCCGCACCGGCGGCGATGCGATACCGCGCGTTGCCGGGATGCGCCGGAAGCTTGGTCCACTCAATTTTCGTGATGTCACCCTTCTTGGGAATCTTACCCATCCAGCATTCGCTCGAAGCGACGTACTTAGGATTGGGACCGTTCGGATTTTTGTAGGCGCCATCGACATAAACAATGGTGTCGCCGAGGATGGCGCCGGCATGCCCGAATACGGGCGTGCCGGGAAGCGGCGTGCCCTGCAGCCACGTATCTTTATCGGTATCGTAGATTTGCACCTCGCGGACGGTATCCCCTCTTGCCGTGGACCATCCGCCGATAAGAAAAATGTAGCGGTCGCGGTAGAGGCCCACGACGGCATCATCGACGGGCACCGGGATATCTTTGCCGCGATAGTAGCGATTCTCAATCGGGACGAATACATTCAGGTCCGACACGGTCGTCTCGCCACCCTGCGCGTCGACGACATAGCCTCCGAAAATGAAAACCTGGTCATGAAGCGCCACCGCCGATGCCGCCAGGCGTCCGGCCACTCCCGGTACCGGACGTCTTTCCGTCCACTTGCCGGAGTCCAGATCCATTTCGTAAGTGCTCTTGGCAATGGCGTCCCAGGTTTTCTTCGGGCCCATACCCATGAAGGAATAAACCTTGGTTCCACCTTCGTCATGAGAGACGGCCACTGCGTTGTTCGAGACCGGTGCCGGAAGCGGGCTAAGCTTGGGCTCCGAGGCGGCGTAAAGGCAGGGGGCCAATAAGAGGCAGAGCCACAGCGGCAGCAATTTGATCGAAGCAGATTTCATCGCGCTGGAATGATAGCAGCCCTTGATTGCGTGGGGATGTGTGGGGACGGGCGCCTCACCCATCCAGGCCGAGCAAAGCTCGGCAATTGCCGGTGGTTGCAGCATCGCTTGATCCGCGAAGACCTGCGCACATCCATCAAAACCACGTCCGCTTGCGGTATTCCCGGTATTCCTCCCCAAATTTTGCTTCCAGCACCGCCGCTTCGCGACGCGCGCGGATGATCTGCATGGGAATGAGGACGAGAAAAATCGCCAGAAATTTAGGCTGCCCGGCCATGAGAAGCGCCCCCAGAACAAAGACCATCCCGGAGACATAAATAGGATTCCGGATCCTCGAATAGATGCCGGTGGTGACGAGCGCAGTCGCTTTGGCAACTACAGAGAAGGACCGCCCCAGGGTGTAGCGAGAGAGAATCACGCCGGCCAGGCCGATCAAACCGAGCAGAAGGCCGACCCATCGCACCGGTCCGAGCACCCGGTCTGCCGTATGAAACAACACCGCGAGGCTCGCCAGCCCCATGACAAGCGGCAACCAGACTCGCTTTATCGTCCCCAGATCCATCTCTTCTCTTTACTCCACGAACCCCTGGCGCACCGCGTGAATGAAATCCGTATAGGCTGGCGCAACCCCGGAAGCGCGCATCTGCAAAGCGACTTGCCCGCGATGGTAGGCCGAGTGAAAAAGCACGTGCATCAATATATCTTCCACGCAGCTTGACCAAGGTTCACCTTTGCTGTTGCGGTATTCGACTTTGTCGTCGAGCGAGCCGGGCGCAAACTGGTTGGCAACCCGCTCCAGGTAATTTCGCCACGCTGATGAGATTTCATCAGCCAGCGCCATGCAGTCGTCAATCGTCGCGGTAGGCCACACCGGCATACTCTGCTTTTGCTGCAGGAGGCGTTCGAGCCACAACTTCTGCGCCGAAAGAATGTGCGCCATGCGTCCGACCGCATCGGAGGAATTGGACCCAGCGGCACGGATCGCGGCCAGGCACTCGTGGTTCGCCCAATCGTCGTAGGCAAACATCCGAAGAAAATCTTTGCCGTGCATAAAACCATCGACCCTTTCTACGAAACGCGTGCTGCTCACGAGGACGGCCGCGTTGCGACTGGCTTCGCAAAGACGATACGATGACAGACACTACGATGACAAACGGTGAAACAAGAGGCACGGGGATGTCACAAGAGCTCGGCAGCATGATGGCCTGTCGCCTCCGAAGCAGTCTGCCCGCAGCGGCTAAAGCCGGTCCTCAATCTAAGCTCATAACCGTAGCGCTGAAGCGCTGCGCCATCCAGAATCTCGTCTTTGTGATTGTCACCTCACTCTGCTTACTGTGCATGGGCGTATCAGATCAAGCGCAAACTCAGGCCCAGACCCGCCAGCAACTCCTGCAACAATTGGAGGCGGGCCAATTGCATGATG
>JAIQFG010000099.1 GCA_020073375.1 Terriglobia bacterium | reverse complement strand
ACCAAGATTTCTATTTTCCGTTCACCGTGAACGGAAGGACGGTCTTTTTAAATTTCTTTCAGGCAGGATCACATTTGAGGATTGGGCGGCGGAGGCGAAAACCGACAGGCTGAAGCCTGTGCTACTAAAACCAATTTTTGACGATTGCGTAACGGAGTGGATTTTCTTTGTTTGCGTGAAAAAAATCGAGCCTAAATAAACATTCCTTCATCCTGCTGTTCGGCAGGCTGCTCCACCGGCTCGCGCCCCCGCCGCGCCGATCGGAAAAATTCCAGGCCGGCCTGAATCCCGCGAACCAGCGCGGTGGCCTTCACCACCGGGCCCCAGACGGTTTCCCGCAGGCGCGCACCCGCCTCTTCGACGGTTTCCATCGCTCCGGTCAGGATTTGATCGATATGGATCAACTGCATGCGCACACGGTCCAGGGTTTCGCCCAGGATGCGGTCCACCTTTTGCGCCTGGCCCCGCGCCATCCGAGTAAGTTCGGAGGCGTCGGCGACGATCCCGGAAATCCTGGGCGAGACGTCTTCCACCAATATCTGCACGCGAGAGAGTATCGGCGCAATGCGCGTGTTGATCTCGGTGACGGCCGTCTCCACGCGCGCGGCCGTTCGCCGGATCTGCAGGAACAGTGCGATCAGCACGATCGCCTGCAACACCACGGCAATCGCCGTCAGAATAATAAAAAACTGCACCCAGCTCTGCATGCAATCCCCTCGACGCGATTACTGCGCTTTTGCTTTTTGGTAGGCTTCCCGGCCGGCATCGACCGCCGCGGAAATCGAATCCTTCTGCCGAACCGCCACGGTCTTGCTGCGCTCCATCAGGTCGTCGGCGCGTTCGCGAAGTTCGCGGGCTTTGCGCTGCGCGTACTCGCGGCCCTCATCGGCCTTCTGCGAGAGATATTCGCGCGTCTCTTCACCCGACTTCGGCGCGAACAGAATTCCCACGAGCGCCCCGATTCCCAGCCCTACCAGGAAGAAACTGATCTTGGATCCAGCGTTGTCTGCCATGGCCTACTCCTTTGCTGCAGGCTCCCCTTCTGATTTCCGCAACGGGTCACGGAGCCCGCACCCTCTGTCCAGCCTCGAAAGTAGCACAGGGTCATGGTAGAAGCAATCAGCCGGATTTCTGTCCTGGCAACTCCGCTCCCGAGGCCTCCGCCAGGTGGGCGGAGACGCGCTCCGCCACGGGTCGGGACACCACCCGGGCGATCTGCTCGACGCTCGCGAACCGCAATTGCGCGATGCTGCCGAAGCGCTGGAGCAGTTTTTGCGCCGTTCGCGGTCCCACCCCGGGTATGTTTTCCAGGCCCGTCTGGATGACGCGCTTGGCGCGCCGCTGCCGGTGAAAGCCCACGGCAAACCGATGCGTTTCGTCGCGAATCTGCTGGATCAAATGCAGGATCGGGGAATGATGCTCCAGCCGAATCGGCTGATCCTCTTGCCCCAGCACGTAAATAATTTCCTCCTGCTTGGCAATACTCGCGACGCTCTGGTTGATGACCTCCAACTTATCCAGCGACGCAGCCGCCGCGTGCAACTGCCCCAGCCCTCCATCGATCAGGATCAGGCTGGGGAACGGTTTCTTCTCCATTTGCAGGCGGTGGTATCGCCGCTCGATCACTTCGCTCATGCTGGCAAAATCGTCGTTGCCCCATTCGCCTTTGATGATGAATTTGCGGTAGTCCGATTTCTTCATTCGCCCGTCTTCCCATACCACCATGGACGCCACCACGTCCGACCCCTGCAAATGGGAAATATCGAAGCTCTCGATGCGCCGCGGAGGCTCCGGCAAGTTAAGCGCCTGCTCCAGCGCCTCGGCAATCGCCTTCGAGGAGGGTTTCATGACGCGGAAGCGCTGCTCGAACGAGTGCCGCGCGTTCTTCTCGACCAGTTCCAGGAACGCGTGCTTCGCGCCCCGCTGCGGCATCAGAATCTGGACGCGGCTGCGCGGCGGCTCCAGGTGCGTGGCGCGCTCGGTCAAAATTTCTTCGAGCAATTCGCGGTCCTCGAAGTCCATGGGCACGTGAATCGAGCGCGGCAGGTACGCGGCATCCAGGTAAAGTTGTTTCAACAGCGAGGACAAAAATTCCGCGGGCTCGAATTCGTGCAAATCCTCCCAGTAAAAATCGCGCCGGTCCACCACGCGCCCGCCGCGCAGGTGAAACAGATTCACGGCCACCAGAGGCGGCTCGGCGTGCCAGCCGAGGACGTCAATGTCGTCGCCTTCGGCGGCGGCGATTTTCTGGCGCTCCTCGATTTCACCCAGCGTGCGCAGCAGGTCGCGGTAGGACGCAGCCTGTTCGTACCGTTCGGCCTCGGAGGCATCCATCATGCGCGATTCCAGGCTCTTGATCAGATCCCCGCGGCGGCCTTCGAGAAACATGCGCGTGTCTCGCACGGCCTCGGCATACTTGACGTCGGTGGTGAGCCCCGGCACGCACGGCCCGTGGCATCGGCGAATGTAATACTGCAGGCAGGGGCGAGGGTGCGCGCGCGTCAGGTCCACGGTGCAGGAAGGCACGCGAAACGTCTTGTGAATAAAATGCACGATGCGGTAGGCCAGGCTGTGCGGAAAATACGGCCCGAAATAAATGGAACCGTCCTTCACCAGCCGGCGCGTCACGTACACGCGGGGATATTTTTCAAACGCCGTGTAGCGGATGTAGGGATAGGTCTTGTCGTCGCGCAACAGGATATTGAATTTCGGTTTGTGCCGCTTGATCAGGCTGTTTTCCAGCGCCAGGGCTTCGCGCTCGTTGTCCACCACGATGTAGTCGATGTCCGCGATCTCGCGCACCAGCGATCCGGTCTTCGCATCGATCCAGCGCGATTCCAGAAAATACGATTTCACGCGGCTGCGCAGGGATCGCGATTTGCCCACGTACAAAATCGTGCCGAGTACGTCCTTGAACAGGTACACGCCCGCGTCGGTCGGCAGAAGATCGGCTTTTTGTGCGAGGTCCATGGCAGGAGTAGAATAAAAGCGCGCCAGCCCGCGCGCCCAGAGGCAACATCCATGATAGCAAAGTGAATCTTACTCTGCGCGAACCCTGAAAATGCCAAGGAATCTGCTCATTTGCGCTTTGCTGCTGGCGGCCGCTCCATCGTTGGGAGCCCGGCAAATCGATCCGTCCAAGGCGCCTCCGCCGCCTCCACCCGAGGCCCCCGCCGCGCAACCGGCAAATTCAGGCGCGACTACTCCGCCTCCGGCCGCCCCGGCCGCGCAACCGATGGATCCCTCGACGCCGCCTCCGCCTCCCTCGACAGACGCGCCGGACGCGTTCGCCGATCCCTCCGAGCCGGTGTTCGATCCGTTGCACGCCGAACGCAGCATGGACGTCGGCACGTACTACCTGAAGACAGGAAAAATCGATGCGGCCATCGACCGCTTCCTCGAGGCCGCCCATTACGAGCCATCGCTGGCAAAACCGTGGAGGGCGCTGGGCGAAGCCTACGAAAAAAAGGGCGCGAGCGCCAGCGCCGTCGAAGCCTACAAGAAATATCTGGAAATTCTTCCCACCGCCGAAGATGCCAGGAAGATACAGAAGCGTATTTCCGCGCTGGAAGAAAAAACTGGCAAGGAATCCACGAAAGCCGCCGCGCACTGATGCGCGCTTTTTAATCTTTGCTGCAATTCAGTAGGACAGGCTTCAGCCTGTCGGTTTTCTGGCCGGGTGGCGAACAGAAACCCGACAGGCTGAAGCCTGTCCTACGCTACCGGAAATGCTCCAAAAATTTCCGCGCCCGCGCATACTCCCGGAACCGCTTTTCTTCCGCGCGAAATTCCGGTGAATGTGCCTGCAGCCCGCAGGCCGCCGCCCGCAGCGGGTGCTTCACGTGCAGCATTTCGTGATAGAGAATCAATTCCACGGCAAACGAAGGGACTTCGGAAGAATCCAGCCGCCGGTTCATCACAATCTGGTTGAGCGAGGGGTCGAAGCATCCAAACTGCGAAGTCCACGCCCGCTTGCTCCACCCCAGCCGCGGCTGAGGAAGCCGCCCGCCGAAATATTCCTGATTAAGCGCCTCAAACATCGGCGCAAGATCATGCGACGCGCCGCCGGGGCGATGCTCGATCCGGCGCGCGCGCTTGCGCCGCACGCGGGCGATGTGCCGCCGCGTGGAATGCGCCAGCGCAAATTGCCGGTACACGTCGCGCAACTCGCTCGGCACGCGCCGGCGGTACATCTGCGCCAGCAGGATGGCGGCGGCTGCTTCCACGACGGGAAGCGGAGCGTCCCGTAAAATATCGGAAATCCGCACGCGGGCCACGCCGTCCCGCAGGCGCATGGTGTGGGCCAGATTCGCGTACGGGTACAGCTCCACGACAAATGCGGGAGGTCGTCCCTGGCAACCGAGGCGCGTAAAAATGCGCTGAAAAATGCGGTCGCCTCCCGGCAGGTGGCAGGCGCGTTGCGGCTCGGCGAGGATTCCGGCGAACAGGCTCACGAGGGTTTGCGCCGCACCGGGGGCGGCGCCATTTCCTTCGAGGCTTTGTCCACTGACTTCGCGGCGTCCTGCGTGGCTTCGATGGCGTCGTCGAGATTATCCTTATACGTGTCGCGCTCCGCGCCGTTCGCGGAAAGGTCCTGCAGGTAAGGCAAGAATTCCTTGAGCTTCGCCTGCAACACTTTCACGCCTTCGCGGATGTCCTGCTGGCGTTCAATGCCCAGGTCGATCAGGTCGGCTGCGTCGTCGATGCAGCCCGCGTAGCCGTTGATCAGCGAATTCAGGCGCTCGGTGCGCTTGTCGTCGGTGGGATCGATATGCGCGAATTCATACTGCAGTTTTTTGATGCGGTCAGCCGCGAAGCCGGCGAACAGCACGATTCGCGGGCCGGTGAATCCCGCGTCGCGAATCTTGTCCGCTTCGGCGTCGCTCAGATAATCTTTTTTTTGCGGCGGGCCGGACATCGCCGCGGGCGCGCCGGCCAGCGTAGCCGCAAGCAGGAACAGCGCCCCGGTTGTGGTCATCCCCCGCATCGAACTCCTCAAGGATTCTGCTTCTTCTGCTTCTGCCCCGAACTTGTGGGGAAGAGTGCGTCGATCAAATCGTTCTGCGCCGTCACCAGGTCCGTGCGGACTTCCCGGAAGAACGGCCGCTTGTCCACGGGGAGCGTGAAAATCAGATCGTCGACCCGGCGCACAGTTTCCCGCAGGCTGATCTGAAGTTCCTTGAATCCCGCCGGCCTTTTCTCCGCGTCGATGCCCGAGGCCTTCAGCCCCGCGACGGTTTCCCGCACTTCATCCCGGTACATTTCCAACGTGTAAAGCGAGCCGACTTCGTCCCCGGATTTTAATTGCTTCTTGGCCAGTTCGACCTGGTCTCCCCCCAATTTCGCCAAGTCGCGCGCCTTGCGCACCGGGTCGGCTTCATGCTGGTACTGCCCCAGCGCAACGGTCAACGGATCCTGCGCAATCAGCAACGGAAAAAAGCTCAGCAACAGGAGCATGGCAGGCGCTATTTTTCCCATGGCCGAGAGGCTCGTTACCTCAATTTTTCCCCTTCTTGCCGTTTTGCGCGAGTTCTTTCCGCAGGGCCGCCATGCGGTGCGCTGCTTCCAGATCCTGGTTCTCATGCTGCCCGTTGTCCTGGTCGAGAAACTTCTGGTACGCATCGATGGCCTCGGCCTTGTGCGAAAGTTTATCGTAACAGATCGCCCGGACAAACCAGGAACCGGGCTTGGGAGGTTCCATTTTGTCCAACTGGTCCATGGCCCCGAGCGCCGCCGCGAAATCCTCATGCAGGAACAGCGCGCTCGCCAATTCGCGCAGAGCGTCGGCCGACTGCGGATTTTGCTCGTACACCTGGCTTAGAATTCCGATGGCCGCGGGATAATCGTGCAACTCGAAATCCACGTGACCCAGCCAGTAGGCCGTTTCCGAATCGTTTGAGGAAAGCTTCACGGCTTGCGTGAGCGCCTCTCTCGCTTCGCTCCATTTCTTCTGCTGCATGTAGATTTCGCCGCGCATCTTCAACGATTCCGGCGCGGGGGAGCCGCTCCCATCCGCGAGATCGAGCTCGGCAAGCGCATCGTCCAGCCGGTCGAGGTTAAGCAGCGAGAAAGCTCGGTCAAAATGCGCCGCGCGGTCGTCCGGCTTTAATTTGAAGTAATCCGCGAAAGCCGCGCTCGCGGCCTCGTATTTTTTTTGGTCCTGCAGCGCGGTCGCCAGGCCCAGACGAGCCGGGGCGGATTGATCGAGGTTGTCGAGCGCCCCTCGAAATTCCGTTTCCGCGCCCGATGCGTCTTTGGTTTGCAGCAGGGCGCGGCCCAGCGCGAAATGAATTTCATACGAGGACGGGTCCAGCGCAAGCCCGCTGCGATACATCGCGATGGCTTCCGGAAGCTTGCCGGTGCGCTCGAGCGACAACCCCTGCAGGAATCGCGGCCGGCTTTCCGACGGCCGCAAACTCACGGCGTGCCCGAACGCGTCCGCCGCCGCCGCCGGATCGCCGTCCATCAGCACGAGCCCTAGATTCAAGTAGCCAGCCGCCAGTTTCGGATCGAGCGCCACCGCGCGCATGAATTCCGCTTTTGCTTCCCCGGCGCGCTTCAATCCCGCGTAGGCGAACCCCAGCTGAAAATGCGCGTAGGAATCGTCCGGCCGCCCGGCAACATATTTTTGAAGCGGATCGAGTGCCGCGGCGAAATCCTGTTTCTCGATCGCATCGGCCCCCTGTCGCAGCAGCGGCGCCAGCGGATCTTCCTTACTCCGCGCGGCGGACGCTGCGGATTTGGCCGCGGGTTTTCGCGGCGACTGCAGTTGCGCATTCGCGCGCGCCGGCGCAAATACCGCAATAAACGATGCGATCCACAGGAGCAGGGGCACGGCATGCCGCGCCCCTACGGTCGACCCTCGTTCCCCAATTCTCATCGGCAAAGACGCCTCCGATGCGTGTTCTCCGAGCTTGTCCTGAACCATTTGCGGATGCGCGGCAATACCTTTAACAATTATTTCGGCGATTTGGGCGGCCGGACGCCATTTTGGGCCGGCTGCTTGTGAATTCCGTGATGCGTTTGCCCGTCGAGCGCTCCGGCCAGATATTTTCCCGTAAACGAATGCGAATTTCGCGCCACCTGCTCCGGCGTTCCCGTGGCCACCACGCGCCCGCCGCGCTCGCCGCCCTCCGGCCCCAGATCGATAATCCAGTCCGCCGATTTCATGATGTCCAGATTATGCTCGATCACCAGAATGGATGCCCCCGTATCGATCAGCTTCCGGAACGCGGTCAGCAGTTTCTGAATGTCGTCGAAATGCAGCCCAGTCGTGGGTTCGTCGAAGATGTACAAGACGCCCTCGTTTGCCTGCGTGGTAAGATGCGCGGCCAGCTTCAGGCGTTGCGCCTCGCCCCCCGACAGTGTCGTTGCGGATTGACCCAGGCGCAGGTATCCGAGCCCCACCTCATCGAGAATTCTGAGCTTGGACGTGACCTTCGGAACGCCCGCAAAAAATACCAGCGCCTCGCGCACCGTAAGCTGCAACACTTCGTGCACGTTTTTTTCGCGGTAGCGCACCTCAAGCACGCCGCTCTTGAACCGCGTGCCGCGGCATTCCTCGCAGATCAGCTCGACGTCCGCCAGGAACTGCATTTCCACCGTGACCGTTCCCTCGCCCTGGCACGCCTCGCAGCGACCGCCGGGAATGTTGAACGAAAAATGGCCCGCGGTGTACCCGCGCTTTCTCGCTTCCGGCGTCGCCGAGAACACTTCGCGGATCGCGTCGAACGCTTTCATGTAGGTCGAGGGATTAGACCGAGGCGTCCGCCCGATCGGCGACTGGTCGACCAGCACCACGCTCTCCAGAAACTGGCTGCCGTCGATGCGGTCGCACAATTCCTTGAACGTCCCGCCGGCTCGTTGCGCCGCCAGCGCCTTGTAAATCACGTCATGCACGAGCGTGGATTTTCCCGACCCGGACACGCCCGTAATCGCCACGAGCATGCGCAGCGGAATCATCAGATCGATGTTCTTCAGGTTGTGCGCGCGCGCGCCGTAGATGCGCAAAAATCGCCCGCTCGGTTTCCGCCGCGCGGCGGGAACGGGAATGCGCAACTCGCCGTTCAGATAGCGCGCCGTGAGCGATTCGCTGCTCTTGAGCAGATCGGCGCGCGGGCCGATGAATAGCAGTTCCCCGCCGTGCTCGCCCGCCCCCGGACCCAGGTCGATCACGTAGTCGGCTGCGGCAATCGTGTCGGGATCGTGCTCCACCACCAGGATCGTATTGCCCAGGTCGCGCAGACTTTTCAGGATGTCGATCAAGCGGTGCGTATCGCGCGGGTGCAGGCCGATCGACGGCTCGTCCAGTACGTAGAGCGCGCCGACCAGATGCGAGCCGAGCGATGTCGCCAGCTGAATGCGCTGCGCTTCCCCGCCCGATAGTGTCGACGCCAGCCGGTCCAGCGACAGATATTCCAGGCCCACTTCGTCCAGGAACAGAAGCCGCTGGCGGATTTCCTCCAAAATTTTATCCGCGATGGCGGCCTGCTCCGCGCTTAATTCCAGGTTGTTCACGAATTGCCGCGCTTCGGCCACGGTCATCGCGCAAACTTCCGTGATTGATTTCCCCGAAACGCGCACCGCGCGAGCCTCCGCGCGCAGACGCGCACCGTGGCATTCCGAGCAAACCGCGTAGCCGCGGTACCGGCTCAGAAACACGCGCACGTGCAGTTTGTATTTCTTCCGCTCCAGCCACTGGAAAAATCCGTTCACTCCGTGGTAGCCGGATTTCGCGTCGCCCTCGATCACCAGGTCCTGCTGCGCCGCGGTCAGGTTGCGAAACGGAACGTCGAGCGGAATTTCATTCGCGCGCGCGAATTTTTTCAACTCGGCCAATAGCGTGCGGTACCTCGGCTTGGTCCACGGCTGGATCGCGCCTTCGTTCAGCGATTTCCCGCGGTCGGGAATCACCAGATTGATGTCGAAGTCGACCGTGTTGCCGAACCCCTGGCAGCGCGGGCAGGCCCCATACGGATTATTGAACGAAAACAGGCGCGGTTCGGGTTCCTGGTACGCCGCGCCGCACGTCTTGCACTCGAAGCGCTCGTTGAACACCATCCGCTCGCCCGCTGCGTGTGGATTCTCCGGCACGAATTCGAGAATCGTTTCGCCGCGCCCTTCGCGATAGCAGATTTCCACCGAATCCACCAGCCGCGAACGCATCTCGGAATCGATCGAGAGCCGGTCCACCACCACGTAAACGGGCTGCGAAAAATCCAAGTCCAGCAGCGTTTCCGGCGAGGAAAATTCGTGCACGCGGCCCGCCTGATAAAGCCGCTGAAATCCGCGCCGCTGCAACGCGCCGAGAGCCAGTTTGACGGCTTCGGGAGAAACTTTCGCCGGTTTCTTCGATGCGCTTTTGCGTGCAGGGGCAACCGCCGCGGGCGCGGCAAATTCCAGCCGATATAACACATAGAATCTCCGCCCCGGCGGCAGCGCCAGCACGCGCGCGGCGATTTCGTCCATGGTGTCTTTGCGGACTTCGTGCCCGCAGTTCGTGCAAAACGTGCGGCCGGCGCGCGCGTAAAGCAGCCGTAGGTAATCGTAGATTTCCGTGGCCGTGGCCACCGTCGAGCGCGGGTTGCGCGTCGAGTTCTTCTGCTTGATGGCGATGGCCGGGGCGATGCCCGTAATCTCGTCTACTTCGGGCTTTTCGATCCGCTCGAGAAATTGCCGCGCGTAGGCCGAAAGCGATTCAATGTAACGCCGCTGCCCTTCCGCGTAAATCGTGTCGAACGCCAAGCTTGATTTGCCCGACCCCGAAACGCCCGTGACCAGCGTGATCGCGTTGTGCGGAATTTCAAAACTGATGTTTTTCAGGTTGTGCATGCGCGCCCCGCGCACACGGATCGCTTCCTGCTCGGGAATGTCCACTCCCGCGCCGCCTTTCGCCCGCTCCGAACCGATTTCCGGCTTGCCCGACACGCGACCCTGCCCCCAGCGCCGTCCGCGGCGCCTGTCTAAACTTTTCATTATACGGCCTCGCGTCAAGCCGGGCAATTGGGCCCGTAGGACAGACACTCTTGTCTGTCCGGTTTAGATGCGCGGGGGCGAAAATCAAAACCGGACGGACAGGAGTGCCTGTCCAACAGTAGCCACTCGGGCACCTCGCCTTGACACGCGAGTTTGCCTCCGATAACTTGCCAAAGGACCAACGATCGCCGTTTTCGCTGCAAAAATTTCCCGCGCGACCCGGAACGGGAGACATCTTGTCCGACCCCATCATCACTCTCACCACCGATTTCGGCACCAGCGACCATCTGGTCGCCTCCATGAAGGGCGTGATCCTTAACATCAATCCCGCCGCGCGCCTGGTGGACCTGAATCACGGCGTCGCGCCCTGCGATATTCTGGACGGCGCGCTCTCGATCGCGAATTGCTACCGCTATTTCCCGCCGCGGACCATTCACGTGGTCGTCGTGGACCCGGGAGTCGGCACACAGCGCCGCCCCCTTCTGGTGAGCGCGGAAAAACAGTATTTCGTCGCCCCGGACAACGGCGTGCTCTCCCTGATTTACGAGCGCGAATCCTGCACCGTGCGTCATATCTCGGCCGAGCATTATTTCCTGAATCCCGTCAGCCCCACGTTTCACGGCCGCGACATTTTCGCGCCCACCGCCGCATGGCTCGCCAAGGCATTTCAGACCGAAGCCTTCGGCCCGGAAATCGCCGATTTCGTGCGCTTCACCATGCCCAAGGCAAAGCCCGCGGGACAATCGGTCAAGGGCGTCGTCTTGCGCGTCGATGCATTCGGCAACCTGATGACCAACCTGACCGCCGAAGACGTCCCTGCCGCCATGGCCGCTTCGGGCGAAATTAAACTTGCAGTGAATGGAAAAGAAGTGAAGAAAATGGTGCTGACCTTCGGGCTGGGCGCGCCGGGAGAACCAGTCGCCCTGTTCGGCTCCGCCGGCTTCCTGGAAATTGCCGTGAACCGCGGCAACGCCGCCCGCACTCTGGGCGTGAATCGCGGCGCGGAAGTTACACTCGATCTGGCCTGACCATCATCGAGCTGGAATTCCTCCCGTTAAAATTTCCGATCGTTTTGCCTTCGGCAAGAACCCAGTAGGACAGGCTTCAAGCCTGTCGCTTTTGATTTTGCGGGCCTTCAACAAATGCGACAGGCTTGAAGCCTGTCCTACCAAAACCTGAATCGCAGTTCACCGCGGCAGATCCATGGTCATCAAGAACGCCCGCGTGCGCGGATCGAGCCAGTCGCGCAGCGCATCGCCCAACAGATTAAACGCCAGCACCGCCGCCATGATCCCCAGCGCGGGGAACAGCACCAAGTGCGGCGCGTCAAACAAATGATTGCGCGCGTCGTTCAGCATCGCGCCCCAGCTAGGCGTCGGCGCGATCACCCCCAGCCCCAGAAAGCTCAGCGTCGATTCAGATAAAATCGCGCCCGCCATTCCGATCGTGGCTTGAATCAACACGGGCTGCAGTGTGTTTGGCAGCAGATGCCGCAACAAAATGCGCGCGTGCGAAGCCCCCAGCGACCGCGCAGCCAGGATAAATTCCATCTCGCGTACTTTCAGCACCTGCGCGCGCGCCAGCCGCGCGTATCCCGCCCACCCGGTGATCGTCAGCGCGAAAATCACCTTGTCGAGGCCCGGCCCCAGGAACGCCGCGAAGGCAATTGCCAACAGTATTCCCGGAAAAGAGAGAAACGAATTGATCAGCACGATGTTCACAAAACGGTCGAACGCCCCGCCGAAATATCCCGCGAGCGATCCCAGCGCCAGTCCCACAATGCCCGCGCCGAGCACGACCGAAGCCCCGACCAGCAGCGAAACCCGCGCGCCGTACATCGCCCGCGAAAGAACATCTCGCCCCAGTTCGTCGGTCCCCATCCAGTGGTGCACGCTCGGCGGCAGCAAACGCTCCGGCAAACTCTGCGCCGCCGGATTGCGCGGCGCGATCCACGGCGCCAGCAGCGCCACCAGAATCAGCAGCACACTCACCGCGAGCCCCCAGCGCCCCAGCCCGCTGGTTCGGAGAAATTGCCGAATTTGCGATGAAGATTTCATAATCTTTAAACAACCTGCAAAATTCCAGGCCACGAAGACCGCCGCGCCGGCTCGCTGCTGTAGCCGCCTCTTCAGAGGCAGGGGTTTAGATTTCACCGGCGCGAAAATCCCCGCCTCTGAAGAGGCCGGCTACAGCATCCCTGTGCCGATTCCACTGCGCAATCTCACTGCAACCGCACGCGCGGATCCACCACCGCGTAAACCAAATCCGTCAGCAGATTCACCAAAACATACGACACCGCAATCACCAGAATGCATCCCTGCAGCAGCGGATAATCCCTTGCCGAAATCGCCTGCACCGCCAGGCGCCCGATTCCCGGCCATGAAAAAATCGATTCCGTAATGATCGTCCCTGCCAGCAGCGATCCAAACTGCAGCCCCACAATCGTGATCACCGGGATCAGCGCATTCGGAAACGCGTGGCGGAACAGAACCGAAGTCTCCGGAATTCCCTTGGCCCGCGCCGTGCGCACGTAGTCGCTGGAAAGTTCCTCGATCATCGACCCGCGAACCATGCGCGTCAAAATCGCGGCCAGCGCCGCGCCCAGCGTGGCCGCCGGCAGGATCAGATGGCTCACGCCTCCGCGTCCGGACACCGGTAGCCATCCGATTTCCACCGAGAACACAAGAATCAGCACGGGCCCCAGCGCGAAGTTGGGCACCGAAAGCCCCAGCAGCGTGAAGAAGGAAGTCGCGCGGTCCGCGCGGCTGCCGCGGCGCCAAGCGGAAAACACTCCCGCGGGTATGGCGATGGCCACGCAAACCAGCAGCGCGGCCAGCGACAATTCCAGCGTCGCCGGAAAACGCTCCAGCACAATCGGCCGAACCGGCCCCGAAAATCGAATCGATCGGCCCCAATCCCCGCGGGCGAGGCCCTCCAGGTAAAGCGCGTACTGTACGCCGATCGGTTGATCCAGCCCGAGCGAATGCCGAAGCTGCGCGAGGTCCTCGGCGCGCGCATCCTGCCCCAGCATTTGCAGCACGGGATCGCCCGGAACGACGTGGATCAGCAGAAACACCATCGTGAGGATCAGCCACAGCGCGGGCAACGTGTACAGAACGCGCAGAAAAATGTGCCGGATCATTCAGTCTTCCGCGCATTCTCGGCCACAGCCCCCGCGCCGGGCGCGGAAGCCGCCGCATCGCCGGCCTGCTTGAGCCGCTGAATTTTTACGCGCGCCACGCGCCGCCGGTCCATCTCCACTATCGTGAACCGATAGCCGTCGTACTCAAAATTCTCGCCGCCCTTGGGAATAAATCCGAGTTGCGCCAGCGCAAATCCTCCCACGGTGGCGTAGGAAGGATCCTCCGGCAGTGTGATGTTGTATTGCGATTCCAGATCGCGGATGCCCAGCGACGCGTCGAAAATCATGGCCGCCTCGGCGCCTTGTCCCACGATCAGCGGCCTTTGCACCACGTCGAATTCGTCGTGAATTTCCCCGACCATCTGCTCCAGAATATCCTCCAGCGTGATCAATCCCAGGATGGTGCCGAATTCATCCACCACCATAGCCATCCACCCGTGGCGCGTGCGCAATTCGAGCAGCAGCTCGTTGGCGGGCTTGGTCTCCGGCACGATCACGATTTCGTGCAGCAGCCGGCGCACACTGAATTCCGGCGCGGACCATCCCTCCTCCGCGCGGCGCTCGCGGTCCAGCAGCACCCACACAATGTCCTTGATGTGAAGGTATCCCAGCACGTGCTCGCTCGCCCCTTCAAACACCGGCAAACGCGAGCGCTGCGTGGTCACGAAAACGCGCATGACGTCGTCGAGGCTGGCATCGGCCGTCACCGAGTGCACGTCAGGGCGCGGCACCATCAGTTCCCGCGCCTGCATGCGGTCCAGTTCAATCGCTCCGGCAATGAATTTTTCTTCTTCCGCGCCGACGATGCCCCGTTCGCGCGCCTGCTGGATTTGAATCTGCAGTTCCTCGGCCGAGTGGACTTGCGTATGGCTCGGCCCGCCGGAAAACCCCAGCCCCCTCAAAATCCAGCGGCTGGTCCCGTCCAGCAGGCTGATCGCCGGGCTGAAGACCTCGAGATACCACTGAAAAGGTCGCGCGACCAGCAGCGCAACAAGCCCCGCGCGCTGCAGGCTGATGCTTTTCGGCACCAGTTCGCCCAGTACCACATGCAGGATCGTGAGCAGCAGAAACGCCACCACCAGGGAAACGGCGTGCACTATCAGCGCGGTATGCCGCCCCGGTAGATTCGCTAGCGCGGGAGTGAGCAGCGCTGCCAGCGTCGACTCGCCTAGCGCGCCCAGCCCCAGGCTCGTCATGGTCATTCCGACTTGCACTCCGGAGACCACGCGATCCAGCCTGCCGATCAATTCCAATACAATTTTCGCGCTGCCGCGCCCCTGCTGCACCAGTTGCCGCACGCGCGAATGCCGCACCGCCACCAGCGAAAATTCCACCGCGGCGAAAAATCCGTTCACGGCCACGAGCGCGAACAATCCGAGTAGTCGCAGCGCGATCAATTCAGCAAGACTCCTGGCGCCCAATTCTAGCAGCCTCGGCAGCCTTTTGTAGCGCCCGCCTTAAGGCGGGCATTTTGCACTCAGGCACACGCCGGGTAGCATAGCCACTCTTGGCTGTGTGGGTTTTGCCATCGTGCCAGGGCCGCGCATCCACTGCTGATCCCCAAAAGCACACAGCCAAGAATGGCTGTGCTACCGCCGACACAAACCGGTTGTCTCCCTTCTCACGCGTGCATTAGAATGTGGCCTCCGTCCAGCGCTCGTTTTTCGCGGTTCGCGCGCCGGGCCGGCAAAACAAATCATGGCTACCGTCAATCCGTCGTCGCCCAAAGGTCAGGGGACCGAAAAGAAGCCCGATTTCGAGTTCGCCCTGGCGCGCCTGGAAGAAATCGTCGGCAAACTTGAAAACGCGAATCTTTCGCTGGACGACGCCATGAAGCTGTTTGAAGAGGGCGTGCGGCTTTCGCGCGATTGCCAGAAATATCTGGAACAGGCCGAGGGCAAAGTGGAGATCCTGCTCAAAAAAGCGGGCGGCGAAATGGCCGCCGAGCCGTTCGATCCCGAAGCCGAGGAAAATTCCTAGCCGGCCGCTTTGCACGCGCGCGCCCGAGCCATCCTGCATCTGATGAACCTGCCCGCATTTTTCGAAGAAGACCGCGCCGCGGTGGACTTAGCCCTCGAACGGCTGATGCCGGCCGGAGACGCGATGCCCGCGTCGATTCACACCGCCATGCGCTACAGCGTGCAGGCCGGAGGCAAACGTGTCCGCCCCATTCTGTGCATGGAGGCCGCGCGAATTTTTTCCGCGGACATCGAGCCGGTTCTCCCGGTCGCCTGCGCGCTGGAATTCATTCACACCTACTCGCTGATTCATGACGATCTGCCCGCGCTGGATAACGACGACCTGCGCCGCGGCAAGCCGACCTGCCACAAAAAATTCGGCGAAGCGACCGCGATTCTCGCGGGTGATGGGCTCCTCACAATGGCGTTTGAAACCCTGGCCAATGCGCCCATCGACCCGGCGCGCCGCGTGGCCATTCTCTCCCACGTCGGCGCATCCGCCGGCACGGTGAACGGCATGGTCGGCGGCCAGGTCGCTGACCTCGAAGCCGAAGGCCGCGACATCCAGCCGAAGGTACTCGAATACATTCACCGCTCTAAGACCGCTGCACTGATTCGCGCCTCGGTTGTTTCCGGAGCCATCGCAGGCGGCGCCGACGATGACAACGTGGCCCGCCTGCGCCGCTTCGGCGAAACCATCGGCTGGGCCTTTCAGGTGGTCGACGACATTCTCGACGTTGAGGAAACCTCCGCGACCCTGGGAAAAACGGCGGGCAAGGACGCCGCGCAAAAAAAAGCCACCTATCCCGCGCTGTATGGCTTGGAAAAATCGCGCCAATTCGCAGCGGAATTGGAAGCCACCGCGATGGCGGAGCTGGCACCCTACGGCCCGCGCGCCGCGCGCCTGAAGGAACTCGCCGAATTAATCGTCCATCGCCGCGCTTAGGAGACCTTGCAAGAGGATGCAAAATCGCTCCCCCCTGCTGGAAAAGTCCCGTAGGGACTTTCGGAAAAATTGCAGTTGTCATGCCACACGTGAAGCGGCGTTGAGGACACTTGCTGCCTGCCTCCGATGAGGTAGGCAACAGCATTCATGCGATAATCGCCTGTCGTCGGCGGATCCCCGTGC
>JAIQFG010000160.1 GCA_020073375.1 Terriglobia bacterium | reverse complement strand
CCTCCATGTAATCGGCAAGGCTCAACCGGATCGAATAGCAAAGCTCGCCAATTATGTGAGGCGGCGCCAGCTTGAGGATGGCGGCTGGAATATTTATTTCGGTGGCCCGTCCGAGCTGAACGCGACGGTAAAAGCTTATGTCGCACTGAGGCTGGCCGGCGATCCGCCGGATTCCGAGCGGCTGCAGCACGCCTGTAAGCGGATTCATGAACTCGGTGGCTTGGAGGCGTCAAACTCGTATACACGGCTCTATCTGGCCTTGGTAGGGGCAGTCGGCTGGGAAATGGTCCCCGCGGTTCCACCGGAGTTGATGCTTCTCCCAAACTGGTTCGCGATCAACATCTATGAAATGTCATCGTGGACGCGTGGAATTGTTATTCCCCTGACCATCCTGTACGCGCATAAACCACGTTTCGCTGTTCCGGGCGGGATTTCCGTGGACGCTCTCTACCGGGATTCGTCACGCAAGGCGCTTGGGCTGGAGTGGGGTAAACAGCTTTTTAGCTGGCGGAATTTATTCCTTGCGCTGGACCGTGGCCTTAAATTGTATGAGCGCGTGCCCTGGAAGCCCCTGCGGCAGCGCGCGCTGCGGCAGGCGCGTGAGTGGATGCTGGAGCACCTCGAACGGAGTGAGGGATTGGCCGCGATTTATCCTGCCATGATGAATGCCATTTTCGCCCTTATCGCCTTGGGGCATTCGCCGGACGATCCCCTGACCGCGCGAGAAATCGAAGAATTTTCACGATTTGAGATTGAAGAAGGCGATACCATCCGGGTGCAGCCTTGTGTTTCTCCCGTGTGGGACACGGCAATTGCGATGGTCGCCCTCGAAGAAGCCGGGCTAGCGCCGAACCATCCGGCATTGGTGGAAGCTGCACGGTGGCTACTCGAAAATCAAATTGTCGGTCCCGGCGACTGGATGCTCAAGACTCCTGGCGTGATGCCGGGGGGCTGGGCCTTTGAATTCCGCAATGATTTCTTTCCTGACGTCGACGACACAGCATTTGTCTTGATGGCGCTGCAACGGGTGGATTACCCGGATAAAGGCCGAATGGAAGCCGCGACACGCCGCGGCCTTACCTGGCTGCTCGCCATGCAGAACGAAGACGGCGGATGGGGCGCATTCGACCATAACAACGATCGTCGATTCCTGTGCCAGATCCCGTTCGCCGATCATAATGCGATGATCGATCCATCGACGGCGGACGTCACCGCCCGCGTGGTGGAATGTCTGGGCCGGTACGGCTGGTCCAACACGCATCCCGTGATCGAACGGGCGGTTCGATTCCTTCTGAAAGATCAGACCGAGGACGGATCCTGGTTCGGGCGCTGGGGCGTAAATTATGTGTACGGCACCAGCGGAGTTCTGCGGGCGCTCGAAACCGTTGCGCTCAGCGCACGGGAATATTGCCAGCGCGCGGTGGGATGGCTGCGTTCCGTCCAGAATTCCGACGGCGGATTTGGGGAATCGATCGCTTCCTATTACGATCCTGCGCGCAAGGGCATCGGCGCCAGCACAGCGTCGCAGACCGCATGGGGGCTGATTGGATTGCTCGCCGCAAGCGAGCCGGGCGATCCGGCCATCGCGCTCGCTGTGAAACATTTGGTGGAGCAGCAGCAGGAGAATGGTTCCTGGACCGAGAACGAATTTACCGGCACGGGATTTCCGTGCGTGTTTTACCTGAAATATCACCTGTACAAGAATTATTTTCCTTTGTATGCGCTCTCGCGGTACCGCAACATGACGAACAAGATTGTTCAGTTCTGCGGGGTGCGTGTGCGGCCCCAAGAGTTTGAAGGACAACAGACCTAGGAGAGTGAATGCGATATCCCCTAAAAATGACAGCGAATCTCGCGAAATATGTCGCGAGCCAGCGATTTCGCGGGACGAAAAAGTTTCCGATGGTCATGATGCTGGAGCCTCTGCACGCCTGCAATCTCACATGCACGGGATGCGGCCGGATCCGCGAATATAAATCCACGATCAATGAAGTCATGACCGTGGAACAATGCATGGCCGCGTCGGATGAATGCGGAGCCCCGATCGTCTCGATATGCGGCGGCGAGCCGATGATCTACCCGGAGATCGGCCGTCTGGCGCGCGAAATTCTGGAGCGCGGGCGCCATATTATTTTGTGCACCAATGGCATGTTCATCCGCAAGCGGTTGCATGAGTTCAAGCCCACATCGAGTTTCTTTTTCAACGTTCATCTGGACGGACTCGAGAGGACGCACGATCTATGCGTCGAGAGAGACGGCGTGTTCCGTGAAGCCATCGAAGGCATCAAGGCAGCGAAAGCAGCGGGCTTCCTGGTCTGTTCAAATACCACGATCTACAAAGAGACCGATCTGAGTGAGATCGCCGATCTCTACGCCTATCTGGATACGCTGGGCGTCGACGGTTACATGCTTTCGCCGGCGTACGGCTATGCCGCGGTGCAGACCACGGATATCTTCATGTCGCGCGCGGATATTCGGGAGAAATTCCGCGAGGCAGTAACGCTGCTGGACAAACACAACCTGATGGTCTCTCCCATCTACCTCGATTTCCTGCGAGGAGAGCGCGAACTGGAATGCACGGCATGGGGCACGCCCACGTTCAACCCTCGCGGTTGGAAGGGGCCATGTTACGTCATTACGGACAATCACTACGATTCGTACAGGGATATGATTGATAAGACGTCCTGGGAGAAGTACGGTCCGGGGAACGATCCGCGCTGTGCGGACTGCATGATGCACGTTGGTTTTGAAACCACGCCGGTGCTGGGCGCGAAGCGCCAACTCGGCGACACTTGGACCATGATGAAGTGGCAGTTTTCCGGGAAGATGGGCGGTAAAGTGGGCAAGTCGCCGGATATTGGACCGACCAACGGACATACCGGTGGCGGCACGACGATGATGCCTCCGCCGCCAAGCCCGGATTTGGTTTCTCCCGACGGCACGCTGCGAGTGTTATGAAAACGCTGGTCACAGGCGCGACAGGCTTCCTGGGTAGTCACGTAGCCCGCGAACTCGCCGGACGCGGCGAGAGCGTTCGCGTGCTGGTGCGCCCATCGAGCAATCTGCGCGCGCTCGAAGGATTCGAGGCCGAACGCGTCACTGGGGATTTGCGGGACGCAGAATCGCTCGACCGCGCCCTGGCGGGAGTGTCGCGTGTTTTCCACATCGCCGCGGATTACCGGCTGTGGTCGCGCGATCCTCGCGAGATCTATGAATCCAACGTGACCGGCACTCGGAATTTGCTGGAATCCGCGCGCCGGACGGGCG
>JAIQFG010000009.1 GCA_020073375.1 Terriglobia bacterium | reverse complement strand
CGGGCTGAATTCAAACAGGGTGTTTCCATTGGTGCCGCCGGTGGTATAGGTGCGGTTCACCCAGGCTGCGACGGTGACTGCGCTGGTCGCGCTCAGATTGATCGCTCCGGTGCTGGCGTATTGATTGGTGGTGTTGGCGGAAATCGCGTTGCCGATCTTCCCCGGCACCCAGGTGACGCCGTTAAACAGCGTGGCCGTGTGGCCGTTGCCCGACGAATCGACCGCCGTGGTGCCGGAACCCGCATCGAACGGCCATTCCCCCACCAATCCGGACAAAGCGCCCGTGACGTTCAGGGTTACCGAACCGCTAATAGATCCCGAGGCCGCCTTGATCGTTGTGCTGCCCGGCGCAATGCCCGTCGCTAAGCCGGCGGCGTTGATCGTGGCCGCTGTGGGAGTCGATGACGTCCAGGTAACGGCGCTGGTGAGATCTTGCGCGCTGGAATCACTGTAAGTTCCCGTGGCGATGAATTGCTGCGTGCCGCCGGCGAAAATGGACGGGGTTGCCGGGGTCACCGCAATTGACGTGAGGACAGGAGTGGAACTGAGCACCAACAGATTTGTGGTAGAGGTGTGCGTCAAGCTTCCGCTGATGCCCGTGATCGTGATGGTGTACGCGCCGGTTGTGGCCGTAGCCGAGGCAGTCACGGTCAGGTTCGTTGAGCCGGCGCCGGTAACGGTGGGGGGATTGAACACGCCCGTAACGCCCGCAGGCAAACCGCTGACACTAAAGGTGGTTGTACCGCTGAACCCGCCGAAGATGGAGGTCGTGGACGTGAAGCCGGTAGCGCCGCCCTGCATCACGCTTTGCGAATTGGGTGCGGTGCTGATGGAAAAATCGATGGCGTTATTCACGATCATGGTCACGGTCGAGCTCTGAACGAGCGTTCCGGAGGTGCCTTTGATGGTTAGCGTGTAGGTCCCGGTCGGCGTGCTCCCCAAAGTCGAAATGTTCAAGGTGGAGGATCCCGATGCCGTCACCGACGCCGGGGTGAACGCACCCGTGGCGCCCGTAGGCAAACCAGTAACCGTAAAGTTAACAGCTCCGGAAAATCCGGATCCGGGCGTGATCGTTGCTGTGTAGGATGTGTTGTTTCCGCGGGAAACGGTCTGCGAGTCGGGGCCAGCCGCCAAGGTAAACCCGGGCACTACCGTAATGGTTCGCGTGGGCGGGTTAGTGACCGACTGCCCCACGCCGATCGTGGTGTCCGCCTCAGGACTGATGATCGTGCCCGTGGGGGGTTGCAATGTACTGGTGACCGGGAGCTGGACAAACTTCGCCACCGAAGGAACTCCCGAAGAATTCAGAAGGAACAGCATGTAATAGCCCGGAGGGGCAATGTTCCTGTTGGGCGGCCCGGTCACGTGGAGCACGCCGCTGGCGGTGGTGAACTTGAGGCCCACCATGCGCTGGTCGAAATTGAATGCGTGCGTATCCGCCCCGGGCCGGACCAGAACCACCGAGGAAATATCGGCCGCATCCGGCGTGTTCACCGTGAAGGCGGCCCCGTAGTTCATGGTGCCGGAACCGAGGCTGGAAATTGTGGGCCTGGTGGCGGGAACAGCCTGGCCGCTGCCGTTCGTGGTGAACAAGTACGCGGGAGAATAAACCTCCATGTGCGACTCGAAACTGCCGCGCTGGGGATTGCCTCCGGTAATCATGACCGTGGCATCCGGCAACAGCAGTGCCACCGAATGGTACAGATGCGGAAAGGCATTGGTTCCGGCGGGGCTGAACGTGTTGCTGGCCGGATCGTACATGTCGGCATTCAAACCCGCAGTGCCGGCGTCCTCGTCGTTCACCGATCCGCCCAGGGCAAGGACTTGTCCGGAAGGCAGGATGACGGAGCTCATCTCGATGCGGGCTTGCGACATCGAAGGGCCGTAGACCCACTTCGGCTTGCTGACCGATAAATCGATTTGTTCGGTGGTCGCGGTGGCGGGATTCGCCCCGCCCATGATCATGACCACGGGTTTGTATCCGTTGGCCGGAGTCAAAGGGAGCAGCACGGAGGTGCCATAGGTGCGGGTGCCGCCATAATTCGTGGTGGCCACGTTGGCAGTCCAGGTGTTCGTGGTGGGATTAAAGATGGCGGAGATGGGGCTCGACCCCGAGAAGAAAACGTTGCCGTTGGGCAGCAGGTGCATCCACGGGTACAGCGGCGGAGTGAACGGCGAGGAATATTGCGGGCTCCAGCCCGTCCCGACCGTGTAGATTTCGACCGTGGAGTTTGTTTTTCCTGTTTCGTTGAGCCCGGAAAAGACCATGACCCGGCCGTCGCCCAGCACCGTGGTCGTTGGATACCATCGGCCATGGGCCAGATTTTGCATGTTGGTAAATTGCCCGGTGGTTGGGTTGTAGACGGCAGTGTTCACCAGGCCGTAGAACGGGTCATAGTGTAGAGTCCCGCTGACCACGAAGGGGCGCCCGTCGGGCAGGACTGAAATTCCGCTGCAGAACATGTCCCAGGTGAGGGTTTGCTGCGTGATTGTGCCGGCGGCCGGATCCCAAATGGCAGCCTTATAATTGGTGTTGGCGGCAACCCAGCCCGACCCGGAAACGATCAGCACTTTTCCATTATTCAGCAGGACCGAGTGCACGGGATTGATCGGCATCTGGTAGGGCAGGGTCGCCCATTGACCCACGACATCCGCCTGTGCGTGCGAAGTGGAGACCCAAAGAAAGGGAATAAGAAGGAGCAAGAACACCCGCTGCAAGAACCGTTTCATCCGTGTCTCCGTGGAAAAATGGAATCGCCTGCAAATCCCGAAAACCCCATCCGCCTGAGCAATCCCCCGAAACCTGGAAAGTGGCCCGGTGGTCCGCCGCCTTCGGCTGCCGCAAGAGCTTTGCATTCACGGCTCCGGGCGAAGATCGATTATTCAATTCCGAGATCGCTTCATACTCGGCACGGGTAAAGGCAACTCAAGCGCCATTGTGTGCGGAGGGTGCCTGTAAGCTTATTGCCTACTTATCTTTAGGTTAGGGAGTGTGCACAAATGTGGACAGGCAATTTCGAAAAAGGGAACACTCATAATAGGAAATTCGCTCCAGCAAATGCGCAACATTATGTCGTTTTTTGTGGTCCCGGTTTGGTTCCATGCGGATTCTGAAGCATTGAACCGAAAACAAGGTTTCACTTTTCGGGAATCCCCACCCACAAGAATCCCTGCAACTCCGGACCACCTCCCGCCGGAGCGCAGAACCCCCATTTGGGGGCGCTGCCCGATGCCCGGTACCAAGGCCCAGCAGGAAACCCCAATTTGAGATTGAAATACCGTTACGGCAACCCGTAGGCACATGATGGTAATGATTTTCTTCTATTTCCGTAGATCGCCTGCGAGATCTGATCCCGAATGTGCACAGAGTAACGGATTCAACGTACAAGTCATTTATTTTCAGCATGCTGAATGTGGTTCGCCAAGTGCAAATTGGACGCTGTTCGCCCGCCCGACTGGCATGACGATTGCGGTATCTCTTGCGTACTTCTGATGCGTTAATGGCGGTAGCCTATCAGGATCTCTTTTACGGCTCCAAACTGAGCGAAGAGAAGGCAAAAAGGCCCGATGCCGACCCACACAGAACCGGATAAATGGTTTGCCCTTCAGGTCAGAACCCGATGGGAGAGTTCCACCGAATCCTTGCTTGCGGGCAAGGGTTTTGAGACCTTTCTTCCCAAGTACATGAACCGGGTGCGGCGCAACGGGCGCATGAAGGACGTCCAGTTTCCTTTGTTCCCGGGATACGTTTTTTGCAGGTTCGATCCGCAAGACCGGCTGCCCATCCTGGTTACCCCCGGGGTGATTTCCGTGGTGAGCCGGGGAAGGCTTCCCATTCCACTGGAAGATGCCGAGCTGGCCGCGGTTCAAACGATTGTGCAGTCGAATTTGCCGGTCCAGCCATGGCCTTACCTGGAAATCGGCGAGCGCGTTCGCATCCAGGAGGATGCCCTGTCCGGGCTCGAGGGAATCCTGATCAGTTTCAAGGGAACCCACCGCATTGTTGTTTCGGTTACGTTGCTGCGTCGTTCCGTGTCCCTGGAGATCGACCGCGCGCGAATCGTGCCTCTTAGCCCCTCCCGGGCGCCCCGGGTTGGATTTGTTCCGGCCCACGCGCTGCTGAACCAGGGGCTGAAATAGCGCCAAGTTTTCCGAATTCGGCCTTCCATTCTGAGGGGATGGAGCGGCCGGGAAACGCTTGCGCCGCAAGAAAGGCCGCCGGCGAACGGCGGGCTCTGAAGTCTGCAGTCCATTGTATCCAGTCGCGTTTCTTTTTTCGCAATCCTCCGCAGAGATGACAGAACGGGAACCGAACCCGGCCAGCGAGCGCAACCCTCTCGCTCCCGGGCGGCAAGCCGGGTCCCGCGCAAACGCTCCAAAACGCCATCCACCATCGAGGTAATCATATGATTAAGGTAGGAGTGATCGGGTACGGGTACTGGGGACCGAACATCGTGCGCAACCTGCACGGGCTGGATTCCACGCGCGTCGAAATGGTCTGCGACAAAAGCGAAGCGGCTCTGGCCAAGGTCAGAAAAGCCTTCCCCGGCGTGAAGACCTGCACCAATCCCGAAGACATTCTGACGTCGCCGTCCATCGATGCGGTGGCTGTGATCACCCCGGTCTGGACGCACTACGCGCTGGCCAAGCGGGCGCTGGAAAACGGCAAGCACGTGTTTGTCGAAAAGCCGTTCACGTCCAGCGCGGCGCAGGCCGAGGAACTGATCGAGTTGGCCGAGCGCAAGAAGCTCACGATCATGGTCGACCACACGTTCCTGTTCACCGGAGCGGTGCGCAAGATCCGCGAGCTGGTCGAGAGCGGCACGCTCGGTGACCTGTATTACTACGACTCGCTGCGCATCAATCTGGGACTGTTCCAGCACGACGTGAGCGTGATCTGGGACCTGGCGCCGCACGATCTTTCGATCATGGATCACTTGATCAAGAGCGAGCCCGAGGCCATCGTGGCCACCGGCGAAAAACATTTGAATGGCGTGGAAGACGTGGCCTACATGACCATCTACTTCCCCAACAGCGTGATCGCGCACATCAACGTCAACTGGCTCTCGCCGGTGAAGATCCGGACCACGCTGATCGGCGGCCAGAAGAAAATGGTGGTCTGGAACGACCTGGTGGCCGACGAAAAAGTCCGCGTGTACGACAAGGGCGTGCAGTTCAAGACCGGCGAAGGATTGCACGACGTGCTGGTCAGCTACCGCACCGGCGACATGTGGGCGCCGCAAATCGAACAGCTCGAGGCGCTGCGCGTGGAGCTGGATTATTTCGCCGACTGCATCATGACCCAGCAAAAACCATTCAACGACGGCCACGCCGGCCTGCGCGTGGTGCGCATGCTGGAAGCCGCCGAGCACTCGATTCAGAAGAGAGGAGAGTTGATCACACTGTGAACGAATTCTGCGTCATCGCCCCGGACGTAAAACTGGGCAAGGGAGTCAAACTCTCGAAATTCATCAACCTGTACGGATGCGAAGTCGGCGACGAAACCAAGATCGGCGCATTCGTCGAAATCCAGAAAAACGCCAGCGTGGGGCGCCGCTGCAAGATCTCCAGCCACACGTTCATCTGCGAAGGCGTCCATATCGAGGACAACGTGTTCATCGGTCACGGCGTCACGTTCATCAACGACATTTATCCGCGCTCGACCACGCCGGAAGGCGAATTGCAAACCGAAGCGGACTGGAAAGTGGACAAAACGATTATTAAGCGCGGCGCCTCGGTCGGCTCCGGCGCGACCATCCTCTCCAGCGTCACGGTGGGCGAAAACTCCATCGTGGGCGCGGGCAGCGTGGTGACCCGCGACGTTCCCGCCAACACGATTGTGGCCGGGAACCCGGCGAAAGTTTTGCGTTCAATCTCAATGGAAACGAAGGTGGCGAAATGACAGCTAGCTCAAAAATTCCGTTTCTGGATCTGGTGACTCCCCACGTCGAGCTCGAGGAAGAGCTCGTGGCCGTATTCCGCTCCGCGCTGCGCACCGCCGGCTTCATCGGCGGCCCGTCCGTGGAAGGCCTCGAGAAGGAGTTCGCGGCATTCTGCGAAACGCGCCAATGCATCGCCGTGAGCAGCGGCACCGACGCGCTGCGCTTCGCGCTGATGGCCGCGGGTGTCAAGGAAGGCGACGTGGTGGTCACCGTTCCGATGACGTTCATCGCCACCACCGAAGCCATCACGCAATCCGGCGCGCGCGCCGTGTTTGTGGACGCCGACCCCAGGACCTACACGATGGATCCGGTGAAGCTGAAGGAATTCATCGAGAAGCAATGCTCGGTGGAAAACGGCAAGCTGATGCACAAGGCGCTGCGCCGCCCGGTGACCGCCGTTGTTCCCGTCCACCTCTACGGCCAGGTGGCCGATATGGACGCCATTCTGGATCTGGCCGCGAAGCACAATCTGGTCGTGGTCGAAGACGCCTGCCAGGCGCACGGCGCCGAGTATTTCTCCAAAAAACAGAACCGCTGGATGAAGGCCGGATCGATGGGCCACGCGGCCGCGTTCAGCTTCTATCCCGGAAAGAATCTGGGGGCGTGCGGCGAAGGCGGCGCGACCACTACGAACGACGAAGCAATCGCCAAGCAGGTGCGCATGTTGCGCGATCACGGCCAGTCGAAAAAGTATTACCACGACATGGAAGGCTACAACGGGCGCCTCGATTCGATTCAGGCGGGCATCCTGCGCGTCAAGCTGCCTCACCTGGCCGAATGGAACAACAAGCGCCGCGCCGCGGCCGAGCGCTACAATCAGCTGCTCGCGCCCATGGCGGGGGCCATCACCATTCCGCACCAGCCCAACTGGTCCAAATCCATCTATCACATCTACGCGATTCTGACGACGGAACGCGAAAAAATGATGGAGCAATTCAACCGCGCGGGAATCGGCGTGGGGATTCACTATCCCATCCCGGTGCACCTGCAGACGCCGTACAAAGCCCTCGGCTACAAAGAGGGCGACTTCCCGGTCTCGGAACGCATCGCGGCGGAAACGCTTTCGCTGCCGATGTTCCCCGGGCTCACCGCGGAGCAGCAGAAACTGGTCGCCGAATGCGTCTCGCAGTTCCTGGCGCAGCCCTCGGGCGCGCCCGGGGTAAAGCGGTAATTGAGCACTCCGCAAGTGTAGGGGCACGCTCCGCCTAGGCGGATGCCCCTACAACTGCAACATCTCCGACAATCGCAATGATCATCCAAACATCAGGCCCTGGAGCGCGACGATGAAGGTGTGCATGATCACCTACTCGTTCTACGAGGGTGACACGCGCGTCATTCAGTACGCCACCGCACTGGCCGGGCGCGGCGACCTGGTGGACGTGGTGGCGCTACGCCAAGAGGGAGACGCACGCTTCGAGGTTCTGCAGGGCGTGAACGTCCACCGCATTCAGGAGCGCAAGGTAAACGAAACCTCGCAGTTCATGTACCTGTTCCGGATTCTGCGATTCCTGTTCGCCAGCGCGCTGCTGCTCACGAAAAATCAGTTTTCCAAGCGCTATGACGTGATTCACGTGCATTCGGTGCCGGATTTTCTGGTGTTCGCCGCCATCGTCCCGAAACTTCTTGGAGCGCGAGTCATTCTGGACATTCACGACATCCTGCCGGAATTTTATGCCAGCAAGTTCGGCGCAACCAAGCAATCGCTGTTGTTCAAAAGCCTGGTGTGGGTCGAGAAACTTTCCATCGCCTTTTCCGATCACGTAATTATCGCCAACCACCTGTGGTACGACCGGCTGTTGTCGCGCTCGGTTGAGGCCGGGAAATGCTCGGTGGTGATTAACTATCCCGATCCGAAAATTTTCGCGCCGCGCGCCAAGCGTCCGGCAGACGGAAAATTCATTATCCTGTATCCCGGCTCGCTCAACCATCACCAGGGATTGGACGTGGCCATCGGCGCGTTTGCGCGCGTGGCCGAAGAAATGCCCGGCGCCGAGTATCACATTTACGGCGAAGGCTCGACCAAGCCGGCGCTGATCCAGCTCGCGTCCGACCTGGGCATGGCTGACCGCATCCTGTTTCACGACGCGCTGCCCACCGAGGAAATCGCCGAGATCATGGCCGCCAGCGACCTGGCCGTGGTCCCCAAACGCGCCAGTTCCGGGTTCGGAAACGAAGCGGCCAGCACCAAGATCATGGAATTCATGTCCCTGGGCGTGCCGCTGATCGTCTCCAACACGAAAATCGACACGTTCTATCACGACGCCACGCGCGTGCGTTTTTTTGAATCCGAAAACGAAGCCGACCTGGGCGAGGCCATGCTTGAACTCTGGAGCGACCCGGACCTGCGCGCGCAACTGGCGGCCGGCGCGAGCCAGTACATCGAGCAAAACAGCTGGACGGTGCGCAAGCAGGATTACTTGGCTCTGGTGGACGGGCTGCACCGCCCCGAGCAAGCCACCGAACCGGCGCAATCCCCCCGCGAGAACGCTTCGAGCGCGGGCGGCGCCGCCGGCGCGCAAGCGGTTCACAAGACGTCGCCCCGATGAAAGCGATGAGCACCATGACCAGCTTTCGACTGGATCGCGCCATCAGCATCGGTTTGGTTCAACCGTTTTCGCACATGCTGCGCCGGCAGCGCGCCCCGCGCGTTCCGATCCTGATGTATCACGGAATGCAATCGGAACTGGGCGCGCGGCATCCGTATTTTGAGACCAACACGAGCCGGGAACGTTTCGCCGCGCACATGAAATTCCTGGACGAAAACGGCTACACCACCGTGAATCTGCACGAAGCGCTCGAGGCCATGATGACCGGGCGCAACAGCGAAAAGCGCGTGGTCATCACCTTTGACGACGGGTTCCGCGATTTCTACACGCACGCGTTTCCCATCCTCGCCGAGTACAATTTCAAGGCGACCATGTTCATCGTCTCCGGGCTCACCGCGAACCAAACCGTGACGGCCGAAGGCAAGGAGTACATGACCTGGTCCGAGGTGCGCGAGATTCACGCCCACGGAATTCAAATCGGCTCGCACACCGTGAACCACCCGGAACTCTACAAGCTCAGTCCGAATCAGGTGGAATACGAAGTGCGGCAATCGAAGGAATCCATCGAGGACGAACTGGGCGAAGCGATCCAATCCTTCGCCTACCCGTACGCGTTTCCCGAGGACGACAAGAAATTCACCTCACACCTGCGCGAACTGCTGCAGACGCACGGCTACGAAAACGGCGTGTGCACGATCATCGGCACGGCGCGCCCGGACGACGACTGGTTTTTCATGCCGCGGCTTCCCGTGAATTCGTTCGACGATCTGCGATTCCTCGAAGCAAAGCTCGAGGGCGGATACGACTGGCTGCACAAGCCGCAATATCTGTTCAAGATGACCAAAAAATTCTGGCAGGAACAGGGGCAACCCGTTGAGTCTCGCTAGCCTGCAAAGCGGATCGATCGGCGCCGACGCGAGCGTCGGCCGGTACGTGGTCATCACGCCGGCGCGCAACGAAGGTTCGGAAATCGAGCAGACCGTCAACAGCGTCCTGCAGCAGACGGTGCGCCCGGCCGCCTGGGTGATTGTCGACGACGGCTCGACCGACGCTACCGGCGCGATCCTAGACCGCTTCGCGCAGCGGATTCCCTGGCTGACCATCGTGCACCGCAAGGACCGCGGATTCCGCCATCCCGGCGGCGGCGTGGTTGAAGCCGTGCTGGACGGCTATCGCGCGCTCGGCGTCACCGACTGGGATTTCATCGTGAAGCTGGACGCGGACCTGGTCCTGGAACCGAATTATTTCGAGCGCTGCCTGGCGGAATTCACCGCCGACCCCAAGCTTGGCGTGGGCGGCGGCACGGTCTACAACCTGGCCAACGGCAAGCGCGAAATCGAATCCAATCCCGCGTTTCACGTGCGCGGAGCCACGAAAATTTACCGCCGCGATTGCTGGGAAGGGCTTGGCGGCCTGCTGCCCGCGCCCGGCTGGGACACCCTTGACGAAGTAAAAGCCAACCTGCTGGGCTGGCACACGCGCAGCTTCCCGCAGATTCCCGTGCTGCAGCGCCGCGCCACCGGCTCAAACGATGGCGCGTGGAAAGATTACGTAAAGAACGGCCGCGCGAATTACATCACCGGCTACCACCCGCTCTTCATGCTGCTCAAGTGCGTGAAGCGCGTGCCGCAAAAACCCTACTTCGTGGCCGCCCTGGGTCTGGCATACGGGTTTCTCTACGGCTACTGGAACAAGATCCGGACCGTGCAGGATCCGGAACTGATCCGCTACGTGCGCAGCCAACAGCTGCGCCGCCTCACGTTCCGGGAATCGATCTGGAAATAGCCGGCTTACTGAAAAAACAGCAACCGAACATGGACCTGTCGATCATCATCGTGAACTGGAACAGCGCGGATTACACGCGGGAGTGTGTCGCGAGCATTCGAGCGAACACGCACACGATCGAATACGAAATCATCGTGGTCGATAACGCCTCGACCGACGATTCCCTGAAAATCCTGGAAACACTCGACATTCGCTTGATCGCCAACCGCGAAAACCTCGGCTTCGCCCACGCCAACAATTTGGGCGCGGTGCAAAGCACAGGCCGCGTCCTGCTGTTTTTGAATCCGGATACGGAACTGGTCGGAGCGGCCATTGACCACATGTACGCCACGCTGATGGCTTCGCCCGCGTTCGGGGCGCTTGGCTGCAAATTGTTGAACACGGACAAGACGCTGCAGACCAGCTGCATCCAGCCGATTCCGACCATCCTGAACCAGCTGCTGGATGTGGAAGAAATCAAGATGGCGTTCCCGCACCTGCGCATTTGGGGCATGCGCCCGCTGTTTGAGAAACCCGCGGCTGCCCCGTCCGAGGTCGAGGCGCTGTGCGGCGCCAACATCATGATCCTGCGGGAAGTGTTTGACCGCATCGGCCAATTCACCACCGAATATTTCATGTACGGCGAAGACATCGATCTCTGCTACCAGACGCGGCATTCGGGCCTTCTGGTCGGATACGACTCCGGCGCCGAGATCGTGCACCACGGCGGCGGCAGCTCGAAGAAAAAATCCGACACGGGTTTCGGGGACATCGCCACGCGCGAGGCGGTCTGCAAATTCCTGCGCAAGACGCGCGGACCTTTGTACGCGCAGGGCTACCGCAGCGCCATGGCCGCCGCCGCGATCCTTCGCCTGATCGTGCTGGCCGTGGGGTTCGTCACGCCGCTGCCAAAGCGCGAACGGGACTATATCCGGTTCGCGGCGCGCAAGTGGCGGCGCATTCTCAACTGGAGTTTCGGTTTTGAGAAGTGGGTAAAACGTCTCGGCCCGGTGCGCCAGCACCGTACAGGAGAAATCTAGCTTTATGTGCGGCATCTGCGGAAAACTGAATTTCGACGCCAGCCGGCCGGTTCCCCCGGCCTTGATCCGCGACATGATGTCCGTGATCCGGCACCGCGGCCCGGACGAGGACGGCACTTACTTCGCCGCGAACGTCGGCCTGGGCCACCTGCGCCTGAATATCATCGACCTGAGCACCGGCAAGCAGCCGATCTGCAACGAGGACGGCACGGTATGGATTATTTTCAACGGCGAAATTTACAATTACAAGGAATTGCGCGCCTTCCTGGTCGATAAGGGCCACACCTTTCGCACCGCCACCGACACGGAAGTGATCGTCCACCTGTACGAGGAGCTGGGCGAAGCGGCCATCGAAAAACTCTGGGGCATGTTCAGCTTCGCCATCTGGGACGACCGCAAGAAAACGCTGCTGATTGCGCGCGATCGCGTGGGCATCAAGCCGCTCTACTACGCGGTGACGCGCGACGCGCTGCTCTTCTCCTCGGAAATTAAAGCCATACTGCGCGATCCCTCGGTGCGCGCCGAAATGGATCCGGCGCAGCTCGACACGTTCCTCACCTATCTTTACGTTCCAGGCGCGGAAACTTTATTCAAGGGAATTTCCAAACTCCTGCCCGGGCACTTCATGATCGTGCGCGACGGCAAGGTCCGCATTGCGCAGTATTGGGATCTGTCGTTCGCCGCGAAACGGACTACCGGCACCGAACAGGAGTACGAGCGCGAACTGGTCGAACTGCTTTCGGAAACCGTGCGCGGCCACATGATCGCGGACGTGCCGGTCGGCGTGCTGCTGAGCGGCGGCGTTGACTCGACCGCCATGCTGAGCTTTGCGACCGAGCAGACCGGAAAGCAGATCAGCACGTTCACCATCGGATTCGAGGGCGAGCAGTTCGCCGATGAGCGGCCCTACGCGCAGCTGGCCGCCGACAAGTACGGCGCGCGCCATTTTGAAATGACCATCGCGGCCAAGGATTTTGAGGATTGCCTGCCGCGCTACGTCTGGCACATGGAAGAGCCGGTATGTGAGCCCCCGGCCATCGCGCTCTACTACGTTACCAAACTTGCGCGCGAGCACGTCACCGTGCTGCTCTCCGGAGAAGGCGGCGACGAAGCTTTCGCCGGGTACCAGAATTACCGCAACATTTACTGGCTGGAAAAAATGAAGCGCGCCCTGGGCCCCGCGGCCGGGGTTTCCGGCCTGGCTGCGTCCGCCCTCGGACACGTTCCTGGTTTCTCGCGCCTGAACAAATACGCGCCGCTGATGAGCCAGCCGTTTGAAGATTATTATTTCAGCCGCACCTCCGGCCCGAACGAATCCTTCAACCAGATGAAGGCGCAGCTGTACTCCGCGGGATTCCGCGCGAGCCTGCCGGTGAACGGCCACGCGCCGAAAACGCTGGCGCGCCAGTACGCGGCGCAACTGTCGGGCATGGACGTTCTGGACCGGATGCTGTTTCTGGACACCAAGACCTGGCTGCCCGACGACCTGCTGGTCAAGGCCGACAAGATCACGATGGCCAATTCGCTCGAGCTGCGCGTTCCGCTGCTCGATCACCGCGTGCTGGAATTCGCCGCGTCGCTTCCGCGGTCGTCCAAGTTGCACGGCCTCACCACGAAATATGTGCTGAAGAAGGCGCTCGAGGACCGGGTCCCGGAAAAAATCCTGAACCGCAAGAAAACGGGTTTCCCCGTGCCGTACGAAACTTGGATCCGCGGCGAGATGCGCAATTACGTGCGCGACATCCTCACCGACAAGCGCACCGTCGAGCGCGGCTACTTCGAGCGCGGCGCCGTCGAGAAAATCCTGCAGGACAATGCCGGCGGCGTGAACCGCTCCAAGGAAATTTTCTCCCTGGTGGTTCTGGAACTGTGGCATCGCATGTTCATCGATGGCGAGGCGATGGGTTCCGAGCAACTGGACGCATCCGGCGCCGTGCCGGCGGCGAAGTAAACCGATATCCCATGAAAAAATCATCCCATCGGCTGTCCCTGGCGCGAAGAGTGTACCCTGCACTTGCATTTCTATTTCTGGCAAGTTTTGCACGCGTGTGCGCCGCCCAGGACCTGGTGTATCTGCAGACGGAGAAGGACGCCGCCGCCGGCCAGCAGCATTGGGACGTCGCCACCGAGTTTTACGGCGTGAAGCTTGCTCCCGTGCTCCTGAAAAATGCAGGGGATCCGGCTTCCGCGCTGAAAGCGATCCAGAGCAGCGAAACACTGGGCGTGGTCGCGACCCCCGCGGCACTGGAATCGGTTTCCATGAAGCAACTGCTCTCGGCCGCGCGGCGCAACGGCGCCAAAAGCATTCCGATATTGATTTTCGGAATCACTCCGGCGACGGACTTTGGCCAGTTCGTTTCCTTGCCCGGCCAGCCGCTGTCCGCGTGCGGCGCGCTTCCCGCTGACGTTTCTAACGTCTCTTACGTGGTGGGCCCAAGAACGGACATCACACGGCAGCTTGCCGGGATCGCACTCCCGGCCGTCGATTCGGCGTCTTGCAATTTCGCGGCCGCTGCGGTAAGAGGCGCGCAAACCGTGCTTTCCGCCGACCAGGGCGGAAGCAGCAAGCCTGTGTTCGTCCGCCTCCCGCTCGAATCCGGGGACCTGTTCCTGTTGGCGGCCATGAATTCCGCCGGGCCGCTCAAGCCGCTTTCCCGCCGCCATTTGCCGGATATTTTTTCCCAGGTGGCTCCGGAAATGATCTTCGTGCGCTACGCCGCGGGCGACAAGGGCTGGCACAATCCCGCGCACTACGCCAATCTGACGCTCGATGATTCTTTGCTCCGGGAGCCCTACGGCCACATCAACTATCACGCCCTGCTGGGCGAAATGGAAAAGCACAATTTCCATACGACCATCGCCTTCATTCCGCTGAATTACAATCGAAACCAGCAGGACATCGTTTCCATGTTCCGCGAGCATCCGGACCGCTACTCGATTTCGGTGCACGGCAACAATCACGATCACCGGGAATTCGACGCCTACTCGATCGCGCCGCTCGCCGATCAGGTCGCGAACTTGCAGCAGGGCATCGCGCGCATGGAAAAATTCTCGCAGCTGACCGGAATTCCCTACGACCGCGTGATGGTTTTCCCGCACGCCATCGCCCCGAACGACACGTTCGCGGCCATGAAGAAATACAATTACCTGGCCACAGCCAATTCCGAGGACGTGCCTCTGGGCTCGGCCGCCCCGGACGACGATTTGCAGTTCTATCTGCGGCCGGTGACGCTGCGCTACTCGAACTTCCCGACGCTGCTGCGCTATTCGGCGGAGATCACGCTGCCCCGGGCAATCATCGCGATTCAATTGTTTCTCGATAACCCGGCGCTTTTCTACGGCCACGAAAAACTATTTGACGACGGCATCGGAACCTTCAACCGTTTTGCCGACGAAACCAACCTCATGCAGCCGGACATTCACTGGTGCGGCATGAAGTGCGTCGTCCAGCATCTGTATGTCGAAAGGCTCCGCGAGGACGGCGGAGTGGATGTGCGCGCGTTTTCGAGCGACCTGGTCCTGGAAAATCCGGCGCCGCGCGAAAACACTTTTTGGGTAGCAAAACAGGAAAATTTTCAGCCGGAAATTGTGTCGCTGACGGTCGACGGAAAGCCGCAGGCCTATGACCGCAAGGACGGGGAGATGGCGTTTCAAGTCACCGTGCCCGCAATGTCGAGCCGGCACATCTCGATCGAGTACAAGAACGACTTGAACCTCGCCGCGATCGACATTTCCAAAACCAGCCTGTACGTCGTGATCGTACGGCGCGTTGCCGAGTTCCGCGATACCACGCTGTCCACCTGGTCCGCGGGGCGCAAATTCACCGCGTTCTATTACAAGCACGGCCTGGACGCCTACGAACTCTATTTCGAGAAGGCCCTTCCGTTCCTGCTCCTGGCCGCCGTGCTCGCGGGAATCGCTAAATTCATGCGCAAAAGATCGCGGCCCAAGCGCGAGGCCAGCGTTTAAGCAGGTCCGCAAGGAAACTTTCCCATGACACTTGTCTACACCATCGACGCCATCGTCATCCTGCTGATCCTGGGCAGCGCTTATCGCAAGGGGCTGGAGCGCACGCTGCCGTTGATCGCGTTTCTGCTGATGCTGTTCCCTTACGAATCGCAGATCTCCGCGGGATTTTTCGACCTGACCACGCAGCGCCTGATCGTGGTTCTGGCCAGCGTGCTGTATCTGTTTTCCAAGGAGGTCCAGGAAAAGCGAAAGCTGCCGCTAAAGATCACGATTTTTTGCCTGATGGCCTGGATGCTGGTGGCCTCGGCAAATTCCATCGTGTTCACGACCAGCATCAAGGCGGTCCTGTCGGAGTTTTTCGATTTCTTCGTGCTCTACTACATCTTCGCCAAGAGCATCACCCGGACCGAAACGGTTCGCAAGATCATGTACGGTTTTGTGGCCGCCATGGTGGTTCTCTCCGTGTTCGGCGTCCTGGAAGTGTATGCCAACTGGAGTGTGATGAGCGTGTTCCCGCAGGTCTATCACCGGTTCGCGGACCTGGCGGGGACGGCGGGAGACCGCGGGGAAAGGGTGCAAACCACGTTTGGGCATCCCATCCTGTATGGGGCGTCCCTGGCCATGGCCATTCCCATGGCTCTGTACCTGATCACCGCCTCGCAGACGGTAAAAGAGAAAATATTTCTTTGGTCCGCAACGTTTCTGATGTTCCTGAACCTGTATAAGACCACCAGCCGCGGCCCCTGGATGGCGGCGGCCCTTTCCATGACCGTGGTTTTACTGAGCGGCGGACGCCAGATGCGGCGCTACGTGATGGGAATTGCCGTGCTCGGCGTGATTGTATTGCTTGCCCGCCCGGGAATCTGGCTGACCATCTCGAATCTTGCCAGTCTGACGATGAGTTCCGATTCCATTCAGGGCGCTTCCTATCAGTGGAGATACGCGCTCTATGATCTGGCCTTCTCGCACCTGAATCACGATTTTTGGCGCGCGTTATGGGGCTACGGTCCGGAATCGTTCTACTTTTTGGGATGGCAGATGATCTTTCTGGGCTCGGTCGTCACGTTCCGGAGTTGCGACAGTTCCGTGGCCGCGCTGATGATTGAGACCGGATACATCGGGTTCCTTCTGGCCATCTCGGTGTACCTGTTCGCGGGGTTCAAGGCGCTTCGCTATTCCCTGAAGTTGCCGAAGCCGGCAAATCTTCCGTGCGTGGTTCTGCTCGTGAACATCTGCGCGTTTGTTTTTCAGATGACCAACGTGGACATCCTGAGCTGGGGCCAGCAGACCTACATGTCCTGGATCGTTGTGGCCATGGCCATGATCTATCCGAGCCTGGTCGAGCAGGAAGCTTTGGTGGAGCAGGAGCCCGAAACCGAAAATATCGGCATGCAAAGGCATTTTGCCGAAGCGTTGCGGTAAGGGAGCCGGGATATCCAGGAAGCTGGGCCGCTTGCGAACCGTTTTTGGGTCCTGCACCGAAACACTGACCCCGTCCTGTCCTTTGGTTCAGTAGACGCTGTGTTGGAGAGCATGGGATAAAACAAAAGCGAAAAGATGCGCCAACTCAGCACAAAGGAAGACAGGTAGCTGGAATGACAAAGAGAATTCTATTGATGATGGTTTTCGCGCTTGCCGCAACGAACGTATTTGCCGCCAACCACTATATCCGCGCCGGCGCCACGGGCGCGAACAACGGCACGGACTGGACCAATGCCTGGACTTCGCTCAGTTCGGCGAACTGGACTCGCGGCGACGTCTACTACATTGCCGCGGGAAGCTATTCCGGCCTGACGCTATCCGCGGGCACCAGCGGAAATACGGTGATTGAAATTCGCGGCGCCGTAGGCGGGTCCGGAGATCACGGCACGACCACCGGATGGAGCGATTCCTTCCAAGGGCAGGCGGTGCTGGGCGGTACGACCATCGCGACCAGCTTCTGGAAGTTGAACGGGCAGGCGGTGCCGGGTTGCACCTACCCCACGGATAACCCGTCCTGCCACCTCATCAAGATCAACCATCCCGGCACATCGGACGGCAGCGGCGCGCTGGTTCTCGGCAATGGCAGCCAGGTGACCAACATCACCATGGATTACATCGATGTCCAGGGCTCGAACGTCCACCAGGACGGGACGCACGACGAAGGCATCTACTGCATTCCCGGTCCGTGCAATCAGACCTACATCGGGCATTCCCACGTTCACAACACTGGGTGCGACACGCTCTCGTTCAACGATAATCTGGGCGACACCATCACCGTCGAATACAGCTGGATCAGCTACAACAATTTCGGCCCCACCACCGCGAATCACTGCCAGGGCATCCAGTCCACGTTCGGCACCATGATCCTGCGCTACAACATGTGGCAGGACATGCAATCCAGCGCCGCGATATCGCTGGCCGCAGGAGGCAATGGCGCGCCGATTGTCGACTGGGAAATCTACGGAAACGTTTTCTATTGGGATGCCGCCTGGAACGCCCAGGTGCAGGGCGATGGCCGGGTTGGCTACGACGACGGCATTGTGGGCATCTTCGACGAGACGCAGGGATGCTGCAAGACGGGATTGCTGAAGATCTACAACAACACGATTGTCGGCCTGAATCTGTCCGGCAGCCAGAACTGCAACGGGCAGGCCTACACCATCAATTCCAATGAATTTGTGTCCGCGACGATTTACAACAATATCTGGGCCAACTTCGGCCCAAATTGCAATGCCGGACAGGCCGGAGCGGGAACCTACGATTACAACGCATATTATCAAATCTCAAACAAGACGAATGACAACGGGGCTCATAGTTATAGTAGTAGCACCAATCCGTTCGTGAATCCGACCGCCGGCACAGTTGCGGGATTCATGCTGACTGCGGACACCCAGGCGGGTTTGCAGTTGTCGTCTCCCTACAACGTGGACCTGTTCGGCGTAACGCGCGGGGCGAGCGGCACCCTGGACAGAGGCGCCCTTCAATTAAACGGGACGTCGTCCTCCTTGCCCCCGGTTCCACAGGGTTTTCACGTGGTCTCGATTCAGTAGGCGCGTTTGACGGCGGGGTTTGAACGGCATTCCGGGCAAGCCCGGCAATCGCTGGGCTCGCCTGCCGGTTCTTAAATATTCGCCTCCCACGGGCGCTCCAGCTGAGCGGGCGCCCGATTCACAACTAAAACACAATTGTAATTCAGGACGCTGCAACCCCCCGGGCCGCTCGGAATTTCAAGCTGCTCCGGGAGACCCCCGTGCATGGCGCACGAAGGCAAACTTGCAGGGGAGATCCAATCTTGGAAGTTGTTCAGTTGACCAGCGAAAAAAACGCGGGCTCCGGCGAAATCATCGAGAAATACTTCGCGGAGTTTGAACGGCTCACGGCCCTGGCCCGGGAATATTTGCGTGCGGGCGATCCCGAATCTAGCGCGGCCTACATCCAGGCCGCCGGCTACTACGCCTGGCTGCATCCGATCGGATTGTTCGCCTGCCCCGAGCTTGAGGACCTGCTGAACGAAATCGGTTCTTCTCTGGCTTCGCTGCCCCCGGCCGCGGCTCACGAGCCGCGTGTGCCGCCAAAAAATATATTGCACGTCATGACGGAAGTGCATGGCCTGGGCGGGCATACCCGGCTGACCTGGCGATGGATCGAAGCCGACGCCAGGCGTTCCCATTCTGTGGCGCTCACCAGCCAGCGCGTGCTGGAGGTTCCCGCCCCGCTGATTGAGGCGGCGGAAGCGTCCGGCGGAAAAGTTCATTATCTGGACCGCGGCCCCGGCGGCCTGCTCTCCCGGGCGCAGGCCCTGCGAAAACTGGCCGCGGATTTTGATCACGTGGCGCTGCACATTCATCAATATGACGTGGTGCCGCTGATGGCCTTCGCGCGCAAGGAACAGCGCCCGCCGGTTTCGTTCCTGAATCACAACGATCACGTGTTCTGGCTCGGCGCCGGCATCGGCGATCAGGTCGCCGAAATGAGGGACTCAGGCCGCAAGCTTTCCGAGAGTCGCAGGGGAATCGCGCCGTCGCGCATTTCCATGCTCCCGATTCCCCTGGAAGTGGAACCCAAGCTTCTGGAGCGCAGTGAAGCCAAGAAGCAGCTGGGAATTGCCGACGATGCCATCGTCCTGCTGACCATCGCCGGCGCCTACAAGTACAACGCGCCCGAGGGCCAGCACTTCACCGATGTCCTGCTGCCGATTTTGCAAAACCATCCCAAGGCACAGCTTCTGGCAATCGGCCCGGCGGACACCGGCGTGTGGGCTTCGGCCAGCCGGCGTGCCGCGGGGCAATTGAAAGTCCTCGGACGCCGCGCCGATACCGCGCTGTTTTATCAGGCCGCCGATATTTACCTGGATTCGTTTCCCTTCAGCTCGCTGACCGCCGTGCTCGAAGCGGGTTGCCATGCGGCTCCTATTGTGAGCTATTCCGCGCGCGCGGAAATCCTGTGCGGAGACGATTTGGCGCTCACCAAGCTGATCCTGCGTGGGTCAAACATCGAGGAATACGGCCGGCACATCAACCGCCTCATCGAGAATCCCGAATTGAGAGGCGAATTGGGGCGAGCGACCCGCGAAAGCCTGATCGCCTATCACGCCAAGGGCGGCTGGAACGAATTTCTGGAAAAGCTGTATCAGAGATCGGCCGAAGCCTCGCAGGCCGCATTCGTTCCGGGCCGGCGCGTCTTGCGGGAAGTCGGAGATCTCGAGACCCAGTTGAACGAGGTCTTCTCGATCTCCGGCTTGGCCTGCGACGTTTCCTACGTGATGCGCAACGCCGTCGGCTTGTTTCCGTTTAATGCCCGCATGAAAGTCTGGCGGGATTTCTTCGGCTCCCAGTGGAGCCTCTTGCCGACCTGCCTGCTGCCGGATTGGCAGAAGGTGGTCCTCAAGCTCGCCTGGCAAAAGATCAAAGGCGAGGAGCAAGGAAAAGGCGCGGGCATTTCCGCCCGCCCGGCGGGAAACGCCCGGGATTCCGAACTGAAGCGCGTTGCTTCGCCGGGAACCACCTAGTTTTCAGCCGTTTCCCTGTTCCGGCTAATAACTTTCAAACAGCAATGCGCAAGACTTCCGATCGCGAGGATTGCCAGTGCGTCAAAATAGCATGATGCGAAACATTGAAAAATTCCAGGCGGATCGAACGCACGGTTTTCCGCCGGCGCGGGTGCGGCCATGATGCGCAAAATTCCGCGAATCCTGAACCTGCCCAAGATCACCGATCAACGGGGCAACCTCACTTTCATCGAGGGCAACCGGCACATCCCGTTTGCGGTGAAGCGCGTGTATTACCTGTACGACGTGCCCGCGGGCGCCATGCGCGGCGGCCATGCGCACAAGAAGCTCGAGCAGTTCGTGATTGCCGCGTCCGGCAGCTTCACCGTGGTGATCGACGACGGCCGCAGGCGCCGCAAATTCTTTCTCAATCGCCCGCACTACGGGCTCTACATTCCGCGCATGGTCTGGCGCGAACTCGAGGATTTTTCCTCGGGATCGATTTGCGTGGTTCTAGCCTCGGAGGAATATGACGAATCGGACTACTACCGAAGTTACAAGGCCTTCCTCAAAGCCTTCCGAAATCAAAAGTAGCGTTCCGTTTCTGGACTTGCAGGCGGCCACGCGCGAACTCCGCGAGGAGATCGACGAGGCCATCGCCCGCGTCCTGGACAGCGGCTACTACCTGCTGGGCAAGGAACTGGAAGCCTTTGAGCGGGAATTCGCGGAATATTCCGGGGCGAAGCACTGCATCGGCGTCGGCAACGGCCTGGAAGCGCTGATCCTTTCGCTGAAAGCGCTGGGCGTGCGCGCCGGGGACGAAGTAATCGTTCCCAGCAACACGTACATCGCCACGTGGCTCGCGGTCAGCTATTGCGGCGCGCGTCCCGTGCCCGTGGAGCCGGACGAGCGCACCTACAACATCGACCCGGAAAAAATCGAAGCCGCCGTCACCAAGCACACCAGGGGAATTCTTCCCGTGCATCTCTACGGACAGCCGGCGGACATCGGCCGGATCAAGGAAATCGCTGCGAAACGCGATTTGTGGATTCTGGAGGACGCCGCGCAGGCCCACGGCGCGCGCTACAAAGGCAAACCCGCGGGCGGGCTCGGAAACATCGCGGGGTGGAGTTTCTATCCCGGCAAAAATCTCGGCGCACTCGGCGACGGCGGAGCCGTCACCACCAACAGCGACGACCTGGCCGACCGCGTCCGCGTCCTGCGGAATTACGGCTCGCGCATCAAGTACCTGAACGAAGTCAAGGGCGTGAACAGCCGCCTCGATGAAATTCAGGCCGCCATCCTGCGCGTAAAACTGCGGCGCCTGGACAATTGGAACGCCCGCAGGCGCGCCATCGCCGCGCAGTATCACGAAGGGCTGCAGCATTCCGGTCTCGTGCTTCCCTACGTTCCGGAATGGGCGGAACCGGTGCACCATCTGTTCGTCGTGCGCTCAAAACGCCGCGACGCGCTGCGCGCGCACCTGGAAAAATCCGGCATCGGCGCGCTGATCCACTATCCGATTCCTCCGCACCTGCAGAATGCCTATAAGGACATGGCCATGCGGCCGGGCAGCCTGCCGATTTCCGAACGCATTCATGAGGAAGTACTGAGCTTGCCGATCGGTCCGCACCTTTCCGAAACGCAGGCCGCAACCGTCATCCGGGCCATCGAGGAGTTCAGGGCATGAAGTCGATTTTCCGCGCCACCGCCATACTCAGCGGCAGTTCCATCATCAGCATCATCCTGGGGATGGTGTCGGCGAAGGTCCTTGCCCTCTACCTGCAGCCGTCCGGGTACGGGTATTACGGATTGCTGCAAAGCTTCGTGGGCCTGACCACGCTGATCGCCGGGTTGGGCATGGCCACGGGACTGGTGCGGCTGGGCGCGGCCGCCGCGAAGCGCAATGACGAGCAGGCCATCGCCAATCTGCGGGGCGGCGCGTGGGTCTTGTTTGGCGGAGTGGGCATCGTCGCCATGGCGGGGCTGACGATCTTCCGCGTGGCCATCAGCAGCTGGGCGCTGGGCACGCCTGACCATGGCTGGACAATCGTGGCCATGGGCCTCGCGCTGCTGTTCACCATCGCCGGAAACATTCAGATCGGAATTCTCAACGCTTATCATCGCGTCACTTCGCTCGCGAAATACGGCGTCATCAACACCCTGTTCGCTTCGCTGATCCTCATTTGCGCCGTCATCCTCTGGCAAACGAGCGGCGTGGTTCCCGCGATTATTGCCGGAGCGGTGCTGAGCTACGCAGTATCACGATATTTCATTTACCGGGAACTTGGCGCGGTGAAGGCGAAGCCCATGCGCGCCGAGTCGGTCAAATCCGCCTGGGAACTTTTGCGGTTCGGCGCTCCGTTCACGGCCAGCTCGCTGGTCGGCGCCGGCGTGCAGCTTGCGCTTCCGATGGTCGTGGTGCACCTGCTCAATCCGGAAAGCGTCGGCTACTACAAGGCCGCCACGGCAATTTCCGTGGGCTATCTGGGATTCCTGGTGACGGCCATGGGGCAGGATTACTATCCCCGCCTTTCCGCGGTGGCCGATAAGCCCAAGGAACTGGTCAAGCTGATCAACGAACAGCATCGCCTGGTCATGCTTCTCGGCGTTCCGATGATTTTGGGGATGCTCGCGCTGCTGCCCGTTTTCATTCCCCTGGTCTATTCCAACAAGTTCACGCCCACGGTGGAAATTCTGGAGTGGCAGCTGATCGGCGACCTGTTCAAGTTTTCCAGCTGGACGATGTCATTTGCCGTGCTGGCGCGATGCAAGAGTTCGGTCTACTTCCTGATGGAATCGATTGGAGGCGTGGCCACGATCGTCACGACCTGGCTTGCCGTCCGCTGGCTGGGGCTGCCCGGCCTGGGCGTGGGATTTCTGGCCAGCTATTTTGTCTACTACGCCGCGGTCTGGATCACCATCCGCCGCGAAGTTCCCCTGACCTGGACGCCGCGCAACAAGCAGATGATGCTGGGCGCGCTGGCCGCTGCGTTCATTGTGCGGCTGATGCCGGCCACGCGGTTTGCCGGCTACCGCACGCCGGTCGCGCTGGCGTTCGCCTTCGCTGTGGGCATCCCGAGCCTGTTCGTGATCTGGCGGGAATTCATGGCCTCCAGGGAACCGGAAGTGGTCCACGCCCCGGCCGCCGCGAGCGAAACAAAACGTGAGGAAGTTGCCGTTAAGGTCTAGGAATCAGGCGTGCAGGTGCTGTCAGAAGCAAGCCTTGTGGGTCGCGGCTTCAGCCGCGACATTCAGGGAACCGAAGAGCAAGGGCTTTAGCCCCTGGCAGTCTGTCGAATTCGGACTGCAGGACTCAATACAAACCTCGTGGCGTTGGCCGGGTGGCCCTCATTTCAATGAAAACAAACTCAGCAACGGAATCGAAACCATCGAACCCTTCGCGCGGAGCGGGCGTGGCCCTGGGATCGGACAGGCTGAAAATCCTGGTGATTCTCGCGAATTTCGGCACCAAGAACGACTCCTATATGCAGCGCCTGCTTGAGGAATACGCGTCCATGCCCTTTGACGTGCATCCCGTGCTGCTCACGAATGTCGCCAAAAATCTGGGCGAAAAAGTTGAGATCATCGTCCGGCCTCCCTCGGGCGATCCGTGGTCTTTCCCGTTTCCGCATAAACAGATGATGGCGGATCACGTCGACGACTACGACCTGTTCATCTATTCCGAGGACGACACGCTGATCACCGAAAAGAACATCGACGCGTTCCTCAAGGCCACCGAAATCCTGCGCGACAACGAAATTGCCGGATTCATGCGCTCCGAGCGCGGCGCCCAAGGCGAAACGCATTTCTCCACCGTGCATTACCATTTTCACTGGGACCCCGGGTCGGTCGTTTCCCGCGGCGGCCAGACCTTCGCGTTTTTTTCCAACGAGCATTCGGCCTGCTACATCCTCACACGCGCGCAGCTGAAGCGCGCCATCGCTTCCGGCGGCTTTCTCGTTCAGCCGCACCAGGAGAAATACGATCTTCTGGTATCCGCGGCCACCGATCCCTACACGCAGTGCGGCTTCCGGAAGCTCATCAACATTTCGCGATTCGAGGATTTCGTTCTCCCTCACTTGCCCAACAAATACGTCGGCAAGCTCGGCCTGCGCGATTCGGAAATGTTCACGCAGCTTCGCGCGCTGCAGGATATCGGGGCGGGAAAACGGTCGCCCGATGTTTTGTTCAACACCGAAACGCGCGTCGGGCAATCCAAGTGGTCCAAGAGCTACTATGAGCCCGCGCGGCAGGACATTCTGGACGCGATTCCGGCCAACACGAAGCGCCTGCTATCCTTCGGCTGCGGCTGGGGCGCTATGGAAGCGGAGCTGGCCAAGCGCGGCATTCACGTCACCGCGCTTCCGGTGGATGCCGTGATCGGGGCCTGCGCCGAAGCCCGCGGCCTCGAGGTGATTTATGGAACCCTGGAAAGCGCGCTGGCGAAAGTTTCCGGCGAACGCTTCGATTGCGTTCTGGCCACGGACTTGCTGCACCGGTTCGCCAAACCCGAAGACCTGCTGAAAAAGTTTTCCGCGCTCCTGTCTCCCAAAGGCGTGATTGTGGTCACTGTGCCCAATCTTTCCGAACTGGGCGTTTGGAAGAAAAGGATCCAGCGCGAAGCCACCACGCTCAACCAGGGAAGTTTCGCCAGCGCGGGAGTTCACCAGACGTCGCGCCGCGTGATTCGCGGATGGTTCAAGAACGCGGGATTGGCCGTGCGCCAGGATGTGCCGGTGATTTCCGAAAAGCGCCGGCCCTTGCGCAAAAAAATGGCCAACCTGGGCGACGGATTAATCGCCGAGGAATTTATTTTTGTCGGGGCGAAAGGCTGACCGCGCCCGGCCGCCCGCGTTTCCGGTTATTCAATGTCCATGCAGGAAGATAAAAGACGGAAGATCGCGATTCTAGGCGCGACGCTCGATTCCACCAACATGGGCGTCTGCGCGCTCGCTGCGGGAGCGGTGCGCTGCTTCGCGCACGCGTATCCGGCGGCGGAGATCCATTTTCTGCACTTCGCCAAGAGCCGCTCGGTGCAGACGCTGACCGTCGACGCGGACCAGGTCCGCGTCCCCGTCATTCCGATGCGCTTTTCCAAGCGGCTGCTGCTGCCCAACAACATCGCGCTTCTGACGGCCCTTGCGCTGCTGGTCAAACTCGTCCCTTCTAGTATGTTTCGTAAATGGGTGATCTCCAAGAACGCGTGCCTTGCGGAAATCGACGCCATCGACCTGTTCGCATCCATCGCCGGCGGCGACAGCTTCAGCGACATCTACGGCATGGAGCGGTATTTCTACGTTTCGCTGCCGCAGATTCTCGTCCTGCTGCTCGGCAAAAAACTGGTCCTGTTGCCTCAGACCTACGGCCCGTTCCGCGGCAGCCTTGCAAAATCGCTGACGCGGTTCATCCTGAAGCGCTCGGACCACGTCTATTCGCGCGATCTGCAAGGCCTCGAGGAAATCAGGTCGCTGGTCGGACCCGCGTACGCATCCTCCAAATTTGAGTTCTGCTACGACGTGGGCTTTATTCTGCAGCCGGTGGCTCCCGCGCGCATCGACCTTGCGGGGCTGGAATCGCTGGACAAACATGCCGGGCCGCTGGTGGGACTGAACGTCAGCGGGCTGCTGTACATGGGCGGCTACACGCGCGACAACATGTTCGGCCTGCGCGCCGATTACCGGCAGTTCAGCCGCGACGCTGTCCATCTCCTGATTGAAAAAGGCGCCACCGTTCTTCTAGTTCCTCACGTCTTCGGGCACGAGGGTGAAACCGACACGGCCGCATGCGAGCAGCTCTACCAGGAACTGAAAGACAAATACCCGGGTCGGCTGGCGTTGCTGCGCGGCGAATACAACCAGCACGAAATCAAATACGTCATCGGGAAGTGCGACATGCTGATCGGCGCGCGCATGCATGCGTGCATTGCCGCGGTTTCGCAATGCGTGCCCGCGGTGTGCGTGGCATACAGCGACAAATTTACCGGCGTGATGGCCGCCATCGGAGCCGATTCGATCGTAGCCGATGCGCGCAAGCTGGACGAAAAAGAGTTGCTTCAGTTCATCGAAAATACGCTGGATGCCCGCGCCGCGATTCGCGAACGGCTGGCCCGGCAAATGCCGGAAGTGAAATCGCGCGTCATGAACCTGTTCGTGGACCCAAACGATTCCGCTCGGAATGCGGAAGCGAATGACCCGGCAAAGCCCGCGCCCGTTGCTGCAGGAATCGCATCGTCACGCTAAGAAAAACCAAAAATGACTCCCGCCGCACAGGAAGTGATTCACCTGCCCGCCGGCATGCGAACCAGCATGGCCGTGCGTCAAATCGACCCGCTGCGCGACCCGCGCTGGAGCCGCTTGGTGGAAAGCCATCCGGCATCGAGCATTTTCCACACGCAAGGCTGGCTGGAAGCTCTGCGCCGCACGTACAACTACGAACCGGTGGTCTTGACCACGTCCGCGGAAGGCGAGCCGCTCGAAAACGGTCTGGCGCTGTGCAAGGTGTCCAGCTGGCTGACCGGAAATCGCCTGGTTTCGCTTCCCTTCTCGGATCATTGCCAGCCGCTGGTGGACGATCCCGCAGCGCTGCATATTTTTCTGAATTATCTGGAGGAACAGGTCCGCACCCGGAAATACAAGTACGCGGAACTGCGTCCGCTCGCCGCGTTCGACGCCGCGACGGAAACGGCTGCCCGCGCCGCTGTTGACGCCTCGTTCTGCATCCACATGCTGGACCTGAGGCCGCCGGCCGAAGCGCTCCTGCAGTGTTTTCACAAGAGCCATATCCAGCGAAAGATTGCGCGCGCCAAAAAGGAAGAACTGAGAATTGAAACCGGGCGTAGCGCGATACTGCTGGGCGATTTCTACCGTCTGATGCTAATTACGCGCCGCCGTCACGGCATCCCTCCGCAGCCCGTCGCGTGGTTCCGCAACGTGCTGGAATGCGTGGGCGAACCGGCCGCCATCCGCGTCGCGTACAAAGGCGAAATTCCGGTGGCCGCCATTTTCACAGCGACCCACAAGAAAACCATGGTTTACAAGTACGGCTGCTCGGACGGCGCCTACAGCAGCATGGGCGGCACTCCGTTCTTGTTCTGGGACGCCATGCAGGAAGCCAAAAAGCAGGGTCTCGAGGAATTCGATTTCGGCCGCTCGGAAATTGAAAATGAGGGCCTGGTGAACTTCAAGGATCACTGGGGCACGACGCGCACGAACCTGCGTTATTACCGCTATCCATATGCCGCCCCCGCGGCGACGCCGCAGGGCAAGGGTTGGAAAATGAAAATGGCGGAACGCGTTTGCGAAAAGCTGCCCGATGCTTTTCTGACCCTGGCGGGAAAGCTGTTGTATCGGCACGTGGGATAAGACTTCATTGCCATGACCATTTCCAAATCATTTCTGGAGCATTTCCGTTGCGCCGAAGAGCACGCGGAATTCGCGGCGATCGGCAACGGCCACACCCCGCCGGGGTTCTTCCGCTTTGGGCCGGACGCGATCTGTTACGGGCACGTGGGCACGGGTTACTGCTCGCCGTCGGCCGACGCCGAACTCTACGACGCGAGCTCGGACGTGCGCGTGGAAAACGGCGCGTGCACGATCGCGTTCGACCCGGACGCCGTCGTGGAAAATCTGCGGCGCGAGCGCTATGTGGCGGACGCTCTACCGCCGGGCCGCGGCCCATCGACCGGCGGATTCGTGCGCAAGGCGTATTACCTGGTGCGGCCCCTGCTGCCGGTGGCCGTGCGCAAACACCTGCAGCGCGCGTCGCTCAAGGGATGGGCGAACAAGCCGTTTCCAAAATGGCCCGTGGACCGCTCGGTGGAGAGTGTTTTCGACCAGCTCATGGCCCTGGCGATCGGAAAACAAAAAGGCGAAAAGATTCCCTTCATTTGGTTCTGGCCGGAGGGAAAATCCGGCTGTGCCATCGTCACTCATGACATCGAAACGCGCACGGGCCTGGATTTCTGCCCCACGCTGATGGACCTCAATGATTCCCACGGAATCAAATCGTCTTTCCAGGTGATACCCGAAGGCCGGTACCATGCCGAAAAGCACGAGCTGGACGCGTTCCGCAACCGCGGCTTTGAAGTGAACGTCCACGACTGGAATCATGATGGCTACCTCTATTCCAATCGCGAACTTTTTCTTTCGCGCGCCGCAAAAATAAATCAAATAGCGGTGGAATACGGCGCCGAAGGTTTCCGTTCGGGCGTGCTGTACCGCAATACGGACTGGTACGGTGACCTGAAATTCGCCTACGACATGTCCGTCCCCAACGTGGGCCATCTGGATCCTCAGCCCGGCGGGTGTTGCACCGTGATGCCATATTTCATCGGCAATATGCTTGAGATTCCCCTGACCACGATTCAGGACTATTCCCTGTTTCACATCCTGCAGGATTATTCGATTGAAGTCTGGAAGCGCCAAGTCCAGCGAATCCTCGATGGACACGGCCTGGCCAGCTTCAACGTCCATCCTGACTATGTCATCGACCCGAAGGCACGCGCGGTGTATTCCCAGCTCCTCGCTTACCTGGCAAGCCTCGCGCCGGAAAAAAATGTCTGGCTGGCCCTGCCCCGGGACGTCAACCGCTGGTGGAGAGACCGCAGCCAGATGAAGATCGTCAAGCGAGGCGGCCGCCTGGAGATTGAAGGCCCCGGGAAGGAACGGGCACGGATCGCTTACACCAGTCTGGAGGGAACGCGGCTGTGCTTTACGGTCACGGGGAGTACCGCTATCCAGGAAGAAGTCGTGAGGCAAGAGCGGTAACCCGGGCGAACGCCGGGAAGAAAGCGTTCCTTACTAACACACTTATTTTCATAATGTTACCGTCGGGTGCCTGGGCAAAGTTATTCCATGAAGAGGAAATAGTTTTGACCACGGGAACGGAATTTCCAGGGAAACGGGCCCGGAAAATCTTCGTATACTACAGTAAGTAAACAGGTTAGTGATTGTTCTTGGCGTGGTCGCTGAATTGCTCCTGATCCCTGCGTCGTGGAATAATAGCAGTGTATTCAGGTTTCGCGGACGACCTGGCCTCTGGCCCCAGTTTCAAATCGGCGGTAAGGAATTCAGACCCGCCAAAGCGCGGGAGCGGGCTCCAAACGGGTGCGGGCTGGACTTTGTAAACGGAAGGTGCAGCCCGCCGGATAGAAGAGCCGGCGCGGAGAAGGTGAGCAAGCAATGCTACATCAGGACATAAAACCGAGCGACGTAATCTCCATCCTTAAGCGGCGATGGTATCTGATTGCCCTGATTGCCGTGATCGGTGGCGCTGGGGGATATTTCGCGTCGCACGTTCTGCCGAAGCGGTTCACGTCCCAGACACTGGTGCTGGTCCAGCCGCCCATCGTGTCCCAATCGTTGGTCCCGACTGTCGTTGCGGACAACACCAATCAGAGATTGGCCGCGATGCAGCAGCAGATCCTGAGCCGGTCCCGGCTGGAACCGGTAATCCAGCAGTTCGGCCTGTACGCCAAGGACATCGATTCGGTGCCGATGGACGCGCTGGTCGAGCGGCTGCGAACCGCGATCACCATTACCCCGGTGCAGCCCATGGCCGAGACCCGGGCTCAGAACCTGCCCGGCTTTTACATCAGCGTGGTGTTCAACGATCCGCGCATGGCCCAGGCGATTTGCGCGCGGATCACCAACATGTTCCTGGAGGAAAACGTTCAGAGCCGCAAGGGCCAGACGATTCAGACCAACGAATTTCTTGGGAAGCAGCTGGAGGAAGCCAAGGCCAAGCTCGACGAGCAGGACGCGCGGCTGGCAGCGTTTCAACGCAGGAACATGGGCATTCTTCCAGACGATGCGCAAACGAACATCGGCCTGTTGGCCGGTCTGACGCCGCAGTTGGAAGCTTCCACGCAGGCGCTGACGCGCGCGCAGCAGGATAAGAGCTTCGCGGAATCGCAGCTGGCGCAACAAATCGCGGCCTGGCAGGCCACCCAGAGCGGGACGAACCCGGAAACGCTCGAACAGCAACTGGCCGCGCTCGAAGCGAATCTGACGACACTGCAATCGAAATATACCAACGACCATCCGGACGTGATCAAGGCCAAGAACGACATCGCGGTGATGCGCAAGAAGATCGCCGAAGAAAATCAACAGGAAAGAAACGCGGGAGTGGATAGGCCGACCAAACCTCTTTCCGAGCCGGCCCAGATACAGCAGCTCCGCGCCCAGATCCATCAATACGACCAGGTGATCAAGGAGCGCACGCAGCAGCAGACGGATACTCAGGCGCAAATCAAACTGTACCAGGCACGCGTGCAAGCCAGCCCCGCAGTTGAGCAGGAATACAAGCTGATCACCCGCGATCATCAGACAGCGCTGGATTTCTACAACGATTTGCAGAAAAAGCGCGACCAATCGGCCATGGCCATGAACCTGGAACAAAGCCAGCAGGGCGAACAATTCCAGGTGCTTGACCCGGCCAATCTGCCCAACCAGCCATCCTTCCCCAAGGTTCCGCTCTTCGCGGGGGGCGGCTTTGCCGCGGGTTTGGCCCTTGGACTGGGCTTGACGCTCCTGCTGGAAATGCAGGACACCTCGATGCGCTCGGAACGCGACGTGGAAGCGGCTTTGCACCTGCCGGTTCTGGCGATGATCCCGGTGATCACAAAAAATCAGGGCAAGACCGGCACGCGGCCTTCGCTCGTGGGTCCTCAAAATCCGCGGGCGGCAGCCAGGGCTTGAACCTAATCCAAATTCAGCAGCTTTTGTCTTGTAAGGAAAGGGAATCATGAGCAGGATCCACGAAGCACTGAAACGAGCGGAGCAGGAAAAATCGGCGGCCCACAACGGCCAGAAACCGGAAGACCTGGCCGAGGTTGCCGCGCCCAAGCTGGAGAAGCAGCCGGAGCCGGCAGTTCCGAATTTTATGCAGCCTGCCGCCTCCACCGTTGCCGCGGTCGAAACCATGCCTGAACCTTCCCCTGCCGGAAGCTTTCTGGCCCGGTGCGCCCAGCCCAATTGGAAGCCCGATCCTGCGTTCCTGGTGTTCGCCAATTCGGATCCCTTCTTTCCCGGCACCGAGCAATTCCGCACGTTGCGTTCGCGGCTGGCGCGCATCCGCGAGAACCAGCCCTTGCAGACCGTGCTGATTTCCAGCGCCGTCCCCGCGGAAGGCAAAACGATGGTCGCCACCAATCTGGCCCATGCGCTGGTTCGCCAGCAGGGTTGCCGCGTTCTGCTCATTGACGCCGATTTGCGCGCCCCGCGCGTGCACACGCTGCTGGGCGCTCCCTCCAACCCGGGCCTTGCCGATTACCTGCAGGGCGGCGCCGCGGAGTTTGAAGTCATTCAAAAGGGCCACGAGGAAGGCCTCTATTTCACGCCGGCGGGAACGCACGTTACCCACCCGTCCGAACTGATATCCAGCGCCCGCATGAAGGCATTCATCGACCGCGTGAAGCCGGAGTTCGACTGGATCGTCATCGACTCCTCGCCGGTTCTTCCTGTTGCCGACGCGACCGTGCTCGGGGGAATGTGCGACGGAGTTCTGCTGGTGGTTCGCGCAAGCTCCACGCCGTCGGATATGGCTCGCAAGGCCTGCAGGGAATTCAAGGATTCTCAAATCCTGGGCGTGGTCCTCAATACGGCGGACGAAAGTTCGGAGTACGGCTCTTACTATTCCAGCGGGCACTACGGCGCCAAGACGGCGAAAAAGGCGAAGAAGTAGCCGCATAATCCTTAGCAGGGCCACGCAGGTGAGCCCTGCCTCGCTTGTTTTTTCGATTTGGAATTTTCTCGCCGGGCCCCCGCGCCAGTCCTCCCGAACAAATGAATTTCTGTTTTGCCCGGTTCCCCCCGCGTTTCATCTTCTCACCGCTTGTTTCCGCCTAAATTCACGACCAGATGAGAAGGCTTCGTAGCGCCGGCGTTTCGCCGGCATTTTGCGTTTAGGCAGACCATACGCAAGGTTGCCGGCGAAACGGCGGCGCTACAAAACCCTGGCGCTAGCCGCTCTGAAATGGGAGCGAAAATCGAAGACGAGTAAATTCCAGAAAGCGCGGAAAGAATTTGATCGCAAGGACCGCGGATAATGCGGCGGGATTTTTCCGTCGGCCGGCCTGATTCTATTCCACGTACACGTGTCGGATCATCTCGGCCATCAGATCGTAGCCGTCCCAGTAGCGATTGAAGGTCAGCGCCTTGCCCATGGGCACGATGCGGTCGATTCCGCGGCCGTTGAGCAGTTTCGCGAGCGCGGCCATTTCCGCGGGCTCGAAACCGAAATAGGTGAGGGTCTGGTCCTTGCGCGCCACGACCTGTCCGAGGACATCGATCCCCTCGGCGTAATACTGGAATAGGAATCCTCCTCCGCAATGGTCGCGGTCCAGGTGCCGAATGTTTTCAAGCTGCGCGACGGTCAGCTGATTGTCGACCCGCCGGGTCGAAGCCACGGGCTGGTCCAGGATCGCGCGCGACAGGAACGTGAACTTATTCATGCTGCCGGAAGCGTCCAGCGTGTATCCCCGGCGCTGCACTTCCTCGTGCAAATCCTGCAGGAACATTGCGCTCGCCTTGGAACTTTCTTCCCGCTCCCCGCACCAGATCAGCAGCCGGGGAGAAGAGCACGCCATTTGGTCAAACCAGTAGGTATCGTTATAAAATTGCGCGGCCACTTCCTTGCGTTTGGCTTCGTCCAGCGCTAGATACCGCGCGGTGCGCGCCACCGACAGCGAGTAGCGGTCGGGAAACGCAAGTTCCTTGCAATGCGGCGGGATGCGCACGGCGCGGATATTGTTCACCGACGCGTCCCCGCCCCAGATCACGCGCACATCGGCCACGGCGGAAATCGCGGCCGTGATTTCCTGCTCGTGGCCGTAGCGGATCATCACCGTGTTGCGGCGCATGACGTCGCCGGCCGCCTCCAGGCACTCGTTGAATACCTTGCAGATGATCGTGGTCTGCTGCGCGGCGCGCGGCGAAATACGCAGGATGTTGCGGTTGCCCACCAGCACGGACATGATCCACGAATACATGAAAATCGTGTCCACGTTTGCGGGAGGGACGTGAAACACCAGGCCGCGCGGCACCGGAAGCGTGTTTTTGGTTTTCAGGCGGTCGAATTCCTGGCGCAGGCGCTCGAGTTCCGATTTCCGCATCCAGAACGCCAGTGCCTGCAATTCGGGGAACTTTTTTGCCTCGGCGTCCTTGAACAGGGCGCGCGAAAAATTCGCGCAGAATTCCAGAATTTCCGGGGCGAGGGGGGAAAGCGTGCCCCCGGAAATATCGCGCAGCCCGGCGAGGATATCGTCGAGTTCGACTTCCTCGGCGCGCGGCACCAGTTGCTGGACTTTCATCCGCTCACCTGGCTGGCATGAACGTCGCTGCAGCCGCGCAATTCTGCTTTCGGGATTCGTCCCAGCACCGAGAAATATTTTCCGAAGCGCCCGCCGGCGGCATCGTCGATGCCGTGAATGATTCCCAGGTCCTCGGTCAGCACGGAGTGTCCCGGATAGCTGAGCGGCAGCAGGCTGAGCACCTGCAGGACTCCGGGCGTGCCCATCGGCGCGGGCTCCCAGGTGAGGGGGTCGCGCACAATCACGTCCGCGTAATTCGGCGCGAACAGGTAGCCGTTTTCGCCCTCCACGTAGATGCTGCCCACTTGCTCGACCAGGCCGTAAAAATTGTAGATTCGCGAGAGCCCCGTTTTTTCGCGCAGCTTGCGTTTGAATTCGTCGTTGCTGACGGCCAATTCCTGCAATTTTTTCCAGCCTCCGCCATGCACCATGATTCCCTGCGACAGGTCCACGCTGCGGTCGGCGATGCGCTGGTACAGGTATTGCCAGATCATGAAGGTGAAGCCGAACATGAAAAACGGTTTGCCGTTCACTTTTTCGAGGAACGCTTGCAGGCCCTTTTCGTCGAGTTCCATTTTTTCATCGAGCGCGTAGAAATGGTCGCGCCCGAACGTCATCATCCCAAGCACGCCCGCGGCCCGCGCGCTGAATCGCGCGCGGTCCTTCAGCAGCGCGCTGCTTTCCACCAGGATCATCGGCAGGCGGTTCGGCCCCAGGGTATGCGTCATGATGCGGCTGAGCGCGGCGCTCTGGCGCTGCGCGGTTTCCACGTCCAGAAAAATCTGGCTGACGGCTTGCCCGGTGGTGCCGCTGGAGGTCAGCGTCTTGAAAATGTTCTCCTTGGGAATGCTGCACAAGCGGTGGCTCTTGAACAATCCCACGGCCAGATACGGCAGATCGGCAAGCGTTTCGGCCTTGCGGTAGTCCGGCCAGAGGACAGAGACCAGGCGATTGTATTCCGGGCAATTGCGGCGATGGTGCTCATCGAGTTCGTTGAGCCCATCGAGCAAAATCCGTTCCTTCTCCGCGTAGGGCAGAGAGTATTGCGGCAGTTTAAGCAGGTCGTCGAATTTCATGGCGGTTTCAGGTCTTGGCGGTCAGCGCCGGATAGTTGATTTTGCCGCTGGGCGTGGTCGGTATCTGCTCGATGCGATGAAATTTGAACGCGCTGTGGTGCACGCGCAGCTTTGCCGCCAGGTCCTGGCGGTAGCGCGCGAAATCCTCCGCCTCGCCGTACTCGCAATAGATCTGGAGATTTTCGCCGCCCGCGACGACGGCCGTGGGCCCGTGCACGCGCAGCAGGTTTTCGACTTCGTCCAGGTTCACGCGCAAGCCGAACACCTTGGCGTCGCGCTTCATGCGGCCCTCGAAGAAAATAAACCCTTCCTCGTCAAAGTGCGCCGAGTCGCCCGTCTCGAGCGTTCCGCCCAGGGCGTCTCCCAGGCTCAGATCTTCGCGGCTATTCGCGTATCCCATCATTACGTTTGGCCCGGTGTACACCAACTCGCCGACTTGATTGGCTTCTGTCGTCAAGCGGCCTTCGACGCGCACGGAAAGCGATCCGCCCGGAATCGCAAGCCCGGCCGAACCGAGTTTTTCGGGAAGAAACTGCGAGGGCAAGATCGCGATGCGCGCGGTGGCTTCGGTCTGCCCGTACATTACGTAGAAACGTCCGCTGCGCGCGGCCATCACCTGGTGAAAGTGCGCGACCAGGTCCTTGTGCAAACGGCCTCCGGCCTGGGTCATCACGCGCAGGCTGGGAAGATTCAGTTTATCCACATCCAGCCGCTTCATAATCTGATACGAATACGGCACGCCGGCGAAGGATGTGCACTCCGTTTCGCGAAACGCGTTCCAGAATGCGGGCGATGTGAGGCCTTCGTTTGTCATCACTTCGCTTGCGCCCGTCAGCAGGTGCGTGTTCAGCACCGAAAGGCCGTAGGAGTAATGAAACGGAAGGCTGCTGATGGCGCGGTCGGGCGCGTCGATTTCCAGGACCTGGCTGATGGACAGCGCATTGCTCAACACATTTTTCCCGGAGAGGCGCACGAATTTCGGGCTGCCAGTGCTTCCGGAAGTCGAAAGCAGCACGGACAAGTCCGCATGAACGGTTTGCACCGGGACGGACTTGCGGCGCCAGAAATAATTCCGAGGTTCAGGAGTGGAGGCGGAGTCGTAGCCGGGCCGCTCTTCGCTGATCGTTGCGTAGTCGGTGGTATCGACCGAAGCAAGAATAAAATCCGGAGCGTAGGACGAAATCAGCGCAGCCTTGAATTCCCTGGTAAGGCCTTCATCGAGCAGGGCGACGGCGTGGCCCGCCTGCACAGCCGCCAGATACCAGGCCACCGAGGCAAGATCGTTCCGCGTGAAGCAGAAAGCTAGCGCCTTTTGCGGATATGCCAGCGACTGGGCAAGGCGCTCTACAAGTTCGCGAAGTTCCCCGTAGGTGAACCACTTCCCCAGGGCGGCATCATGGATGGCAGGGCTCTGGGCGGGCTGGCGTTCGGTGTCGAATAGCATGGAATTGGCTCAGATTACCAGGCAACCATCTACTCCCACGACTTGGCCGGAAATGTGGCTGGATTGGTCCGAGGCCAGAAACAAAATCGTGTTGGCCACTTCCTGCGCGGTGCCCATGCGTCCCAATCCGACGCGCTTGCTCCACTCGGCGTGCGCATCCTTCGGCAAAACCTTGGTCAGATCAGTGTCAATGAATCCGGGAGCGACGGCGTTCACGCGAATATTTTTCGGCGCCAGTTCCTTGGCCGCGGAATACGTCAATCCGATCAGGGCAGCCTTGGAGGCGCTGTACACAATCTCTCCCGCGTTCCCGTTGCGCCCCACGATCGAGCTGACGTTGATGATCGAGCCGGAACGGTTACGCAGCATCAAGCGCGCGGCCTCCTGCAAATGAAAGATCGCGCCCATGGTGTTGACTTCGATCTGCCGGCGGATGGACGCCTCGGAAATCATGCCCAGCAGCGCGTCCTGCACGATGCCGGCGTTGTTCACCAGCACGTCGAGGCGCTTGAATTTCTTGAAAATTTCCGCGTAGCAGGAACGGACGCAGGCGGGATTGGAAACGTCGCAAAGAAATCCGATGCACGGCACGCCGAACTCCGTGCAGATTTCCTCGACTCGCTTGTCCACGCGCTCCTGGGAAGTGACACCGTTGACGATCACCGCCGCGCCCTGCGAAGCGAATGTGCGCGCCGTCGCCCAGCCGATTCCGCGGGTCGATCCGGTTACAAACGCCACCCTGCCATCAAGCATCAAGGGCGACACCGTGCTTGGCGACGATTTCCTTCGCCTTCGCAAAGCTGCTCATGTCAATGACGTCATCGGTGGGCAGCATGATGTCAAACGAGCCTTCGATCGCGGCCACCAGCGCCATGTGCGCAACGCTGTCCCAGCCCGGCGTGCTGCCGTACACCAGACTGTTGAAATCGATTGCCGGATCGACGCCGATGACGTCCACAAACGTGCTTTTCAATGTGTCCAGATTACTCATGGTGTTCGCCGGCAAGGACAATTCTCCTGAGTTAAATTTCCGCGGAAGCTACATCTTGAATGCTAGCACGCTGGGCGAATCGGCGAACGGTCGGAGGAATCTGCCGGTTCGAATTAGTAAACCGCGCAAGCCGCGGATTCCGGCGGTCCGACATTGCGGGAAAAGACGGAGTGCCGGCCGTATGGGCTTGTAACTACCACACAATACACCGCTTAGAAGGATTCTGCGGGTCGATTTTTGAGCGGGAATACGATGCCCCGGCCTTACTCCTTCTTCGGAGGGCGCGGCATCTCGCGCGCGGCGGCGGCCATGGTCACGAAGCCCTCTTTTACGCTGCGGTAAACAACCGAACCCGCGCCGATCAGCACGCCCTTTTCGATGACCACGCCGGGGAGCAGGAGGGCCCCGACGCCAATATTCGCGCCATCCTTAATGGTCGGGCCGATCATGTCGTCACTCCAGCCCTCGGCGCCGAACGAATTGTCGTTGGCGGTGTGCGTATCGGTGCCGATGAAGACGTGGTCTCCCACGGTGACGTTTCCGCCCATGGTGCAGTGGTCGAGGATCTTGGTATAGGAGCCGATGATGGAAACGTAGCTCAGCGTGACGTGACGGCCGATGATGGATTTCGATCCGACGCGGCTTTTTTCGCGGATGGAGGCGGCGTCGCCGATCAGCGTGGAATCGCCGATCTGCACGTCGCAATAGATCACGGCATTGGGGCCGACGCAGCAATGCTCGCCGATGGTAACCTCGCGGATGAAGTCCAGATTGCGCGCCGTGGCCCCGGCGCCCTTGGGTTCCTTGCCGATATAGGTGCTGGGGAATATTTCGGTGCCCTTGCCGATGGTGACGCCGGATTCGATGACCACGTGAGGGTGGATGACGACGTCGTCTCCGAGCACGGCGCCCTTGCGGATCACGCTGAACTCGCCGATGGTCACATTAGATCCGATGCGGTCGGTTTCCACCACGGCCAGCTTGCTGATTTTTCCCGTTTCCATCGGATCTTCCTCCTCAATTTTTCATCGGGCGAAAAAAGAATATCCGAACGAGAAATCGGATTCAATGCGGACGCGGCCGGGTGTTTCCATATAATCTTGGTTCCCGGCGCAATCCTGAGCGATGATAGGCGGGCAAATGCGCGGGCGGGAATGATTCCAGATTGATGGCCATGGGAGTATTAGGATGGTTTCCGCAACAAGGAGGCACGCATGACCGGCGACATTCTTCGCACGAATATCGAGCGCAGCGTGCAAGTGCACACCAGGCTGCTGGAACATTGCTTGCCGGCGATGACGGCCGCGGCGAACGCGCTGGTATCGGCTTACCGCTCTGGCCACAAAGCTCTGTTCTTCGGCAACGGCGGCAGCGCCACCGACGCGCAGCACCTGGCCGGAGAATTCCTGGGACGCTACCTGCGCGAGCGGCGGCCGCTGCCGGCGGTGGCGCTGGCCGACAACACTGCGGGAGTCACGGCCATCGCCAACGATTACGGCTACGCGCACGTTTTTTCGCGGCAAATCGAGGCGCTGGCCGCGCCGGGCGACGTGGCCGTGGCTATCAGCACTTCGGGAAATTCGCAAAATATTATTGAAGGTGTGACACGCGCGCGCGCGCTGGGAATGTTCACGATCGGGCTGACCGGTTCCTCGGGCGGCCGCCTGAGCGGCTTGGTCGATGCGCTCATCGCCGTGCCGTCCGACGACACGCCGCGCATTCAGGAGTGCCATATCCTGATCGGCCACGCGCTCTGCGATGCGGTCGAGCACGCGATTGCTTCCGCGGCAGCGAATTCAGTGGGTTCCAAGTAGGACAGGCTTCAGCCTGTCGGGTTTGTTGGTCGGCAAGGAAAATCAAGAGCGGCAGGCTTGAAGCCTGTCCTACTCAAACCATCCTTGAAAATTAAGCTGGAACAACACACAAAGGGTTCAAACTTCGCGGAAAAATTGAAAACTGCGGATTTCCTGCGTCAGCAGGCGCCATCCCCGTGGAAAACGGCGCGGGGGGTGGCAAACAAAATCTTTACATCCAGCCATAGCGACCAGCTCTGGCAGTAACGCAGATCCAGACGGACCATTTCATCGAACAGCGTGCGGTTTCGGCCGCTCACCTGCCAAAGGCCGGTGACTCCGGGCTTCACTTCAAGAACGCGGCGGCGGTGCCAGACGTCATAGACTTCGAATTCGTAGGGAACCGGAGGGCGCGGGCCGACCAGCGACATTTCGCCGCGCAGCACGTTCCAGAATTGCGGGAGTTCGTCCAGGCTGGCCTTGCGCAGCAAACGCCCGATGGAGGTAATTCGCGGGTCGTTAGTCAGCTTGTAAACAGGCTTTTCGCTGGAGGCAGACTTGTCCAGCCCGTCCTTGCCGGCAATGAATTGCTGGACGTATTCCTGGTGAATTTTCGGGTCGTTATTGGAGTACATCGTTCGAAATTTCAGGCACTTGAAGCGCGCGCCGAACTGGCCCAGGCGATCCTGTTCATAAATGACAGGGCCGGTTGACGTGAGCTTGATGATGGCGGCAATGGCCGCGAGCAAGGGCGAAAGCACCAGCAGCAGGGCTCCGCTGCCCGCAATGTCCATCACGCGCTTGATCACCAGGGGCAGGCGCTTGCGCGAACTTTTGCGCTTCAGGTCGGGGTACAGCTTGGAATCCGCAACCCATCCGGTGTGATCCTTGTCCCAATTTTCCGGAAACAAATGCAGGGAAATGGCGATCTTGGAGGCCGGCTCGCGGCCCAGATGCTTGATCAGCGCAGCCTCGATTTTGGTCCGTAAAGTTTCGGTGACCGGAACATCTCCCTCGACGCTGACTTCCGTGAAAATCACGCCCAGGATAAGTTCCTGCTTGTACCAACCGACCAGGTCGGTCTCCCGTTTGGAAGCCAGTACCACCTCGACTGCATTTTTCAAAATTTCCGCGGGGGTGCCGTCTTCCAGATTGGCGTCCAGCAGCATCAAGACGAAAGGTTTGCGGGAGCGTTCGGCGCGCCGGCGCTCATGCGTGAGCAAGGAATGAAAAACGCTTTCAGTGAGCGCGGTTTCCTCGGGAGCGGGTAGAATGCCAAAATCGCGTGGTTCGGAAAACTTCGGACCCGTCTGCTTGGCCGATTGCTGGTTTTCCGGAGATCCGATTCTCGAATAGCTATTTGCCATTTGGGCTCCTGCCGCGGACAGCTCGCCAGGGAGGTTTCCCTCCATGACATTCAGGGAATCACGAGAACAGCGCAAAGCAAGGCTTCGTCCCTGGTGTGCCACCGCTCCGCACATCTATTAATAAGTCTTGTATTTACAAATGCTTAGAACGAATTGCCTGCCAGGCACGGATTCAGCGCAAAAAAGTTCCGCCGGTCACAAATCAAGGCCGGGCATCAAAGCACGCAGACTTAGAGGCAATCGGCCTGCCAGACTGGTTCCAGCTTCCCGCATAGGAGAGAAGTTAACGATTATCCATCATACTCAAAATAAGCAGCTTACGAGGATATCCTCAGGGCTCAGAGGGGTGTGTTGTTCCCGCGAGGCAGGTCGTCGGCAAATAGGGAAAACAATTGCATTGTTGTTCTATTGCGTTTCCGAAGGTCGGCATTTTTTCCGGAGGAGCAGTTTCAAAATGGCAAATCCTTGAAATTCCCGGAGTTCCGGTTCGCAAAAGTCATGATGCGGGTGTTGCGACGGCTTTTTCGGGCCTGCCGAAACTCATATACTCGAAGCCCAGAGCTTTCATTTCCGCTGGGCGGAGCATGTTCCGACCGTCCACGACCAGGGGACGGGCCATTTCGCTGCGCACGCGTTTCCAGTCCAGGCGGCGGAACTGCTCCCATTCGGTGAGGACCAGCAAGGCGTCCGCGCCGCGGGCGACTTCATAAGGATCCGCGCTGTAGGCGAGGTCGGGAAAAACGCCGCGCGCGCGCTCCATGGCTTCGGGATCGGTGGCCCGGACTACCGCTCCTTCGGCGAGCAGGCGGCGGATTACTTCGATGGCCGGGGCCAGTCGAATGTCGTCGGTGTTGGGCTTGAAAGCGATGCCGAGGACGCCAATCTGTTTTCCCTTCATGACCCACAGGGCCTTTTTCACTTTGTCCAGCAACAGATCGACGCGCTGGCGATTCACGCGTTCGGCTTCCTTGAGCAAACCGAAGTCGATGCCGGCGCGCTCGGCCAGCGAAATGAACGCTTGGATATCCTTCGGCAAACAGAATCCGCCGAAGCCGAGGCCGGCCTTCAAAAATTGCCCGCCAATTCGGGGATCGAGCCCCACCGCGCGTGTAACTTCCTCGACGTTTCCGCCGAGATGCTCGCACAAATCGGCCAGGACGTTGGCGTAGGAAATTTTCAGGCCGAGGAAGGAGTTGGAGGCGTGCTTGATCAATTCGGCACTGGCAATCGTGGTGACCACGAAATCAGGAGTAGGCGCGGGCGGACAATTCGGCAGGTGCACCGGGCAGCGGAACCGCCCCTGCAGTATGGGCGCGTAGATTTCGCGCAATTCCTGCTCGCTCTCCTTATCCTCGACGCCGACGACGATGCGGTCCGGATGGAAAAAATCCTCGACGGCCGTGCCTTCGCGCAAGAATTCAGGGTTGGAGGCGACGCGGAATTTCGCTCCGGCGTTGGTCGCATAAACCTGGAGCGCGCGCTTCAACTGGTCGCCCGTCTGCGCCGGCACGGTGCTTTTTTCGATGACTAGCTTGGGCGTGCGCGATTCCCGGGCGATCATGCGCGCCACGCTGTCAATGGCGGACAAATCCGCATCGCCTGTATCCGTGGGAGGCGTGCCCACGCAGATGAATACGACATCGGACTCGCGGACGGCTTCGCCGCCATTGGCTGTGAATCGCAAGCGCCCTTCGCGCACAACGGTCTCGAGCACCTTGTCGAGACTCGGTTCGTAGATTGGTATTTTCCCCGCCTGCAACGTGGCGATTTTCGAGGCGTCGTTATCGGTGGCAATCACCTCATGCCCCGCCTCCGCCAGACAGCTGCCCGACACCAGACCCACGTACCCGCATCCGATCACCGCTAATTTCACGCTGGCTCCCCTTGTTCGTATCCTGCGCGTTTTTCCATCTCAAGAGCGATGTTCTAATTCTCGCCCATTCTAATCCGCAACAAAAGACTATTCCGCCGCATAACCCTGCTGATGTCGAAGCCGCCACTGCCACGCGGAGCGAATGATGGAGGGCAAATCGGACTGGCGCGGCTCCCAGCCCAGCATGGCTTTGGCCCTGGACGGGTCGGCGATCAATCGGGCAGGATCGCCGGGGCGCGGCGGTTCCAGCACGACGGGAATTTCCCTTCCGGTGATTTGGCGCGCGCACTGGATGACTTCGAGGACGGAATAGCCGCGGCCCGTTCCCAAGTTCAAGAAGTCGGAGACGCCGCCGCGGCGAAGATGATCGAGGGCGAGGATGTGCGCGTCGGCCAGGTCGGCGACGTGAATGTAATCGCGAATGGGCGTGCCGTCCGGGGTGGGATAATTGTTGCCGAAAGCGCGAATGGCCTGCTGCAGGCCCAGAGCCGCGGAAAGCACATTGGGAATCAGGTGGGACTCGGGGCGGTGGTCCTCGCCGCATTTTTCGGTGGCCCCGGCAGCATTGAAGTAGCGCAGGGCGGCGAATTTCATTCCATACGCAGTGCCGTAGGAATCGAGCAGGCGTTCCATGAAAAGCTTGGACCAGCCGTAGGGATTTTTCGGCCATTTGCGGCTTGGTTCGGTGATCGGGATTTCCTCGGGATCGCCGTAGACGGCGGCTGTGGAAGAAAACACGATGCGGCGCACGCCTTGCTGGACGAGTTCAGTGATAAATGCGATGCCGTGGCCGACATTATTTTCAAAATATTTCGCGGGATCCTTGACCGATTCGCCGACTTCGATCAATGCGGCGAAGTGGATGCAGGATTCGAGGTTGTGTTCGCGGCAGATGCGCGCGACCAGTTCGCGGTCGCCGATTTTCCCGCGATACAGGGGAACATCGGCCTCGAGCGCGGCGCGATGGCCGCGCTCGAGATCGTCCAGGACGACGACTTGCTCGCCTTTGGTGCGCAACCGCTCGACGGTAACGCTGCCGATGTATCCGGCGCCGCCGGTTACGAGAATGGCCATGAAGCTCCGTGGTTCCTGTGGTTTCCGGGATGCAGTTGACAATCAATATTGGAGCGCCGGCGGTTAGGCGGATTGCGAAGGGACTTGAGTAGCACAGCCACTCCTGGCAGTGCGGGTTTGTGGGCCACCGATGCGTCTCCGATATTTGGGCGATTGCAAGAACCGCACAGGCAAGATTGCCTATGCTACCTGGAAGTCTACCTGAAAAAATTTGGGCGGCAAGAAAGCAATGGACATGGGCGGGCCTGTGGCATGAAAATCGCGGGCACAGCACAACAGGAGAACCCCATGCCAAATGCGACCGAACAGAATCTGACCGAACTGGCCCTGAAACAATGGGAATCATGCCACTCGCCGCGTTTGCGCGAAATCATGCAGTCGCTGGTCAAGCATGTGCACGGATTTGTGCGCGAAGTGGACCTGACGGAAAAGGAATGGCTGGAGGCCGTGGACTGGCTGGCCAAGACGGGCAAGCTGTGCTCGGAAAAGCGCCACGAATTCATTCTGCTTTCCGATGTGCTGGGCGTGAGCATGCTGGTTGACGCGATCAATCACCGGTTTCCGGGCGGCGCGACCCCGTCGACGGTGATGGGCCCGTTTCATATCGAGGGCTCGCCGGAAATGCCGATGGGCGCGAACATGGCGGAAGGGCTCGGCGGAGAGACCTGTTTTCTGGTGGGGACTGTTCGCGACCTTGAGGGAAAGCCGATCGCGGGCGCCAAGCTGGATATCTGGCAAGCCGACGCGGAAGGCATGTACGAATCGCAGCTTGGTTCGGAAGAGCCGCTGCTGCGCGCCATTTTTGAAACCGGCGAGGATGGAAAATACGCAATCCGGACCATCGCCCCGCCCGGATATTCGATTCCCATGGACGGCACCGTCGGCGACTTATTGAGGAAGACCGATATTTCGCATTTCCGGCCGGCGCACATTCATTTCCTGATTCAAGCGCCCGGATACGAAACGCTGATCACGCATTTGTTCAAGAAGGACGGGAAATATATCGATTGCGACGTCGTGTTCGGGGTGAAAGACAAGCTCATCGCGGAATTCAAGAAAATGCCGGCGGGGAAGGCGCCAACGGGGGAAGTGTTGGAAACGCCGTTTGTGGTGGTGAATTACGATTTCGTGCTTAGCCCGGCGAAGAGCGTTGCCGCCCGGGTTTAGTAGCGCCGGCGTCTCGCCGGCGGGCTTTTCACACGCGCGCCAAGAAACAAAGATGCCGGCGCCAGGAAGACGCACATCTCATTCGGGGCGGGCGAAAACCGACAGGCTGAAGCCTGTCCTACTTAAGAGAGCGGCTTGGACATCAAGATGAAATGGACGGGGATCTTCGTGGGGTGAGGATCGTCGTAGGGAGCGGTGCCGGTTTCCTTGTATCCCCAGCGGCCGTAAAGCGCGAGAAGTTCCGTGCGAACGTTGACGATAATCAGGTCGCTCCACATGCAGCCCGCATCCAGAAAATAGTTTTCGGCGGCGTCGACCAGGCGGTGCCCCACGCCCATGCCCTGCCGGGAGGGCTCGATGGACAACATGCCGAAATACCCGCGCTCGCCGCGCAGTTCCACGTAGATGCTGCCGACCAGGCTGTGTTCGTCCTCAGCGAGGAGAAATTTTCCTTTTTTCATCATGCCGCGGACCACTTCGGGATTGGTGCGGTCGCGTTCGATGAAGAACTGCTCAACCAGAAAGGCCGTGTTGACCAGGCGGGCGATGGCAACCGCGTCGTTCGCGTTGGCGTCCCGAATCGAAATCATCGCGAGTTGTCCTTTCGGGCGGCCGTCGAGCAACACTTTTGATATGAGCGCGCTTCCGTCGGGATGCGTCCGAATTGGGAGAGTGTGTTCATGGCGGGCCGTATTTTACTCCGATTGTGGAACCTTTCGGCATCCCGGAAGGTATTTAAAGAGTGTCCATGCCAGCGGAACATCCCATAGGGGGCGTTGCCCCATCTATGCTGATGCACGGGCATTTCGAGAGGGAGGAATAATAATCATGTCATCGCGACGCAGAGTTTTGACGATTTTTGCGCTTTTGCTGGCTGTGCCGTTTCTGGCGGCCGGCGTGCGGGCCGCACAAATGGGAGGGGGCGGAGGACCCCGGCCGGAAGGCGGGCGGCGAGGAATGGGGCCGATATCTCCCGACGAGCGCGTGAAGCAAATGACGAAGGATTTTGACCTGACCGCCGACCAGCAGACGAAGATCAAGCAGATTCTGGTGGATTCGCAAAAGAAGATGGACGACATGAGGGAGGATTCGTCAGGCGACCGGCAAGAGCGGCGCGGCAAGATGATGAAACTCATGCAGGACACGAACGCGCAGGTCCGCAACCAGCTCGACGACAAGCAGAAAGAGAAATTCGACAAGCTGGAGCAAGAACGCATGCAGAGGATGCAGGGCCGGCGCGGCGGGTCAGGTGGGCCGGGTAGCGACAATCAAGGCGGCGGGAATCCGGGCGGGGATAATCCAGGGGCGCCTCCGCCGCAGAATTAGTGGCTGTTGCATTTGCTGTTTTGAGGAATCGCCGGTGCTGATTCTGCGCACTTTTTGTGGCGCCGGCGCTACAAGGGCGACACCGGTCTCCGGCACGGCAGGTTCGCCTAGCGCGGACAATTGCATTGCGCCGTCATTCCGGACGAAACGATGAATCCCTCCTTGGCCTAGGCGCACAAGAAAGAGGGATTCCTAGCGGAGTTTATCCCGGTTCCTACCGGGACTTGGAATGACGGTTTTCGCTTCCAGAACACTTCTGCGACCAAATCAGAATCCGTAGAGGCCCGCCGGATTATCGACCAAGATTGTTTTTCTGACGGCGGCGTCGGGCGCCCACACCGGGAGCAGGTTCAATACCTGGCCGTCATCGATCTTGAAAAGAGGCGTAAGTTCCGAGAGGCTGCGGCCGGGGATCGGAGTGCCGGGATGCGGCCAGTCGCTTCCCCACAACATGCGCTTCGGATTGGCGTCGATGAGCGCCTTGGCCAGCGGCGCGACGTCCGCGTAGCCGGGCTGGGTGGAGGCGCGGTAAGGCGCGGAAATTTTGACGTAAGCTTTTCCCGATCGAACCAGGCTCACTAATGTTTCAAAGCCGGGCTGCGAGACTCCCTGCACCGCCTGCGCTCCGCCAAAGTGATCGAAGACCACGGGCATGGGCGCCGCGGCAATCTGATCCTTCAAGCCTTCAATCACAGAGAGACGCGTGTAAATCTGGATGTGCCATTTGCCGCCCTTTATGCGGTTGACGGCGGTTTGGAAGCGCGCGCGCGCGGCGGCAGGATCGGTCTGACCGGCGGTTTCCAGATTGATGCGGATGCCGCGAATGCCTGCCTTGTCCATGTCGGCGAGGGCGGAGTCCGGAGTTTTCTCGTCGATCACGGCGACGCCGCGAGCCTCGGCGCCCAGCTGTTTGATGCCGTCGAGAGTGCAGGAATTATCGGTGCCGTAAATCGAGGGGTTCACGATCACCACGCGCGTGGTGTGCAGCGCGCGGTGCAGGGCGCGCATTTCGGCGACCGAAGCGGGCTCCGGCGTGTAATTGCGCGAGGGGGCCATGGGAAAACGCTGCGGGTCGCCGAAGACGTGCGTGTGGCAATCGCAGGCGCCTTCCGGGACCTTGAAATTTACGGCGGTGGATGGCTGGGAAGCCTTTGCGGAAGCGGGTTCTTGCCCGCCGAGAAACATTCCCGCCCCTGCAACGGCCCCGCCCAGCAAAACTTCGCGTCGCGTCAACATTGGCAGCTCTCCTGGAATTCGTCTCACGGATAATTGCGAAAACATTTGCAAAAACTTTTCGCAAGATTGTAACCCGGATTTTGCGGCGGTCCACGTGCTTCTTGCCGCTTGACCCGGCCCTGTCCCTGCGCCAGATTCTCCCTGCCCATGCGGCCCGCTCTTGATACAATTCACGGGCTGCGATTTCCGGCCACGCGTTCATCGCGAAATGCGAAATCAGAATTTTTCCGGAGAGCATGTATGCGAGGAATAAGAATTGGCGTCCTGATCGCGCTGTGCGTCGGCGCGCTTGCGGTATTCGCGTGGGCCGGGCGGGCGCAGAATTCTGCGGCGGCCCCCGATGCGAAGCTGGTCGAAGACCTGGTCTACGCCAACCGCATTCTGGCGGATCAGGATGTGCTGGACGGATTCGGCCACGTGAGCGCGCGCGACCCCAAGGATCCCGGCAAATTTCTGATGGCGCGCAGCATGGCGCCGGGGATCGTGACACGCGGCGATATCTTGGAATACAACAGCGTGGGCGAGCCGATCGATGCGCGCGGGCGCACTTCCTACGTGGAACGGTACATTCACGCCGCGATTTACCGCGCGCGGCCCGACGTGATGGCCATCGTGCACAGCCATTCGCCGGAAGTGATTCCCTTCACGGTGACGGGAACGGCTCTTCGTCCGATCTATCACATGAGCGCGTTTCTGGGCGCGGGCGCGCCCATTTTTGATATTCGGGACGCCGCGGGGATGACCGACATGCTGGTCCGCGACAACAAGCTTGGCGACGCGCTGGCAAAATCGCTGGGAAATAGCGCCGTGGTCCTGATGCGCGGGCATGGATACGTCGCCGTGGGCAATGCGGTGCCGCAAGTGGTTTTTCGCGCGATCTATACGCAGGTGAACGCGCGGCTGCAGGCGCAGGCGGCGCAGCTCGGGCCGGTGATATTTTTGTCGCCGGAGGAATCGGCCAAGGCGGGCGTGTCCATTGACGCCGTCGTTTCGCGTCCGTGGGAATTGTGGAAGGCGCGGGTGGGAAAAGTCGAATAATAAACCAAGGGAAGCGGAGGCAATCATTTCATGAATACATACAAAATCGCGGTGATACCCGGAGACGGGATCGGAAAAGAAGTGGTGCCCGAAGGATTGCGCGTGCTGGAAGCGGCGGGGCGGCATTTTGGTTTTCAATTGTCGCAGCAGCATTTCGGCTGGAGCTGCGAGACCTACCTGAAGACGGGAAAAATGATGCCGGACGATGGCCTGGCGCAACTGCGCCCGTTCGACGCCGTTTTTCTGGGGGCGGTAGGATATCCGGGTGTGCCGGATCACATTTCGCTCTGGGGGCTGCTGATCCCGATCCGCCGCAGCTTTGAGCAGTACGCGAACCTGCGGCCGGTGCGCATGTTGAAGGGCGTCGATTCCCCGCTGAAGAACGCGAAGCCCGGAGGAATCGACTTCTGCGTGGTGCGCGAAAACGTAGAGGGCGAGTACTCGAACGTCGGCGGGCGGATTTTCGACGGCACCGATGAGGAAATGGCCATGCAGCAGACGATTTTCACGCGGCGCGGCGTGGACCGCATCTTGCGATTCGCGTTCGAGCTGGCGCGAAAGCGCAAATCGCACGTCACGTCCGCGACGAAATCGAACGGCATCATCCACACCATGCCGTATTGGGACGAGCGCTTTCATGCCATGGCGGCGCAATTTCCGGACGTGCGCACCGACCAGTATCACATCGACATCCTGACGGCGCATTTTGTGCGGCGGCCCGAATCGTTTGACGTGGTGGTGGGATCGAACCTGTTCGGCGACATTCTTTCCGACCTGGGCCCCGCCGTGGTGGGATCGATCGGGATCGCTCCGTCGGCGAATTTGAATCCGCCCCGGAAATATCCCTCGATGTTCGAGCCCGTGCATGGCTCCGCTCCGGACATCGCCGGGAAAGGCATCGCCAATCCCATCGGGCAAATCTGGTCCGGCGCGATGATGCTCCGCCACTTCGGCGAAGAAAAGGCCGCGGACGCGATCGAGCGCGCCATCGAGGATGTGCTGGCCGCGCCGGAATATCGCACGCCGGATGTGGGCGGGAAGGCGAGTACGGAAATTGTGGGGAAGGCGATTGCGGAGAGGGTGAGCCAGTAGGGCGGATTCGACGCGCCGAATTGTCGCAGCCCTCGTGGAAAATTCCTGGCCCAACCGAATTTGGCATGAGGCGCGGAACTGCGATCGTGAAAAACTTAATTTGAAGAAAGCGCAGTTGTACCTCGCGCAAGGAAGCGATAGACTCCCAGCCAACAAGCCCGGGAAATCGGGTTGGGTGCGAAGCGGGCGGCGTGGCGGGCCAAATCTGAAACTTGCCGAGGATGGATGATGAGCGAATCGACCAGTGCGGGAAGTGCGCGGGCTGCGGGCGGGGTTTCGTCCGACACGAGTGTGGCGTACGCGATCCTGCGCGTGTCGTTTGGCGCGAACATCATGCTGCATGGGGTGAGCCGGATTCTGATGGGGCACGATGCGTTTCTGGCTTACTTGAACCACTATTTTGAGCACGCGCACGGGATTCCGCTGGGGATGTTGCCGGCGTTTGCCACGGTGCAGCCGTGGGTGGAGACGATTCTGGGGCTGTTGCTGCTGGTGGGGCTGTTGACGCGGTTCGCGCTGATTGGCGGGGGGATTGTGGTTCTGTGCCTGGTGATCGGGACGAATCTGGCGCAGGACTGGCTGGTGTCGGGGCTGCAGCTGATTTATGCCTTCCTTTATTATTATCTGCTGGCGCATATCGGGGAGAACGGGATTTCGATCGACGCGATGATGGGGTCCAAGTAGGGTTTCCGCGGGCGCCTTGGTTGGTCGTGAAATTCAAAAAATTCTAGAGAGATTCCTCCGCTGCGGGGCGGCGAAGAGCGCCGTCCCTTCGGTCGGAATGACAAGTTTTTTTGAGTGGCGGATTTGTGCGCGGCGTTCCACCTTGCGGGGAGTCTTTCTCTCCTGTGAAATCTAGTTTGCACAAGCCTCGATCGCGGGGCAGGGCAATGCCGTGCCCCTACGTGGGCCATATGGACAGTGGCGGGCGGCGGGCTACGAGTTCGGCTACGGGGCGGCGGTGGGGCTTGTCGGTGGGGATGCCTTCGTGGCGATGCAGGATTTCCCAGCCTTTGAAAAATGCTTCGAGTTCTCCGGGGCGCAGGCTGTGGCGGGTTTGCGCCTGGCCGGGCTCGGTGATGTGAACGATGGCGATGAGGATGCCGCCGGGCTTCACGCCGCGCTTGGCGGGCTCAAATAAATTTGGTTGCAGGTAGTAGCAGATGGCGATCAAGTCCCAGCGGTCGCGCTCGATTTCAAATTCGTGTTTTTCGAGGTCGGCGACGACTGCCGCGATGGGCAAATTGCGCTCGGCGGCGCGGTCGCGCAGCGTTTCGATGGCCACGGATGAGCCGTCGACAGCGGTGACCTGCCAGCCGTGCTCGGCAAGCCACAGCGCGTTGCGGCCGGCGCCACAGGCGAGGTCGAGGGCGCTGCCGGGCGCGAGCGGTGCGATGGTTTCCACCAGGAGAGGCGTGGGCGGGGATTCAAAATCCGACGTCTCGTGTTCTCGCAGGCGGTAACGCTTGTTCCACTCGTGAATTTCCACGAAAGGATTGTTCCCGCTGCGGGAAACGATTGCAAGGCGGAAGTGCGCTTGACGAGAACGCGCGCGCCGCGTGGACCCTTTGCTGAAATTGTTATAACTTCTGGGCGGGAACATCGCGCGCGCGAGGAGCTGCGAGGATGATGAAGGATTTGCCGCTGGCCAAAGTCTACCAACTGCTCGAACCGGGGCCGGTGGTGCTGCTGACGACTTCGCGCAAGGGGCGAGTGAACGTCATGACCATGTCGTGGCACATGATGGTGGAGTTTGAGCCGCCGCTGGTGGCCTGCGTGGTGAGCGGCGCGAATTACAGCTTTGCGGCGCTGCGGGCGACGGGGGAATGCGTGATCTCGATTCCCGCGGTGAAATTGGCGAGCAAGGTGGTGGAAGTGGGCAACTGTTCGGGGCGCGATGTCGACAAGTTTGCGGCGATCGGGCTGACGCGGGCGCCTGCCGCGAAGGTGGCGGCGCCGCTGGTGGCGGAATGTTTCGCCAATCTGGAGTGCAGGGTGGCCGATACGCGGCTGGTGAACAGCTATAACCTTTTCATTCTGGAAGTGCTCAAGGCCTGGAAGGATCCCGCGCAGAAAAATCCCAGGACGATCCATCATCACGGATACGGCACGTTTGTGGTGGATGGGAAGACGATCAAGCTGAAATCGAAGATGCGATGAGGCGAGAATATTTTGTAGCGCCGGCGACCCGCCGGCTCTTTTGGCCCGAGCAAACAGTGGAAAAGGCTGCCGGCGAGACGCCGGCGCTACGAAATGCGGGGCTCGCTAGCGGTGCTGCCTCTTGCGTTCCAGGAGCGTTGGATGGCGCGAACGAATCCTAGGAACGGCGCGCTGTGCGGCGGTATAATCCCGGCAAATTGCAACCTGAATCGATGGAGAACAGGAGACACGCGATGAACCCACGCGCACGTTGGGCGGTGATGGCGGCCCTGGCATTTTGCGCATTCGGACTGAGCAAGGTGGCGCCCGCAAAAATGGGGAGCGCGAAAGTGTTCGTCACGAACAGCCTGGGGACGACCATTACGCGGATCGATCTGGCCACGATGAAGGCCGACGCGGAGATCACGGTGGGCAAGCGCGTGCACGGCGTGTGCGCGCAGGCCGACGGGCAGAAACTTTTTGCCACGATCGAATCGGAGAAAATGCTGAAGGTGGTGGACACGGCCACCAACCAGGTGACCGCGACGATTGCGCTGACCGGGCGGCCCAATCAGTGCGCGTCGACGCCGGACGGCCATTACGTGGCGGTGCCGATTCGCGACGTGGGCGGCGTGGACATCATCGACATCCCGCAGGGAAAAATCGTAAAGGTGCTGCCGGTCAACGCGCCGCACAACGCGTACAACACGGGGCGCAACGACGTCCTGTACGTTTCGTCCATGGACGATCATCAGATCAACCGCATCGACCTGAAGAAGATGGAATATACGGACAAGATTCCGGTGGGCGGAATTCCGCGGCCTTATGCGGTGACGCGGGACGAAAAAACCTTGTACGTCGCGCTGTCGGATTACCACGGCTTTGAGATCGTGAATATTTCGACCAAGAAGGAAATCGCGCGCGTGGACCTGCCGGCCGCGCCTCCCGCGGATTGCATCCTCGAGCCGCACACAGAGACGCACGGGATCGCGCTGTCGGGCGACGAAAAGGAATTGTGGGTTACCAGCCTGTCCGACAACGGCGTGTATGTGTACGACGTGGCCTCGAAAAAACTTTCCAAGGAAATCGCCACCGGCGAGTGCCCGAACTGGATCGGATTTTCGCCCGACGGCAAATATGTGGCCGTGAGCAACTGCGCGGGGAACACCACGACGATCATCGAGGCGAAATCGCGGGAAGTGGTGGCCACGGTCAAGACCGGGGAAGGTCCGAAGCGGCTGCTGACGATGGTGGTGCCGGGGGCGTAGCCACTTCTGGCTGTGCGGATTTTGAAATTCGCAGATAGATTAGTGACGCGGATGTGGTCCGCAAAACCACACAGCCAACCCCTCGCGGGGGCTCGGGATAAAGAATGGCTGTGCTACCTGAATTTCTCCGCAGGCTGCACACCAGCGTGATATTTTGGGCTGCAGAAACTCAAAACCGGACAGGCTGAAGCCTGTGCCACCAGTGCCAGAGGATACGATTCTCCAATGCGAAAACATTCAATCCGGCTGGCGTTACTCCTGTTTGCGGGAATTCTGACCATGGAAATGAACCAGGACAAAGTGTTTGCGCAGGATCGCGGGCAGGGGCGGTCGATGGTGATCTCGCAGGGCGGAATCGTCGCGACCGAATCGCCGCTGGCGTCGAAGGCGGGTGCGGCGGTTCTGGAGCGCGGGGGAAACGCGGTGGACGCGGCCATAGCGGCGCACGCAGTGATGACCGTGGTGGCACCGATGTGGAACGGCATCGGCGGGGATCTGTTCGCCATCGTGTACGACGCCAAGACCGGAAAATATTACGGGCTCAACGCCAGCGGGTGGGCTCCGGCGGCGCAGTCGATCGACCGGCTGCGGCAGAAGGGGTTGCAGGAGGTGCCGGTGCGCGGGATCGAATCGGCCACTGTGCCGGGCGCGGTGGACGGGTGGCAGAAACTTCTGGACCGGTTTGGAAAGAAAAAATTGAACGAAGTGCTTGCGCCGGCGATTCAAATTGCAGACGACGGCTATCCGGTGACGGAGTGGATCGCGCTGCACTTCGCGAAAGACGCTGACCTGCTGCGCAATTCGGAAGCTGCGGCGAAAACATTTCTGATCAATGACCGGCCGCCGCGCGTGGGCGAGGTGATGCATAATCCCGACCTGGCATGGTCGCTGCGGCAGATCGCGGCGGGTGGGCGCGACGCCTTTTACAAGGGGCCGATTGCCAAAAGCCTGCTGGAACTTTCGGCGCAGCATGGGGGTTCGTTCACCGCGAAGGATTTTGCCGATTATTCCAGCGAATGGGTCGAGCCTATTTCCACAACGTATCGCGGATGGACGGTTCTGGAATTGCCGCCGAACGTGCAGGGGATCGGCGCGCTGGAAATGCTGAACCTGATGGAGCAGTTCGATCTGCATAAGATGGGATTAAATTCCACGCAGGCGCTCCATATCCAGATCGAAGCGAAGAAGCTGGCGTATGCGGACGTGCTGCGCTACATCGCCGATCCGAAAATGAACAAGATGCCGGTGAGCGGAATGCTGTCGAAGGCGTACGCCGCCGAGCGCGCGAAACTGATCGATCCGGACCACGCGAAATGCGAAGTCGCGCCGGGGACCCCGGTGCCGGACGCGGGAGATACGACTTACCTGAGTGTGGTGGATCGCGACGGGAACATGGTTTCGCTGATCGAATCGAATTACGACGAGTTCGGATCGGGACTGGTCGCCGCCGGAACGGGGTTCCCGCTCCACGATCGCGGAGCGCTGTTCAATATGGACAAGGATTCCCCGAATGCGATCGCCGGTCACAAGCGGCCGCTGCACACGATCATTCCCGCGTTCATGGAGAAGGACCAGACGCGGATCGCGTTCGGCATCATGGGGGGATGGAACCAGGCGCAGGCGCACGCGCAATTCGTTTCGCACATCGTGGATTTCAATCAGAACATTCAGGCGGCGATGGAAACGGCGCGGTTTACCAAGCGCACGTTCGGCGGATGCGACGTGGAGCTGGAGAATCGCGTGCCTGGGAACGTGCGGGCGGAACTGACGGCCAAGGGGCACGTGCTGACGATGCACAACGGATTTTCGGATGCGTTTGGCGGAGGCCAGGCGGTGATGCGCGATTATGCGGCGGGCGTAAATTATGGGGCGAGCGATCCGCGCAAGGATGGGGCGGCGGTGCCGGAGTTGGTGATTAAGGAGTGGATCAAGTAGGACAGGCTTCAGCCTGTGGGGTTTTCTTCGCTACAATTCAACGAGGTATTTTCTCAAACGTAATTCAAAAATCGACAGGCTGAAGCCTGCCCTACTGGCGGCCGGGGGGCAATCTGCGTCCTGTGTCGGTGGGGACGGCGACGGAGCGGGCGCCATTTTTTCCGACTGAGCGGACGGCAAAGAAATGGTTGTCGGTGGAGACGCTTTTCAATACGAATTCCGCTGTGGCCGCGGGAAAATCATAGACCCGCCATCGCGGACTGGTGGTTTCGCGCCAAAGAATTTCAAAACCGGCTCGCTCAGGGTCCTCCGGCGCGGTCCAATCGAGCTTTGCATCCGGGGTGACGCCTCCGCTGAGCTTCAGCTGGGAGGGTGGTGCGGGAGCCAGGGACAACTGGCGCAAGGCCTCAGCGTTGTCGCGCGCGACGTTGCCCATGAACGTGAAATTCAGATATTTCATCTGGTCGCCGTACTCGACGCCGTTTTCGGTGCGCAGGGTTTGATGCTGGTGGCGGTAATCCTCGAGCGGCTCGGTGAAGCGCACGCCGGGCTGGCCTGCCTTGTAGAAAACGTAGTGATCGCCGCCGCGGCCCAGGCGGTCGACGTTGAAGATCATGCGGATGTTCGTTTCGCCCGCGATCTCCTCGATGGCGCGGGCCAGTTCCCGCGAGGGCGAGTCGCTATCGTCCATTTCTCCGCTGCCGGAAAACAATCGCACGCGATGCGGCGCGCCGGCGGCAGGGTCCGAGCCGACGATATCGTTATCGAGCATCCCGCCGATGGTATATCCCTGCTGCTGGACCCATTCGAGCATGCGCGAACTGCCGAGCAGGCCTTGTTCTTCGCCGGAAATGGCGGCGAACAAAAGCGTGGCGCGATAAGGGCCGTGGCCGGCGGCGCCCGCGCGGCTCAGCAGGCGCGCGCATTCCATGCTGACGGCTACGCCCGAAGCGTCGTCATCGGCGCCGGGCGCGTCCATCGTCGGATCCAGGGGGTCGGAATTGCGGCTGTCGAAATGGCCGGAAACGATGAAGACGGTTTTTGCGAGCGCGGGATCGGAGCCGGCGAGAACCGCGTAGATATTCTCCATGGGGACCGGTTTGTTGCCGGTTCTGGGGCCGGTGGTCTCGAACTTGTCGTTGACGATTTTCAGTTTTTCGCCGGATTGCTTATTAATTTCCTGGAGGCGCGCGAGGATATGGTCGCGCGCGCATCCCGCGCCGCGGGCGGGATCGCCCCACGAAGAAAGCGAATGGCGCGTGCCGCAGGCGACGAGCTGCTCGATCAGGGCGCGCATGGATTTTTCATCGACTTCCTGGCGAGCGACGGGTCTTCCCGGGCGAGCCAGAAGTTTCGGCGCTGGATGGGCTTGCGGGGGCTCGGCGGGATCGGATTGCGCAAGACCGGGAGCTGATAAAAAACAAGCGAGCGCGGCGACCAATGGGATTTGAAGCGTCAGTGCGTGCGGGAATTGACGATTCCCGGCCCGAAATGCGTTCATGTCTTCTCTCCTAGGCGAATTGCGGTCGTGCCAGTGATGGTCGCGTCGTTCCGTTGAGGTGGATCTGATGTTATTTCGTTTGTTGTGGATCTTGAGATTTTCGTAGCGCCGGCGTCCCGCCGGCAAGTTCGCAAATTCGGCACACAGCGCAAAAACTGCCGGCGAGACGCCGGCGCTACAAAACCTTGTCACGGGCCGCCTGCACCGCAAAAATAGAGCGCGCTCAAACTTTCTGCAGCGTTTCCAGGGCTTCGCCGGTGGCTCTTTCCACGTCGGCGTGGAGGCTGTTGCCGTGGGCGTCCATGGTGACGATGGCGGCGAAATTGTTCACGCGCAAGTGCCACATAGCTTCGGGAATGCCGAATTCCATGAGTTCGACGCCGAGAACTTTTTCGACGGTGCGCGCGTAGTATTGCGCGGCGCCGCCAATGCCGTTCAGGTACACGGCGCCGCATTCCTTGAGCGCGGCCAAGGTCTTCGCGCCCATGCCGCCCTTGCCGATCACGGCGCGCACGCCGTAATTCTTGATGACGTGGGCCTGATAGGGTTCTTCGCGGATGCTGGTGGTGGGGCCGGCGGCCTTGACTACCCACTGATCGCCTTGCTTAAGCATCACCGGGCCGCAGTGATAGAGCACCGCGCCGTTCAGATCGACCGGCGGGGGGTTTTTCATCAGGTAAGCGTGCACGTTGTCGCGGCCGGTATACATTTCGCCGTTGATCAGGACGACGTCGCCGACTTTCAGCGCGCGCACCTGGGCTTCGGTCAGGGGCGCGGTGAGAATCACTTCGCGCCCCGTGAGCGCGAAGCCGGAGCCGCGAGCCATGCGCTCGACCGGTCGCGACGGATCGCGGTAGAGCCACTGCGTGATTGCTCCGTTCGCGGCGTCCAGGCGCACGCCCAGGCGGCGGAAGGCCCAGCATTCGTAGGCCACCGAAACGAAAAAGCTCGCGGGCAGGCGGTTCGCGGCAGTGATTTTGCAGCCGATCAGCGAGGAGTTGCCGCCGAAGCCCATCGCGCCCACGCCCAGTTTGTTGGCCTCGTCCATGATTTCCGCTTCGAGCTTTGCCAGCGTGGGATTGGGATTCACATCATCGAGCGTCCGGAAGAGTTGCTCCTTGGCCAGATCGTAGCCGTGCGCGCGATCGCTGCCGATGCACACGCCGAGCGCGCCGGGCGCGCATCCCTGGCCTTGCGCCTGCCACACGGCGTGCAGGATGCATTTGCGGACGCCTTCGAGGTTGCGGTCGGCGCGGCCCAAGTGATCCAGCGTGCAGGGGACGGAATACTGGATGTTCTTATTTTCGCAGCCGCCGCCCTTGAGGATCAGCTTGACCTCAACGTCGTCTTCTTCCCATTGATGAAAATGAATGACGGGGGTTTCCTCGCCCAGATTGTTCCCGCTGTTTTTTCCGGTGAGGGAGTCAACGGAGTTGGGGCGCAGTTTACCGAGGCGCGTGGCTTCGGCGACCGCTTCCAGAATGGCTTTCTTGATGCGGATCTGATTCACGCCCACAGGCGTGTGCACGATGAAGGTGGGCATGCCGGTGTCCTGGCAAATCGGGCCGGTGTCGTCGACGGCCATGTCGATGTTCGACAAAATAATGTCAAACGCCTGTGAAGATTGCGTGCCCGGGGTTTCTTCGCGGGCAGCGATGTTCATCGCCGCTCGGACATCGGGCGGAAGATTCGTCGACGTTTGCGTGATCAATTCCAATAAGCTGCCGGCTAGGAATTCCATAGGAGTGCCTCCCCAAAACGGACATTTTACACCGCTCGGGCGTGTGTTGGTCCAACGGAGATTCTTCGGCTGATTCGCGGACCATTTCGGTGGACGTTACATCCGCACGGGCACGGCATGCCGTGCCCCTACTTGTCCCAGACCCAGGTGGAATCTTTCCAGCCGTTCACGTCGTATTCGGACATGCATTGCTCGGTGAGGGCGATGCAGCGGTCGAGGATTCCGCTGGAGCGCGCGCCGGTGAGGACGTCGAGGCGGATTTGATCGTGGTTGCCGGAATAATTGATTTCGTAGAGTTCGTGGCGGGCGCCGAATTCCGAGCCGATGGCGTCCCAGATGAGCTTGAACAGCTTGATGCGGTCGGCGGCGGTGGAGGAGGAGCCGCGATAATATTTTTCGATCAGCGGCTGCAGTTCCTCGTTCTGCAAATCTTTGTAGCTGGAAGGCGTCATGAGCAGGCTGACGGCCAGATTTTTTTCAAACAGATAGCGGATTGCAGGCCAGGCTTGAGAGCCGAACACGCGCAGCGTGTACGCGTATTCCTGCTTGGGGACGACCGCGCCGCCGGGGGCGGGTTCGGGATCGAGGCACATTGCGGCGGTAATGCCCCAGATCAGATTTCTCCAGGCGAGAATTTCGCCCATGGCGGCCTGCACGCCGCGGAACGTGTCGGTGCCGTTGGCCTCGATGGCGCGCGCGAAAAGTCCGCACATGAAGTCGAGTTTGACCGCGAGGCGCGACGCGGATTGCAGCGTGTAGCGATTCACGAAACGCGAGTGGCGGAAGAAGGAGTTGGCGCGCTCGGGATCACGATAGACGAGAACGTTTTCCCAGGGGATGAAGGCGTTGTCGAACAGCAGCACCGCGTCATTTTCATCGAAGCGGCTGGAAAGAGGATTGTCGAACGGGCTTTTGGCGTTGCCTTCGTACGAGGGCCGGCAGAGCAGCCGGGATCCGGGAGTGTCGAGAGGGGCAATAAAAACTAGCGCGAAATCCTTGGCTTTTTCCTTGTCGAGCGTGGTGGCGCTGTTCTGGGCGACGAACGTGGCGTGGGTCATGGCCGATCCGGTGCCAAGTGTCTTTGCTCCGCTGACGACGATGCCGCCATCCTGCTCCTTCACCACATGGACAAAGACGTCGCCGACTTCGTGCGCGGGGCGATTGCGGTCGACCGGTGGATTGATGAGGCAGTGGTTCAGGAAAAGACACTGCGAGGAATAGCGCGCGTACCATTTGCGCGCGTTTTCCTCGAAGGGCGCGTAGAACTCAGGCTGCGAATCGAGGCTGGCCATGAGCGCCGCTTTGTAGTCGGGCGTGCGGCCCATGAATCCGTAGGTCAGGCGCGCCCAGTCGACGATGGCGTCGCGCGCTCCCAGCAGCTCCTGCGCGGTGTAGCTGGGCATGAAGAATTTGTGAGTGCGGCGGCCGGAGCGGTCGATGCCTGTGAGGGTGTCCCTGTGCTTGGGATCGTGCAGCGCATCATACAAGCGGGCGATGGAGCGGCAGGAATTGCGGAAGCCGGGATGACGGGTGACATCCTTGACGCGCTCGCCGTAGAGATAGACCTGGCGGGCATCCGAAAGACTCGCCAGATAACTGGAACCGTTCAACAGATCATTGGCGGGCGCCGCGGTATCTGTTGGAGCGCCACTTGCCGGAATTTGCGTCATAACGGATGGGTCTCCTGTTTGCTGCCGCGTCTTTTTCAACTGGCGGAATGATTGTGAGCTTTAGTTTACACGTGTAGGTCATAAATAGATTTTGTTCCCAAGTCAAGCAGGGGTCGGGGCGGTTTTGCAGGACAGACACTCCTGTCTGTCCGGTTTAGATTCTCATCGCCGGCCAGCAAACCGGACAGACAAGAGTGTCTATCCTACCAAAGCGTAATCCCTTGACAATGATTTGCCCTACGCTATAAGTGAACGAAGCACGAATTTGTCCTGAAAATCAAAAAAAGGGAAGCCCCGGAACCATCCGACAGGGAGAGATGCGATGAAAATTAGGATTTCGACTGCACTGCTGATTACTCTGGCTGCGATTCTTGCCGGGGGAAAATTCCCAGCAAACGCCCAGAACGAGAAAGTGGACATGCCGCTGAAATCGGTGCCGACGTTTTCCACGGCCAAGATTGCCCGGCAGGGACATTTTTATGTGGGCGGAAAGTGGGTGGGCGGCGCGGGTAAGGAAGAAATGCGCGGCGCGATGTACGTGGAAGTGTGGGTGCCAAAAGTGGTCCGCTACAAGTATCCCATCGTCTTCGTGCAATCGGGCGGCGGGCAAACGAACGTGGCGCTATTGATGACGCCGGACGGGCGGCCGGGCTGGGCCTACGATTTCGTGAACAACGGATACACCGTGTACATGCTCGATCTTCCGGGGTACGGGCGATCGGCGTATGTGCCGGGAGTCGACGGCGACTTGCTTCCGCCGCGCACCGGATCGCTGATGGAGGAAGTGTGGTCGAGCGGGCGCCCGCCGGCCACGCCGGAAAGCACCTGGCCGCAGTGGACCAAGCACACGCAGTGGCCCGGCGACGGACCGACGAAAGGCAAGATGGGCGATCCCATTTTCGATTACTACGCAAAGACCGACACGCAGACGCCGACTGCCGCGGACCTGCCAAAGGTCGCTGCCGACGACATCGCGGAATTGCTGGATCTGATTGGCAAGCCAGTGATCCTGCTGCTGCACTCTGGCGTTGCGCCATCGGGATGGAACGCCGCGGACATGCGGCCGAAGCTGGTGAAAGGCGTCATCGCGGCCGAGCCGGTTGCGCCGCCGATCGAAGAGGCGGAACGCGGCAGGAGCGGTCCCGGCCGCCTGTGGGGGCTGTCGAATTTTCCGCTGCGCTACGATCCGCCGGTGAGCGATCCGGCGGAATTGCATCCCGTGCGGCAGGAAAAGGCGGATGGCCCGGACCTGATTCCCTGCTGGGTGCAACAGGAGCCGGCGCACAAGCTGGCAAACCTTGAGGGAATTCCGGTGCTGAACGTGGCCGGAGAAGCGAGTTATCACCATCCGTACTCGCATTGCACGGCGAAGTGGCTGAATCAGGCGGGCGTGAAGACCACGTACGTGAATCTGGAAGACGTGGGGCTGCCGGGCAACGGGCATCAGATGATGTCGGAAAAAAACAGCGCGGGGATCGCGAAATATTTCATGGGCTGGCTGGAGAAGAACGTTCGCTAAAAGTTGCTGGATGTAGCGCCCGCCTTCAGGCGGGCATGTGCCCGGCCCATACGTGCCCACCTGAAGGCGGGCGCTACACTAGCTTGCTGAAGAAATCTATGCGGGGCCGGTTTTGGTAGCACAGCCACTCCTGGCTATGTGGTTTTGTAATTTGCACTTAAGGCGACAACCTAACTGCAATCGAAGAAAACACACAGCCAAGAGTGGCCGTGCTACTGGCCTACAGATCGAGCGGAAGCGGATTTTTTCCCGTAATCAAGCGGGCGGAACGGTCGCGGGTGAAGTAGAGCCAGGCCCATTGCACGAGCACGAGCAGCCGGTTCTGGAATTCGACGATGTTGAGCAGGTGAATGAACAGCCAGATCACCCATGCCGGAAAACCGCAAAGACGAAGCCATCCCAGATCCGCGACGGCCGCGGCGCGGCCGATCGTCGCGAGATTTCCGTGATCAAAATAGTGAAACGGCGCGATTTGTTTCCCGCTGATGCGCCGCTCGATCGTCTCCGCCACGTAGCGCCCGGCTTGAATGGCGGGCGGCGCTACTCCGGGGAGCGGCTTTCCCGTTTGGTGGCTGAAGTTGGCAAGGTCGCCGACCACGAAAATTTCGGAATGACCGGGGACCGTGAGGTCTGGCTCGACGACGACGCGGCCCACTTTATCGAGCGTGGCGCCTGCTTGCTGGGCCAGCATGCGGCCGAGGGGCGAGGCGAGAACGCCGGCCGCCCAGAGAATCGTGCGGGTGGGAATTGTTTCGGTGCGCTCGCCTTCGCGGATGGTCACTGCCCCGTCCTCGATATTCATGACCATGGCGCCGGTGCGAACCGTGACGCCAAGGCGCGTGAGCATCTTTCGGGCGGCCTCGGAAAGCGGCGGCGGAAACGGAGGGAGCACGCGGTCGGTCGCCTCGACGAGAAGAATTCTGGCTTGCGACGGGTTAATCTTGCGGAAATCGTGCTTGAGCGTGTCGTGCGCGATTTCGCCGAGCGTGCCCGCCAATTCCACGCCCGTGGGACCGCCACCGACCACGACGAACGTCATCCAGGCGGCGCATTTCGCTGCGTCCGGTTCGCGCTCGGCGGTCTCAAACGCCAGCAAAATCCGGCGGCGCATGTCGGTGGCGTCCTCGACTGTTTTGAGGCCGGGCGCGAATTTTTCCCACTCGTCGTGCCCGAAATACTGGTGGGATGAGCCGGTGGCAACGATGAGTGTGTCGTAGGGAATTTCGCCATCGCTCAGGATGACGCGGCGGCCCTCGGCGTCAATGCGCGTGGCCTCTGCCAGCAGGACTTTTGTGTTCCGCTGGTTCTTGAGGACATTGCGCAGCGGCGCCGCGATGTTTGCGGGAGAGAGAGCGCCGGTCGCAACCTGGTAGAGCAGCGGCTGGAACAAGTGGTAATTGCAGCGGTCGATGAGCGTGACATCGACAGGCGCATGCTTGAGCCGCTTGGCGGCGCTCAGCCCGCCGAAACCGCCGCCGATGATTACAACTCGATGCGTGTCCGCCACGCGCTAGTTCCCCCACTTAACTGACTGGAAGCATCCAATACTTCTATAGCACGAAAGTGGCGTGTGGATTTATAATCCTCCCATCGGCAGCCTTGCCGAGAAGGAGGTGATCCAGTGAGGTATCGGTTATCTTGATTGAGTTTTAGGGAGAGGCGCTTGTGAATCTGCCGAGCGCCTCTCTTCCTTCCGCCCACGCGAATCCCGCTGAGCTGTACTGGGCTTTCCCCCATCGCAAACTGAAGAATATTCCTGAAAGCGATCTTGCTCGCCCACGAAGCGCAATATGGTGCAAAATCGTTGCGGAGCGAGCGCAACGCATGTTGAAACTGGGAATCCTGCTGACGGCAGCGACGGTGACGATCCTGGTTGTGGAGTTTTTTCGCGCGCGGCGGCGAGCGTTTCCGGCGCACGGGTGGCTGGGACTTGCGGCGCTGGCGAGCGCGGAATTCCTGATGTTTCACGGCGTGGAGCCGGCGGCGACGTATTTCAATCCGGTGGCGTGGACGGCTTACATTTTGATTGCGGATGCGGCCACGTTTGCGATTTCGGGCGTGTCGCGTTTGCGTGACGAGCCCCGCGGGCTGCTGAAAATGGCGGCGCTTTCGATTCCCTTGTGGCTGATTTTTGAGGCCTACAATCTGCGGCTGGCGAACTGGGCGTATGCGGGACTGCCGCAGGGGCACATCGAGCGATGGATCGGGTACGCGTGGGCGTTTGCGACCATTACACCCGGGATTTTCGTAACGGCTTGGCTGATCGAGTCGTTCGGATGGTTTGAGGGCGACTCGCGGCCGATTCGCATTGGCCCGGTGGCGGGAAACATTTTCATGGGCCTTGGAGCGGCGCTGCTAATTGTGCCCCTGGCCGTGCCGAGGGAAAAAAGCGCCTATCTGTTTGGCCTGGTCTGGCTTGGATTTCTGTTTCTGCTCGAACCGGTCAACGAACGCCTGAATCTGCCTTCGTTCAAGGGCGATTTTGCGCGCGGCTACCGCGGCCGGCTGTATTCGTTTCTCGTGGCGGGCTGGGTGTGCGGGTGGCTGTGGGAATTCTGGAATTACTGGGCACGCGCGGGGTGGACGTACACGTTTCCCATCGGGCAGCAATGGAAAATTTTTCAGATGCCCGCGCCGGGGTATCTTGCCTTTCCGGTTTACGCGCTAGAATGTTTTGCGATGTACGTGACCGGCGCATGGATTTTGAGCAGGAAGTATGTCGCCGAGAAGAAGTATCAGGAATAGCCCGGTGCGCTTCGCAAACCGACACTTCCGAATGGTGTTCTGCCTTGTCGCTGCCATGTTCGCCGCGCGGCAAGCCCCCGCGTCGGAACTGGATATCCCGACGGAAGCGACGGTAGCCATTCATCTGATGTATGCGGGGCAGCCGGAGCGGGCCGTGGCGCTGGCGCGCCAGCTGGAAACTTCGCGGCCCGAGCATCCTCTTGGGTATCTGATCGAAGCCGACATTTTGTGGTGGAAGATTTATTGCAAATGGTCCGAGCGGAAATACAACACGATTGACGCGTGGAGCCACACGCGCCCCGCGGATGCGGACGACGACGCGGACCTGGCGCTGGCCGACAAGGTGACGCGCCTGGCCGAAGCGAGCATCGCCAAGTCGGACACGGCGGAAATGGAGCTGTACGCGGGGCTGGGCTACGCGTCGCGGGCGCGCCTGCTGGGCCTGCGCTACGAAAAAATGCCGGTGGCGCGCGCGGGCGTCGAGGCACGCAAGCACCTGCTGCGCTGCCTGGAACTCGATCCCGATATGGCGGACGCCAACCTGGGGCTGGGCCTGTACAACTATTACGTCGACACACTTTCGACGCTGGCAAAGATTCTGCGATTTTTCATGGGCATTCCGGGCGGAGACAAGGCCGTGGGGTTGCGGCAACTGGAGACGGCGTCCAGCAAGGGCGAGCTGACGCAAATGGAAGCGCGCTTCAACATGGCCAAGAGCCTGCGCAACTACGACCGCGACTACGCGCGCGCCGCGCAATCCGCCGCGCCGCTGCTGACGGCCTTCCCGGGCAATCCCATATTCCTGTTGCTGGCCGGAGATATCGAGCAGAAGCTCGGGCACAACGACGCGGCGGCCGTGAGGTTCCGCGCGGCGGCGGCGTCCAGCGAGGGAGACTCGGCGTGCGCAGCGAATGCGCAATCGCTGGCCCGCGAAGCGCTGGCTTCCCTGGGCAAAGCCCAGTAGGGGCACGGCATGCCGTGACCCTACCGCCGTAGTAGAGAATGGAACCAACGTTGGCGTCATGTAGCGCCCGCCTTCAGGCGGGCACGTGTGAGCCAGGCACATGGCCGCCTGAAGGCGGGCGCTACAAATTCCGTTGGCGGAGGCACAGTTTCGCCGGGCAACGGCTCAAGCGGGCCTGTGCATCTCACTCTCGCTGCTGTAAGCTGTAGGGGCGTGGTCCGGGTTGACTTGGACCTGTACTGGTGATATCAGAAACAGGCCGGTTTGGTGGGGGGCTCTTCCTAATTCTCGAGTGTGGGCCGTATTCTTGCGCTGAACGTCCTGGCGGAACCAGGTCGGAGTGCCCGCGCTGCTAGTTTGATCTCGCTGATTGCCTCAGCACCCGGGTTGTTTCCAAAACGTTTTCATCTGCCTGGCGTGTGGCCGGGTGGCTCGCGAGGAGCGTGTTCGGATGTATTCGCGACGGGTGCGGGCTCTACTTGGAGCCCGCATTAATAATGAATGGGCTCTACTTGGACCTCGCCGGAATATCTGGCTCATGGCGGCGTTGGCCGTGTGCGGCTTGGTGTCCGCATGTTCCGAGTACAACACCAATCTCACGATCCAGACTTCTTCTTCCTCGGTGGCATTCCTGAGCCCCAGCACGGTGTCGGCCGGCGGATCGGGCTTCACGATTACCGTTAACGGCGCGGGCTTTGTGACCGGCGCCATCATTATCTGGAATGTGGGAGCCACGCAGACGCAGCTCACTACCACGCTGGTGAGTTCGGTTGAGTTGACTGCTCCGGTTCCGGCCTCGCTTCTTACCACGGCGGGGACCGTACAGGTTGCCGTGCAGATCCCCGGCTCCGCGGCTTCGCCCACGTCAAACGTATACAACACGAATACAACCGAAATCTCCAACGTCGTCTTCTTCACGATCGCCGCTCCGCCGGGGCCTGCGCCGGCCGTTACATCGCTCTCGGCGTCCACCTCCTCGCAAGCCTCCACGCCCTTTTGCAGCGCGACCGGTATCACGCTGACCGTGAACGGCACGAATTTCGTGAACAGCTCGACGGTGAATGGCGTAGCTGTGGGCGCTTCCACGGTGAACTGGAACGGCTCGCCGCGGCCCACCAAGTATGTCAGCGCAACGCAGCTCACCGCCCAAATTCCGGCCAGCGACACGGCGTTTTCAGGCACGGCCACGGTTTCGGTTTCCAATCCGGCGGCAAGCGCTTCGCCGGGAACTTCCAACAGCTTGCCTTTCACGATGACGACGCCGGCACCTCTGGCCGCGCCCGGCGCGCCTACGCTGTCGGTGACTTCCGCCTCGGTAGGCAGTCCGGCGCTGACGGTGACGCTGACCGGCAACAATATTCTCCCCTGCTCGGTGGCGCAGTGGGTCAACGGGAGCGCCGTAACGCCGCTGGCCACGACCTACATTCCTCCCGCAACAGGCGCTGCTTCACTGAGCGTGACGCTGCCCTCCAGCGATTTTGCGGCCGCGGGAACGGCTCAAGTGCAGATCGTGAATCCCGCGCCGGGCGGCGGAACATCGGGCGGAAGCGCCTTTACAATTTCTGCCCCGGCCATTGCATCAGTGACTGGATCCTCGACCGCGTCATGCACGCTGACTGGACCGACGCTGACCGTGACCGGCACGAACTTCGTGAACATTTCGGTGGTCAACTGGAATGGGTCGCCTCGCGCCACAACGTTTGTCAGCACCACGCAGCTCACCGCTCAGCTCACGTCCGCGGACGTGGCCTTCCAGGGAACGCAGCCGGTTACCGTGAGCACCGGATCCGTGACATCGACCTCCTTCAGCTTCGCGGTCACCACGCCCGCCGCGCTGCCCGTGCCCGCGATCTCCTCGGTCCTGCCGGCCAATGCGACGGCCGGAACGGCGGGCATCACGCTGGCGGTGACCGGAGGAAATTTCCTACCGTGTTCGCTGGTGCAATGGAACGGCGTAAATCTGCCGACCACGTTTGACAGCACGACGCACCAGCTCGCCACTCTCGTGCCGGCCACGAATATTCTCAGCGTGGGCACGGCCCAAGTCACCGTGTTCAATCCCACGGCGGGCGGAGGAGGCGGCGCGTCTTTGGCGGCCCCGTTCCCGATCGTTGCTCCCACCATTACTTCGCTTTCGGCTTCCACGACCTCCGCGAATTCGGCGCCTGCCTGCGGCCTTTCCGGCATTGCGCTTACGGTGAACGGGGCGAACTACGTGAACGGGCTGACAGTAAATTGGAACGGCTCGCCGCGCCCGACCAAGTTTGTCAGTTCCACGCAGCTGGTGGCCACGCTGTCGGTGGCCGACTCGGCTTTTCCGGGAACCGCCGCGGTAACGGTCTCCAGCTCCACGACGACATCGAACACGTCGACCTTCACGCTGTCCGCGCCCGGCTCTCTCCCGGCGCCCGCCATTGCCTCGCTTACTCCTTCGAATGCGGCGGCGGGAAATCCGGGATTCCTGCTGGGGATAAATGGCAGCAGTTGGGTGCCGTGCACGGTGGTGCAGTGGAACGGAAGCGGGCGCACTACTCTATTTGTCGGGACAACCGGGGGCGCGGCGGCAATTTCGGCCGCGGATATTGCTACTGGCAATATAACGGTCCAAATTACGGGCGTGAGTCCTTCGCCCGGCGGCGGCACTTCCAACGCGGTTGCGTTCCCGATTTTTACCACGCCCGGCTTGGCTGGCGGATTGGCATCGGCGGCCGGGGATCTGGCCACGCCGACATTGAGCGCGGACAGCCGTTATGCGGTGTTTGTGCTGGCCTCGGCCGACGGCGTCACGGAGATTCCCGGCAGCATCGAGAATATTTTTGTAAGCGACACGTGCACGGGCGTTTCCTCCGGGTGCACTCCCTCCACTACTCTGGAATCCAACGGAATCAGCAACAATCCCGCGGATGGGAACAGCATTTCGCCGTCGATCAGCGCGGACGGGCGGTATGTGGCGTTCATTTCCTCGGCCACGAATCTGGTGGCGGGCGACAACAACGGCGCGGCGGACGTGTTTGTTCGGGATACCTGCGCGGGAGTCGCCTCAGGCTGCACGCCTTCAACCCAGCGCGTATCAGTCGCCACCAGCGGAACGCAGGCGAATGGCGCAAGCAGTTCGGCGGCGATCAATGGCGGCGGGCGGTACGTCACCTTCCGGTCTGCGGCGACCAATCTGGATCCGGCGTCTTCAGCAACGACGGGCCTTTTCCTGCGGGATACTTGCGCTGGGGTTGCTTCGGGATGCACGCCGTCCACGCAGCAGTTGCAGTGAGGTTGCGCGATGCGGGGGCGATGCGGTAGCACAGGCACTCTTGCCTGCGCGGTTTCGTAGGCCACGGTTACGCCGCAGATTCGTCGCGTTCGCAAGAATCACACAGGCAGGAGCGCCTGTGCTACTCAAACCTCCTCCTAACCGACAGATTCTCCGGGCCCGTGATATCCTGAGGCCAGGGCTGCGACGATGCGAATCGTGAAAGCTTGGTGGCTACTCGGCTGCGCGTTCCTTTTGGTCGGAGTGGCGTATGCTTATCAGGCTCCCTTCCGTGAATATCCCTCCGTGGAATATGGCGTGCCGGGGCTGCCCGCGGACTGGCAGGAAAAGACGGAGTTCGTCTTCGCACGCCTGATGTATCCCCCGGGCTGGAACGACGGGTACCGCGGACGCTTCGACGGCGACTGGCGCAAGGGACTCTCCTTGTGGACGCAGGATTATCCTCCCGCGGACCGGGCCTTTTCGCAGGCCGTTCGGCGGCTGACGCGTATCCATACGCGGTCGGTGGAAGAGTGCGTGAACCCCGACGACGGAGACGAGATCTACAACTGGCCGTTTCTGTATGCCGTGCAAGTCGGCGAATGGGGAATCACCGCCGCGCAAGGAAAAAAACTTCGCGACTACCTGCTGCGCGGCGGATTTTTCATGGCTGACGATTTCCACGGGACGGTCGAATGGCAGGTGTTTGAGGAAAACATCCGCAAGGTATTTCCGGACCGCCCCATCGTGGAAATTCCGGACAACGACCCGATCTTTCACACCATGTTCGATCTCGACCAGCGATACCGCGTCACCGGCGCCGAACACCTGCGCGTGGGCTACAAGGCAGACGGCGTCGACGCACACTGGCGTGGAATTTATGACGATCACGGCCGCGTCATGGTCGCCATTTCGTTCAATTCCGATCTAGGCGATTCCTGGGAATGGTCGAACGACCCCCGCTATCCGCAGAAATTTTCCGACCTGGGAATCCGCATCGGCGTGAATTACGTCGTGTATGCGATGACGCATTGATTCATCGCAACCCGGCCCGGCAATTCGCAATTCCAATCGCCCGCCCCTTCCCCAATTCCAGGTATTGTCCGAAGTCCCGTAGGGACTGATTCGATTGCGGGTACAGCACACCTTGTTACGTAATTTGATTGGGACGCGATTGCAATTTCCCATTTTGGCGAGGCAAACCACTACGCCGTGGCGGCGGAAGGAGTGTCGGAGGGCGGAGGCGCTGCGGGCTGGGGGATATTCTTGCGGCGCAGCAATTCCACAATTTCAAAGTACAGTTTGGAGCGCTGCTGGTGGCGCTCGTTGGCGCGCGTGACGTAACGCAGCAAAATTTCGAAGCCAAGGCCGGACGGGCGGACGCTGATGGCCGGGCCCGCGGAAAACGGGCGAATCCCGCGGGCGTTTCCCATGCGCTCCCATTCCTGCTCGGCCTGCTGCGCGTTCGTTTCGGTTTCCTTGGCGACGATCTTCTGCATTTCCGCGGCCACGGGATACGGGTCGCGGTCCGACGGGAGCATGATTTCCATTTCGTCCCAAAGCCACTGGCCGGAAGTGGAAAAATTGAAGTAGTGGCCCTCGATGGCGTAGCTGTTGACGAACGTAACGCGGCGGCCGGTGGGATGTCCGGATCCGTTCCAGTTCCCGGTTTCCAGAAGAACGGTGTGGAACAATCCGATTTCGACCACTTCGCCGCTGACTCCGTTGATCTCGACCCAGTCGCCGTGGCGGATTCCGTTTTTGCCCATGAGCACGAACCAGCCGAAAAATCCGACGATGAAATCCTTCAGCGCGACGGTCAGGCCGGCTCCGGCCAGCGCCAGAATCGTGGCCATTTGCGTGGGCATGCCAAAAACGATCAGGAGAATCAGAATCGCGCCCACCGCGCGCGTGACGATCTGGGAAACGGCGCGAAGCGTGAGCAGATTCTTGCGGTCTGGTTGGATGCGATCGAACAGGCGCACCAGGAACCGGTCCGCGATCAGCACGGATAAGCCGATGGCCAGCATCCACGCCAGCGACACAAACAGGCTGTGCACGACTTCGCGTTCGCGCACCGCGGAAAATGTGCCCCACTGCCCATAGGCCGCCGCCAGATCCTGTTGATTGCGGATGCGGCTATCCATGCTGGACATTCTTCTCTGTAGCGCGGAGAGCGAGCGATAGGTGGAAATTGCGGCGGCGGTTTGATCCGGAGCCCGGCCGGTTGCCCCTGCGGAATTTCCGCCGGGAGGGCCGCCACGCTGTTTTCCAGGCTGCGTTCCAGCCTGTGTTTCGGGGAGTTTCTTTCTTTGTTCGGCCTGCGCTTGCTCGAGCTGTTTTTCAAGCTCGTCGTGGCGGCTGGAAAATTCAGCGGACTTCGAGGCAGCGTCCTGTTCAGCCTGCGCGAGCCGCCCGGCAAGAGAGCGCAGCGCGATCCATGACCGCGCGCGCGGCAGAAACGAATTGGAGGTGGGGATCGTGGAACCCGCCTGGTTTCCCACGGTGCTCAAGTCCAGTTCGCCGTTTTTATCCTGCGCGGAGGCTTTGTGTTCATCGATTAAGCGCTGGACGCGGCTTTGAGGGTCACCGCCGGCGCGTTCCAGGTCTCCTTTCGCGTCGTCCAGTTCGTCCTGGTTCAATTCCAGGCGCGCATTGGCCAGTTCCAGTTGCTGCGAGAGCGCTGTCTTGCGGTCTTCGGTCGCAGCAGACATTTGTTTGTTAATGCGCTCGATATCGGCGTTGATGTCGGAGACGCTTTTTACGGCGTTCAGGATGCGCAGCTGGATGCCCTGAATTTCAGGAGTGGAAGGGACCGTTTGGGAAGAGGCGCGGTACAGCGCGGCGGCAAATTCAAAATCGACTTCATGGTCGGCGGCGCGAAGAGCATCCCGCGCGCGATCCTGCTCCTCCGGTGAGGCCGCCAGAGGAGCCAGCGCCATCGCGGTCTGCATTTGCTGCATGTCCACGGGGGATTGCGCCAATGGCTTGCGGCGCTTGGAGACCGCAACGGTGCGGCTGCCCCAATTGCTGGTGAGGAACAAGCCGGCGCAGGTCGCCGCCAGCAGCAGGCTAAGGAAGATCAGAAGAATGCGATGGGTTGATTTCATCTCGCCCTGATTTGCCGCGTGTTCCCCGAATCCGGGAAGCCAGCGAAAATTTTCCAAGCCACGCTGGTCCGCAAAATTACGCGCCCAGCCAGTGTCCGAACGGCTCCCATCCCTCCGTATAATCGCAAATCACCTTGATCGTGGCCGTGATGGGAATCGCCAGGATCAAGCCGATCGCGCCCCAGAGCCAACCCCAAAACAGAAAGGCGATGGTTACCGCCAGGCCATTCAAATGGACGCGGCGGCCCACAATCGCGGGCATCAGAATATTCAAACCGACGATGTGCAGCAATGTGAGCACAGCGGCGACTCCAAAGTACGGACCGATTGTGCTCCACTGCGCCATGCCGATCAGGAACGGCGGAATCCATGCCAGGATGGCGCCGAGGTACGGCACCAGATTCAGCACGCCGGAAACTCCTCCGGTAAGAAAAGGATAATCCAGGTGAATGGCCAGGAAAAATGCCCAGCTGGAAAGCGCCAGGATCAGCGCCACCAGACAATTGCCCGCCACGAAGCTTCGCAGCATGGAGCTGACTTTATCGAGCGCTTCTTTTACGCGATCGCGGTGCTCATCCGGAAATAAAACCATTGTGGCATTCCAGATGCGTCGCTTGGCGGCCAGCATGAAGAACACAAGGAAAGGAACGAACGTGGCCACCAGCAAAATCGAATACAGGGAGCCGACGCCAGCAAACAGCCACTCGCGGATGGGCGGCGGTTCGATCGCGCGCGTCGGCGCGCGGCCTTTTTCCGCAAGAGGAGCGATGGCTTCGACCTGCCTTTCCACAGTGGAAATCTGGCGGTCAAATGCCGTGGTGGCATGGCGCAGGACGGCGCTGTAGCGCGGCCAGTCGGTGGCGAATTGCTCGGCGCGGACAACGACCAGATATCCCAGCCCGACAAAAATCGCGCTGACCGCCAGCAGAACCAGCAAGGCGCCCAGGGCGCGCGGAATATGGTTTCGCTCCAGAACTCCGACGGCGGGATCCAGGAAATAGGCCACCAGGACGGCCAGCAGCAGGGTCATCAGGATGCTCGAAGCCACATACAGAAAGGCGAAAACAATTCCCAGGGCGATAATGCGCTGGGAAGGGTTGGAGCGCGACGAGATTTTGACTTCTTCCATCTGCATAAATCGGCCCATTTCACCTTAGCATACCCGCGCACCCCGGGAAACTGCGGCTTGCCGTAGGCGGCGCGGCTGAGATAACGTAGAAGAGATCACCATGCCCGCCGCCGCATTCCCTGTGACTCCGCTCGCGCGCCTGGACTTCCGAGCCGCGCTGGACATCCTGATTATTGCGACGCTGATCTATTATCTGCTGCGATTGCTGCGCGGAACGCGCGCCGTGCAAATGCTGGTGGCCATCGGCCTGCTTGCCGTGTCGTATTGGGGAGCCCGCTGGGCGCGCCTCGAGATGGTCGAATGGCTGCTCACCACGCTGCTGCCTTACGTGGCCATTGCCCTCATTATTTTATTTCAGCCGGAGATCCGCAGGGCGCTTTCGCGCGTGGGCCGGAATCTTTCGATGATGCGATTCGCGTCGTCCAACCCGAAGGCTACCTATGACGACATCGTCATGGCCGCCGAGTTCTTTTCACAAAATCGAATCGGCGCGCTGATCGTGGTCGAGCGGCAGGCGGGGCTGAGAACCTATATCGAAAGCGGAATTCCCCTGGACGCAAAGCTTTCCTACGATTTGCTGGTTTCGATTTTCCGCCCCGGCTCTCCGCTGCACGATGGCGCGGTGATCATCGAGGGATCGCGCGTCGCGGCCGCCGGATGTTTCCTGCCGCTTTCCCTGAACCCGATGATCTCCAAGCAGCTGGGAACGCGGCATCGCGCGGCGATCGGAATCACAGAGGATAGCGACTGCCTGGTGGTTCTGGTTTCCGAGGAAACGGGATCGATTTCGGTCGCATCCGCCGGCTCCATTCAGACAAATCTTTCCCCCGAGGATTTGAGCGACCGCTTGAACGAAATGGTATCCCGCCGCAGAACGACCATGGTGCTGCCCGCGGCGCTCGCCAGCGCGCGCACCACGGTGCGAAGATAAGCCAATGAAGCGTTTTCTGCGCAACTACGTGTTCGCCAACGCGGGGCTGAAACTGCTGGCGCTGGGGATTTCCTTTTTCCTGTGGGTCACTTATACGGCGGAGCCTTTCGCCGAGGTGGGCTTCCAGGTGCCGCTGGAATTCGCCAGCATGCCGCCGCAATTGGAAATGTCCGGGGACATGCCCAATACCGCGCGCATCCGTGTGCGTGGGCGTTCCGCCCTGTTGCGGCGCATGGTGCCTGCCGACTTGAGCCTGTTGCTGGATATGAAGGACGCAAAACAGGGAGCATCCGTCATTAGGGTCACTCCGGACATGGTGGGTGCGCCGTTTGGCGCGACGGTCGTGGAAGTTTCTCCCGCCGAAATTCACGTTACTCTTGTGCCACGCAGCGGGCCTCCTCCTCCGGTCGATTAACCCCGCCTGTGCTAGACTCAAAAATTCGAGGGCAAATCCAAAGGGCCCGATCGTTCTGATTGCGTCAGGCATCTCCTTTGCGCGGGCTTCATGAAAAGCCCGCGCCCGACTCCACGATGACTAAGGAACTGTTCGGCACAGACGGCATCCGCGGCATCCCCGGCACTTACCCGCTGGACGACGCGACTCTTTACGGGGTCGCGCGCTCGCTCGGAAAATATCTTCTTAAAATCGACCCCAAGCCGCGCGTCCTGATCGGCATGGATACGCGCGAATCGGGCCCGCACATCGCCTCGCAACTCGCCGCCGGGCTTGCCGATGACGGCGTGGAATTTCTCTCCGCGGGAGTGATCAGCACGCCAGGCGTCGCATGCCTGGTGCGGCAGAAAAAATTCTCCGCGGGCATGGTCATCTCCGCATCGCACAATCCCTTTCACGATAACGGCGTGAAGCTGTTTGCCGGAACCGGCATGAAATTCCCGGATGAAGTCGAGGAGCACCTGGAAATCGAAATTCACGAGCATAAAGGGCGTGAAACCGCGCCGCACGGCGTGCCCGTGCCCGTCGACCGCTCGCTCGACGAAGAGTATTTGGAGTACCTGCGCGGGAGAATCATTCCGGGCGCCAAATTCGCGGGAATGAAACTCGTTCTGGATTGCGCCAATGGCGCCGCCAGCCAGCTTGGACCTGCACTTTTCCGCTCACTCGGGGCCGATGTGATCGCGATTCACGATCAGCCCAATGGCCGGAACATCAACGACGGCTGCGGGTCGCTGCACCCGGAACACTTGCGCGAAAAAGTGCTCGCGACGCACGCCGCTCTGGGCGTGGCGTTTGATGGCGATGCCGACCGTGCCATGTTCGTCAGCGCGAGCGGCCAACACATCGACGGCGACGGCGTGCTCCTGGCCGCGGCGCGGTACCTGAAATCCGCCGGACAGTTGCACGGCGGCCGCGTGATCGGCACGACGATGGCAAACCTGGGCCTGGAACGTATTCTTGAATCCGAGGGCCTGAGCCTTGCCCGCATGCCCGTGGGCGACCGCTACGTCCTGGAAGAAATGCTGCGCAGCGGCGCAAATCTGGGCGGGGAGCAGTCCGGTCACATTATTTTTCTGGACGATGCGACCACCGGCGACGGCTTGCTCACCGCGCTGAAAATCGCCTGCCTGGTTGCGCTACGCGGGCCGCTCGATGACCTTGTGCGCGGCCTGAAGGTTTATCCGCAGACGATCGTCAACGTGAAAGTAAAGTCCAAACCTCCCCTGGAGTCCCTGCCCCTGGTTTCCGCCGCAATCGATAAGGCTACGAAGACGCTCGGCGCCGCTGGCCGCGTGGTGGTCCGCTACTCAGGCACCGAGCCCAAAGCGCGCGTCATGGTCGAAGCCGAGCACGCCGAAGATGTGACCCTGTGGGCCGAGACGCTGGCCTCCGCCATTCGCTCCGCCATCGGGGCGTAGTCCTAAGACAGGTTGCGGATGGGCGATTAGCGGGCCGCATATCCCAAAGACCGTACGAAGCAGGACCGAATAATGTGAAAAATTGTATATATTTATAGGCCGCATTATGGATCGTAGGCGCAATCTTCATCTAAAGTATTTATTATGTGCATTTTATATAGAGAGCGTGGAATGGGGATAATTTGGCACACAGCTTGCACTAGTAGAGGTCAAGTGGTTTTGAGTATTTCCCGGGGTGGTGATCGAATCTCGGCTTTTGCCGGGATGGGGTGAAATGGGGTTTTGCTGGAAGGGGCTCGGAAACGAGCCCCTTTCGATTTTTGCGGGGAGTTTTTCTGGGTCCCCGGCTTCAGCCGATCCTTCCTGTGAGCAATCAGCCCGGCCTTCTTCCTGGCGCCAATTCCAAACGCACAGTTTCCTAACAAATGATCTGAATGACGTTAAGAGTGTCGAGGATCTCATTCTGCGCGGGCAGTTCCCCGGCATCGCGGCCGATCCATTGCCCATACAGTTCGCCGTAGCGATCAGTGACGAAGACACCCACACGGCCCAGACCTGCGGGGGAGAAAGCCTCGCGGCCAAGGAACGCGCGATGGGAATGTCCGGTTGCGTCGGAAGCTGCAATCAGCGGCGGCGCGAGTTCCGCGGCTTTGCGTGGCGGGGTTTCGGCGTAAATCAGGAGCGCAACCGCTTCGCGCTCGGCTAGACCGGCGGCGCTCGCGGCGAATTGCTCCAGCCACGCGGCGCAAAGCGCGCAATCGGAATGAAGAAAGGCGATGACTAGTGGACGCTTCTGTTTGTAATCCCAGGCGCGAACGATTTTGCCTTCGGCGGTGCGCGCCGTGAGCGGAGGAATTACCTGCCGCAGGAGAAGAGGCGAACTGATCGGGGCATCCATTGAATGTATTTCGATTAGCCTGGTGGCGCCGGCGTCCCGCCGGCGGTTTTTCTTTTCGTGAACTAATAATTTCTTGATCCAGCGAATCAAAAACAAAGGGCACGGCGAACCGTGCCCTTTGCTGAATCCGATTCCATTGGGTACTGCGTACTCCTATCGGTGGAAAACCGCACAGGCTGAAGCCTGTGCCACCAATTCGGGCTAACTGCAGCCCGAGGTGCCGCCGCAGTTTTCGCACTTGTAGCAGGCGCCGTTCGGCGTCATCAACATGCCGCACTCGGAGCAGGTGGGCGCGCCGTCGAACATGGGGCGCGCACTTGCCTGGGCCGACGGCGGATCGTCGTTTCTGGATGCGAGCAGCGCGGGCGGAGCGACGGGCGTGGCAACGACCGTTGTGGCCGGCAGCGCGGCATCGCCGCTGTGCGTCAGGTATTCGGGGGAGATAAATCGTCCGCCGAGCCAGCGCGCGATGTAATCGAGCACGGATTTGGCGTATGGGATGGCCGGATGTCCAGTGTAGCCGGCGGGCTCAAAGCGCGTGTTGATGAACTTGTCCACCAGGGCCTTGAGCGGCACGCCGTATTGCAGGCCGATGGAAACCGAAAGCGCGAAGCCGTCCATGAAACCGGAAAGCGTCGAGCCTTCCTTGGCCATCTTGATGAAGATCTCGCCCGGCTCTCCACTCTCATACATGCCAACGGTGATGTAGCCTTCGTGGCCGCCGATGGAGAATTTATGGGTGATGGACGCGCGCTCGCTGGGCAGCTTGCGGCGAAGGGCGCGCTGGAAGAGTTCGGCCTGTTCGGCAACTGGAGATGGGGTTTCGGCGGCCTTTGCTGCGATCTGCGCCTGTTGCGCGGTGTCTTTTTTATCGCCGGCGGCGGAGAGCGGCTGCGAACCCTTGGAATTGTCGCGGTAGATGGCCACGGCTTTCACGCCCAGCTTCCACGATTCGATGTACGCCTGCATGATGTCTTCGACCGTGGATTCCTCGGGCATGTTGATGGTCTTGCTGATCGCGCCGGAAAGAAACGGCTGAGCGGCAGCCATCATTTTCAGGTGGCCGCGCCAGGCGATCGAACGCCCGCCCTCGGTGGCCAGCGAGCAATCGAAGATAGCCAGATGCTCGGGCTTGAATCCGGGCGCGCCTTCGATCTTTCCGTTGCGGTCAATGTAGGAAACGATTTGCGAGGTTTCCTCCGGCGAATAGCCCAGGCTCATCAGCGCTTGCGGGACGGTGTTGTTGACGATCTTGATGACGCCGCCGCCGACGAGTTTCTTGTATTTCACAAGCGCCAGGTCCGGTTCGACGCCGGTGGTGTCGCAATCCATCATGAAGCCGATGGTGCCGGTGGGAGCGAGCACGGTGACTTGCGAATTCTTGTAGCCGAACTTTTCACCGAGCGCGAGCGCCGTATCCCAGGCCGTCTGCGCGGCGCCCAGAAGCGAGGGCTGCACGTTTTCGGGCTTGAGCGGGCGCAGTGAATCGCGGTGCATGCGGATCACATCGAGCATTGGTTCGCGGTTGACGGCGTACCCGGCGAACGGGCCCAGCCGCTCGGCCACGCGCGCGGATTGCGCGTAGGCCTCGCCGCACATCAGCGCGGTAACCGCGCCGGCCATGTCGCGCCCGCCGTCGGAATCGTAGGGCAGCGCCATGGACATGAGCAGCGCGCCCAGGTTGGCGTAGCCAAGGCCAAGCGGGCGGAACTTGTGCGAGTTGTCGGCGATTCGCGGCGTCGGGTAGCTGGCGTTGTCCACCAGAATTTCCTGCGCCGTGATGGTGACGTCCACGGCGTGACGGAAGGCGTCGACGTCGAAGCTGCCGTTTGAGTTCAGGTACTTCATCAGGTTGAGTGACGCCAGGTTGCAGGCCGTGTCGTCCAGGAACATGTATTCGGAGCAGGGATTGGAGGCGTTGATGCGCGCCGTGTTCTTGCAGGTGTGCCAGCGGTTCACCGTGGTGTCGTACTGCATGCCGGGATCGCCGCAATGCCAGGCGGAATCGGCCATGCGGTGCAGCAGTTCGCGCGCGCTGTATTTCTCGACGGGATTTCCGTCGTTCACGTTGCGCGTCCACCAGTCGCGATCGTCTTCGACCGCCTGCATGAATTCGTCGGTCACGCGGACGGAGTGATTGGCATTCTGGAAGTAGACGGAGGAGTAGGCCTCACCGTCGATCGAGGGATCGTAACCCTGCTCGATCAGGACCTGGGCCTTGTGCTCTTCCTTCATCTTGCAGTCGATGAATTCGGCGATGTCTGGATGATCCACGTTCAGGATGACCATTTTGGCGGCGCGGCGCGTCTTGCCGCCGGACTTGATCACGCCGGCGAAGGCGTCGAAACCCTTCATGAAACTGACCGGGCCGGACGCGATGCCGCCGCCGGAAAGAGTTTCGCGGCTGCCGCGCAAGGTCGAGAAATTCGTGCCTGTGCCGGAGCCCCACTTGAAGAGCATGCCTTCGGTCTTGGCCAGGTTCATGATCGATTCCATGTTGTCCTCGACCGAATTGATGAAGCAGGCCGAGCATTGCGGCTTGGGCTGCACGCCGACGTTGAACCAGACCGGGGAGTTGAAGGCCATCTTCTGCTCGACCAGCAGGTGCGTTAATTCGTCGCGGAAAGCGTCGCGCGATGCGGCGTTCGCGAAGTAGCCGCCCTGCTCGCCCCAGCGGACGATGGTGTTCACCACGCGGCTGATAAGCTGGCGTACCGAGTTTTCGCGCTCGGGCGTATTTGGCTTTCCGTGAAAATATTTTGAAGCGACGATATTGGTCGCCGTCTGCGACCAGGTCTTCGGTACTTCCACGTCTTCCTGGCGGAAAATCGTCTTGCCCTTTTCGTTGCCGATCAGCGCGACGCGGCGCTCCCATTCAACGGCATCAAACGGCGATGTGCGTCCGTCGGTAAAGTATCTTGGAAACTCCAGCCCGGTGCGGACCTCCACATCGGCGGGAGCAGTGGTGCTGGGGGGGAGTACCGACTTGTCGTTCAAACTCATTTTCGTGTGTGCCATTATTCCTCCGCGCAGGTGGGCCCCCCCGCGCTGAGGGGACCCTTGTATTTTACTCCCGAATGGAGCCGGGAGCACGCAGCTGCCTGATTCTCAGCAGGCCGCTGCTGGATTCGATGGGAAACCGGAATTTTACGGGCACCGAAAAAGAAAAAAACCCTTCTAGCGCATCTCCATAGCCGCTTGCGCGTCTACGAATTTGCGTCACGCCTCGCCGGCAGCGCTGGGAGCGTCGGCGACGGGGAGTGGAAGGGCGCCTCCACGATGTCTCTGAAAAATTCCGGCAGGTTGCGTTAGACGACTTGGCGGCGTTCCCGGGGTGAAGGGTTGACCGCTTGCCGAATTACGTTCCTCCGAATCTGACGGCGCAATGTAAACAAATGGGAAAATTCTGTCAAGGGAAAACGAGGGCCGAAACACAAAATCTTCGATAGTGCGTGCTCAAGTTGTCTACCCCTAGTGGTGCCATTCCCGCCGGACACAAGATGCCCGCGACGATCCGGAACGGCCTTGCCCCTGTTTTCACGCGCCCGGCCCGCATGCGAACCTTAACACAGTTTCCGGCGCGCCGGAAAAATTCGAGCGGAAAAAAGATGTGGAAATTATCGAATTGCCACGGAAATTTTGCGCTCGCCGGAATTTCAAGCCTGCAGGCGGCTCCCGCAAACCGGATTACAAGAATCGGGTGCGCCGATTCCCGCACAATCCTTCCCCTGTGATAGAATTCATTCTCTTCGATTGGCCGACGCCCGGTTGGCTGGAACGGGCCGATTCCATCGGACAGGTCCGCGGTGCGTTGCGAAGCAGTTTGTCGCCTATGAAGGCCCGTAGCTCAGTTGGTTAGAGCGCTACCTTGACACGGTAGAGGTCTGCGGTTCGAGTCCGCACGGGCCTACCACTTTATTTCGATCGACTTAATCACGTTTTCGCCACCCCTGTTTTTGCGCGTTCGGTGCCGCTCTCCGTCCATTGAAGCTCTCGATCCGGTGGCCGGTTGCTTTAGCATCACACGGCACAGAAATCATTATGCGCAGATCAGCGAGTCGACGTGAAGGCCGTCCATGAAAAGTTGGCGCGTTTGATCAGGAGCAAAGTAAGAAACCCGCCGGCGATAACGTCAAACGCCAGGCAGAAACCGGGCCACCACACGGGGACCCCCGGATTCTCGATGAACAGATGGTGAAAAAAGTCAAACACTCCATGCCCCGCTAGAGCTGCGACGACAAACCAGAGATTCGTTTTAAACCCCGCCACGGCAATCCCCAGAAAGAAACCCGCAACGAGCGACTCGATCCATATCGCGCGGTGGGAAGTCCCGATGACGGCAAACAAAATGTAATACGTGGCGATAACGGCCAGCATGGTCGGGTAGAAAACGCGATCACGATCAAGCCCGGCAAGCAGAGCGAAAACGCATACCGCGATTGAAAGAACAACGCCGATTATGTATTCCATGACTCACCTATCCTCACTTAGATCACATCATTTGATCTGGCCAACCTGTGAAGTAAATCAATCTGGTTGGCATTCATGCTCGATCAGTTTCCAAGATCGGCCGAAAGATTGATTTCGCCGTCACTTATCCGTACTTTGCGTCTCCATTCTGAAAAGCCGGATTTTCGAATACTGATGTTGTGATCCCCGTGGTTGAGATTCAATTGGGACGGTGTACTCCCTACAAAGACCCCATCCACTTCGATATCCGCGCCGGCTGGAGTCGAAGCTATTTTTACAGATGCCATTTGATTTTCTGGGGGGCGGCTTACCACCTTGGCGTCTGCAGTGCCAACATCACTGGACGAGTTGTGCACTTCAATGCCTCTTTCTGGATTGCGCTCGACGCGGACGATTTTGGTTTTGTACTCTTTTCCGCTTTGACGCAGGAAAATTAAATTGCCCTTCTGGACACAGACGCTTACGGGGTCGTTCACAACCATGTCGGTCGGGTTGTAGCCGAAAAAGAGCGTCTTGGGGTGTTCCGCCGTGTAGATCATGTCTCCTACCGCCACTGTCAAAACGTACGTCACTTCGATCCGATCCCCGCCGTAGGTGTATCCGTCAACAAATTTCTTGCCATTCTTCTTTTCCTTCTCCTCGTAGTGTTCGTTACGCATTCCCTCTATCGTCTGACTTCTAGTGTCCATGCCGACGAGAGTACCCGGCTGGCATGAGCCAAGTCCCTGGGCTGAAATACTTTCCACTCCCAGAAAACCGGTCAAAACGAGCCCAATCATTGCTGTGATTATTTTCATGATCTTTCCTCTCCTTTGGAGAATCCATTCACCTGCCAGGCCATTCGTGTTCGCTTCTTGTGTTCGGGAGCAGCCTCGCCAGCCAGGATTGGGCCTGGCGAGGCTGCGGAGCATTACCGGCCAATTACGGGCTTGCGGCAGTTGCACTGGCGGCAGTTGCACCCATTTTTTTGGCACCCGCAGGAGCAGGTTGCGCAGTCACAGGTACCGCAGCAGCTTGTCTTCGTCGCGTTGCTTGTGTTGGACATTCTAATTCTCCTTTTTTGGTGTTTGAGCGCCTCATGCGCTTTCAAAGGGGCTGACGCGGGGTAGCGAGAAACCTTACAGTCCAGGGGATGGCGTGTTACGCTTTCCCGGTGACGGTTCATGCCAAGCCCTCTAAGTCCCTGTCTCCCCAAGCGATTGCGCAGCTGGTGAGCGGGCACCGCAACTTTCTGGCGTTCCTTGAGCGACGCGTCGAATCCAGGGCAGCCGCCGAAGACATCCTGCAATCCGCGTTTGCAAGGGGATTAGAGCGGGGGGCAGGCGTGCAGGACGAGAAAGTGGTCGCCTGGTTCTATCGTGTCCTGCGTAATGCGGTAATTGACCACTATCGTCACCGATCAACATCTGCGCGGGCCATGGAGGTGTGGGGACGAGACTTCACGGAGAGCCAAGAGCCGGAGGCGGAACTTCGACAGGAAATCTGCGAGTGTGTGTCCGGCCTTCTTGCAACACTTAAACCGGAGTATCAGGATGCGCTGAGGATCGTGGATTTGGAGGAGCGCAATCTCAGCGATCTTGCCCAACAGTCAGGCATTACGGCAGAGAATGCCGCTGTCCGCGTTCATCGAGCCCGGAAAGCTCTTCGCCGTCAGGTAGAACAGGCTTGCGGAACCTGTGCTGAGCATGGCTGTCTTGATTGTGGCTGTAAATCTTCAGGCTGAAACGACAAGTAGCAACATTGCGCGAATCCGTGGCTGGCGGTGAAAGTTGAGCCTTCCAGCTTACGTCTGTGTTGGGAATGTCGATCCGGGCGCAATTTCCACTCCCATCCACGTCGCTCATGAACGGATCATCGTCAGCAGCATCTTGAATCTACTGAGGGCCTTCAGCGAGTGGGGTTGATTTGCTGGCATGAGAACCGCTTCGCCTGCCTTCGTCCGTAGTGGCTTGCCGGAAACCACAATTTCCGCCTCGCCCTCCAGCAGATGTGCCAATGCGTCAAACGGAGATGTATGCTCACTTAAGCCCTGGCCGTCATCGAAGGCAAACAGGGTGACTGTTGTCGTCGTGCGGTTTATTAGCGTTCGGCTGACAACGGCTCCTTCCTGGTAATTCACCAGGTCGATTACCCCGACGGCTTTTGCAACGGGGATTTCACGATTACTCTCTGCCTGTTGCGAACTCATCTTTGCCAACCTCCATCGGCACCACGGTCTCGGCTGACCGAGCAGCTTTCCCCCACAAGAACTAGCAGCGATATCCCTTGCTGAAGCCTAAGCGATTGCACCCCTGCCTTTTTCCGTTATTGCGAAGAAGTCACCCCCGCAAGCCTCCAGCATCCCCATGCCGATCAATTCATTGATGGCGTCGAGTACGCCTCGACGTTCAGCCGGCTCGTTGCCCGCCGCCTCGAACAGAATATGGAGGTCCAGTCGATCCTTCCCCATTTCTCCGAATAACCGCAGAACACGCAAAGAGAGTGGTTTCATCGTGCACCTCGCTGGCTTGCCTTGACGAAAAGCGCGTCTATTTGTCGCACGCTCCAGAGCAAGGCACGTGGCGAAAGCAAGAACGCCATACATGACGGTCGGAACCTAATACAATCCGGGTCCTGTTATTTCCGTTTATTGCGGGCAGTTTTCTTCCGGTGCGTTTTGGTCTCCAAAATCTTTGTTTTCGGCGGCCACGAAAGTGTCAGCAGAAAGACGGTGTCCTCGGCTGCCTCTACATCATGAGGAACGCACCGATCCAGGGCGAGCAGGTGCCCGGCAGGGAGATCGACCACCCGATCGGGTAGATGGAGCCGGATATGGCCGTTCAGCGAATGCACCGAGATTCTGCCAGCCGCTGTGTGCTCATGCATGCGCGTATTCGCCTTCATCGCGATCAGCACAATACGGAGATCCGGATGTTTCACAAGCGTCTTCGAACTCCGCCCCGTGGTATGTAGCCATGATTCGTCCTTGTGCAGTTGGTCGAGTTCGCGGGCCAGGTCAAATTGAAGCAGGGGGCCACTGAGCGTGCCCGCGATGGACTCATGCCCGACACCGGAGCGTCGAATGGCTTTGTTTTGTGCAATAGGCATTCGCTGTCCCCACCCGCAGTAGTTGAATCCTCTCGTTACATCGTAACACGATACTCTCTTCCATATATTCGGAACCTTGAGGCGTGCTTCGTGGAGTTGGGCATACAACAGAATGCTAAAGGCCGGGCCACGCGGCCCACGGTTTGCAGAACCTGGGCCCGCAGTTCTCGCAGACCGCTTGAACATACGTCTATGCTTTGCCACATTGTCGGCCCAGAAAAAACTACTTCACCAATTTCTGGATCACGGACAACAACTGCTCGGCGTTGAAGGGTTTCACGATCCAGCCGGTGGCGCCCGCTTTTTTACCCGCGTCTTTCTTCTCTGCCTGGGATTCCGTCGTCAGCATCAGGATGGGAATGAACGCGTAGCCGGGCACCTTGCGGACGGCCGAGATCATTTGGATGCCGTCCATGTTGGGCATGTTCAGATCGGTAATGATCAGATCGAATTTTCCGACGCCCGTCTTTCCAAGCCCGTCCTTGCCATCCACGGCCTCCACCACGTCGTAGCCCGCTTTGCACAGCGTGAAATTAACCATCTGGCGAACGCTGGCGGAATCGTCCACGGCTAAAATTCGCTTCATCGTTGTCCCTCCTGCAACGGAACGGAAAGGCGCTTATTCTTCAATGCCACTGATCCCGTCAAAATAATTCGACACTGTTGCCCTCGAACGCGTGCTGCGCCGTCACCGGCAACGAGCCGCCGTGAAGCGCGGCTCGAAGGACCTCGCGCTCCATCTCTGTCGTATATGATGCGGAGAAAAATCGTTCGGCCTCCGCGGCATCGTACTTTTGGCTCACGGCGGGCCTGATCGCCACCATTACCGACGCGCAGAGCCACGTCACTACCTACGGGTACGACGCAAAGGGCAATCGCACTTCAGTTACCGATGCCCTGTCCCATCAGACCACGTTTGCCTATGACTCGATGAGCCGGCTCACGACGATCACCTATCCCGATTCCACCACGTCCACATTTACGTACGATTCACGCGGACGGCGGACATCGGCGACCGACCAGAATGGCAAGACCACCACATACGCGTATGACACCGCCGACAGGTTGACTAGCGTCACCGATGCGGCGAGCCACGTCACCTACAATGGGTATGACACCGAGGACAACCTCACCAGCATCCAGGATGCGAACAGCAACACGACTGCGTTCACCTATGACGCCTTTGGCCGCGTAACGAATACGAATTTCCCATCTTCGCTCAGTGAGACGTATGCCTACGACGCGAATAGCAACCTGACCAGCAAGACCGACCGGAAAGGCCAGACGATCAACTACGTCTACGACGAACTGAACCGCCTCACGGCGAAGCAATATCCGGACTCGACGGAAGTGGATTACGTCTATGACCTGGTAGGGAAGATTACTCAGGTGAACGATCCGACAGGGACTTACGCGTTCGCCTATGACAACATGGGTCTGACCTTCACCCCCAACTCCGCACACGTCATAATACGACATCCGGGCCGTTCACCTGCTTGGCGGTGGAGATTACATCGCCGCCGGGGCTGTGGGAAAGTGGGAATCCCGCGCCGTTTGCGGGATTCCCAAGCGCAGTGGAAAAGTTGCTTTTACTTTTCCACGCAGCGCCTTTTCCATAGCCCTTTTCCCCACCCAGTTCGCGCGCGAATTCCTCCGGCGTCCGATATCCCAGACTGCTGTGCGGACGCTCTTCGTTATACTCCTGTCGCCACGCCGCGATCTTCTCCCGTGCCTCGAACAGATTCCCGAACCAGCTCACTCTCAAACACTCTTCCCGCATCCGCCCGTTAAAACTTTCCACGCGTCCGTTCTGCATCGGTCGTCCCGGTTGAATGTGTACCAACTCGATTTTCCGCTCCACACACCAGGCCAGAAAATGCCGGCTCGTCAGTTCCGGCCCGTTGTCGCATCGAATCGCCTGCGGCACACCGCGTGCCGCCACGATCCCCTCCAACACACGCGTCACGCGCCGGCTCGCGAAGCTGGTGTCTACTTCCAACGCCAGGCACTCTCGCGTATACGCATCCACCACGCTCAGCACGCGGATCGCTCGCCCACTTTCCACCGCGTCGTGCACGAAGTCCAACGCCCACTCCTGATTCGCCGCAGTGCAGGCCCGCAGCGGCTGTCCGCTCCGCACGCAATGTTTGCGCTTCTTGCGCCGAATGCTCAACCCCGCCTCCCGGTACACGCGCTGCACTCGTTTGTGGTTCACCAGTTCGCCGCTGCGTCGCAGCAGCACATGCAGCCGCCGGTACCCGAACCGCGGCTTCTCCCGCGCCAATTCCACCAGCTTGCTGCGCAGCCCTTCATCGCTGCGTTTGGTTTGATACCGGTAACTCGATACCGCCACCGTCATCAGCCCGCACGCCCGCCGCTGGCTGAAGGCATACTCCTCGCGCACCTGCTCCACAGCCGCCTTCAAGACTGCGAGCTCCATCCGTTTTTTCGAATCACCGACTGCAACGCGTCCTTATCCAAACTCAGATCCGCCACCAGCTTCCGCAATCGTGTGTTCTCGTCACGCAATTGCTTGGCCTCCTGCGCCTCGCTCACTTCCATCCCCCCATACTTCGCCTTCCAAGCGTAAATCGTGTGCTTGGAAACCCCCACTTCCCGCGCCACATCCTCGGCCTTTCGCCCCGCCTCCACCTGCTTCAATGCTGCGATGATCTCCGCTTCCGTATGTTTTCCTTTGGACATGCCTCTCCCCCTTTTCCGAACTGCGAAATCATACTCAGGTTTGTGCGGATTTTGGGGTGAAGGTCAAGAGGAGCCGAAAGTTGGGGTGTTTTCCAGCACAGTGGTTTTGGCACCCTCAGAAACAACCGCCTGACCCAATCTGCCAAAAGTGCCTCCAAAATCCTCCTTAGAAATGGAGGTTTTCAGAGGGCATTTTAAGCACCCACGTAGGGGGGTAGCTTCGTTTTTACTGGGTGAGCAAAGTCTCCTTATTTATGGAGTTTCAGGAAAATCGTCGAAGGCCTCTACGGTCTCGACGAATCGATCTGCATCTCAGATGCAAGCCGGACGCTTTGCTGTGGGGAAGTGGAACGCTTACTAGCGTCAAATGATTTATAAAAACCGCGATGAGTCGTCACGACAACCCGCTATCGCTTTATGTAAGGATGACCTTCACTTAGTTCAATATTGACTTTGAACCACAATCGCTCGACGGGTATGTTCGGGAAGTCATCGGTTCGTCGCCAATCGCTCTTTAGATGGTCGAACTCGTCACCCACTGGGATAATTCCGTGCAACGCGATCGAGCTTCGGGCTGAATCAAACTCCCACGTTCCTTGGGCTGCGGCTGGAGGTTGATCTTTAATGTTGACCTCTTGTGTAAATTTACCGGTAGGCTCGAGAGTAAGAATCGAATCACCAAATGAATAAGTGGCAGTGTATGTTCCGGGAATACTCGGTGACGAGACGGTTGTAGAGCATCCAGCAAGGTCGAGAAGTATTAAAAAATAACAGAGCGTGAACAGTCGGTTGCGCATCATTTGCAGCCACATTTCGAAGTATCGATCATTTCAGTCCACTGGAAATGTTGCTCAATATTTGACATCGGACCTGTGGGACTAGAGATGTCGGGCACGGCATGAAGAAAGAATGAATGAGTTCCCGCAGTGTTTGGAATCACAAATGTAACCGTTCCGTTGTGATTGTTTATTGATGAGGCCTGTGCGAATCCCCCGACTTGGGCAGCCGTACTGCTCCAATAGAACGGATTTGCTACTGTGTCCCAGAATGCCTGAAATGTCCCGTATCCTTGTTTCTTGTCTATTGTTTTACAACCATCCTTATAAAATTCATCGCGCATCTTGTCGGCCCCGGGAGAGAACTCCATTTCAGCATTTTCAGCATCGCCTTGCCGATAATATCTCTGCTTTGCTCCGCTTCCTGTTGCCCAATCCTTTAGAAACTTGATGTTCGTTTGCCAATTCAACCCTGACGGATCGATAAGATTTGTCGGGCTGTTCAAAGTGTACGCATAGAAATTGACACCGGCTTGGAATCCCATTGGATCTTCGCCCAAGAACCTTCCCGTCGTCTGGTCATAATATCTAGCCCGGTAATAATAGAGGCCAGTTTCCGAATCCAGCTCTCGCCCTGTGTACTGGAATGGATTGATTAGGGAGCCGGAAGACGCAGTCTGTTTAGCGAACGAATCATAGGTGTAGCTCTGGGTCAGAGTCCCTGAGCCATTTGCCAAAGACGTCACCGAGCCAAGACCATCCGCATTGTAATAGCTGGTCGTCGAACTTCGCAGGGCGGGTGGCCCAAGCTTTAGTCTCTCCTCGACTTGATTTCACGGAGGGATAATAACATCGTCGCCGACCGAAACGGACTTGAGATTGTGGGTTGGCGGGTGCCCCGTCCTTGACGTCTTTTCAAGGGCGGGTCTTGGTTTGATTCACGGGAAAGAGACGAGGATGATATCCCCACCCTTGCGCAAACTGTAGCTGCTAATAGACATCCCGGACAGGTGGGTTATTCTTACAGCCCACCGCAGGAGGTTCGGGATGAAGAATCCAGCTTACGAGCAGATCCAGGCAAGG
>JAIQFG010000159.1 GCA_020073375.1 Terriglobia bacterium | reverse complement strand
CATCCAGAAAGCGTTCATCGAGGAGCAGGCCGCGCAATGCGGATTTTGCCTGAACGGCGTGATTCTCACCGCCAAAGCCTTCCTCGACAAGAATCCCAAAGCAAACGAAAAACAGATTCAGGAAGCGATGTCCCGCGTCCTTTGCCGTTGCTTTACGCACACGCGCATGTTGCGCGCCATCGGCCGCGCGAAACAGGAGATGGCCCGATGAAATCTCCATCTCGCAAGAAGAATAAGACCTCGCTCACTCCAGCCGCGCAGCAGGCTCTGGACCGCGCAGGATTTTCACGCCGCTCATTCCTGCAGGGCAGTGGCGCCATGATTGTCACGTTCAGCATGGGCGATCTGCTTGCGCCGCAAACCGCGCGCGCCCAGTTCGGCGGCGCCGACGCCGCAAGCGATGCTCCTGCGGCCAATCAAGTCGATTCCTGGATCGCCATCAACACCGATGGCAGCGTCACCGCCTACACCGGAAAAGAAGAACTCGGCCAGGGCATGTCCACCGCCCAAACGCAGCTGGTTGCCGAGGAACTTTGCGTCCCTCTAAGCCGCGTCAATCTCGTCATGGCCGATACCATGTTCACGCCCGATCAGGGCGTTACCTCCGGCAGCCAATCGAGCCCCGCGAATTTCAATCGCAACAACCTCGCAGGCGCCGCTGCCACCGCGCGTCAGGCGCTCTTGCAGATGGCTTCCGCAAAACTGAATCTTCCTGCCGACCAGCTCACCGCCATCGATGGCGAAATTCGCTCCAAAGCCGACCCCAGCAAGAAAATCGCTTACGGTGAATTGGTAGCAGGGAACAAGTTCAATCTGAAGGTGGACACCACCGCCCCCAGAAAACCCGCCAGCGAGTGGACCATTCTCGGCAAGCCAATTCCGCGTCCCGATATGCCCGAGATGGCCACGGGCCGCTTCGAGTACGCACACAACGTGACCGTCCCCGGAATGCTCCATGGCAGGGTAGTGCGCCCGTCGTCCGTCGGCGCCACGCTGATCAATGTGGACGAATCCTCGGTCGCCGGAATGCCCGGCCTCGTAAAAATTGTAGTTCGCAAGAATTTTGTCGGCGTTGTCGCCGAAAAACCGTGGCAGGCCGTGCAAATCGCCGCCCAGCTGAAAGTCAACTGGACTCCCGGCCCCGCGCTGCCCAACCATGACGCCTTCTACGATTATTTGCGAAATCAAAAGCCGACGCGCGACACGCTTTCGGTAAATTCCAAGGACGTCGACCAGAAACTCGCGGCATCCGCGACCGTTCTCAAGGCCACTTACTATCATCCCTACCAGATGCACGGTTCGGTGGGCAGCTCCTGCGCCGTTGCCGACGTGCAGGGCGATAAGGCCACCATCTGGTCGCCCACGCAAGGCGTCTGGCACCAGCGCGGCTCGCTCTCCATGCTCCTCGGGCTCAAGCCCGCCAACATCCGTGTAATCTACCGCCGCGGCTCCGGCTGCTATGGAATTAATGGCGCCGACGCCGTCACCTTCGACGCCGCCCTGATGTCGCAAGCCGTCGGCAAACCCGTGCGCGTGCAGCTTTCGCGCAAGGATGAAATGGCCTGGGAAAATTACGGCTTCGCTTTTGTCATGGACGAGCGCGCTGGCCTGGACGCCCAGGGAAATATCACCGCGTGGGACCATGAAGCGTGGTCCCCGGTCCTCGGCAATCGCCCCGGCTACAACAAACCCGGTAACGTCATCACCGGAATGCTCGCCGGATTTGAACCCGATGAATTTCGCCCGCGAGCCAACGCCCCCGAACCCGCAAATTACAGCAACAATGGCAACGCCGTGGTCTCCTACATGGCCGGCCAGATAAACGGCGTCGCGCACGGAACCGGCACGGTCAAATCCGAGCGCTCCCTCATCCACAACACGAAATCCTATTTCTTCACCGGTCCGCTGCGCTCCCCGCAGCGCCTGCAAAACACCTTTGCCCATGAATCCTTCATGGACGAACTCGCCGCCAGGGCCCAGGCTGACCCGGTGGCCTTCCGTTTGCGCCACCTCAGCAATTCCCGTTTGAGCGACGCCGTGAAAGCCGCCGCGAAAGGGGCGAACTGGGATGCGAGGCCATCACCGAGCCCGCGCGCGAAGAAAACCGGCGTCGTCACCGGCCGCGGAATTTCCTGCGTTGCCTACGAGGGCGACAACGGCTACGCCGCCCTGGTCGCGGAAGTTGCCGTCGACACCGCCACCGGAAAAATCACCGTGAAACATATCGTCGTTTCCACCGACGCCGGTCCAATCTCCAATCCCGACGGCCTGCGCAACCAGTGCGAAGGCGGCGCCCTGCAAGGCATGAGCCGCGCCCTCGGTGAGGAAGTCACCTGGGACGATCAGAACGTCACGTCCATCGACTGGCGAACCTATCACAGCCTCCCGCTCGGCTTTGAAGTTCCCAAGGTCGACGTCGTCCTCATCGACCGCCCCGACGAGGAAGCCACCGGCGCAGGCGAAACTGCCATCACCACCGTCGCTGCGGCCATCGGCAACGCCATCTTCGACGCCACCGGCGTGCGCATCCGCCAAATCCCGTTCACGCCTGAACGCGTGAAGGCCGCGCTGGCAACATAAGTGTTTGCGAACATGTTAGTCCGGACGCCCTTAAGTAGCACAGGCACTCTTGGCTGTGTGGTTTTTGCAATCATGGTCAATTGGTCGGTGCGCCTGTGGTTCGAAAAAATTACACAGCCAGGAGTGGCTGTGCTACTAAACTCCACGGCAGCTCATGAAATCTGCGCTACATTCTTATAAGGAGAATCCATGCGCCCACAAAACAAATTCCTGATCCTCGCCGGATTCCTATTGTCCCTCGCGCCCCTCGCTAAAACCGCCACCATCTCCGGCACCGTAAAAGGCCCCGACGGCAAGCCCTTCATGGGCGCATTCGTCGAAGCCCAGAATCTCGATTCCCGCATCACTGTAAACGTCCTATCGAGTCGCGACGGCTCTTACCGCGTCGAAAATCTTCCCGAAGGCCAGTACCAGCTGAAAATCCGCGCCGTCGGCTACCTCTTCGAGCCCCGCACCGGCATCGAACTCTCCGCCGACCAAAACGCCACTTACGATCTCGCCCTCGAAAAGGGAACCGTCCACTGGACCGACATCTCCATCTACCAGGGCGCGCAAATTCTCCCCGAAGGCCGCGGCAAGGACCTGCTCACCACGCGCTGCTTTGGATGCCACGGGTTTCAGAGCCGCATGGCCGCGCAGGTTCGCGACGAAGTCGGCTGGCGCGACCGCGTCAATTACATGCGCACCACCTTCGGCTATCTGATCGGGCCATTCTCCGAAGAAGACCGGGACACGGTCACCGCCTATCTCACGAAATATTTCGGTCCCGATTCCGCGCTGCCTCGCTCACCCGCCGAAACGCCC
>JAIQFG010000098.1 GCA_020073375.1 Terriglobia bacterium | reverse complement strand
GCGCCGCCGGTGAGTGTGAATTGGGTGACGGCAATGTTGCCTTTTGGACTGGAGCACGAACCACCAACTCCACCAACGCCACCCGAGCAGGTAAAGGCGCCGGTTGGAACGGTGCGCAGGCCGACCAGATTGCCGAGCGCCATGAACGCATCGTAGGTCAGGGATTCATACATCAGGTTGCCGCCGCCGCGGAGGACGGTCTTGCCGTTGCCAAAAATATCCCAGGCAAAGCCCACGCGCGGAGAGAAATTGTTGTGATCGCCGTTATAGGGATTGGGAATCTGGTTGCCCACCTGCACGGCGCCCAGGATCGAATCGAAATTGCCTTCCAGGTTGTTGCGTTCCCGGATGACGGAATTGATCTCATAGCGCACGCCCAGGTTCAAAGTGAGCCGGGGCCGGACGCGCCAGTCATCCTGGAGGAACACGCCGAAGCCGTAGTTAGAGAGATTGCGCTTGGCGTCTCCGACCGTCAGCCGGGCGCGATTCATATTTCCTGTGAAGAAGTCCGTCAAGGTCTTGAAGCGGAAATCTCCCTTGGCGCGCGCCGTGACGTTGTTCTCGGAGGTGTTTGCCAGCAGGTCGCCTCCGAATTTGAAGGAGTGCGTGCCCTTGAGGATCGAGACGTGATCGGTGAACTGCAACACGTTATCGGGTCCAACCGACTTCGGCCACTCACCGCCGAGCTGGAAGCCGCTGCCAACCGCACCTTGGAGGAAAATGTCCGGAGCCCCAAAGTACGCAGGATTGGTCACGCCGGTGTTGATGCCGTACCCGGTGAAGGGATTCACGTTGTGATCCACACTGAGGAAAGCCTCTGCGAAGTGCGCATAGCCGAAGCGGACTTCATTGACCACCGTGGAGTTAGGCGTGTAGGTCCAGTTGACGTTGCCGGTCTCGGACTGCATCGTCAGCAGTGACCGCCAGTAGGGCTGCATCAGGGTGAGGGCGTCGGCGAAGACGCCGGTCTCCTGGCCACGGAAAAACGTGCCGCTCAAGGTGTTCTTGTCATTAACGTGGAAGTCGATCTTGCCCAGCCCGCTGTCGCTCGTATTGGTGCTGACGAGTCCAGTGGGGAAATTTATGCCGTCGGCCCCGTTGTTGGCCGGAAAGAATCCGGGATAGCCCGAGGCCGGCGTGCAATTCGTATTCAGACCAGCCAAGTGAGCGCTAAGGGCCGTGACGGGCTTGCCGCTCGACGGACTAGCGTTGAAGGCGGTAAGAACAGCATTGCAGGCCGAGATCAGGTTTGAACTCGCGTCGCCCACACCGGCGGCTGTGATCGGAGCAGTCCCAATCCATCCGGAATCGAGGGTGTAGCGCTGGCCCTCATAGTCTCCGAACCAGAACAGCCTGTCCTTTACGATTGGGCCGCCTGCAGTGCCGCCGAACTGCTCCATGGCGATGCCTTCCTTCGCCTGATCGGTGGTATTGAAATAGTTGCGGGCGTCCCAACCATCGGTGCGTCCGAAAGCAAAGGCCGTGCCGTGAAGCGTGTTGGTCCCGGACTTCAGACCGACGTTGACCTGGCTGCCGGGCTTCCAACCGAATTCGGCGCGGGGATTCTGTTCGGTCTTGAACTCCTGAATGGCGTCCATGGAAAGGATCGTGGCGGCGTCGCCGGCGAACCCGACGGCGTTGATGACGCTCTGCGCCAGCCAGGGATCGCTGTGGTCGATGCCTTCCACCATGTAGACGTTGTCATGCGCGCGCAGGCCGTTGGTGCTCTGGGTCCATGCGCCGCCGCCAGGATAAATCTGCACGCCCGGCCGCAGGGCCAGCAGGTTTTGGTAGTTGCGGCCATTGAGCGGAAGCTCATTAATGGTCTGGTTAGTGACCGTCCCGCCGAGTGAAGCGTTGGTTGTTTCCACCATGGGAATCGACTCGGTTACGGTGATGGTCTGCTGCTGCTCGCCGGGTTGAAGCGTCAGATCCACGCGGATATCCTGGTTGATTTGAAGCACGACGTTCTCGTGTTGAATGGTCTTGAACCCTTTTGCTTCCGCCTTGACCAAGTACGTGCCGGGGATTACGTTCGGGGCCGAATAGGCGCCCGCGTCATCGGTGGTTAGCGTTCGTGAAACGCCTCTCTGCGTATCGGTAATCGTAACTGTGGCGCCCGCGATCGCGCCGCCGGTTTGATCCATAATCGTGCCGCTGATTCTGCCCGCGCTGCCTTGTGAATATGCGGGCATGCAAAGCAGAAGCACCGCCAACCCCGTGGCGAGCACCTGCAAAGCTATGCGGGCGTGGCGAAGAATCACGGATTGAGCCGTTGCTATGCTCAAATCCCTGGGAGTGAATCTCACCTCGCTACAACAGTTGCTTCCCACCTCACTTGCTTTCATCTTCCACCCCTCCTGTGCGCCATCGAAATTCGGAGGTTTCGATGACGACCTGTTTTGGCTGCATGATTCACTTCTCCTTCCACTTCAGTAACGAGCCGCAGGAACCGCGGCATGTCGCCCGAAGTGCACTTCCAATCAGCCTAAGCAATAATTCAGGACAGCACCCAACCCGCTTTGATTCTCCTGAAAATGTACCGGGAACTTTTCCGTCCTCTAACGTGCATTCGTGATAAGAATGAAAGCGCAGATTGTCCGCCACGATTTCGCGCCAAACAAAAATGACCTTGCCGATTACAAGTCATTCGTCCACCAAAACTAGACTGTAGTCAAAACCGTGGCAACCCTACCCCGCTTTTGGGCAAACAATTACACCGTCGGGCCTAATGGTCAAGCAAAATCCTCAAATAATCTTCCCGGCCCGTTTATTCTTACGGACACATTTCTCCTTAACCTTATTGATATCAGTTCGATAACTGGAATCGGGGTGAATTTCGGGGCATTTTCGTGTTCGCCATATGGAACACTTTTTATTGTCTTAAGCTTCCCTTCAGGTTTCAGGCGAGCCACAGGGCCAGAAAATTGCCTCTACGACACCCAAAGCGGTCTATCTCACCGACACCCTGAAAAGCAAACAAAAGGGCCGTCCCGACTAAGTCGGGACGGCCCTTTCTGCTAACCGATCGGACCTCCTGTGAATGCCTAGAAGGTCAAACGGAGACCAAATTGCATTTCTCGCGGGCCGCCGCTTCCGAGCGAGGGATTGTTGTTGGCCACGTCCGGCGTAGAAAGCGCCGTACCGAAGACCGTGGTGGCACCCACGGGCAGGTTGCCGCCTGCGCCGTTGAATTGCGGGCTGCCGTATAGGGTGTGGTTAAGTAGGTTGAAGACCTCCCAGCGGAACTCGCCGCGGAACCTCTCGGAGAATCGAACGTCCTTGATTACCGAGAAGTCCCATAGGCGGATCGGGGTGCCGCGGAACATGTTGCGGCTCATGTTTCCGACGGTTCCGTACGCTGGTGGAGTCATAATCGCCTTTCCATCTTCGCTCACGAAACAGCCCCAATGCGCCAGTGCGGATGTTCCAAGGGTCTGGAAGCCGGCAGGATTGGAGGCATTGTCAAGTGCCTGAGCTTTTGCGAGGCATGAGGCGTTGCTGGTTCCCGAAAAATACGGGATCGGAGTGACACCGCGGCCATTGAACGATGACGGGTCGCCATAGAAATTCCAACGGTTTGGATCGTCGGAACCGCTATTCGACTCGCCCATTCCCGAGGGATCGTCTCCCCGGTTGCCCGCCACGCCCCAGGGCAAACCGCTCTGAAGGGTTACGATGGACGTAAGCTTCCATCCCTTCATCATTTGCGCATAGCCATCTCTACCCGGGAGGGCGTAGGTGATCGTGGCAGTGAACCGTTGGCGGATGTCGAAATCGCTGCTGCCGTAATCGAGGCTGCGATCGAATGGGATTCCCGCGGGCCCGCCCCGTTCGGCTCCAGTGGCCTGGTCAAACGCGTGGGCGTATGTATACCCAAGCGTATAGGAGAGGCCGTGAATGTCGCGTTGAGTCAGCGTAGCCTGCAATCCATTGTAATTGGAGGAATATGGGTTACTCAAAGTGTAAATATACGAATAGTAGGGATATTTGGAGTTAAGCGGCCGCGAGAACTGGATCGCGTTCGCGTTGTCGCCCGTCGCACTGGTAATCGAAGCCGGGCAGCCGGACCCGCCGACCTGCGCGGCTAACGCCGCAACGCCCGCGATTTGAGCAGCGCTGAAAACAGAGCCGTTGGGGTTCAGGCAATAGCCGGCTCCGAGTGCAGGCGTATTCGTATATTGGAGTCCGGCAAGTTTCGTCGCATGGTTGCCGACGTAGTTGATTTCCGCGGAAAGATTATTTGTGATCGCGTGCTGGATGCCCAGCGACCAGCTGGAGACATAGGCGCTTTTCAAATTGTAATCGGTGGCCTGGATAGTGCACAGCTTGTTCGGTGCGCACTTGAACACGCTTGCCGCATCCGCAACGCCCGGGTAGATATTCCCACCGTAGACGTTGTTGGTGTTGGAGTTCCAATTGACCTGCCCCGGAATCGGATTCTGAGGTACGCCACCGACCAGGGGGACTTGCCCGAGCGGGATGCCGGCATTCACGATATTGCCGACCCCTGCGGTGCAAGTGTCAGGCGTCAAACCGGTACAGGTCTGATATCCGGAGGCGTTCCCGTTCAGGCCCGACGTGGGATTGTTGGTGTTCTGCTGATACATCTCGTTCCACAATGGTGATGTTACATAGATGATGCTGCCGCCTGCCCGCACCACGGTCTTGCCGTCGCCGCGAACGTCCCAGGCAACGCCAACACGGGGAGAAAAATTATTCTTATCCGCGTTCCACATCTGGGTGGCCTGCAACCCCAGTTGCTGGATACCCGTGCTGGGACTGAAATTTGCCAGCCGATTATTGAGTTCCTTGAGCGGCGTAACGTACTCGTAGCGCATCCCCAGATTCAAGATGACGTTTCGCGAAATGCGATAGTCATCCTGGAAGAAGAGCGCGAAGGCCTGCATGCTCAAGTGGCGTCGCGGGTCGCCGATGTAAATTTGCCCGGCCGTTCCCATGTACCCGCGCATGAAGTTTTGCAGAGTGTTCTCTCCGCCCGCGGTTCTGAATTGCACCTGGCCGCGGCCGCGATTGAATCCGCCCGCATTCCCGATGGTGCTGGCGCGGAGCTCGCCGCCCAGCTTGTAGGTGTGCTTGCCGTGGAGAATCGAGACGTTATCGATGAACTCGGAAATGTGGTCGGGTCCGTAAAACTTGGGAAAGCTGGCGCAGCAACCGACCGCTCCGCTAAATCCGTTAAATTGGATGACCGTGAATCCGCAATTGGGCTTCACATCGTTGTTGGCGCCGCCATACCCGAACGGAATTCCAAAGTTTGGAGCCCCGCCGGTGCCCCCGCAATCGGAAGTTTCAAAACTCTGCGTGAAGTAGTTGAAACCGAATCGGAACGTGTTGACCACGGACGAATTCCCAACATAGGTCCATTGCGCCCCGATAAAATCCGTCCATGCCTTGACCTGCGGCCGCCAGTAGAGTTGTGTAATGTTCGTGCTGTTCACAACCAGACCGGTGTCGTGGCCGACGAAGTATTTGGCATTGATCGAATTCTTGTCGTTGATGTGGAAATCCACCTTGGCCAGGCCGTTTTCCACGTGAAAGTTGGTATCCATGCTCCCGGCAACGTTGCTGGGAGTAGCTGAATCCCTGGCATAGACGGATGGGAGATCAAAGATCGAATAGCCTGAAGTTCGCGCGCAATTCCCATCCAGTCCGGCGATTTTCAAGCTCGTTTGGCTCAGCGGAATCCCCGCCGTCTTGACGAAGTTGCAAGCCGTGATGACGCTGGGTTCGTCAGGATAGGTAAACGTGGTCGGGTTGCCCACCGAGTAGCGCTGGGCCTCGTAACCCCCGAAGAAGAAAATCTTATCTTGCTTGATCGGGCCTCCGATGGTGGCGCCGTATTCCTTCAGGCCGATGTGTTGCTTCTGATCCGCCTTCAAAAAAGCGTTCTTTGAATCTAACGCATCGGTGCGTCCAAAGTAATTGGCCGTGCCGTGCAAAGTGTTGGTGCCCGATTTCAACGCCACGTTCGTGATGGAGCCGGGCTTCCAACCGAATTCAGCCTTGGGATTTTGTTGCGTGTTGAATTCCTGAATCGTGTCGATCGGAAGCAGCGTCGCGGCGTCGCCGGCGAGGCTGACCGAATTGACCGTGCTCTGGCCTCCCAGCGGCTCCATGGCTGTGATTCCGTCCAAAATGTAGACGTTGTGCTCGGGACGCAAGCCGTTGGTGGTCTGCGTCCATGCGCCGCCTCCCGGATAGACCGTGATGCCCGGCCGCAACTGCAGCAGGTTCATAAAATTCCGGCCATTCAAGGGAAGGTCGGCGATCGTGCCCGGCTGCAGCGTTCCGCCCAGGGTAGCGTTGGTGGTTTCCACCAGAGGAATGGCTTCGGTCACCGTGATCATCTGCGATTGTTCACCCGGTTGCAGCGACAGGTCGACGCGAACTTCCTTGCCCACTTCCAGGACTATATTCTGCCGTTCCACGGATTTAAAACCCTGGTACTCAACCTTTACCACGTATGTACCCGGAATCAGGTTCGGCGCACTGTACGCGCCCCCATCGTCCGTGGTCAAAGTCCGCGTCGTGCCCCTTTCCGCGTCCCTGACGCTTACTGTAGCGCCCGTGATGACGGCGCCGCTTTGGTCCGTAATGCTCCCCGAAATCCGGCCGCTATTGGCTTGAGAAAATGCGGACAAGCTCAGCAGCAGCACCCCCAAACACCCCCCCAAAAACTGTGTCAATTGTCTGACACACACCCACTTCGGATTGGTCATACGCGCCTCCAAATCTAACGATTTAGAAACCAGCATCTAAACTGCAAAATGCCTTGGCCCGTATTAAGCAATTCCCTTATGAATGCCCAGAGCAATCAGGCGCGCTGAAGTGCGGAAGGACATCGTAGTCCACCCGCATCAGGAGCCTGATTGTCGACATATGCTCAAAGTTATGGACGGGAAGAACGCGCATGGGAATCAGGCTTGATTCCCTTCCGACATTGCCGTTCCCCAATCCTTGCGAAACACACACCCTATTAGTGGTTGCAGTGAAACATCCCCCCTGGTAACGGTCAAGTAATGATGTTGTAAATTCTATGTAAGCTTGCTTGGAAACCCGCTAAACCAGTGCCCCACAGGCACATCCGTCTCAGGGGAATGACAGTTTGCCGCTTTCCACTGTTCAGCTAATCGAACAAGGCGTCTTTTTCTTAGTTTCGCCCTCATCTTTTCCGCTGAATTGTCGCCACTCAAAATCGGAATCCTGTCGGAGGCATTTTGCGTGACGCAAGAAACGAGCAAAATCATTCAGGAAATTGTGGGGGCAATGGCGCACAATCGGACTTGAAAATTTGCCGGAGGCCAGGCGCGGAAAAAATTCTTGTAACGCAAAAAAGGGCCGGCCCCGCGAGTGGGGCCGGCCCTTCATAACTTTTCCGGAAGATTGGAAACGGATCTAGGTGTCAGCCTTGAGCGTCTTGGCAGCCCAATCCGGAAACACCACGGGACGCGACGATCGCGGCCCTCCCGCGTTCGAGGCCTGGGCATGGCCCGTGCCTTCGACCATGTCGCGCTTGGAGTTGGTGGCCGCCTCATACAGCCGCAGAGCGCCCGCCGGATCCATGATGCGGTCGTCCTTGCTGTATCCGATCAGCATGGGCGCCTCGATCTTGGCAGCGCGTCCAGCGCCCAGATTGTATTCATTGAGCTGCTTGCGGGCATCGGCCAGGTCCTTGGCTCCGATAATCCAGCGCACGCGTTCCTGAATCGGCGGATAGTATTCAAACAGGTCTGACTTCAAATCATAGGACCCGCTGCTCATGAACGCGGCCTTGATTCTCTTCTCGCCGCTGGCTGCACGCGGCACGCCGTAGCCGCCCATGCTGATGCCCTGCATCCCGACGCGCGTAGCGTCCACGTCAGGGCGCGTTTCCAGATAGTCGATCATGGCCTTGGCGATGCGTTCGGTGTCCGGCGGCAGGTGCAGGTCGTGCAGGCGCATGGCGCCTCCCTGTCCGGGGAAATCGACAGCCAGGTAAGCCATGCCACGGGCGTTGTACGCGGCGCCGCCCCCGATGGTGGCCTCGGCCATGGTGTCCGCGCCCTGGAACGGAATAATCACCGGGAATTTCTTGCCCTGCGGATTGTTCGGCTTGCGGAAATATCCGTCCAGCATTTTGCCTTCGTAGGGAATCTGCACGCGCTCAAACGGCGCGCGCGTCATTTTCCAGGCATTGTCGAAGGCGGCGCGCATTTTTTTGTACGTGGGCAGCATGCGCGGCTCGTCAACCGGCATGGGCCAGCACGCCTCGCGGTAAAAATTGGATGCGCGAAGATAAAATTCATTCGCGGTGACCTTGTAGCCCTCGCCCGCGAGCCTTTCGGCTTCTTCCGCATTCTTATCCGCGACGCGCGTCCACTCCACGATCCACGATTCCAGATTAAATGGCTTCATGCGCTGCGCCACTTCCAGCGCGTCGGGATCGCTGGTGAACATCGACTGCGTCAGGCGAATTTCCAGCTGCCCTCCGCCCGGCAAACCTTTCGCGGGATAGAGTTCCTCCTCGGCCCGGCCGCCAAGCGCGCCCTTTTTCCCGGCTTCCGATCCCGCATCCTGCGCAAAAGCGGAAGCGCCCAACGCGCCGGTCAACACGGGAATTCCCGCGGCCGCCAGACCCATCTTCACCAAAGCCCTCCGGCTAACGTTCAGCAGCGAATCCATCGTCTTGCCTCCTTCAACAAAATTTTTGAGTTCCGTGGCAACCGTTCGCGCAGCAGGGAGACGCACCGTTGGACGGCGCCGCGCGGAAAATGGGTTTCAACAAGTTTGCGCCCTGCGCAAGGGTGTTTCACCCCGTTCGCGCGCGCGGGCGCAGCTTGGGAGACGATAGGCCAGTGTCATTTTCAAGTCAAGCAGAGCCTGTTGGAGAATGTGCGAAATGGGTCTGTTGAACTTGGATCCTTGCGATGTTTCCGGTCAAGTTGGCGCCGCATTGAGCTACAAGAAAAAATCGGCCCTCCCCCAATTCATCGCCAGTAGCACTCCAGGAAGCGCTAATCCATTGACATACCTAATCCGAAGATGGCAAACTTTGCAGCAACGGGAGGCATTCACTCATGAGGAATCGATTGCTGGGGATTGGTTTGGGCTTGGCGTGCGCGCTTGCGCTTGCCGGGCCGGCGCTGGCGCATCATGGGGGCTCGGCGTACGACACGACCCATATGCTCACGCTGACGGGCACGGTGAAGGAATTCCAATTCATCCAGCCGCATCCGCTCATCACCCTCGAAGCGAAGGACGACCAGGGCGTCGTCACCGTATGGTCGGTGGAAATGACCGCGCCGAATCATCTGGTTCATTTCGGCTGGAGCGGAAAAAAATTGAAACCCGGCGACCAGATCACGGTGACCGGCTCGCCCTCCAAGAACGGGCTGAAGGTTTTGAATCTCCGGAAAATTTCATACACCAACGGCGCGGAAATTCCGCTGGGCCCGCCACCCGAGCCCGGCCAGTACTAGGGCCGGACAGCTCCGCCAAATCCAGTTGCCCCTATGCCGCAGCGTGCGGAAGAGGCAGCGTCGCGTGCTTCGCCGTGGATGGATTCGATCCGAACGATGGGAGGATTCCCGGATATGCGTAACTTTCAGTTGAGCCGGACAATTTTATTGGAGGCTATAAGCGGCGCCCTTGTGCTGGCCGCTGCCGTATTCTTCCCGTCCGGATTGCACGCGCAGACCGCTCCGAAACCAGCCGCAAAGCCCGCGGCGGCGCAGGCAGCCGCGAAAACCGCGGACGGCGCGCCCGATTTCTCCGGCGTCTGGGAAGGTCACATGCCGCCCAGCGCCCGAAAGTACGCAGGATACTCCTTTACCGGCGATATTCCGGAGATGACGCCTTGGGGCAAGGCGCAATACGAGCAGACCAAACCGTCCTGGGGCCCGCGCGCCGTCGTCGATTCCACCGATCTGGTCAATCCCACGACAGGCAATGAAATCGGATGTTTTCCGACAGGCGTGCCGCGCATTTACGTGCACCCGTTTCCCATGGAGATCGTGCAGATCCCCGGCCGCGTCATTCAGCTCTTTGAGTTCAATCATTTCGTCCGCCAGATTTACACCACCACCGGCTCCCACGAACATGCCAAGGACCTTGACCCGTCCTGGATGGGAGATTCGGTCGGCTGGTGGGAGGGAGACACGCTGGTCATCGACTCGGTCGGGTTCAATGACAAGACGTGGCTGGATCGCGCCGGCCTCCCGCATTCCGACCAGTTGCACGTGATTGAACGCATCTCGCGTCCCAAACACGACACCCTGGTTGTACACATCGCAATCGACGACCCGAAAACATATACTCACAAATGGGAAGGCGAGCGGGTCTACGTCCTCGAACCGGACTGGAAGCTGACCGAAATGATCTGCGAGGACAACATCACCTTCAACGACCTGAAGAAGGCGGGAAAGGAGCAGTAAGACATCGACCCACGAACTCCCCGGGAGTCGCCATCTAGGCGTCGGCCCGTGTATCGGACGATCCGCCAGGGGCTGAAGCCCTTTTTATTCAATAGCATAAATGTCGCGGCTAAAGCCGCGACCCACAATGCCTCCTTGCCTCCCGGCTTTTTTCCCTCCCTGCTTCCTTGCCTCCTTGCCTCCTTGCTTCCTTGCCTCCTTGCCTCCATGCCTCCTTGCCTCCATGCCTCCCTCCCCCCAAGTAACTGCCTGTAACCTTTTGCTTCGTGAGACAATCTAAATGGATGTGGGTCCCCCGACCTGGACCTCCAGCCTGCCCGCCCTGCACGGCGCCCATGGGTAAAAAAGTGCCAAAAGTCCAATTCCAACTAAACGGTAAGCCGGCCGAGGTCTCTTACGAGCCGGGGATGAACTTCCTCGACGTGCTGCGCGAGGAGTGCGGCATCACGTCCGCGAAAAACGGCTGCGCCCCGGAAGGCACATGCGGCTGCTGCACGGTGATGGTGGACGGGCGCCCGGCCATGGCCTGCCTGCGCAAGCCGGAACAGATGGAGGGCCGCGAAGTCGTTACCTTGGAAGGACTTCCGGAGGATTTGCGCCAGGTGCTGGGCGACGCTTTCGTCCTCGAAGGGGGCGTGCAATGCGGCTTCTGCATCCCCGGAATCGTGGTGCGGGCGGCGTCGCTGGTCGAAAACGGGACGGCGGATAACCGCGTGGCGGTGGCCAAGTCGCTCGATGCGCACGTTTGCCGCTGCACAGGATACGGGCGGATCTTGGACGCGATTCAGACCGCTGGCGAGGCCTGGAAAAGCGGCAAGCAATTGGCGAGCGACCAGCCGAGGCGGCACAATTTCTTCGGCGAGGAATTTGGCCTCAGCCGCAATCCGGCCTTTGCAATCGCCAATCCGGGAAAATCCTCAAAAGGAAACGGGATTGGCATGTCGCCGCTGCGCCTTGGCGGCCTCGATCAGACGCTCGGCAAAAAAGCGTTCGTGGACGATATGAGCGTGCCAGGAATGCTGCACGGGGCGATGGTTCTGAGCGAGCATCCGCGCGCGAAAGTCCTGGCGATCCACACGGAAAAGGCCCGGGCGATGCCCGGCGTGGTGCGAATTCTTACGGCCGCCGATGTTTTCGCCGCGCGCGGAGCGGGCATCGCCGTTCCCGACCTGCCGATTTTCGTGGCCGTGGGCGAAACCACCTGCTGCGTGGGAGATTTCCTGGCCATGGTTGTTGCGGACACGCAGCATCACGCGCGCATGGCTGCCGCCGAAATAAAAGTCGATTACGAAGTGCTGACGCCGTTGACCGATGCGTTTGAAGCATTGAAACATGGCGCGATCCAGGTGCATGGACCGGACACGCTGCGGCCCGCGCCGAATCTGGTGGGCAGCACTGCATTCTCGCGCGGCGACGTGGACGCGGCGCTCGCAACTGCCGCGCACGTTATCGATCGCACCTGGCAAACGCAGGCCATCGATCCTGCATTCCTCGAGCCCGAGGCATGCCTCGCGATTCCGCAGGGCAAGGGCGTAAAGATTCACACCGAGAGCCAGGGCTCGATCCACGATCAGGATCAGATTGCCAAAATTTTGAATATACCGATCGACGACGTGGAGATCGCGCTGTCGGCCAGCGGCGGAGCGTTCGGCGCCAAGGAAGAATTATCGATTCAAGGACAGACGGCTCTGGCCGCGTTCCTGCTGCAGCGCCCGGTGAAAACAGTCCTCACGCGCAAGCAGTCCACGCAGCATCACGTGAAGCGCCACCCGATCAACGTGCATCTGACGGTCGGCGCGGACGCCGAGGGCCATTTGCTCGCCGTGCGCGCGCGCATCGTGGGCGACGCGGGAGGCTACGCGGGCACCAGCGCGAAATGCCTGCTGCGCGCGGCGTGCCATGCTTGCGGCCCGTACCGCGTGCCGCATGTGGACGTCGAATCCAAGGCCGTCTACACCAATAATCCCACCAGCGGCGCCATGCGCGGCTTCGGCAGCAACCAGGCGCAGTTCGCGATGGAAGGCGCCATGGACCTGCTCGCCGAAAAAGTGGGCGTCGACGGCTACGAAATTCGCATCCGCAACATTCTGAATCCCGGCGATGCGTTTGCCACCGGGCAAATCATGAGGGAGAGCGTGCTGGGCTTGCGGCGCTCGCTCGAAGCGGTGAAGGACACGTACAAGAACGCGAAATACGCCGGCCTCGGCTGCGGCATCAAGAGCACCGGCATCGGCAACGGCACGATCGACAGCGGCTACATCACGATCCGGGTGCTCGAAGGCCCGCGCGTGGAGATTCTCACCGGCTACACCGAAATGGGACAGGGCATTTACACCGCGACGCGCCAGGCCGTGTGCGAGGAGACAGGCCTGCCCGCCGAACTCATGACCGTGCTATGGGACAAGGAACTCGGCAGAAAATGCGGCGAAACCTGGGCCTCGCGCGGCACCACGCTGAGTTGCGCGGCCGCGCAAAAAGCGGCGCGGAAATTTGCCGCCGATTTGAAGGAACATAAGCTTGAGGAATTGGTCGGTCGCGTTTACGAAGGCGAATATGTCTGCAATTTCACCACGCGGCCCGGCACTCCCGAATCGAAAACGAATCCGACCACGCACCTGACCTTCAGCTACGCGACGCAGGTGGTGATCCTGAACGACGAGGGGCGAATCGAGCGCGTGGTGGCCGCGCATGACGTGGGCCGCGCTCTCAATCCGCGCCTGTGCGCCGAGCAGATGGAGGGCGGAGTTCACATGGGCCTGGGCTATGCCCTCAGCGAAAATTTCCCGTATCATGAGGGACGCCCCGATTCCCTGCTGATGCGCGATTTCGGCATCGTCCGCGCCAAGGACACGCCCAAGATTGACATCATCCTGATCGAAGTGCCGGATGAGATTGGCGGCTACGGCTCCAAGGGCGTGGGAGAAATCGGATGCGTGCCGACCACTGGCGCGGTGGCTTCCGCGCTTTTTTCCTACGACGGAATCCGCCGGTTTAGGCTGCCGATGCAGGATGCGCCGGCCGCGGCGCCATCGGTTCCCAAATCAAGGAAAAAAACGGCCGTCGCTGCGGATTAGGCGTTCTGCCCAGCAACATTCTCCTAATATTTTGCCAGTCCCGTTAGGGACGACATAACGTAGCACACCGTGGAAACGGTGGGAGCGTGTCAGGGTTGAAGGTCAAGCCCCGGAGGGGCGGCACAAAGCTAACATTGTGTCGCCCCTCCGGGGCTGCACGTGATGGCGCTGGATTTCCCACCGTTTCCACGGTGTGCTACGTTATGTCGTCCCTCCGGGACTTTGACGGGATTCAATGGCCGCATTACCCTCGTTGCCGAAATCGGGGAAGAAGACCGCCGTCGCGGCGGATTAGTGCAGCCAGTTATTTTCAGGAAATGGTTTTCGTGGCGCCGGCGTCCCGCCGGCGGTTTTCGCTCGGGCCTATTGGCGGACAAGCGTGTTGTTCCTGGAACGCAAGAAAGATCAAAATCCAGACTCTTTGAATACCACAAAGGCTCGGCCACCTGGAAAAGCAATTCCAGTCCCTCCGTTTTAACGCATTGCAGTGCTATTGTTCCGCATTGTTCGTTCGCCAATTGAAAAATAGGCGAAAGTGTGTGCCACCCGCCCAATCTTGAATACAAAATACTTACAAAAACAGCTTAGTTGGACCGAAGTCTATTCACAAGTGATCTGAGGTACGCGCTATGCTTATGTACATAATCCACACTGAACTTCGGTAGAGTGCCTCGTATAACATCTTTGAATATAGAAGCTTCCTCGTCATCATCTTGGTTTCTTCCTGCCCATCCTAACCTTTCCACCGCTTCCGCCCTGTACGGATCAATATCCCGAAACATTTCTCTAACTTCCGATGTAAAAATGCTCTTTATACTCCCCCTCTTTTGGTTGAGTTGTCCGATTTCCTTCTTATTTCTTCCCAGATCAACCGATAGATGTTGGATTTGGCTGTAAATTTTGCCATCCTCAGACCAATAACGGTTCCAAGCATATTCAAGTTCTCCGGCGCTATTTTCTAGAGAATCAGCTAGAGCAGTCCTCGAAAGATCATTTATGGCCGTCGGCGGAGCCATTTTTGGCGATTGGAGTTTGGATTCAGGCGATGCTGGCGGCGTTAGTTTAGAATAGTCAGGTGGAAATGGCGCAGGCACCACATGGTAATACAATTCCTCCCTCGGTCGCATAAAAAGCTGCCCTGGAAGCGTATAGTTAATCCATTCAGTAGAAATGAGGACTACGAGTACTGAAATCAGAATAATCAAAGAAGAGATAATACCCCTAGCTTCATGGAATCTAGTTTCTTCCCAAAAAAGCGTTTTTACTGCAAGCCAAGCTACTCCAGCGACAAATAACGATAGTGCGATCCTAGCTTGTCCTCCATACATAGCCCCAACTCCTAAACCATACAACAGGAGGGAACCGGGACCAGTCGCATCCCACCCCCAAAAATGCAATCCGACAAATTGAAAACCAGATAAGAGGCTCCAGTCCCGAACTGGAATGGACGGACGAAATGGAGGTTTGCGTCCGGCCCCAAATGCCAGATTGATCCTAATCCTGACAGGCACTTCCCATACCCCCGCAAGGCTGGCGTCATGCTACCATGCCCTCCCGCATAAGATATGTTTTTGCGCACGTATACCATCTGTACTTAATTTGCCTTTCGGATGATTTGCAGAGGCGGGTGGTTTAGCCTTTGAATTCTCGGGCGGCGCATCACTCACGGCATTTGTAAGAGATGCAGGCTTTCGGGAGCGTCCGCCTACGCGTAAACCGCACAGACTGAAATCTACGCCACGAAAATCACGCAGGAAGCTGCTTGAGTTCCGCTTCGCGCTTGGCCTGAATCGCCATAAACACTTTTTCCGCGGTCGCGGGCAGCGACGTGATGCGCACGCCGACGGCGTCGTAGATGGCGTTCACGATGGCCGCGGCGGTGGGCACCAGCGTGGGCTCGCCTACGCCCTTGGCGCCGAACGGGCCGGTGGGATCGTAGTTGTCCACGATGTCCACTTCGATTTCCGGCATATCGAGCGACGTGGGCATGATGTAGTTGGTGAGATTGGGATTGATCTGCACGCCCCGGTCGTTGAATAGAATTTCTTCCTGCAGCGCGAAGCCGACGCCCATGGAAATGCCGCCCTCGACCTGGCCCTCGACCAGCATGGGATTGATGGGCGTGCCGCAATCGTGCGAGGCCACCATGCGGAGGACTTCTACTTCACCGGTTTCGTCGTCCACGTCCACTTCGGCAATCTGGGTGGCGTACACGTAGGTGCCGAAGGGCTTGCCTTGCCCGGTTTCGGGATCGAGCGCGACGGTTGCGGGATTGAACGAAGCGCTGCCGATGGGCGGCTCTCCGGTGACCACGCGCGCGTGCTGGGCCACGTCGGCGATGTGCATGTTGCGCTGCGGGTAGCCCTTCACCACGATCTTGTGATCCTTGGCTTCGAGCTGGTGCGGCTTCACGTTGAGCATGGGCGCGGCCACGTCGAACAGCATCAGCTTGACCTTCTCGGCGGCCATGCGCGCGGCGTTTCCGGTGACGTACGTGGTGCGGCTGGCGATTGCGCCGGTGTCCATGGGAGTGGCGTCGGTATCGGCCGAGACAACCACCACGTCATCGGTGGCGATGCCGAGTTCCTGCGCCACGATCTGCGCCAGAATCGTCAGCGAGCCCTGGCCGGTTTCCACCGTGCCGGTCAGCAGTGTCGCCGTGCCGTCCTCGTCCATCTTTACGACGGCCGAACTGGGGTTCGCCGCCACGGTGAACCCGATCGGGTACCACATGCAAGCCATGCCGCGTCCGCGTCGTTTCATGCGCGCACCGTATTCCCGTTGGCGTTCTCGGACTCCAGCAATTTCGGGCCGCCATTCGTGCTGCCGTTCGCGCCGCCCTTGCCGTTGGTGTGCCAGCCAAATTTTTCCGCGGCGCGCAACAGAGATTCCTTCACCACCACGCTTTGCAGCGACTGACCGGTGGGGCTGAGCGAGCCTTCGTTAAACGCGTTGATCAGACGGATATCCAGCGGGTCCATTTTGACTAGCCGGGCAATGTCGTCCATGTGCGTCTCGTAGGCAAAGCAAACCTGCGGGGCGCCGAATCCGCGCATCGCGCCGGTCATGGTCTTGTTGGTGTAGACCACATGCGCCTCGGCATAGAGATTGTCGATGTTGTATGGCCCCGCGGACAAAATGCAGGCCTTGCCCAAGGTGGTTTCGCTCCAGGAGCAGTAGGCGCCGCCGTCCAGTACCAGGCGAATTTTGCGCGCCTGAATCCTGCCGTCCCTGGTCACGCCGGTTTTGTAATCCATGATCAGCGGATGGCGCGTGGTGGAAGCGATGAATTCATCGGGGCGCGTGAACACGCTCTTCACGGGCCGACCGGATTTCTTGGAGAGCAGCGCCAGCACCGGCTCGGTGGTGATTTCGTTCTTGCCGCCAAAATTTCCGCCGACGATGGTGGCCACGATGCGGATGCGGCTGATGGGAATGGCCAGGGTGCGCGCCACGTCCGCGCGGCCCAGCGTAATTCTGCCGAGCGTCGAGTGAATCGTCACGCGGCCGTTGGCGTCCCACATGGCGATGGTCGCGTGCGGTTCGAGCGGCACGTGCTCGACCATCTGCGTGCGGAACGTGCCCTCGACGATGAAGTCCGAGGCCGCGAATCCCTTTTCGATGTCGCCCTTCTTGATGACCTTGCTCTGATAGATGTTAGCCGAAGGGGTCAGGATCGGCGCCCCGCGCCGCTTCCGGTGACATCGTCGCGAGCAGGATCGTCGCGAACCCCCAGGCCCCCGCGCGCGCCGCACGCCTCATCTTCCCCTCCCGCATCCCGGACCGGACGCTTCGG
>JAIQFG010000158.1 GCA_020073375.1 Terriglobia bacterium | reverse complement strand
TCCGCCGGCACGGTGAACGGCATGGTCGGCGGCCAGGTCGCTGACCTCGAAGCCGACGGCCGCGACATCCAGCCGAAGGAACTCGAATACATTCACCGCTCTAAGACCGCCGCACTGATTCGCGCCTCGGTCGGTTCCGGAGCCATCGCAGGCGGCGCCGACGATGACAACGTGGCCCGCCTGCGCCGCTTCGGCGAAACCATCGGCTGGGCCTTTCAGGTGGTCGATGACATTCTCGACGTTGAGGAAACCTCCGCGACCCTGGGAAAAACGGCGGGCAAGGACGCCGCGCAAAAAAAAGCCACCTATCCCGCGCTGTATGGCCTGGAAAAATCGCGCCAATTCGCAGCGGAATTGGAAGCCACCGCGATGGCGGAGCTGGCACCCTACGGCCCGCGCGCCGCGCGCCTGAAGGAACTCGCCGAATTAATCGTCCATCGCCGCGCGTAGGAGACCTTGCAAGAGGATGCAAAATCGCCCCCCTGGTTGAAAAGTCCCGTAGGGACTTTCGGAAAAATTGCAGTCGTCATGCTACACGTGAAGCGGCGTTGAGGACACTTGCTGCCTGCCTCCAATGAGGTAGGCAACAGCATTCATGCGATAATCGCCTGTCGTCGGCGGATCCCCGTGCACTCCAAACCAAAATCCGAAAAAAAGAGGCTCGACGTCCTGGTCGTCGAATGCGGCCTCGCCGATTCGCGCGAAAAGGCCCAGGCCATGATCCTCGCCGGAGAGGTCCGCGTGAACGGCGCGCGCGGGGAAAAAGCGGGCATGCAAATCCCGGCCGACGCGCGCATCGAAATCAGCGGCGCCTCCGCTAAATACGCAAGCCGCGCCGGATTCAAGCTGGAAGGCGCGCTGCAGGATTTCCGCGTCGACCCGGCCGGCAAGACGTGCCTCGATATCGGCTCCTCCACTGGCGGCTTCACCGACTGCCTGCTGCAAAAAGGGGCGCGGCGCGTCTTCGCCGTCGACGTGACGCCTCAGCAGATGGCCTGGCGGTTGCAACAGGACCCGCGCGTCACACAAATTAAGGAGAACGCGCGAAATCTTCAACCTGGACAAATCCCCGAGCCCGCGGACCTGGTGACTCTGGATGTTTCTTTCATCTCCGCAGCAAAGGTGCTCCCCGCCGTCGTGGCCGCCGCCGGACCCGCCGCGCAATATCTGATCCTGGTGAAGCCGCAGTTTGAACTCGACCGCCAGGATATTGGCGCGGGCGGCATCGTGCGCGACGCCTCCCTGCACAAAAAAGCGATTGCGCGCGTGCGGGATGCGGCCATTTCGGCGGGACTCGATGTCAGTGAAGCGCGCCCCAGCAAATTGGCCGGCGCCGAGGGCAACCAGGAATTTTTCCTGCATGCCTGGACAAAGAACCGCGCGTGAAGCATCCGCATTTTCGTAGCGCCGGCGTCTCGCCGGCTGTTTTGTTGAGCGCAGGCAGCATCCAAACCTGCCGGCGAGACGCCGGCGCTACAAACAGCAAATTCCCGCGCGCGGATGTTTGGATGCCGATCCACGAAGTTGCGCCGAACAATCCCCGCGATCAATGCTAGAGTAGATTCCTCGGAAAACACATGTCGCCGGACGCCAAATCGATACGCACCGTAGGAATTATCGCGCGCCCCCGCCGCGAAGATCTTTCGCGCGTGGTGCCGCCGCTCATTTCCTGGCTGCATGAGCATAGCGTGAAAGTTCTCTGCGACACCGAGACCGGTGAATGCCTCGGCTCGCTCGCCGGAGAAACCCTGAGCCGCGAGGAACTTCCCGCCAGCACCGACCTGCTGATCGTGCTCGGCGGCGACGGCACGTTGCTTTCCGCCGCCCGCCAGGCCGCGCCGCGAAAAGTCCCCATCCTGGCCGTGAATCTCGGCGGCCTCGGCTTCCTGACCACCGTATCTCTTGACGAACTTTACTGGATTCTCGAGGAAATTTTTTCGGGCAAGCACCGCATCAGCGAACGCGTCATGCTGGAGGCGGAAATTCTCCGCGACGGCGCCGTCATTCGCCGCCAGATCGCTTTGAATGACGCCGTCCTGAACAAAGCCGCGCTCGCGCGCATCATGGATCTGGAATTGCGCGTCAACGGCGAGTACGTCACCACCTACAAGGCCGACGGACTGATCCTCTCGACTCCCACCGGCTCCACCGCCTACTCGCTGGCCGCCGGCGGCCCCATCGTCTATCCCATCGTCGAAGCATTTGTCATCACGCCCATCTGCCCGCACACGCTGACCAACCGCCCGCTGGTCGTCCCCGATTCCGTCAAAATCGAAATCGATTTCCGCGCCGAGGACGACGCCGTCTTCCTCACCCTCGATGGACAAGTGGGCATCGAGCTGGCCAAGGGCGACCACATCCGCGTCGCCAAAGCCGCGGAAAAGCTGCTCCTGGTGCGCCCCTCCAGAAAATCCTACTTTGAAATCCTGCGCAACAAGCTGAAGTGGGGCGAGCGGTAGCCCCTTTTTGGAACCACGGATGCACACGGATTAACACGGATAAAGACAAAATGAGGGAATGATTTTCTGGACAGGGCCCGGGTTGTAGGTAGTGGGTTGTAGGTTTTAGTTGGGAAGTCTTAGGTTTTAATTTCCAGGTCTTATCGGGTTTCAGATTTTCGTTTCAAATTTGAAATTTCAGATTTCAAATTCCAGTTTTTGCTTTGTTCTTCAATCCGTGTTCATCCGTGTGCATCCGTGGTTCCACAGCCGTTGCGTTTCTACTCCCCGCGCACCAGATCCGCGCGCGACTCCCGCCTCCGGATCGATTGCACGCGCCGCCCGCTGACCAGCACTTCCGCCGGGCGCGTGCGCGAATTGTAGTTCGACGCCTGCGCAAACCCGTACGCCCCGGTTCCCCACAGAACCAATAAATCGCCCGCCGCCGTTTTCCCCAGCGGCCAGTCCTGCAGGAAACAGTCGCCCGATTCGCACACCGGCCCCACAACATCGGCGCGTGTGAGCACCCCGGACGCGCGCTGCACGCGCGTAACCGGATGCGTCGCTCCGTACAGGGCGGGCCGCATGAAATCGTTCATCGCCGCGTCCGCAATTACAAAATCCTTGCCGCGATTTTCCTTCGTGTACAGCACACGCATCAAAATCACGCCCGCCGATCCGACCAGCGAACGCCCCGGCTCGATCAACAGATGGCACCCCAGCGGGCGCACAATGCGCGCGAGCTCCGCGGCGTACGCGGTCTTGTCCAGCGGCTGTTCCGCCATGTAACGGATGCCCAGCCCTCCGCCGCAATCCAGATATTTCAGGGCGATTCCCGCGCGGCCAAGCTCGCGGAAAAATCCCGCCAGGCGGGACACCGCGCGGCGGTAGGGCGCGACCGTCAAAATTTGCGAACCGATGTGCGCGCTGATCCCCTGCCACTCGATCCAACGCGAATCGCGGTGCACCAGGTACAGCTTTCTCGCCGTGTCCCAGTCGATCCCGAATTTGTGGTGGTGTTGCCCGGTGGAAAT
>JAIQFG010000157.1 GCA_020073375.1 Terriglobia bacterium | reverse complement strand
CATTCTTCTGGTTCGTGAAGTGCGCTTGAACCCGTCCGCTGTTTTTCACGGGCACGTAAATCCTGCCCCGGCGCAGACGGTCGCGGAAGCTCCCGTCATGGCATCCCCGGAGAAGCATGTCCAACCGCAGCCTGCGGAACCCCAACCCGGAATCATGGACCGTTTGCGAAATTTCTACCGCAAGCTTACGGGCCGGGGACCATGCGCAGGGTCGGGCTGCACGAGCTAGCCGCCTGTCATTAATCGTGACATATTTCATTGACGCCAACTATTCCTTGTGTTAATTTCCTCTCGGCTTTCCTCCAGATATCGAGCAAGCGGCAGGGGCTATGTCCAGCCCATCGAACCTGCGACCACGAGAGACGCCCCTTCCCGGCGATAGCATTTGCTTGCACGATTTTTTGTTGCGGCGCTTCCATCTTCCATTTCTCTTTGTTCTCTTCTCGCTTGTGGCGATTTGCATTTCCTGCGGGAGCGTTGTTTCCGATCCACCACCGCCCGTTACCGTGACCGTCACCCCGGAGTCGGCGCAACCTTTCACAGGCAGCAAAGTGCAGTTCACCGCCGCGGTGCAGAATGCGGCGAGCACGGCCGTCAATTGGACGGTGAACAAAGTGCCGGGCGGGAATTTAACAATGGGGACAATCGATTCGAACGGGCTCTATACCGCACCGAATTCAGTTCCGAATCCGCCAACGGTGACCGTCACCTCGATCCTGCAGTCAGATACGACTAAAACCGCGTCCTCCAGTGTCACCATTCAAGCATTAAGTTCAATCCAGGGTCCGCTCTCGCTCTCGCCAGTTCTATCCAGCGTGACGTTATCGCAGCTGGTGCAATTGCAGGTTCTCACCGCCGGGGTCACTAATTCCGTGGTGAATTGGTCAGTCGATGGCGTGCCGGGCGGGAATGCAACAAATGGCACGATTACATCAGGCGGGGTATACACACCGGGCGCCGCGGGATCTCATCTCATCATTGCAACGTTGCAGGTGAACCCCAATGCCATCGGTTCGGCGCAGGTCGAAGTCACCGATCTCCCCGGCACGTTTACGTGGCGCAACGACAACTCACGATCGGGCGTGAATAGTCAGGAATTGGCCCTTGCTCCCGCGACTGTATCTTCATCGACATTCGGCAAACTCTTTTCGTGCCCTCTGGATGGTTATGCGTATGCCGAGCCTCTCTATGTGGCTAATCTTCCGATTCCCGGAAGTGGCATACACAACGTTGTCTTGGTTGCGACCGAAAAAGACAGCGTTTACGCATTCGACGCGGACGCCAATCCTTGCGTCCAGCTTTGGCATACGAGTCTCATTCCCTCGGGATCGGAGGCCATCCCGACACCCAATACGGATATTACGAGTGCTGACATCGTGCCCTATGTTGGAATTACCGGCACTCCTGTAATCAACGTGAGTTCTTTCACCCTGTACGTCGTCGCAAAGACAAGGACGATCGGTCTCAGTCCCGTTTATTCCCAGTTGATGTATGCGCTGGATCTGACCACCGGGCAACCGAAGATCAAGCCAAATGGAGCGCCTATCGCATCGTCAGCATCGGTCTCTCCAGCGTTCAGCCCATCCCTAGAAAATCAACGAGCGGCATTGCTCCTCGATAACAACACCGTTTACGTTGCGTTTGGCTCGCACGGCGGCCAGGGCAATTATCACGGGTGGTTGCTGGGGCTCGATTCTTCAACCCTGCTGCAGACCATGTCCTTCGACGTCACGCCCGACGGCTTGCAGGGCGGCGGTATCTGGCAAAGCGGCGGCGGACCTTCGGCGGATTCAAATCACTATGTTTTTGTTCTTACCGGGGATGGGCCATTCGACGCGAATCGGGGCGGAGTAAGCTACAGCAATAGTTTCTTGCGGCTCGGAGCGGCCGGGGCGCTGTCTGTTGCGGATTACTTCTCGCCTTGCAATGAAATATCGCTTGAGTCCTCGAGCCTGGATGTGGGTGCAAGCTCTGCTCTTCTTCTTCCGGATTTTGCCGGGTCTGCTTCAGAGCCGCACCTGATGATTGGCGCGTCAAAAGGCGGCTCGCTCTACCTGGCCAATCGCAACAATCTGGGAGGATACAATCCCGTGTGTCCCGACGTCTCGACGCGGGTGCAAACCGTGCCTGTTGGCGACGGCCCGATTCTGAGCACGCCGATATTCTGGAACAATGCGGTCTATGTGGCCGCTGGGAACGGAAAGTTGAAGGCGTTTCCAGTGACGGGGGGCGTCCTTGCCTCGTCTCCATTGGCTTCTCAGTCGCCGGAAATGTTCGGCTCGCAAGGGGCCACGCCCGTGATTTCTGCCAAAGGATCGAGCAACGCGATCATTTGGCTCGTTGACAGCAGCGGGGCCCTCGCCACACCAAACACCGCTGCAATTCTGAGGGCCTTCGATCCCAGCAATCTTTCGAACGAAATTTATGACAGCGCGATGGTGACTTCACGGGATACAGCAGGTCACGCCGTAAAGTTCACAGTGCCCACGATTGCCAACGCTAAAGTCTACGTTGGAACACAGACCGAACTCGACGTGTACGGGCTATTGCACTAATCGCTGCTTGGGCTAATCAACTCGGGTCTTTACTATGCAGGCGTCTGGCGTTTACCGAGGCCGAAATACAGAAGAATCAATATCGCCGTAACAATTGCAGCAATAATCACGAGTGGGATTGGATGTCCGAATCGCACGATGGAGGCGATGATTCGCCGCCCGTAACGCGCTGCCAGGAATGCCAGGAGCGTGTACCGGATCGCGCGGCCCAGGGCGAGCGCGAAAAGAAATTTTCTGGACGGGTATTGTAAGGCGCCCGCGGCGAGCAATGACGGAATGATCGGCACGGGGGGCGGCAGAAATGCGGGAATGGCAATCGCGCCGAACCCCCAGCGGTCAAAGTTCTTATAGACTTTTTGCAGCGTCCCACGCGGGAACCTGTGTTAGAGTGCTCGCTTCCCTCCTTTTCGAGCAAGCCGGTAGGTGACGTAGCCTCCAATCAGTGAACCGATGGTTGCCATAAAAGCGTAGTAAGGCCACAACTCTTCACTGCGCGCCGACAAAAAAATCGTCAGCAAATCCATACTGCCCGGGACCGGAATGAGGGAATTATCCAGGAGCCCGAGAGGAATAAAGCCGATTCCGCCCAGCCGGTAGATCCAGCGCCTCACGCTTCGCTCTAAAGTGGGTGTCGCGGCCGCGACAATCTGATGAATGAGCATTTTTTTCGAAACCCACGATCATTCTTGCATACTGCATGCGCCATATTCCAAAGTGTTTCCGTACCGGCGGCGCTGCCAGAACGATGCATTGAAAACTGGTGGTAATGGTGTGATTTGGTTTCGTTCGTGACAAAAGACTGCCCACCAAAAAAACGGGCGGCCCCTACGAAACCTGTGACCAACGTTACATGGCGGTTTTGTAGAGCCCGTTCCGTCCCGGAAAACACGGGACGGAACGGGCACTACAAAACCGTCCTGTCTTGTTGGCAGCAGGTTTTGTAGAGGCCGCCCGCTTTTAGGGCGG
>JAIQFG010000097.1 GCA_020073375.1 Terriglobia bacterium | reverse complement strand
AGGCCGATCATGCCAAGGACGGACACCGCTTCTCCGTCGACGCGCAGCGCAACGCCCAGCGAATTCGTGTACTTGGCGCGGCGCCCGCTGCGCACTTCCACCACTTCAATGCCGCGCGCAGTCGCGAAATTTCCCGCGTTGATCAAATTGATCTGCTCGGCCAGAATCTGCCGCAGGACGCCTTTCAACACCGCGTTTTTCACCAGGTGCGTGTTCAGATCCGCGAGGCCGCCGTCGTAGCTGATGGAAACTTCCGAAATCGGCTGGTCGGTGAGCTGCGCGACGAACGTGCCCAGCTTTTCGCCCAACTGAATGTACGGTTCGAGTTTTTTATATTCCTCGGGCGAAACCGACGGCATGTTCACCGCGTTCTTCACCGCCCCGGTCGCCAGATAATTGCGCAACTGCTCGGCGATGCGCGTGCCCACCACGTTTTGCGCTTCCTCGGTTGAGCCCGCGATGTGCGGCGTGGCAATCACGTTCGGATGCCGAACCAGCCGCGGGTCGGCGGGAGGCTCCGCTTCAAACACATCGAGCCCGGCGGCGGCCACGTGCCCGCTTTCCAGCGCCTCGAGAAGCGCCGCTTCGTCCACCAGTTCGCCGCGCGCGCAATTCACGATGCGCACGCCAGTTTTGGTCAGTGAAAGATTTTTCGCGTTGATCAGGTGCGTGGTTTCCGGCGTCAGCGAGCAATGCAGGCTGATGAAATCGGCGGTCTTCAACACTTCCTCGAGCGGCGCCAGGCGAATGTTCTGCTCGTTGGCCAGCACCTTGGAAACGTAGGGGTCGAAAGCCACCACGGTCATCTTGTGCGCCTGGGCCAGGCGCGCGACTTCCGTGCCGATCGTTCCGAGGCCAATCAATCCCAGCGTCTTGTCGCGTAATTCGCTGCCCGTGAATTTTTTCTTCTCCCACTTCCCTGCCTTCATCGAGGCGTCGGCCTGCGCCACCGGGTGCGCCATGGCCAGCAGCATGGTCATGGTGTGCTCGGCCACGCTGATGGCGTTTCCGCCGGGCGTATTCATGACCAGCACGCCCTTGCGCGTGGCGGCATCCAAATCGATGTTGTCGACGCCCACGCCCGCGCGCCCGATGGCCACCAGTCGCTCTGCTTTCTCCAGCAGCGCGGCCGTGACTTTCGTGGCGCTGCGTACCAGCAGCGCGTCGGCGTCGCAAATTTCCTCCGCCACGTTGCCCTTCGTTTTGGGCAAATTCACCACGTCCCACGACGGGTCCGCCTTCAAAATCGCAATCACATTATCGGGAACGCTGTCCGCTACAAGAATTTTCATTTTGTTTTTTTAGTAGGACAGGCTTCAGCCTGTCTGGTTTAGATTTTCGCGACCCTTGCAGAAGTCAAAAGCAGACAGGCTGAAGCCTGTCCTACTTAGGCCGAATGCCGCAAGTACACGTTCTGCGCCGCGCGCACGCCGCTGCCGAGTTCCACCTTGTGCCCAACCTTCAAGAGCGTAATCTCCAGCGCCCCCAACACGGCCACCAAGTCCAGGAAATCGTAATACCCCAGGTGCGCGATGCGAAACATCTGCCCCTTCATCGACCCCTGCCCGTCGGTCAGAATCACGCCGAAGCGCGACTTCATGTCCTTTACCACTTTGGTGGACTCAATCCCCGGCGGCGCGCAAATCGAGGTCACCGCATTCGCCGGCGTGCCCACCGCAAAATTCTTCAGCCCCAACGCGACGGCCGCTTCGCGCGAAGCCTCGGCCAGCAGCTCGGCGTTGGCGATCAGATTTTCGCGCCCAAGTTCCTTGATGTAATTCAACGCCGCATGGAGGCACACAATCAGCGAAGTCGCGGGCGTGTAGCTGGATTCGCCCTTCGCCAGGCTCTTGCGCTCCTTCGCGTAGTCGAAGTAATAGCGCGGCAGCTTGGACTTCTCCATGGCCCTGCCGGCCTTGTCGCTGATGCTGGCGAACGCCAGGCCCGGAGGAATCATGGTCGCTTTCTGCGATCCGCCGATCAGGATGTCCACGCCCCATTCGTCCGGGCGCAGATCGGTGGTGCCCAGGCCCGTGATCGCATCCACCACGAAGCAGCAATCCGGCAGCGCGCTCACCGCTTTTCCCAGCGACTCGACGTCGTTGCGCACGCCCGTCGAGCTTTCCGTGGCCTGAATGAACACGGCGCGGAAGCCGCCCGACTCCAAGTGCTTCTTCATTTCGCCGACCGGTACTTCCTGACCGTACGGCGCTTCCACCACCACCGATTCGATCCCGTAGGCCTTCGCCAACTGCACCCAGCGCTCGCCGAATTTTCCAGCGGTGCCGATCAGCACGCGGTCGCCGGGAGAAAGCAGATTTGACACCGCTCCCTCCATCGCGCCGGTTCCGGAGCTTGCGAACACAATGATGTCGTTTTTCGTATTGAAATAATATTTCAGATTATCGAGCGTCTCGCGCATCAGCGCGCGGAACGCGTCGGTGCGGTGGTGCAGCGTCATGGTCAGGGCGCGCAACTGCGCTTCCATCAGCAGCGGCGTCGGCCCCGGAGTAAACAGCCGTTCCTTTACGATTCCTGGCATATGAGTGTTCTCAGTCCGTTCTTCCTGGATTAGGGGAAAATCTGGTCAAGATTCTTTTAGACCGGGTCCATTTCGCAATAATGCAACACACTTCCACCCAGAGAGTCGAATGCAGGTACCAATACAAGTTAAGGGATGGAAAGGAATTGGTCAACTCCGCCGGAAGCACTCGCCGAAGCTAATTGCCCAATTCCTTGGGGGTGCCGCTTTAAGGCAACTGCCTTCCCCGTGGTTCATAAAGCCCGTCCCCGTCCTGCCGATGTCCTAGAAGGGATCGCGAGCGATAGCCATACGGCCCAAATTCGGACTCGCGGGAAGCTGGCACAAATAGTTCCCGCAACCTGGATGGGGCATGATTCTCCCCCCGCACAACCGTCGCGCCTGTCCCGTCGTACAGGGTCTCTCCAGTGACCTGCGTCACACAAAAAAAGGAAGGGGATCACGGCGATGCGTGGAATGTGTCACATACGAAATGAAAACCGTCACCCAGAATGGTCGCATTTTATGAGTGCCCACAAAACAGAACGGTTTAGCCACACGGAGAAAAAGGGTGTGCCAATGAAAAAGACGCCGATGAATCTTTATATGTGGGTCCTGCTGCTGGCTCTGCCGCTTTGGTTTATGGGAGCCAGTGTTACGTACGCCCAGACGCCGCCCGCCGCCGGATCGTCCGCGGTGGCCGCGCAAGCCGCCGCCCCGGTCGATATCACCCAGCTGGCCGGAGTCGAGGCCTGCGCGCATTGTCACAAAACCTCGGTCGAAGAGATCGCCAGAACGGCTCACGCAGACACCGGCCAATCGCGCTCCGCCGCAAACCTGTCCGGTGTGGGCGCCGCGACCAATTGCGACACCTGCCACGGTTCCAGCAAAGCCCACGCCGACGCCGAACTGGCCGCCGAAAAGAACGACTCCAAGGATCCCGCCGCCAAGAAGCTCATCTTCGACTTCGGCGCGAAAACCACGACCCCGGAAATGATCAACAAGCAATGCCTCACCTGCCACGCTTCCGGGCCGAATCACCTGAACGTCTCGAATTCCTTCCACCGGCAGAACGACGTCAGCTGCGTCAGCTGCCACTCGCCGCACCACGCGGGTGCGCGGGAAAAGCTACTGGTCAAGGCCCAGCCCGAACTTTGCTACACCTGCCACGCTCAGCAGAAATCCCAGTTCAACATGCCCTTCCGGCATCGCGTTAACGAAGGCCTGATCCAGTGCACCGACTGCCACGACCAGCACGGCTCGGCGGGTACGTGGGAGGCCGGCCATCAGGTCCGGCAAGTCCGCGCGTCCTCGTCCGGAGACATGGTCTGCTTCAAGTGCCACGGCGATAAGCAGGGACCTTTCGTATTCGAGCACGCTGCGGTGAAGACGGAAGGCTGCTCGGCCTGCCACATTTCGCACGGCGGCGCCAATCCTCACATGCTGAAGTACAGCAGCGTCGGCCTGCTCTGCCTGTCCTGCCACACGGCCGCCGCCTTCGGACATTCACCGGTCATGGATCCCCAGATGGCCACGCAACAGAACGCCTGCACGTTGTGCCACGTGCAGATCCACGGATCGAATTTCAATAATGATCTGCTCCGGTAGGCCGAGGCCGAACATGACCAACACTTGCCGAACGGACCAAAGGGAAAAGACGCACCGGATCATGGAACGTGCCCGCGGAATTCTTAATTCTTATTGGTTGGGGAGCGCAATCATGAGTCAACGTACAGCCATCCGATCGCTTTGCTATCTGTTGCTGGCGGCGGCCTTCTTCTTCCCGCCTGCTTCGCGGGCCCAGTCGAATCCCGAGGACACCCCGGGAATCAACTCCGGCAACTATAACGTCCACGAAACGGTGGAAGCCGGCTACCGGAAGGATTGGGCCACCGGGAACCAGAACAGCTACGACACATTTGTTGGCCTGGGCACCGGCCTGCGGCTGCTGGATTACACGCTCGACATGAGGTCTCTCAATCATCAGGGGATCTTCTTCGACAACCTGTCGTTCAGCAACTTCGGATACGGCGGCGATCCGGACAACGTCTCGCGAATGCGCATCAATAAGAACAAGCTGTACGACTTTTCCCTGGTGTTCCGCCGCCACAAGAATTTCTGGGACTACAGCCTGCTGGGGAATCCGCTGAATCCTGTTCCGCTCACGACGGCGAGTCCCGTGTCCCTGAATCCCGCGTCGTTTCCTTCCTTCGCCGTGAACACTTCGCCGAACGCGCTCTATATGGTGCGGCGCATGCAGGATTACGACCTGATTCTGCTCCCGCAGTCCCGCGTGCGTTTCCGTCTCGGCTATTCGCGCGACGTGAATGAAGGGCCTTCGCTCAACTCCTTCGCCGGCACCACGAATTTCCTGCTGGCGCAGAATTTCCGCACGACCACGAATTCCTATCACCTGGGCGTTGATTTCCGGATCCTGCCCAGGACCACGATTTCCTACGAGCAATTCCTGGACTACAACAAGATGGACACCAGCGACACACTGGCCAACACGCCCTTCCTGGTCCAGTCCAGCCAGTTCCCCGGAACAGTCCCAACGAATCTGGGGACCAACTGGTACTATCAGCCGGTCAACGCCGGTACGCCTTGCGGCGCGAGCCTGGCTCTGTCGCCATTCCCGGGCGCCACTTCGTCCGTCCTGGGTTACGCCAACCCGCTGTGCAAGCAGGCCGTGTCGTACTTGCGCACGGCCCCCGCGCGCGATTTTCTGCCCACCGAGCGCATCAGCTTCCAATCGAGTTATTTCAAACGCCTGGAAATGTCCGGCTCGGCCAGCTACAACAGCAGCAACAACCAGATCCCGAACTTGAACGACGTCGTCAACGAATGGACCAATCCGTCGGCCACCGCCGGGCAATTGCGCGAAGCGATCGTCGGAGGCAACGCACACGCACGTCAAGTCGCCATGCACGCGAACTGGTCCGGCATCGTCACGCTGACCGACCGGATTCGCGTCGTCGATTCAGTGAACTACGACAACTGGCGCAATTCCGGAAATTTCAATCAGGTGACCACGAACCTGTTCGCCACGATTCCTTTGGTGGCCGGTCCGACCGGAATACTTCTGCCCATAACACAGTTTGCGCCCCTGGTTCCCAGCGGGCCGACGTTTGCCAGCATTTGCCCGGCGCCCTACACGGCAACGACCTGCCCGCAACACGGCACCGGTTCCGCTCCGGACACCTACAGCACATTTAACGCATCGTTCCTGGGCCAGCGGCGCATATCGAACACGGTCCAACTCGAAGGCGACATCACGAAACGCATCAGCGGCCGCATCGGCTATCTCTATGAACAACGGCTCATCTCCGAAACGCCGTGGTCCGCGCTCTATCCTTCCAATACGACCGTGACCAACCGGGGAGCCACTTATTTCCCGGGCGGCGCGGCAGGCACAGCGGCCAATGACCACCTCGCGGCGCGCGGCGTGTGCGCCATCCCCTCCGGATCGAGCTCCCTGCCCGCGGGTTGCACGCTGAACGCCGACGGTTCGGTCACCTTCACGCCAACCACGATCACAAGCAATGATTCTTCCCTCTACTGCGCGCAAGGAACCAACAACGGGCCTTCGGTCAGCATCTACACCACGTTTGCGGGCCGCTGCCCCACCACCATCAACGAGCACGTCGGCCTTGCCGGACTGACCCTACGGCCCATCGATACCCTTCAAATCTATGCCGATTTCCAGTTCGGCTATAACGACAATTCCTATACGCGCAATTCGCCCCGCCAGGTTCAGAGCTACAAAATTCACGCCGATTACAAACCGCGCGTCTGGATGACCATCGACGGCGCCATCGACATCGGCGAAAACCGCGACAACATCAGCCAGGTGAACAATCTCGAGCACGCCCGCACCTACGGCCTTTCCACGGTTCTGGCGCGCAATTCCAATCTCACCTTCACCCTCGGCTACAATTACACCGATCTCTACCTGCAGAGCTTCGTCTGCTTCCGCGACAATTTCACCAACCTCACCAGCACGGCTTTCCCCGGCTTTTCGCCCACTGCCGGCTACCTGTTCTATACCCCGGCAAACGCGGCGTGCCCCTTCACCACCGCGGAGGCCACCAGCGCCGGAACCAATGCCAGCGTCAATCTGGGAACTCTGGCCTTCTACTCCAGCCACCAGAATTTTGCCTTTGGCGACGTCATGTGGTCTCCGGTAAAGCGCGTGACGGCCGATCTTGGATACAACGCCACCTTCGTGGGCGGCAGTTCCGTGTTCCTGAATCCCCTGCAGCCCGCAGGATCTCTGGCCTTCAATTACCAGAAGCCCTTCGTTTCGATCCAGATCGCCATCTATAAGGGCCTGAGCTACAAGACCACCTGGAACTACTACGCATACAGCTCCAGGGCGCCGTTTAACGTGGGCGTTACCGTTCCCGCCGGGAGCGGGGCCTTCGCCGGCCAGACCTACGCGCTGCAACCGATCACACCGCCGGACTTCAATAACAACACCTTGCTGTTTGCGCTTCGGTACGCCTTCTGAAGACGCGGAAATTGACTCCCGGCGGGCATGAAAAGTTTGCCTGCCGGGAGCCAGAGCGGCGCGGGGAAAGCCGTGCAACAGCTCCCCTTTGTTTCGTTTAGGAACACCGGCCCGTTTAATGGCGTGACGCATGTCACATCGAAAAGTGAGACACCTCACAGCGCAAACGCCAAAGGCAAGGCAAGATCGCCCGGTAACTTGGATCGACTAAATCGTACGAGGAGGGATACGGCAATGAATGGAGGGCAAATGCAAGCAGGAAAATTCCAAACAGCTGCAAAGCCGCCCGCAATGGGCGGGTTCCGGCGGCGGCTGATTCCATGGGTTGGGTTGGCGCTGCTGGTTTCGATGATCGTTCCGTCGCTCTATGTTCTGGGCCAGGAGCCCCGAGTAATCCAGTTCACCGCGGACAAAGACAACAAGTTCAAGGTTCCCGGACAGAAGGACCCGGTCATCACGGTAAAAGCAAAAGAAGTGATCAAGTTCCGGGTCACCGCGCACAAAGGCACCGAGATGGATCCGAAATACCCGGGCTGCGTGCACTCATTCACCATCAAGGAACTCAAGGACCAGGGCTTTGACGTTTGTCTGAAGGAAGGCATGAACGAATTCGTTCTGGTCGCTCCCTCCAAGCCGGGCGACTACAAGATCGAATGCATGGCCAAGTGCGGCAAGGGCCACGATGACATGGCCATGAAGATGACCGTTCAGTAGGCAAAGGGAGATCCCATGTCCATATCACGTCGAGGTTTCCTGCAAGGAACGGGAGGCGCGCTGATCGCCTCCCTGGCCATTGCCGAAGGAACGAAAGCGGAAGGAACCAAAGCCGAAGGCCTGCACCAGATTCTGCCGGCCAGATCGATTGCCCCCACAAATCAAAAGTGGGTCATGGTGATCGATCTGGCCAAGTGCGACGGTTGCGGCGACTGCACCAAGGCTTGCAATGCGATGCACTTTGTTCCCTCGATGCAGGAATGGATTCGGGTGTACGAAGTGCTCGACAACCCGCAGGCCGGTCCCTACTACATGGCCCGGCCCTGCATGCATTGCGACAATCCTCCCTGCGTGCGCGGATGCCCGGTGGGCGCCACGTTCAAACGCACCGACGGCCTGGTGATGATGGACCAGGACCGCTGCATCGGATGCCGCAACTGCATCGCGCAGTGCCCCTACGGAGCCCGCGCGTTCAACTGGAGCGAACCTCCCCACACTCCGGCCGAACTCGCCCACACCTATTCGCTGGAAGAGGGCTGGCCGCACCGCAAAGGCGTGGTCGAGAAGTGCGACTTCTGCCCGGAAATGCTGCGGTCGGGAAAGCTCACCGCCTGCGCCGAGAATTGCTCCATGGGCGCGGTTTACGTAGGCGACGAATACGAAGACGCCGTCACCAACAGCAAGGGCGAAACCATCCAGTTTTCCAAGGTCACCAAGGAAGGCGCAGGCTTCCGTCTGCTCGAAGAACTGGGCACCTTCCCGCGCGTGTACTACTTGCCGCCCGCGCATCGCAAATACGCCGCGCCCGGCGAAGCCAAGTCTTAGGAGAATCGATCCATGACCTCCGACCGTGAAACGAACATGCTCCGCGTCCTGACCCAAACGTCCTGGCGCTTCTATGCGACCTTCGGGTTTCTTTCCTGCGTCGCGCTCTGGGGGCTGTACGGTTACATCCTGCAACTCCGCCACGGACTGATCGTTACCGGAATGCGCGATCAAATTTCCTGGGGCCTGTACATCTCGAACTTCGTCTTCTTCACTGGGATCAGTTACGGTGGCACGCTGATCTCGGCCATTCTTCGCGTCACCGACGCCGACTGGCGCCACCCGATCACGCGGCTCTCCGAAGCCATCACCGTCTTCGCTCTTTGCGTCGGCGGACCCATGGTCATCATCGACCTGGGCCGCCCCGACCGCATGTTGAATTTATTCATCCACGGACGCATTCAATCCCCGATCCTCTGGGACGTGATCGCCGTGAGCACTTACCTCGCCGGATGCGCCCTCTATCTTTACCTGCCCATGATTCCGGATCTGGCCCTGCTTGCGAATATGCCGGAGCTTTCGGCCTGGCGGCGCAAGCTCTATCGCTTCCTGATTTTCGGATGGACCGGCACTCCGGGCGAACAACGCCTGCTGGAGAAGTGCATTTCGAGGATGGCTATCCTCATGATCATGCTGGCGGTTTCGGTGCACACGGTGGTCTCGTGGATTTTCGCGATGACGCTGCGGCCCGGATGGAACAGCAGCATCTTCGGCCCCTACTTCGTGATGGCCGCGGTTTATTCCGGCACGGCCGCCGTCGTGCTCTCGATGTACATCCTTCTGAAGGTGCTACACCTGGACGACTACCTCAGGCCTTCCCACTTCCGCAAGCTGGGAATGCTGCTGCTCACGTTCTCCCTGCTCTATCTCTACTTCACCGTGAACGAATATTTGACCTCGGTGTATAAGGTCGAGGGGCCCGAAAGGCTGCTGCTGCACCAGCTTTTCTTCGGTGATTATCAGGTGCTGATGTGGGTCACCCAAGCGTTGTTCATCGCCATTCCGCTGGTGATGATCGCGGCGGTGCTGACCATAAAGCGGATTCGGAAATTTACTCCCTCGGTGGTCGCGCTGGCGTCCTTCCTGATCGTCATCGGCGCCGGCGCCAAACGCTACCTGATCGTCGTTCCCACGCTCACCGCTCCCTATCTGGCGAACACGAACACAAATATCCCGTTCAACCCGATTCTCCCGTTCGATTGGGTCCACTACCGGCCCACCTGGGTGGAATGGTCCATCACCTTTGGAGGCACGGCTGCATTCCTGATGATGTACATGCTGTTCACCAAGGTATTTCCGATGATTTCCATCTGGGAAACGCGGGAAGATACGATTCACGAGGCGCCCGCCGCCGCTCCCGCCTCCCGACTATCCGGCCCGCGGCTTGGCTCGGTCCCCACTATGACCATTCTTCTGATCGGGTGCCTGCTGTTGGGCTCCACTATCGCCCGCGCGCAACAGAAGAAACCCCCGGCGAAGGCGCCGGAAGCAACGTCGCTGTCTCTCGAATGGCAGCAAGTCCCGGCCTCTGCGACCGCTGATGAGGAAGCAAAACCGGCGCAACCCACCGACGGAGAAGCAACCGGCGCGAACAAACTCTACGGGCAAGTGTTCGGCTGGATTCCGGTCGATTCCGGCGAGCGCACCCAGGCCAGGCCGTCCACGGCCATTACCGCAACCTTGCGCGACTCCAAAGGGCAGCCACTGGCCTATCAGGTCGTCGGCCTCACGCTGAAAACTTCCTTCGGCAAGCTGGATTTTGGAAGCCGCCCCACGAACGCGGAAGGCAAAGCGAAATTCACGATTCAGGACCGCCGCGTCGGAAAATATGACGTCGACGGCAACTACGATGGGGGGGATAAATTCGCCGCAGCTCACGCAACAGCGAACGTGGATTTCGGTCCGCGCCCCGAACCCGCCCTGCCCTCGCAGGGCGTGCTCATCACTCCCTATGCCACCGCGTGGATCGGGATCCCCTTCCTGATGTTCTTCGGCATGATCTGGTCCGTATTTTTGTATGTCGGAGTGTACCTGCTCTTCATTCGTCTACCGCAGGTCCGCAAAGCCCAGGCGAAGGTCACGCCCTAGGTCCGGATTAGCTGGAAGTAGTTGTTGCGACGCCGTTGCGGCGAAGTAATTCCAAAAGCTGCGAGGCAATTTGTTCGGGGCTCTCGACCGGAGCTAGGTGCCGCGCCCCCTTCAGGATCGTGAGCGTCGACCCCACAATCGCGTCATGCAAATACTCGGCCATGGCGACGGGCGTGGCGAAATCCTCTTCCCCCACGATCACCGCCACCGGAATTTTCATGGATGGAAGATAAGGCCGCAAATCCGCGTCGCCCAGCATCGCGCACGTGGCCGCGTAGCAATCCAAATCATTGGCCAGAAACACGTCGCCCATCGCCTTCACAATTTCCGGATGCTCCGCGCGAAACCCGTCGCCAAACCATCGCGTGTTCTGAAACGCCACCATTCCCGTAAGCCCTTTTGTCCGCGCCACGCCGGCGCGCTCACGCCATTGCTGGGGAGCGTCCTCGCCATACCAGGCCGTTGTGTCGACCAGTCCAAGCGCGGTCGCGCGCGCCGCGTACCGCCCGGCAAAGGCTTGCGCAACGCATCCGCCCATCGAGCAGCCCGCCACCGCGGCGCTCGGCCAGCCCACGTGGTCCATCAATTCCGCCAGATCCCGTGCAAAAAGTTCCGCCGTATAGGATCCGGCGCGCCGTTCCGATTTTCCATGCCCGCGGCAATCGTAGGTCAGAATCGCAGTGCGGTCCCCGAGCTCGTGCACCACGCCATCCCAAATGCTGCGATCGAGCGCCAGCGAATGAATCAATGCGAGCCGCTTCGCGCCCGCATCGCGCGATCCGCACAACGAATAAGAGATGGCGCAGCCATCCGACGTCCGGAAATTTCCTGAAGGATTGTCTTGGCCCATTCGATTTTCTCTCAGACAGCCTGGACGTACGGTTCCGTCGGAGTCAGCGGCACGTTCCACGCATCGTACCGGTACAGCCAGCTGGTGTCCTCATTTCCGCCCTTCATCCAGGTGTTCGCGCTGGAAATCGCCTGGATGCGCGAGGTCCGCGGCTTGCGGTGTTCTTCGTACCGGCGGAACGCTCCCTCGATGTCGTCGCCTTCCACCGCTTCCAGGCACCGCGCCAGGATCGCCGCGTCCTCGATCGCCGTCGCGCCGCCTTGCGCCATGTACGGCGTCATCGGATGGCAGGCGTCGCCCAGCAAAACGATGCGGCCGTCGCTCCAGCGCCCCAGCGGCTCGCGCTCCAGAATCGCCCACTTGTGGCAGTCCGGGCAGGCGTTCAGCACTCCGCGAACGTCGGAGTGAAAATCCTCGTACGCCTTGCGCAATTCTTTCACGTCGCCCTTCGCCGACCACGATTCCCGCGTCACCCATTCCGCCGGCTCCGGCACGCTGGTCACGAAATAAAGTTCGGTGCGCGCGGCGTTCGTGTAATAAATCACGATGTGCCGGTCGCTGCCCCACCACTTGGTTCGCGAAGCACCGATCTCAAGACCGTTGAGCAGCGCCGAGGAAAAAATCGCGCGGTAAGCGATGCGCCCCTTGTGCAGCGGCGCGTCCGGCCCGATGATAATGTCGCGCACCACGGAATGAACGCCGTCCGCGCCCACCACGGCGTCGGCCTCGGCGCGTGTCCCATCGGCAAACGCCAGCGTGACCCGGCCCGCACCCTGCTCCAGCCCCACCAGTTTCTTATTGAGATGGACGATGTTTTCCGGAACCACCGCGGCCAGGGCCTTATGCAATTCCGCGCGGTGCATGCACAGATAGGGCGCCCCGAACAGGCTCTCCGGCATCGGCAATTCCCGGATTACCTCGCCCGAATATCCATCGCGATTCAAATGGGAATATGGCATGAAGGAGGTGCCGCGCAATTTTTCCTCGACGCCGATCCTCCGCAGCACCTTCATCGAGTTGGGCATCATCTGAATCCCCGCGCCCACCCGCGCGAACGCCGGCGCCTGCTCGTACACGCTCACGTCGATCCCGACCTGCCGCAATGTGGCCGCGACGGCCAGCCCGCCAATCCCCGCGCCGACGATCGCGACGGACAATTTCTTCTCGCCCATTTCCCAGTTTCTCCCGGACAAAAAATCCAACGTAAACCGAATTCACAACCTACACCGGACTTTGCCCGTATGCAATCCTGCTTCAACGACTGTCCCTCCGTGTGCGGGGGAACTTCACCGAATGTCGCTCGCGAAAATTATGGTACAAAAGACAGGGAAATTGTTCCGCCTGGAAAGACGCCGCCGATTGCGCAGCTCCCCCAGGAACATTTGGAGATGTAACAAATGCCGCAGGCCGCCGCATGCTCTTGAAAATCGCGGAAGAATTGCCGCTCAGCGCTCCGTTGAATGAAGTCTGGAACCTGTTGCGCGATACGCCGCGCCTGACAAGCCTGATGCCCGGGGTAGAAAGCGTCGCCCGATTGCCGGAAGAAGAAAAGGAAGCATACGCCGCCAGAGTGACCGACAAAATCGGCCCGTTCAAGATCACCATGAATCTGGAAGTGCGCGTCACCGAAACGGTTGAGCCGTCGTCGCTGAAAGCCGCGCTAAAAGGCGCCGATTCCATGGGCTTGAACCGCATGACCGGATCCATGCAAGTCGGCTTGCACTCGTCGGAATCGGGAACCCGGATGCGCTTCGAGGCGTCCATAGAAGTGCTCGGCAAACTCGCCACGCTCGGCGCGGTCCCCATCCGGCGAAGAACGGCGCAAGTGTTCGCCGAATTCGCAAAAAATATTCAAGCCCAGTTTGCGCCGGGCGAGAGCAATGCATAGTGGCACAGGCTTCAGCCTGTGCGGTTTAGATTTTGCGCGGCCCGGAACAGCGCGCAGGCTGAAGCCTGTGCCACCAGGAATTTCTGCGATTCGGGATTCGAGGGAATGCACCGCGATCGCGCCGAAAGAAAATCCATCCGGCAATGCGTTTAAAAACAATTCCGGATGCTGAGGAGCCTTCTTGAAGTTAAGTTTCGAGCTTAATGGCAAGCCCGCAACTCTCGAAATCGAGCAGCGCGAAAGCCTCGCCGAAGTCCTGCGTGGCCGCTGCCGCCTCACGGGCGTGAAAATTTCCTGCGAGGCCCAGGTCTGCGGCAGCTGCACGGTCCTGGTCGACGGCCTTCCCGTCAGCGCGTGCACGCTACTCGCTTACGAAGTACGCGGCAAGCGCGTCACCACCATCGAAGGCCTGGCCGAGGAATCCGGACGCCTGCACCCGCTGCAACAGGCCTTCCTCGATCATTTTTCCTTCCAATGCGGCTACTGCACGCCGGGAATGATCCTGGCCGCGAAAGCGCTGCTCGACGATAATAGCGTCGCAACCGACGCGGAAATCGTCGCGCACATGAACGGCAACTTGTGCCGCTGCACCGGCTACCTGCCGATTCTGAAAGCGATTCGCCAAGCCGCGAACGAAATGCGAGATGAAAAGTGAAACCTCTCGGCGATTTCCAGATAGTCAATCATTCCGTCCCTCGCGGCGACGGCATCCCTAAAGTCACTGGCGGCGCCATCTACACCAGCGACATGGTCGTCGAGCACATGGCCTGGGCGAAAGTTCTGCGCAGCCCGTTCGCGCGCGCGAAAATTCTTTCCATCGACGCATCGGAAGCCAAGGCCCAGCCGGGCGTGATCGACGTGCTGACCGGCTACGACCTCAAAGGCCTGAGCCCCTACTACGGCCACGGCGTGAAAGATCATCCGCTGATCGCCATCGGCCAGGTCCGCTTTGTCGGCGAGCCGGTCGCGGCCGTCATCGCCGAGGACGAACTCACCGCGCAGGAAGCCCTCGCAAAAATTCATGTTGAGTACGTGGAGCTCGAAGTGATCCTCGACGTTGATACAGCCATGGCCGAGGGTACTCCCCGCATCCACGAAACCGATTTCGCCGACGGCTCCTTCCGCGGCTTCGACGATTTCCCCGGCGCGGCCGGCAACATCTGCCAGGCCGTGCACGTTGGCTGGGGAGATGTGGACGCCGCCTTTGCCCATGCCGCGCACATCGCCGAAGGCGAATTTTATTTTCCCATGGTCTACGCCTACGCCATGGAACCATACGTCGCCATCGCCGATTTCGACGCCAAGGGCCATCTGACCATCCACACTTCGGGCCAGCATCCCTTCATGGTGCGCCACGACGTCGCGCACGTCTTCCGCCTCCCGCTCAACAGCGTGCGCATCATCGTGCCCTACATCGGCGGCGGCTACGGCAGCAAGTCCTACACAAAAATCGAGCCGCTTGTCGCGGCGTGTTCCTGGAAGTCGGGCCGTCCCGTAAAATTGCAGCTGAGCGTCGAGGAAGCCTTCCTCACCACGCGCGGCGACGACGCGCGCGTCCGCATCCGCACCGCCGTCGACGCGCAGGGACATCTGATCGCGCGGCAGGCGACGATTCACCTGAACACCGGCGCGTACGCCGAAAACAGTCCGATGGTCTGCCGCAAAGCCGCCAACCGTATCGTCGGCCCCTACCGCATGCCCAACGTAAAAATCGATTGTTTCGCCGTCTACACGAACACCGTCCCCGCCAGTTCCTATCGCGGCCTGGGCGGCGCTCAAGTCACCTTCCCCGGCGAATCCCAGATGGATGAGCTCGCCGAAATGTCCGGCAGCGATCCCGTCGAGTTCCGCCTGAAAAATCTGGCGCATAGCGGCGAGTCCATCCATCCCGGTATGCGTCCCATCGACGCCGATATTCCCGGCGATATTCGCGAGGCCGCGAAACTGCTGCGCATGGATCGCCCCCTCGCGCCCGGTCATGGCCGCTCGGTATGCTGCTCGGCCAGCGATGCAGGAGCGCATCCCGTAACGCTGGCGATGGTGCAAGTCTATGCCGATGGCGCGGTGTCCGTGCTGAGCGGCAGCACGGAAATCGGCCAGGGCAGCCACACCGTGCTCACGCAAATTGCGGCCGAAGAAATGGGTGTGCCGCTGGAAAAAGTTCGCCTGATCGGTTCAGACACGGCCGTCACTTTGTTTGAACGCTCGACCGGCGCCAGCCGCACCACCACGCTCATGGGCCGCGCCGTCCTCGAAGCCTGCCGCGAAGCTATCGCGCAAATTAAGGTGATGGCCGAGGAAGTGTTCGCCGCGCCCGCGGAAAAACTAACCGAAGAGCGCGGCGGCCTGCGCCACGGCGGGAAATTCCTGACCTGGGCTAACATCCTCGAGGAATATTTCAAGATGGAAGGCTGCAGCATTGTCGGTCGCGCCTACTTGCGCAAGGCCGGAGACCTCACGCTGGTCCCCGTCTTTTGGGAGATCGGCGTGGTCGGCGTGGAAATCGCGCTCGACGAAGAAACAGGAAAAATCAGCCTCGATTCCCTGGTCACCATCGGCGACGTCGGCCTCGCGATCCATCCCGCGATGACCGAAGGCCAGGACCTCGGCGCCGCCACCATGGGCCTCGGCGCCGGCCTGTTCGAGGAATTGATTTACGACGGCCAGCAACTGATGAACGGCACCATGCTCGAATATCGCGTCCCGCGCTTTTCCGACTTGGCCAAAAATATCGACATGAAACTGGTGCAAAACCGCGACGGCGTCGGCCCCTACGGCGCAAAAGGCGGCGGCGAGGGCGCCGTCAATCCAATTTCCCCCTGCATCGCGAATGCTTTGTACCGCGCGACTGGCGCGCGAATCAGAAGGCTACCGCTCACGCCCGAGCGCGTCTGGAAAGCGCTGCAGGAAAAGAAGGGAATAGCCAGGGGCTAAAGCCCCGGTTTTCGGGTTCTCAAATGTCGCGGCTGAAGCCGCGACCCACAAAGACTGGGAATTGATGCTTCGCGGGCGTTGTCCGTATACGTGGGAACTCCCGGCGGACCCAAGATTTGTGGGTCAATCGTTTCCGGCGATTGTGCGATTTGTGGGTCAGGGCTTTAGCCCGTGGCGCATTCTTAGCCCACTGAGAATTTTGGAGCAAGCAAAAGTTGATTTGATCGATTCGGACCGATGACCACACTCAGCCGCTTCGAAATTCACCAACCCGCGAGCGCCCTGGAAGCCTCGCAGATGCTCGCGCATTACGGCGAGGACGCTGGCTTCTACGCCGGCGGCACCGAACTCCTCCTGGCCATGAAGCACTCGGCACTGAACTATCGCCACCTGATCGACCTCAAAGTCGTCCCCGGCCTCAACTCGATCGACGTACGCAATGGCTTCCTGGAAATCGGTGCCACCTCCACCCACCGAAGCATCGAACGCTCCGCCCTCGTGGAACAACATCAGCCCGCCATGGCCGAAATGGAATCGCAGGTAGCCAACGTCCGCGTCCGCGCCACCGGAACCCTCGGCGGCAATCTCTGTTTCGCCGAACCGCATTCCGACCCCGCCACGCTCCTGCTAGTTCTGGGAGGCACCGTAAAAATCGAAAGCGCGGCAGGCGCCCGCGAAATCCCCGTCGGCGACCTCATCGCCGGCGCCTACGCCAGCACCCTGCAGGCCGGCGAAATTCTCACCAAAATTACAATCCCGTGCGCGAAGCCCACGCACCGCTCCGCCTATATGAAATTCCAAATCCATGAGCGCCCCACGCTTGGCCTGGGCCTGTGGCTGGAAACCCCGGACGACGGCCGCACCTTCACCTCCGCGCGAGTCGCCGTGGGTTGCGTCTGCCCCTTTCCAGCGCGCGGCCTCAACGCCGAAAAATTATTGACCGGCTCCTGCACAGAAGTCGAGAAACGCCTGCCCGAAGCTACTGACGCGATCGCCGACGCGGCCGATTTGCTCGACGACCACGAAGGCAGCGCCGAATACAAACGCCACCTGATTCATGTTTTCCTGCGGAGAGTTTTCCGGAAAGCAATCGGGGAAGCGCTGGACTGACTCCGGCGACCTGTTCCCCTCCCCTTTCCGCTCAAATGCGCTGATTGGGTTTCTCCGCATTTCTCTGTGGTCCTCTGTACCCTCTGTGTTAAATCTTTGATCGCACCCGCAAGAAAAACTTCAACACAAAGGGCACAAAGGGCACAGAGAAAATCCCACACCCGCACGTTGACAAGCGACACAAGCGCATGGCTAACTGTCCGAACGCTCCAATAAACAATGTTGCGGGCTGCAATTTCAGCCCGCACCTGAAATTTCGTGTATTCGGAACCGCAGCGGAGGGATTCTGTGAGGACGAGTCTGGGAATCGCCGGGACGCTGCTGCCCTTCGCCGTGCTGTTCTGCGCCTTCCTAATTTTCAAAATGGATGCGTTGCACGCCAGCCTTTCGGCGTGGATCGTCGAGTTTGTGCTGGTGCTGGTGTTCTACCGCATGCCGCTCCTGAAAACTCTCGAAGCATCGGCCTGGGGCAACTTGACGATGTGGACCGGATTCATGGTTCTCTACACGGGACAACTTTTCGGGCAGGCATATCGCAGTACGGGGCTGCTCGAAATTTTGCTGGAATCGATCCGCTCGATGCTGCCGAGCCGCGACGTGGAAGGCCGGTCGGTCGCCCTCGTGACGCTCGTCGCCGGTTTTATTGGCGCGTTCAACGGATTTGCGACGTATCCGGTAACGATTCCCGGCCTGGTTGAAATCGGATTCGACGGCGTGCAGGCGACCACGAGCTACCTGGTTTATTTTTCGTGGACGCTGCCCTTCAACAGCCTCTTCATCGCGCCCAACATTTCCAA
>JAIQFG010000008.1 GCA_020073375.1 Terriglobia bacterium | reverse complement strand
GTTGCTGCAGCCAGGCGTCAATCTCCGACTTATAGGCCTTCACCGTGCCGGCCTTGCCGTGGAAATGCCGGTCGATGGGCATTCCTTCGGACTTTTCCCAACGCTGGACGGTCCGCACCTGGCGTCCCAGATAATCGGCAATCTCCTTCCACGAATCCAGGCAGTCTTCGGGCGGGCTCTCGTTCGGTTGTGGAGGTGTTGGCGGATCTTCTTTCACGTTAATCCATTGGCGATTCGCTAGGCGATCCGGGTGTCTTTCTACGCGGCAGTCTAAAGGTGTTCCGCACTGTAAGCAATAGGGCAGCAAAGCGCGACTTCCCGCGAATGTCGCGGTATTGCGTTCCTTGTCGCTTGCGGCTCGCTGCGGACCCTCGTACTGTCGGGCAAGTCGGTGCAGGAACCTTCACCGAAATCAAAGGAGAGACGCTATGAAAATCATTTTGCGGTCATTGGCGGCGATACTTCTGATGGCCGGATGCGCCTTCGCTCAGGGGGCGCCAAAAGCGGACGTTTCGATCGGGTACTCCTTCTTGCGACTCGGCGGCTCGGGCGGCGTGAACCAGCAGGGCGGGGCGATTTCCATGGCTGGATATCTCAACCATTGGATTGGGATCGCGGGTGACTTTGGGGCCTATCACGCATCGCCGTTTGGACTCAGCCTGAACACCTACACGTTCCTGGCCGGGCCGCGCTTCACGGCGAACAGAGCGGGCAGCGTCTCTCCTTTTGTCCAAGTGCTATTTGGAGGCGCGCACCTGACCGCCTCGTTATCCGGACTATCCTCCGGGGCCACTCCGTTTGCGATCAGCGCCGGGGGCGGCGTGGACTTGCGCCTCACAAAGCATGTGGCGTTGCGTCCGCAAATCGATTACCTGGCTCTGCGGTCTGGCGGCGAAACGTTAAATGCTTTGCGCGGCTCGTTCGGCGTGGTGTTCCGCTTCGGTGAACGATAGCGGGAAATCTACAAAGGATTTGATCGAGGAGGAGAAGATGAACCATACGCGGAATCCCGGCACCGCTAAACATGAAATGCGATCGCGGCGGAAAACTCCCCAGAAAATAAAAGAAAATGCCCTGCCCGTGCCCAGGGCTCTGATTCTCGCCATTTTTTTGTTCTGGGGAATTCCCAACGCTCACGCTCAGAGGTTCGAGATCACTCCATTTTTCGGCGCCCGCTTCGGCGGAAAAGTTGACCTCACCCAGCACGCCGACTTCATGAAGATCAGGAGCAGCTCCAATTATGGCGTGATCTCGGATGTGTCCTTCTTCCGGCATTGGCAGGGCGAATTCATGTGGAGCCGCCAGCCGACTTCGCTGAGCGCCCATAATCCCAACGATCAGACTTTTACTTACCTGACTAAAATGAATCTGGATACCTACCAGTTCGGCCTGGTATATCAATTCCGTGGACCGCGAGCGAAGCTGCGGCCATTTCTCGTCTTCGGCGTGGGGTTTCCGCACTACGGCGTTGCGGCAATCAATGGCAAGAAGCCATTTGCAGGAAGTCTTGGCGGGGGCGTAAAGTACTATTTCACCAGAAATCTCGGCATCCGCGTGGACACCAGATGGCTGGCTACCGAAACATCTTTTAAGGAAACCGATCTCTGCTCCTACGGATATTACTATATCCCTGAACCTTGCCCGGTGAACAACTCTGCCAATCAGGGCCAGGTCAACGTGGGATTAATTTTCCGGTTTAAGTAATCGTTGCGAAACAGGCTTACAGGGCCGCAAGCCGCAGCTTGAGCGACCGCGAAATTCCGCGGGTCTTTGCCGCGAATCACGGCCCTTTTCGGATCCACCACAGAACTTTCCCCATAATTTGTCATTTGCGGTCCCTGTCCACCGGAACCGGAGCAAACTCATGACTTTCCGATTCCAAAATATGAATCCCATCCGTGGAGATAAATCTGGCCATGACCAGGTCGGTCTTCCTGTGGCGCGCGACGACTATCTTGCCGTTCAGTTCATGCGGGTCGGTCTGCGCAGCGTCCACGACCACGATGTCGCCGTCATCGATGTACGGGCTCATGGAGGTCCCCTTCACGCGCAAACTATTTGTGTGATCGGGATTGGGACACCACATCGCCGGGGCGGCAATCACCTGCTTCACCGAAGCGCTGGTGAGGTCCGTAAACGGCCCCCCTTCCTGGCCTAAAGTCCCGACATGAATATCCAGCAGCGGAATGGCGACTAACTTCGGCCTGAGGGCTTTCTTGCGCCCCTCGCGCGTGGCGGCCCCCCCGGCGTGAACAATATCGAAATCCAGTAATTTCTTGGCCTGGGAATCAGGTTGAGCGCTTGGGAACATCTGCGCAAGATCGGATCGTTGCAGCCCCGCGCGCGCCCCAAAATCCCAGCAGTAGCGATCGTCCGCCAAGTTTCCCAGCTGGATGTAGCATTGCGCGGTGGGCTCGTGCTTGCCGGTCTCCCACCGGGAAACGGCCATCGGGGAATAGTGGAGGCGCGATCCAAGCGCCGTTTGGCTTAAACCCAGGCGTTTTCGAAGGTCAAATATTTTCCGTGCCCAATCAGGAAGGTCCTTATCTTGTGCCATGGTGGCACCCCCGGACGGACTCGCCCAATTATCGAAACAAGCGGCACGAGCAGAGCATTCGTGTCCAGCCTCGACTTGGTCTATCGTCCATCACATTCTTATGCGGGCCTGCGGGCTGGGAAGAATTTCAGAGTAAATCGGGGCCTTAACCGTAGACGCCAAAAGATCAGCCGGAGGCTAGCCAGTTTCCTGTTCTACCGGGGTCCGCGGACTACTTTTGACGGCCTAGCCGGGAAAATACATTTTACCGGCTATCAATTAGCTGAGTGTAATACATCCTGCAGCTGATTTCACGCTGAAACCTTTGCGTGCTACCCTGCGTAGTATGGATGTGAGCGAGACTCAGGCAAATGGAAACGGCAACGCAATCCGCGCGGACAAGGTATCGCGCCACTACCAGATGGGCGGCGCCACCATCCGCGCAGTCCATGAAATTTCGCTGGAAGTGCGCGCGGGTGAGTTCCTGGCCTTGCTTGGCGCCAGCGGATCGGGCAAATCCACACTCCTCAATTTGATCGCCGGCCTTGACCGGCCAACTTCGGGCGCTATTCTCGCGCAGGGACGGGACTTGGCTGGGATGACCAGCGAAGACCTTGCCAAGCACCGCAATCGTACGATCGGCATCGTATTTCAATCGTTTCAGTTGCTTCCTCGAATGACGCTGGAAGAAAACGTGGAGCTGCCCCTGCGCCTGGCCGAGGTTCCGCGAGCGGAAAGGCCCGGGCGTGTGCGCGAAGCCCTCGACCGCGTGGGCCTGGCGGCGCGCGTGAAGCACCGTCCCAGCGAATTATCCGGCGGAGAGCAGCAAAGGGCAGCCATCGCCCGCGCGCTGGTCAACCAGCCCATGATCCTTCTCGCCGATGAACCGACTGGAAATCTCGACAGTAAAACCGGCGACGAAATCATGCATCTGATTGCCGGAATTCACCGGCCTGCATCGGGGGCCGGGAGAACCGTCATCATGGTCACGCACGAACGGGCGCTGGCGGAGCAATACGCCGACCGCATCGTCACGCTGTCGGACGGAGCCATTGCCCGCGAGGAGCGCTTGCGATGAAACTGGGAGACCTGACCGAGCTTGCCGCGCGGAATTTGCGCGAAGCTATTCTTCGCAATTCGCTCACCACGCTCGGAATCGCCGTCGGCGTGGCCTCGCTAGTGGCGCTGCTTTCGCTTGGCGTGGGCTTGCAGCAGTTGGTGAACCGCTCCGTGGCGCGCGCCGGATTGTTCGATACGGTTTCCGTGCGGCCGCGACAGAACACTCCCTTCGGCCAGCCCGGAGGCGGGCGCCGCAATCCTCGCGACGCCGCCTCCGATCTGGTGCCGCCGCGCGTGCTGGACGACGCCGCGCGAAAAGAAATCGCCGCTCTGCCCAACGTGTTGGAAGTGAACCCCGAAGAACGATTCACGGCCGAAGCGCGCCTGGAACCCAACACGCAGCTCGTGATGGTCGCGGGAATGCCGCCGTCGTCGCAAAATAGCGGGACGCTCGATGGATTGATGGGCAGTTTCTTTTCCGGGCCGGACGCGGAAGAAGTCATCGTGCAAGGAGACATGGCCAAGCGCCTGCTGAACGAAGGTCAGCCGCCCGCATCCCTGCTGGGCAAGGAAATCACGCTGCGGTTCGCGCAGAGGCAGGCCTTGCCGCCTCCTTCACAGCAGGCGGCTTCCGATCCGCCGAATCAAGCCGTCGGCCCGGACGAAGAGGCCATGGGATTTTCCATCGTTCCAAGCGAGAAAAATTTCCGCGTCATCGGCGTAACACCCTCGTCCGATTCCGGCGGCGGCCCGGTGGGATTCAATAACGCGGGAATATATCTGCCGCTGGCCGTTGCCGAAAAACTGCAAGTGGTGCAGCAATCCGATCTGCGGGAGATGTCGCGGTCCGGCGCCGCCGATGGAGTGCGCTACGCGGCACTGAACGTGCGCGCGAGCAGCCCCGCGGCCGTGGCCGCGATCGAATCCAGCATCGCGCAGATGGGTTTTACATCGTTTTCCCTGATCGACGTGACTCGCAACCTGCGCACATTTTTTGCGATTTTCGATTTGTTCCTGGGAATATTCGGCAGCCTGGCTCTGGCCGTGGCCTCGCTCGGAATCATCAACACACTGGTGATGGCCATCCTCGAGCGCCGGCGCGAAATCGGCGTCCTCAAGGCGCTGGGCGCAGCCGACCGCGACGTCCGCCAATTATTTTTTGCCGAAGCCGGCGTGATGGGATTGGCGGGGGGAATTTTCGGCGTGGCGCTCGGCTGGGCCATCGGCCGCGCCATTCAATTCGCGACTGCCGTTTACTTGAGGCGCCAGGGCATGAATTCGCCGAACATCTGGTCGGTGCCGCTCTGGCTGGTCCTGGGCGCGGTCGCATTCGCCGTGGTGGTCAGCCTCGTGTCCGGGATTTATCCCGCGTCGCGCGCGGCGAAGCTCGATCCGGTGGAGGCGTTGCGGTATGAATAATGTGATTTGTGACTCGTGAATCGTAATTTGTGGAAGCCCCTTGTGGGCGGGGTGTGATGTAACACACTGGATTTGACGTGTTGCGGCAATGTGTTCGTCACGAATTACGAATCACCCGCCTTCGGCGGGAATCACTGGCACCATGCGCCACGATCTCCGCTTCGGAAAAAACCCTCGTTACAAGAAACTCGCGCACAAAAAAATAGCCGGGACGCTCAGCTGAGGGGCCGGAGCGTCCCGGTCTTTCCTGTCCGCCTCCGCAGGTGGCGGGCAAGGTCGTTTGGGAGCGGGCTCTAAGTCGCCGGGGCCCGCCTAACAAATTGGCAGGCTTTGGCGACGGCGCATGCAGCCCGTGCCCGTGCTACGCGGCGTGTTCGTCGCCGCGCAGGAATTCGTATCGTTCGATCTGGGCTACCACTCCGATGCGGCCCGGTTCGTCGCTTTCGGCGCGCTTGATGCGCCCCAGGCAGCGAACCTTTACCGGCCCCGCCAGCGTGATCTCATGGGGTAGCGTCAGCAAAATCTCCACCGGCGAACCGCTGGAGACTTCCTTCGGCAGGAAGAAGTAGACCCCTCGGGAGCTCACGTCCCGGGATTCCGTCGATGCTTCACCGATCGCCGAACCGCTGGTCCAGCGAACGATCATGGGTAGCCGAATCTGGAACCGTTGTGTGGCGCGTCTCTCTTCGGCTGTCAAAGGGTCACCCTCCCGATTCATATCGCTTGCTTTCATGTAAGTGAGATTACGTGGCGGGGCTGGAAGCCTCAATAGCGCGGAAGTCCCGATTTTTCAGCCTCAAATTTGGTACGGGGGTACTAGCCTCCCGGGCCAGCTAAACCATTACTAAGAAAAGGGGATAAGCGGCGAAGGCCTAAATTGGCTGGGATTTCCAAAGTTATGAATCGATCATGCGACCGGGGCCAGCTCCCCGTAAGGGGCGGAATAACGGTGTCCACACCGCACTGGGTGGGGAATGCGCGGGGTAGTCCTAAGGATGAGCCCCGTAGGGGCGGCAGAGGGTAGCCCAGCGCGGCAGCGCTGGGGACAGGAGTGAGCAGCGGAAGCCCCGTAGGGGCGGCACAATTTCGACTCTGTGCCGCCCCTACGGGGCTTTCGGAGGATTCAACGAGAATAGCAGCGGCGCGAATGCGCTGCCCGAAGGCGTAATTTTGGGATGTCGCTTAGGCTTGATCGATCAGGCGGTGGTGGATGGCGTACAGTGCCAGTTCCAGGCGGTCGGATACGCCCAGTTTATCGAAGATATTGTGGAGGTGGTTCTTCACCGTCTGTTCGCTGATGAAGAGTTTTTCGCCGATTTCCTTGTTGCGGAATCCCTGGGCCACAAGCTGCACGATTTCTTTTTCGCGGTCGCTCAGCAACGGTTTCTCGCGCCTCGGACCGCCGTCGGACGACTTTGAGAAGGCCTTCATGACTTCAGCGGTCATGTGGTTATCGAGCCAGATTTCCCCACCATGAACTTTGTGAATGCTGCGCACCAGAAGTTCGGTGGCGGACTGTTTCAACACCACGCCGCGTGCGCCCAGGCGCATGGCGCGGACCACGTCGCGATCGTCCTCTGCCGCGGTTAGAACAACGACGCGCGTGGGAAGCTGGTCGAAATTCACTTCCTCCAGAACCGCGAGGCCGTCCTTATCCGGCATGCGCAAATCGAGCAGCAGAATGTCGGGCTTCAGCTTGGTCAACATCTTGATGCAGTCATTGCCGTTCGAGGCTTCGCCGACAATCGTGATGGAATCGTCTCCATCGAGCAGTTTGCGCAGACCTTCACGGAAGATGGCATGATCGTCAGCCATCAACACACGAATCTGTTGTTTTGTTGTTTTGGCCATATCAGCCGAGAGGGACCTCTACCGTCAGGCGGGCGCCATGCGCTGGAGTGGATTCCACCGTCAGCACCCCGCCGACACTGCGAGTGCGCTCCTTAATTGAAATGGGCCCCAGCCGCAAGCGGTCCAGCTCATCTCCCGTAAACCGCCCGGCGAAGCTAAAGCCTTCCCCGTTATCGTCCACCACAAGGACGACTTGACTCTCATTCTGCCATAGTTTTACCACCACATGTGAAGCATGCGCATGTTTTTTCACATTGTGTAACGATTCTCTATATATCTGAAAGAGGTCGCGGCAAATGCGGTCCGGAATCTGCAATTCCACGGCATCGATCAGCAGGTCCAGCCCCAGCCCGGATTCGTTGCGGAATCGCTCCCCAAACCCCCTCATCAGGTCCACCAGGTCGGCGCTCTGCACGCGCAGCGGGCGCATATCCGTTACCATGCGGCGAAGCTCGTCAGTCTCGTTCCGGACGGTCTGCTGGAGCGAGGCGAGGCCCCCGACGGCCTGTTCGGGATCGGACGGTACCTTGCGCCGCAGCACGTCCAGCTGAATATCCACACTCAGCAGGGTCTGCAGAATGCCGTCGTGAATTTCCCGGGATATGCGGCTGCGTTCGCCCTCAATGGCGTGGGCCCGGATATGGCGAAGCAGAAACAGGTTTTGCAGTGGCGGGCCCAAATGCCGGACGATCCTCTCCAGCCATTGCAAGTCCTGGGAGAGGAACCGGCGGCGCCCATTTCCGAGCATCAGGCGCCCGACCGGCTGGCCGGCCAATTCCAAGGTAACGCCCATCACCGATTTCCAACCGAGCTCTTCTCGCATGGGGCCCGGCAAACGGGGCAGGTCCTTCATGCGGCGCCCGTCCGTGCGATTCCACCCGAAACCGTCGCCCGAACCTCCCAGGTGATTCCAGCAGACGCTGGCGTCGGGATGATCCAGCAGGAAACCGTCGCTGCGCGTGGTGGGAAGATTCTCAGGAGTGAGGCGCGAATCGTCTCCGGCGCGAAGCCTCCAGACAAAAATGCGATCGATGTCCGCGTCGCGAACCGCCAGAACCGCCTCTTCGCATTCAAACGTATTGACCAGCTCGGTGAGAATCAGCCGCAGGGATTCGGCCATCCCGCGCTCCACTTCCAGCAATCCGGTGATGTGCGCCAGAAATCCCTGCTCGGAGGCGTGGCGGCGTTGCCGGCTCCCCAGGAAGGCCATGCCCGCGCCGGCCGCGAACGTGCCGGTGGAAAGCGCGATCCAGGAAATCATTTGTTCCCAGGCAAGCGGTCCGTTCAGCGCGGTCCGAACCAAAAGAGCAAATGTCACGATCCCTGCCAGGACCACGGAGCGGCGTGTTCCCCAATGAATTCCCGCCGAGAGAGCCACGAACAGGTACACGAACCAGAAGGCCACGACGGTGTGCGTCAGAAGCAGGAATACGGCCAGCGCAGCCAGATCGAGCGGAAGAGGAATCGGCAACTCGCCGATCCATTTCAGATTCTGCACCAACGCCAGGGCCAGGGCCAGGCACAGATAAGCAATGACGAACAAAACCGCGTGCGCGCCGCGATCCGCCGGAGGCCTCTCGAGCAAATCCACCAACGCTAGAACCATGAAAATAGGTCGAGCGTAGGCAATCTGGCGCTCTAGGTGGCGCCGCTCGGCTGCGTGGGGTTGCATAAGTTGAGCGAGGGAACTGGCGAACAGGATTCAGTTTAACAAGAATGTTCTATCTCGCAAGGCGCGCGTTCCTTCCCGGCAACTCCCCCCAATTCGGCCCCGCGAACCTCGCGCCGGTTGCGAATAATTCCTGGTTCCAAAATACGGAATTCGGAGGATAATCGGGGCCATAGAAATTTTCCTGTGGAGCGCCTGGCTTGGACCATCGATACACGCGCAGTGAAGTCGAACGCATGATGGGAATCAGCCAGCGCGAGTTGAATTATTGGACGCGCCTCCGCCTGGTTCTTCCCCGCGCGCGATGGGGCGAACGTTTTTTCAATTTCTCCGATCTGGTGGCTCTGGAAACCATCAAGCGCCTCGCCGCGCGCCGGGTTCCGGCGCGGCGAATCCGCCAGGCAGTAAACGCTCTCGAAGCCGAACTGGGATCGGCGCGCACTCCTCTTTCCAAGCTGCGGATTTCCACCAACGGAAAGCAGGTGGTCGTATACCCGCCGCTCAATCAGGCGCGTCCGTATGAGCCGCTGACCGGCCAGTTCGTCCTCAATTTCGAGGTCGCCGAACTCGAAAAAAAAATTCATGCCATGGCTTCGCGATCGGCCGAGGAATGGTTCGAGCTCGGAATGGCCAGCGACTCGAATTCCGAATCGCTCGGCCAGGCTGCCGAAGCCTATGGCAAGGCCGTGGAAGCCGCCCCCGGATGGGTCGAGGCGCGCATCAACCTGGGCACCACGTATTACCAGCTGGGGCGCATGGAGGAAGCACTGGAACAGTTCAAGAGGGCCGTGGAGCTGGAGCCGAAAAACGCGCTCGCCGAATTTAATCTCGGATGCGTCCATCAGCAGCTCGGCGATTTGACCGGGGCCATCGAGCATCTGGCCTATTCCGTCGAACTCATGCCGGCACTGGCGGACGCACATTTGAACCTGGCCCTGGCCTATGAAAAGACTGGCCGCCAGCAGAACGCGATCCGCCATTTGTCGCTATACGTGCAGTATGAACCGAACGGGCCGTGGGCGGATTTCGCGCGCTCGCGGATTGCCCGTCAAAAAACTCCGCCACAGCCTTCCGGGAAACTCACTCCCTTCCGCCGCACCCGGTAGCAGCGCCGAAGTCCTCTCCCCTGGATTGTGACGTGGATCACAAAACTTAGTGATCTCGAACACTGACGGTTTGGTGGCCGATTGGCTATTATTCCTGCAGGGAGCTGTAGTTCGGAGTCAACTCCCCTAGATCAATACCGAGTGGAAACATTAACGAACCACGTACAGTTCAAGCGAATCGACCTCGAAAGGACAACCACCACAATGATCATCGGAGACCGTTTGCGGGCATTGCGCGAGGAAAAAAATCTCTCGCAAGGCGAAATTGAAAAACGATCGGGGCTTCTGCGCTGCTATATCTCCCGCGTGGAGAATGGCCACACCGTGCCGGCTTTTGAAACAATCGAAAAGTTCGCGCGCGCACTGGAAGTTCCGCTCTACCAACTTTTTTATGACGGCGATGAACCGCCGCCAATGCCCCGCGTCTTCAAACGAAAGTCCGCCGGAGAACTGGCCTGGGGCAGCACCGGCAAGGAGGCGCGTGTGCTGGAAAAATTCCGCCAGCTCCTCAGCCGGACCAACGAAAGCGACATGAAGTTGCTCCTGTTCATGGCGCAAAAGATGGCACGTGGAAAAACTCACGCCGCGGCTGCAGGAAATTAATACCGGAAGTCGGAGGAAAAACGGGCATCCCGCCGCAAGAGCGTCCTGGCGGAATGCCCGTTTTTTTTTCTAGTAGCGGGTCCTTAGGCTGGTTTTTGCGGTTCGTCCCGGTCAATCAGCGGGATCACCAAACATGCCAGCAGCGTGAATCCGCCAAGGAACGCGAAGCTTGCCCGGAATGTGCCGGTCAAATCCGCCAAGTGTCCGACGAATGGTGCGCCTGCCAGGATCATCAAAATCCCCAGCATGTTGACCAGGCCCATGGCGGCTCCGGCTCGGCCTGGAAACAACGCCCCTGCCCGCGAAAACATGGCCGCATACGGAATGCCGACTCCCATGCCGATCAGCACCACGGCCGTCAGGGCCGTAGCCAGTGAAATTGAAGATCCCACGAAAGCAAAGCATCCCAGGGCAATCATCACCAGGCTTGCGAGCAGCAGCGGCCGGATGCCCATATGGTGCCGCAGATAACCGCCGAGCGGCCGCGAAACTATGCCAAGCAGCAGCACCAATGATCCGATCAATCCCGCTTGCGTCGCCGGCACCTTCATGACCTTCGTCAAAAAGACAACGACCCAGGACCCGATAATCACCGACAGGCTGAAGGTCGCCATCTGCAGGATCCCCAGCAGCCAGAGCTGTGGCGCAAGCAGCATTTCGTGCAGCCGCCCCGGCGGAGCCGGCGCAAAGGTCACGTCCGGCGCTGCTGAAAACCAGATCAGCCCCGCGGTCAGTGCCATCCCGGCCGAGACCAGAAACGTGACCCTCCATCCCGCGAACCGGTTGAGTTGCGGCACGGCCAGGATGACGAATCCCGCCCCGAGTTGAATGGAGCCGCCGAAAAGTCCTTGCGCCACGTTCAGCCGCCGCCCAGCCGCTGCGGCGTGAATGTACCGCGCTCCTCCCACGAAGCAGACGCCGGTTCCCATTCCGGTAAAAATCTTGAAGAACAGTAATTGCCAGTACCCTTCCGCCGAGGCCATTCCCAGATTTCCGACCGCAACGATCGCCAGCGCGAACAAGAGCACGCGCTTTGCGCCGAAGCGGTCCACGATATTTCCGCCCGGAACCTGCGTCGCGGCATGGGTGGCGAATATCCCAGTAGTCAGAAACCCTGCCAGGGCCTGGTTGAATCCGAACTGACGCATCAGAGCCGGCGCCAGCGGGGCATGGTTGGTGTAATTAGCCGAGTAGGCGAACGCCACGATGCATCCGCAAATCGTGGCCACCCACTGCGCGCGGTCCGACAACCCGGACGGTGCCGCCGCACTGGAAGTAGGAGAACTCTGCAAAACGCTCATGTGCGGCCCCGTCGCGCCAGGATTGACTGTCTGAACGTCGCCATGTTTTTCCGAAAAGTCATTCCCATAGTGCTCTTATTTGCGATCTCCACAAAGCGCACAGGATACTACATCGGCGAGGGTTAAATTCTCAAAATTGTTTGTTGCCGGAATAAAGATAAGCTTACCCGATGCGGGCACGGCTGTTTGCCCGGAAGCATTTTGAATCGAAGCCATGCAAGGAGTGCGGAAAAGCCCATCCTTCACCGTGCCCCACAAGACAGCATCCGAAGTGGCCGCCGAATTTGAAGCCCCGCAGCCCCATGAAGCCCCGCTTTACTGCGGACACAATGTAGCCTAAACTAGTCGTACTTCAACCGTGGTGAGCGTAGCTCAGCTGGTAGAGCATCGGTCTGTGGCACCGAGGGTCGCGGGTTCAAACCCCGTCGCTCACCCCAAATCTCCCTGACAGGATTATCCGCCGGGCGGAATCCCGGCAACTTCGCGTTCGTTGCGCCGGCGGACTGGTCTATGATATGCAGCATAGAATTTAATTCATTCAGGAGAACGCGATGACGAAGATCCGTGTACTGATCGTGGCCGTACTGCTGGCCATGCCGGCGCTGGCTGCCGCTCAGGAAGCAAAGCAGGCGAATTTGGAAAACACGCTGTGGGACGTGGAACAGCATTGGCTGTGCACCGGGCCGTACGAAAAGCCTTACCCGGAATGCGTGAAATCCAGGGCCGAGTATTGGGTGCCCGGATTTTACGAGGTGCAGTCCGCGGGAACGATTCGCAACAAGGAAGAGATGGTGGCATCGCAATCGGCCATGGATCCGCTCCACGCCGTCCATCCGTTCCCCGCCGATTTCCGGCTGGTCACCGTGTACGGGGACGTCGCGATCGGCACCGACCACACCGATTTTCAGTCTCCGGTCGCCGGCGGAAAAATGGCGTTCACCTCGGGCAGCCATTGCCTGCGCGTGTTCGTCAAGCAGAATGGCGAATGGCGGCCGGCCGCGGCGGCTCTGGTTCCGATCATCCCGCCCACTGAAGCCAGCGCGAAGACCAGCGGCGCCCGCAGCACAAAAAGTCCCGACGAAAAATTAGAGAAGGAACTGGCGGATATCGATCAGAAGTGGATGGACGCGGTGCGTACCGCGAAGATCGACTATTTGAAACAGATGTACGCCGAGAAATGGATTGAAATTATCGGATGGAACCCAACCGTGATTCTGACCAAGCCGGCGGCGCTGGTGCGCGTGGCGCATCTCAATTTCAAGCCGGGCGAGGGCCTTTTCGCCGACCAGTTCAAGCTGATGTCCGTGTACGGAGACGTGGCGCTGGCGGCGGATCGCCGAATTCGGAAAATCATGGACGCCAACGGCAAGCTGGAAAGCACGCCGCACCGCGGGTTGCTGGTGTTCGTGAAGCAGAATGGCCAGTGGAAGGTGGCCGCCGACGCCGTGGTTCCCACCATGGTCACCGAGTAAGGGATGGCGCGGCGAACGGCGTCGCGCCCCGCCACCAGACCGCTCAAATGTAAAGATATCCGTCGCGCCATTTAAGCGATATAGTTGCCCCCAGCAGTTTTCGAGATCGTCGGGGAAATTCCAGATTGAGACAAACTGAGGGGGGTGTTTCATGCGTAGATTGGCTATTGCATTGGTGGTTTTGTTTTCCTGCCTGGGCATGATTGGAAAAATCTGGGGACAAGCGCAAATCACCACGGGAAGCATTCAGGGTACGATTCTGGATGAAAAAGGCGGCACCGTTCCCGACGCCAGCGTCGAGGCCAAAAACTCCGACACCAACTTTTCCAGAACCGTAACCAGCGACTCGGACGGCAGATTTGTGTTCCTCTCTCTTCCCCCTGGGACCTACACCGTCACCGTATCGAAAGCGGGATTTGCCACCATCGTGCAGACCGGCGCCATGCTCACCGTGGGCCAGGCCATGTCCCTTCCGGTGACCATGAAAGTATCCTCCGCGCAGGAAAGAATCGAGGTGACCGCGACCCCGGAACTGGTCGACACCGTGAGCACCTCCTCCACCTCCACCCTCAATGAGGTGGCCGTCAGCGAAACGCCGATCCTGGGCAGGAAATTCGAGGACCTGCTGACGCTCACACCCGGCGTCAGCGTCGTGCAGGGTCCTGACGGCGACGAAATCAATTTCAACGGGCAGCGCGGCATCTTCAACAACATCAGCCTGGACGGCGGCGACTACAACAACGGCTTCTTCGGCGAACAGATGGGCGGCCAGCGCGCAGCGATCGACATCACCCTCGATGCGGTGAAGGAATTTCAGGTCGTGGCGAGCGGCGCGAACGCGGAATTCGGGCGAACGGCCGGCGGCGTCGTGAACGTCATCACCAAATCGGGAACGAACGACGTGCACGGCAGCGCTTTTTACTATCAACGATTGGAGGCCTTGGCCTCCTCCACATCCGACGGAAAACCCCTGGATGGTTTCAAGCGCGAACAAATCGGCGCGACCCTCGGAGGACCGATCGTCAAGGACAAGCTGTTCTTCTTCGGAAGCGGCGAAGGCGTGCTGGAGGATTTGAACCGCGCCAACCTGAGCGCTCCGCTCGGAACAGCGTGCCCTGTGGCCAACCCGGTATTTCATAGCAACATCACTGATGCGCAGATTGGCGCCAGTGCGGATTGCCAGCGGCTCGTGCTGCTGAACTTCATGAAGACAACGTTCAACCAGGACAATAGCCTGCCGGTCAACCACCTGGTCCGAAACGCGGCCATCTTCGGTCGCGGGGACTATAACCTGAGCGCGAAAAACCAGATCTCCGCTTCCTACAATTTTGACTGGTCGAAAAATTCAAATCAGACATTCGACGTGCCGACCTATGGAACTACGGCGAACGGGATCGAAGGTCCCGCGAAAATTCAGTCCTTCAACACCAACTGGTTTTCCACCGTATCTCCCACGAAGCTGAATGAGGCGCACTTCACATACTCGCGCGAAAATCGGCCGCGCGGGGCGATCAGTCCTTCGAGCGTCCCGGATACGGGAATCGGCTTTGCTCCTTCGTTCCGCTTCGGCCAACCCTTCTTCCTGGAGCCGGGAGTCGATGAAGTGTTCTGGCACACGGACCTGCGTGACAATTTCTCCGTGATCCATGGCGCGCATACCATCAAATTTGGCGGAGAGTGGCTGCATAGCGTGAACACTCAGGTGTTTCGCGGATTCTTCACGGGCCGGTACCTGTTTGACAGCCCGGTCGGCTTCTTGCATTACGCGTCGCCTGCTTCGCTGGGAGTGGGGTTCGGCCCGACAGCCGAGGAGTGCGCCAGTGGAGTCTTCACGGATCAGTCTCTTCTCACACGGCCCTTGGTCGGCGGTGTTGCAACCGCCACATGCCCGGATGCGTCGCTGGCCACGGGAGGACCGCTGCTTTTCTACCTCCAACACGGCCCGACTACGGCGGGAGAATCGCTCGACTCTTCCGGCTTTTCGTCGATTGCAAACAACGAATATGCGTTGTTCCTTCAGGATACCTGGAAGGTTACCAACACTTTGACGCTGAACTACGGCCTGCGCTGGGAAGCGCAGATTTTCCCCGATCCCACTCTGGCCCCTTCCAAGACAGCGTATGGATCGAACCTCTCGAATCCGTTGTTTCCTTCCACAGGGTTACTGCCCAATCAGAAGAAAATGTTCCAGCCTCGCGTCGGTTTCGCCTGGGACGTTCGTGGAAACGGAAAATCGGCGCTCCGCGCGAGTTGGGGCATATTCAACGCCCGGCAGAACATGTTGACTCAAGTGGGCGCCATCACAACTAACGGTGTACAACAGCAATCCATCTTCGCATCGAGTTGCGTCAACAGTCCCACGTGCAATTTTTTTAACACAGCGACAGGCGGCGCGCCACCCACCTACCCGGCCACGGTGCCGATTCCGCTTCTGGCTCCGGGAACTTTCCCGTTCCAGCCGGGCGTCACCGTATTTGACAAAAATTATGCCAACCCCAAGATTTACGCGGTGAACGTCGCATATGAGCAGCAACTGGGGCAATTCGTATCAGCATACGCGGATTTCGACTGGAGCATGGGAGTGCACCTGACCCGCTTCGAGGACCCCAACAGCGCGCTCACCGCGGCTTCGATTCCTGCCACCCTGAACAGTGACACAGTGAATTACACCGGCACTGCCAAATTCCCCAATCTCGGCAGCATCACCAATACAACCAGCGACGCGCGTTCTCTCTATCGGGGAGTCACGTTTGGAGTAAAAGCGCACTACTCCACGAAATTGCAAATGGAAGCCAACTACACCTATTCGCAGGATTGGGACGATGACTCGAACGAGCGCGATCCCTTCACTTTCCGTTACGCGAATTTTTACAATCTGAAAGCGGAATATTCGCCGTCGGACCGCGACCAACGCAATCGCTTCAACTTCTACACTTTCGCGAAGCTGCCTTTCGGCTTCAACGGAGACATCCGCATGCAGGCCCACTCCGCGCAGCCTATTACAGACAACGTGAACGGGACCGGCACGGGGCCGGCGTGCAGCATCAACAATTCCAGAACCCGCTTCGTCAACGGGACCGATTGCGGGCGCAATCACCTGCGAAAGGACAACCAATTCTTCTCCTTCGACCTGGCTCTGGATCGCGCGTTTCACCTGACCGATCGCATGACCCTGTCGCCGAAGCTGGAAATCTTCAACCTGTTCAACAACGCAAACAATGTGAACCCGCTCAGTTCACCGGCGCTGTTCGATTTCAACGGCTTCCTGCGCGTGGGAGTTGGCGATCCCCGCCAGGCGCAATTGTCCGTCCGGCTTGAGTTCTAGCAAGCCGCCGCAATCCAACGCATGATCGGGGCGTTGTAGGACAGACACTCTTGTCTGTCCGGTTTTGGTGAACGCGAATGCAAATCCAAACCGGACAGACAAGAGTGTCTGTCCTGCATAAACCCTCCGCCACTATGACGCAGAAAAATTGCATTCCTGCGCCGTTCGATGTATCTTGCGGCCCATCCTGAACCGCGAAGAGAAAATCCAAATGAAAAATGCCGTGACGAAACTCGCTTCCCTGCTCGTCCTGCTCGCCGCCGCCTTTGCGGCCCTCCCCGCAAGCGCGCAGCTTGCGCCTACGAACGCCGCAGGCGTCACCATGGGGCACATCCACCTGTTCGTGAAGGACGTCGACGCGCAGAAACAGTTCTGGACCGCGACGATGGGCGGCACCGTCGTGCAGAACGGGCCGCTCATGCTGATCCAGTTTCCCGGCGTCTACATCATGTTGCGCAAGGCCGATCCCGCGGCTCCCCCGGCGGGCTCCATCGTCGATCATTTCGGTTTTGCGTGGAAAGACTTGCCCGCGACCCTTGCGAAATGGAAAACGGACAAAGTTGAGATCGAGCAGACCGGAAACCCCAACCAGGGATACGTGCACGGACCCGACGGCATTCGCGTGGAATTTTTTGGCGATCCGTCGCTGGCGACCCCGGTGGCCATGAATCATATCCATTTCTACCCCGTGGATATCCCCGGGATGCAGGCCTGGTACGCGAAAATCTTCGGCGGCATTCCCGGGCAGCGCCAGCGCCAGTCTTCGCCGGGCCTGATCGATTGCGACGACATTCCGGGAACGAACCTTTCTTTTTCGCCGGGCAAACCCGGACTGGCGCCCACCAAGGGCCGCTCGCTCGATCACATCGGGTTCGAGGTGAAAGACCTGGAAGCGTTCGCCAAAAAACTGGATGCCCAAGGAATCAAGCTCGACGAAGCCATCCGCGCAATTCCCAACAGCGCGGCCAAGGTAGCTTACCTGACCGACCCCTGGGGCACGCGCATCGAACTGACGCAAGGCCTGGCGCCCGCTGGAAACTGATGTGCATTCAGTAGGACAGGCTTCAAGCCTGTCGGTTTTTTCATCCGTTTCACATAACCAAACCGACAGGCTGAAGCCTGTCCTGCTTATTCCTTCCACGCGGCCGGAGGGCCCATGTCGCAGAGGTACCAAATCCGCTTCGCAGCAGGAATTCTCGCAGCATTGATTGCCGGAATTTTCGCCGCGAAAACAAACGCACAGACCGCATCCGATCCCAACTCCGCGCCCAACCCCTACCGTACCGTCGAGAACTGGGCAAAGCTCCCCGCCGGCAGGACCTGGGGCCAGGTGATCAGCGTGAGAATCGACCGCGATGGAAAAAGTATCTGGGTGGCCGAACGGTGCGGTGGAACCTCCTGCGCCAAATCCGGCCTCGCACCGCTCATGAAATTCGATCCCTCCGGCAATCTGGTGCAAACCATCGCGGCCGGTATGATTGTGCGGCCCCACGGACTTTCGATCGACAAAAATGGCAACGTGTGGGCCACCGACGGCGACGGCGAAGCGGGAAAAGGCCACCAGGTTTTTGAGTTCAGCCAGGACGGAAAAGTGCTCCTCACGCTGGGCAAGGCAGGAGTCGCCGGGGACGGCCTGGACACGTTTAACAAGCCGAGCAACGTGCTGGTCGCGCCCAACGGCGACATTTTTGTGGCGGACGGCCACGGCCCAGACTCGAACGCGCGCATCGTGAAATTTTCAGCGCAAGGAAAATTCATCAAGGCGTGGGGAAAACAAGGAAGCGCGCCAGGCGAGTTCAACAATCCCCACTCGCTGGCAATGGATTCCAAAGGACGGTTGTTCGTTGCCGATCGCGGAAACAATCGCGTGCAAATCTTCGACCAGGACGGAAAATTCCTGGACCAGTGGCGGCAATTCGGCCGCCCCAGCGGGGTGTTCATCGACAGGCATGACATTCTCTATGTCGCCGACTCCGAATCCAACAATTCGCGCAATCCCGGCTTTCATCGAGGCATCCGCATTGGAAGCGTCAAGGACGGCAAGGTCACGGCCTTCATTCCTGATCCGGTGCCGGTGCCGGCCGAGGGACTCGATCCGACCAACGGAACCGCGGCCGAAGGCGTCGCGGCCGATGACGCCGGCAACGTCTACGGCGCCGAGGTCGGGCCTCGAAATTTGAAAAAGTATGTGAAGAATGAAATCCAATAACGATTCTCTTGCGTCCCTTCCGTGCGATCCTTGCCTGATGGAAGCGACCCTCGCACGTGGCGTTTCACCCAAAAACGGAATTGTTATCGCAATGCCGCTGCCGCTCGTGATCCTCATTTCGAGTTCTGTTTCAAATTTGAGATTCGATTTTGTCTTCTGAACTTTGAAATTGGAATTCGCAAAATCACCGCATATAATGTCCGCAGATCAACCGGGGCGATAGCTCCTCCGCTACAAAACGCCAACTGGGAAAAGGTGACTGCCGTGGAAGAACGAGACGATCAACCGAACGCGAACACCAACTCGAAAGCGAACCCGAACGCAAAAACGATGGTGGACCGCCGCGACCTGCTCGTCGCCGGGGCCGCGACCTTGGCGGGGTCTTCCCTGCTCGGCCTGGGCGCGCCCGCCGAAGCCGCGGCCGCCGACATGGCGCAGGACCGCATGCCGCCGATCCCCGCCGATAAAATGACGGACGCGCAAAAGGAAGCGGCCGCGGAGATCATGTCCGGCCCGCGCAAAGCCGTGGTCGGCCCGTTCATCCCGTTGATGCGCAGCCCCGATTTAATGAACCGCCTGCAAAAAGTGGGCGAATACCTGCGCTACAACACCAAGCTCGGCCCGAACATCAGCGAATTCATCATCCTGCAAATGGCGCGCCACATGACGCAGCAGTTCGAGTGGGATTCCCACATCGATCTTGCGCGAAAAGCAGGAGTGAAAGAGGAAACGATCACGGCGATCGCCCAAGGACGCCGTCCAACGGGCATGACCGCGGACGAGGAAATCGTCTACCAGTTCGTCTCCGAAATCCGCGAGCACCAGAGCGTGTGCGACGCCACCTACGCCCCCATCGTGAAGCGATTTGGCGAGCAGGGCGTCATCGACATCACCGCACTTTGCGGGTATTACACCACGCTCGGCTACGTGATGAATGTGGCGAGAACCCCGCTGCCACCCGGAAGACCGATGGGACTGGAACTTTTCCCGCACTGACGGCAGCAGTGGCGCGGATTTAGTAGGGCAGGCACTCTTGTCTGTACGGTTTTTGTGAGCGCGAACGCAAATCTGAACCGGACAGACAAGAGTGCCTGTCCTGCAAGAACCTTAACCGAATACGAGCTCTCCCGCCTTGGAAAAATCCCAGGAAAATGTAATGATCCGCCGTTGACCGTTCTTTCGCAGCATTCCGTCGCCGCGGTTCCCCGACGGCGCGCGCGGGCATCGGCCAGTGGAAAGGTTCTCGATGAATTGCAAACCCGGATGGCGTTTCTTCGCCTTTGCCCTGCTCGCCTGCGGCCTCCCGCTGCGCGCGCAGGCGCCGCCGAAACACGTCATGACATTCGACGATTTAATGGCCATGCAGCGTGTCGCCGAGCCGCAAATTTCCCCCGACGGGCGCTTCGTGGCCTACTCGGTGGGCACAGCGGACATGGACGCGAACCGCATCGCGCGCAACATCTGGGTGGTCGCAACTTCGCCGGGTAGTCAGCCGCGCCAATTGACGCAAACCGGACACGACACCCGCCCGCAATGGTCGCCCGACGGGAAAAAAATCGCGTTCCTCTCCTCGCGAGACGGCACGCCGCAAATTTACGTGATGCCCGCCCAGGGCGGAAACGCCGCGAAACTCACTTCCCTTTCCACCGGTGCGGATAACGAAAAGTGGTCGCCCGACGGCAAGTCCCTGGCCTTCACCTCCAGTGTTTTCCCGGATTGCCCAGACGACGCCTGCAATCGTTCGCGCGACGATGCCGCCGAAAAAAGCAAGGTCAAAGCCCGCATTTACGACCACCTGCTTTACCGACATTGGACGCACTGGAGCGACGGAAAACGCAGTCATCTCTTCCTGGTGCCCGCCGCCGGAGGTGCGCCGCGCGATTTAATTCCCGGCGCCGACTACGATGTGCCGCCCGATGAGCGCGGCGACCCGAACGATTTCGCATTTTCTCCCGACGGCAAGGAACTGTGTTTCACCGCCGTCACCGACCGGCCCGAGGCCATTAGCACGAACGGCGATTTGTTCCTCGTGCCCGCGGCCGGAGGCGAACCCAAACGCATCACGGACAATCCGGGGTTCGAGGGCCACCCCGCGTATTCTCCCGACGGCCGCTTCATCGCCTACCACTCGCAAAAAACGCCGGGATACGAAAGCGACCGCTGGCGACTGATGCTGTTCGATCGCGCTAACGGCACGCACACGGAACTGGCGGAATCCCTTGACCGCAACGTGGACGAGATTGTCTGGTCCGCCGACAGCAAGCGCATTTATTTCACGGCCGCCGACGAAATCGAGCAGCCCGTCTATGAAATCGCCATCGATGGCGGCGCGCCGGTGCAAATTCTGAAGGACAGCTCGAACGAGAGCGTTTCCATCTCCGCCGACGGCGCCTCTCTCGCGTTCTTGCGGTCCAGTCTGGCGGCGCCCGCGGAAGTCTTCACAGCGCGCGCCGATGGCGGCGCGGCGCAGCAGATTTCGCGGCACAACGCTGCCCGCCTCGCCGCCATCGAAATGAATTCACCGGAAACGTTCTGGTACGAAGGCGCCGGCGGCGCGCGCATTCAGGGAATACTGATTCGCCCGCCGCGTTTCGATCCGACCAGGAAATATCCTTTGCTTTTGCTGATCCACGGAGGCCCGCAGAGTTCGTGGACCGATTCCTGGGGCTACCGCTGGGATGAGGAATTGTTCGCCGCGCCCGGATACGTCGCCGTGATGATCAATCCGCGCGGGTCCACCGGATACGGCCAGAAATTTACCGACGAAATCACCGACGACTGGGGCGGGCGCGCCTATGAAGACCTGATGAAAGGGGTCGACTACGTCACCGCAAAATATTCCTTCATCGACGCAAATCGCATGGCCGCCGCGGGCGGCTCCTACGGCGGCTACATGGTGGACTGGATGGCCACGCACACCGGACGTTTCAAGGCGCTCATCAGCCACGCCGGCGTTTACGATAAATTCGGAATGTACGGCGCGACCGAGGAGTTGTGGTTCGAGGAGCACGACATGCGCGGAACGCCATGGACCAACGTGGAAAGCTACCAGAAATGGTCGCCCAGCCTGTATGCGGCGGCCTTGGAAAAATACAAGACGCCCACGCTGGTGTTTTGCGGCGAGCAGGATTACCGCGTGCCGTACACGCAGAGCCTATCGTTTTTCACCGCGCTGCAACGGCAAAATGTGCCGTCCAAGCTGGTGGTCTTTCCCGACGAGGGACATTGGATCCTGAAGCCGCAAAACAGCCAACTCTGGTACAGGACGTTCTTCGCGTGGCTCGACCTATATTTGAAATAATTTCCTGGAGATTTGCGATGAAATGCATTGGCGCGATTTTTATTTTGCTGAGCGCGGCATCCTTCGCACAGGCGCAATCGCCCGATCCTGCGTTGATGGCGCAAATCCTGAAAATCCGCGCGATCGACAATCATTCCCATCCGCCGCGCGTGGTTGGCGCGGGTGAATCCGACGACGAGTTCGACGCCCTCCCCTGCGATCCCCTGGAGCCCACCGCGGCCAATACCATGACGCGCCCGGAGAATCCGCAATACCAAAGCGCCTGGCAGGCGCTCTGGGGATATTCGTACGCCGATCGCAGCGACGCGCACATTCAAGAACTTCTAAAAATAAAACAACGGGTGCGGCAGGAGCAGGGCGACCACTATCCCGCCTGGGTTCTCGACAAGCTGAACATCGAATCCGAATTTGCGAACCGCGTGGCCATGGGCCGCGGCCTGGACGCGCCACGATTCCGATGGGTTCCATTCGACGACGCGCTCCTGTTTCCCCTGAATAATGAGGCGCTGGCCGCCGAAACACCCGACCGGAAATTCTTTTTCGGCCGCGAGAACATGCTCCTCGCGCGTTACCGCAAGGAAGTTGGCGCCGCCGAATTGCCCGCCACCCTGGCCGATTACACCGCGCGCGTGGTGACGCCGGAATTGGAACGCCAAAAGCAATCGGGCGCCGTGGCCATCAAGTTTGAGGCAGCCTATTTGCGTTCGCTCGATTTCCAGCCCGCAACCGAACAGGATGCCGCGGCAATCTACGCCCGGTATGTTCGCGGCGGCCTTCCCTCCCCGAAAAGCTACACGCGCCTGCAGGACTATTTATTCCGGTATGTCGCGGCCGAAGCCGGACGGCTCGGTTTGCCGGTGCACATTCACACGGGCGCGGGATGCGGCGGATATTTCTACCTGCGCGGGTCGAACCCGCTGCTTCTGGAATCCGTCCTCAATGACGCGCGCCTGCGAAAGACGGCGTTCGTCCTGCTCCACGGCGGCGCCGGCCCTTTTACGCGCGAAGTCGCCTTCCTCTTAATGAAGCCGAACGTGTATGCCGACCTGTCCGAACAAACCTGGCTGGAATCGCCTCACCGCTTGGCCGAAGTCCTGCGCGACTGGATCGAGTGGTATCCGGAAAAAATATTGTACGGAACCGACCTGTATCCCGGCAGCGGCGCGTACGACTGGGAAGAAATCGGCTGGCAGACGAACCAGGCCGCCCGGCAGGCCCTGGGAATCGCACTGACCGATCTGATCCACGACGGCGAAATTACGCTGCCGCGCGCCAACGAGATCGCGCAAATGGTGCTTCGCGGAAACGCCGTGAAGCTCTACCACCTGGCGGATCGCCCTTGAAGGGCTACACACTCACACGCAGCGGGCGCGGACGCCGCCCGCAATCGCGCAGGGAAATCCGCCCGCGCCGCATTTGCGCGTCGCACGTCGCTATGTTTTCAGGCGCGCTCCCCTGTTCAGGACCCGAACACGATGGCCTGCGTCTTTCCGGACACATCGATCTGGGTCAGGCGATTGTTATCGGTTCGGAAATCGTCCATCTGGGCTTTTTGAGTAAGCGTCTTGAACGTGCACGGCACCTGCGCCACGACCTTGCCGTCACGCTCGAATTTTGCTTCATTCCCATCGGCAACCACTTTGTATGTGCCGGGCTGCAATTGTTCGCCCTGGATGCTCATCGGAGTTGTCAGGTCGATCGTCGCGGTCAAACGGTTTTTTGAATCGGTCTTGCTCCAGGATGGAATGGAAATCAGCATCACAACTGCCGGGATGGCAAGGAAATGCAGTAGTCGAGACATATGACACAATTCTCCCTTCAGCGTTAGGAATTGGGCTCGCGAGGGAGTGATCGAAGACCGGAGAAGGACCGGAGAAGAAAATGCGCGGAAGCAGGAGGAGTCCCCGTAGCCCTACACCCTGAAAGACGCATGGGAATCGAAAACGTTTTAATTTATCCGAGAAAAGTTTCAAGCTGGACCGGGACAGCCCGCAGGATACGGCAGCCTGCTTGTCATTTGCGCCACGCCCCCAGCAGCTTGCGAACGATCACAATCTGCCCCAGGTGATAGGCGTTGTGGTCGGCCACCAGCAGGGCTTCGCGAAGAATCGTCTGCCCGGTGCCGTGCGGAATCCGCGCAAACAAATCCGTGCGCGGGCTCGCCACCATTTTCTTCATGGCCGCATGATCCCGCGCGAACGATTTCATGCTGGCATCCCACGCCTTCCCCGTTGGCGGCGCCTGCATTTTCGGCCAGTACCCGGCTGGCCAATCCGGCGACACGTGTTTCGCGTCGCGCGAAAATTCCAGGATGTCCCATTGCGCGATGCGCATGTGCTCGAGCAATTCCCAGATCGAATATTCCACGCCGGGCGGCCGCGCCCCGCGCAGCTTTGGCGGAATCCCGCCAAGCGCGGTTTTGAAGTCCACGTGGGCGTGGCCGCCGGTGAGCAGTTCGCCAAGATGATCCCGCAACGGTTTGTCTTTCACGGCAGGCTCCTCCATCCTGAATGCACAAATTAATTTGTGTTCCGATTCTCCTCAATTGGATGGTCCGGCACCTGCATCCGGCAGGCCGCCAACTGGTCCAATCCTCCCCAGGCCTGAAACAGTTTTTCCCCTTCGGCGTTGATTTCCTCGATCGTGCGCGGACGGCCATCGCCGGAGCCGGGAAAGACGATATATAAAATGCCGCCGCGGGCTCCGCCGTTGCGCGCGTTGGAACGGATTTCAAGCTTTTCGGCCAGCGCCATCGAGCCTTCGCCGATCCGGTCCGATGGGCCCATGTCGCCATAAATCGCGTATGAAATTTTTCCGTTTCGCTGGTTCCATACAATCGCGAAATCCCCGGGACGCGCGCCAAGCCCACGCGCCATGCCTCCGGGCAGCACGACGTAAGGGACCTTCGAGGCGTCCACATAACGCAGCGGGTCGTTCACCGGCCGCTCTCGATCCACAAGCGCGGTCGCCGAGATGTAATATCCGGGAAATGGATCGTCCGGGCCTTGCACAAAAGGATCGCCGTACCGGTTCTTGGCCAGGCCTTCCCAATTTCCGGGCCCGCCCGCGTTTCTCAAATCATCGAGGCCCGTGTTGTCCGGATGATACGCGTTGGGCGCGCCATCGGCATCGATGCTCATGCCCGCCTCGAAGAAAAATGCGGAATTTCCCGGCAGGCGCTGGATGGCGACTATCCGCGCGGGTTCCCCTTCGTGAGCCATTTGAAATTCCACAATTTGTTCACCGGAGCAGGCCGCCTCGGGGATGAGCACATCAACCGCCGCGTGATTCGCGCCGGCGCAGCGGTTCAGCGCGTCTTCTCTCTGTTGCAAGACCATCGAATCCTGCCGCAAGTCACTGGGAAACGGTCCCGCGATCGCATCCGCCGGCGTCCCCCCTGGATCGCCGGCGGCTGAAAGTTGCCGCCGGTCTCTCTCCACCGCTCCTCTCGCCTCTTGCGCCGATTCCAGCAGACGGCTGCAACCCGCGGCATCGGCGTTTAAAATTCCCTGCGCGATAATTGGCCCAAATGCGCGATCCGAATCCCTCGCGGGAGGAGTTGAGGAAGTCTGCTGGCCCTGGACAATTGGAATGGAAAGTATGAAAACAGAGGAACACAAACCCGCGAGAAATAATCCCAAAACTCTCCGCATCACAAGCCACCTCTACCAACCGCTGTGCCCCGAGGGGAACATCGATAGGCCATTCAAAATTATGCCTAGATTGTAGACGACTCCGCGGCAAATTGTGTTTCTCAGTTTTTGCAAGCGGGGGCGGGTGTTCCAACATGGCGCGGGGGCCGCTCAGCCTGGCAGACTTGTATAGCGCCCGCGTTCCAGTGGGCGTTCAATCTTCCGTTTAACTCTGGAGTTTTGCGAGCACATCGGCGGCGGTGTAATTAAGCTCGCCGCCCTCCGGCAGGAAATGTTCCAGCTTGGTCAAATCGTTCCCGGAAGTCACCAGACCCTTTTCCATGAATTTCCCGGTTCGCACTTGCGGGAGGCCAATCGTCGCCATCAGCGCGTTGCACAAGCATCGCTTGCCGACTGTATTTTCCGCTTTGCCCTCCTTGGAGACATAAACAGTAACAGGTTCGGCGGAACATCGGTAATCGATTTCGCCCTGCTCGGTCCGGTACGCTTCGCGCAGAAAGCCCAGATCGCAGACACGATGCCGGGCCAGATATTCCTGTTCTTCCGATAGCGTGCCTTCCAGTTGCACCACTTTGAACGGGAAATTCGTAGGAGAGGCCGTCGCATTGGTCGCCACGCGGGCCTCGCCGGAAACCACTTTTTGCAAAATTGCCAGTTTGTAATCGCTTCGCAGGCCGGATTCCGCACAGTAGGCAAATGCAGTCCCCACTTGAATGCCGGCCGCACCCGCCGCGAGCGCCTCGCGCAATTTTTCAGGACTGCCGTAGCCTCCCGCCAACCAGTACGGCAATCCCAGCTCGCGAATTTTTTCCAGATCGACGCGGTCTCGTTCGCCGTAGATCGCGTCCCCGGCCTCGTCCAGCTGCAATTTTCCGCGCGGCGGCGCGTTGTGCCCTCCGGCGGTGGGCCCTTCGATTACAAATCCATCCACTTTGCCGTTCGCTCTTTTCAGGATGGTTGCGGCCAGGACGTTGGAAGCGATGATGGCCAGAAATTTTGGGCGTGCGAGAGGTGGAAGATCGCGCTCCATGAATTCCGACGGCGCGAACTCCATCGCCGCATCCTCGCCTTCGAGCGCGCCGGTGACGTGCAATGGATAGGTCGCCCGCCGATGTTCGGTCAGGCTGTCGAGCACGCCCGGAATCTTCAGCGGAATTCCCGCGCCCACCAGCACATATCCGACGCCCGCCAGCATCGCTCCGTACAAGGATGGCAAATGGGGCAGCTGAATTTTTTCCAGGTAATTGATACCCACCGGATTGCCGTGTCCCTCGCGCGCCAGATCCACTTCCACGAAATTCGCGACGATGCACAGCTCCTGCAATTCACGCGGGCTCGCCTGCGCGTGCGACGGCAAAGATTTGTACGATTCCATCTCTGTCTTCCCGCCAGGTACGTAGTAAGTTTTCCAGATGCGCTCCGCCATTTGCGGAAATGGAAAACGGTCCAGCGCGCGGCGCATGTCTCCGCCGGGATCGCCGTCCTGCAAGCGCCGGGCCAAGATCTGATCGAGAGCGGTACCGGAAACCACGCCAAGCTGGCCGCAACGGGATACCGCGCGCGCCAGCCGCCAGTTCGATACGCCGGCGCCCATCCCGCCTTGAATAATCGTTGGAAGATTGCCCATCGAATCCCTTATCTCACGCCGCCAGGATTCCGATTGTAAGAGTTTTGTATTATTCGGAGCTGTGGAGGCAAAACGGGTACCAGGAATCGCACGATCCATTTTGAAACTGGAACTCATCCCATTAGATCTTTGTGGGTTGCCATTTCGCAGGCTGAGGGAAAACTCATAACGCCGTCAATCCGAGGCACGTTTTTCGCCGAGGAATCCCTCTTTTGTTGCGCTCAGATCGAATCGGGATAAATCGTAAATCTGCACATGCCCTTCGCTGCTCTTGAAAACCACGGGCAATTCCGATTGCAGCTGGATCAGCTTCTCTTGGATCAGCGGAATGCTTCCCTCATACGAAAAATAATCGTCTGACATCACCCAGTAGGACGCGTGAATGTGACGCGGCACGTCCGCGATATGATTCAGGTCCGTCCGCAGGATGGAGATTTCATTTGTGAAGCAGCAACTCGGCCGGAAGGAAATCGGCCGCACGGCCTGCCGCCCCGTATTCAGGTAGAGCAGGACGTCCTCGAAGGCCACGATTCGCGTCTCCGGACTGGTGTGCTCGCGAACCCACGCGTAGGCCTGCTGTTTCTCCGCCAGAATCGCGCGCCGGCTTTCGATCAGCGCGTTCAGTTCAGAGCGGCCCCCGCGCGCATAATTCCAGGCGACAACGCACAAAGCCGCAAGCAGGATCGCGCCGAACGCACCGGCCAGCAATTTTTCCGTTAGCCGCGCCTGGAATTGGAGATTTTTCACCAGGGCCAGCACCAGCCGCTTCGTTTCCAGATACAGCCCGGCCAGAAACAGAGGCAAAAACAGCAGAAGAAATCGCTCCATTTGCGGATACGGCCATATCAATAAGATGGCGCAGTACACCGGAAGAACCGCGTGCGCCGGTATCCACCCCTGGCCGCGCACTTGTCGGGCGATGCCCGCAAACAGGAGCAGCGTGAGGGCGAAGTACACGGCCATGCCGCCCGGCGACCAGGGTTGAAACCCGGGCGCCAGAAGGTATTGCGCCGGACACACAAGCAAGAGTGAACCGGTGCTCTTCAGAAGGCGAACGAGCATCCCCACGCTGGTGATGCTGCTTCTCCAGTCTCCCGAGTAGCTTGTGTAGTAGAGCAAGGTCTGATTCCATGCGGGATCGGCGCCGCCGGCCAAGCTGGCCTGGGCAAAGCCGTGCGCGCTCGACAGGCTCGGCCAGAGAGCGACGGCAACAAACGGCGCCGCCGCAAGGCACACAACCAGGCCCTTGCGAAACTCCCGCCGGTAAACCGCGATCATCCCGATGCCAATCACCGTTGCGAGCCCAAGCGTGCGCGCATCCGCCGACAGCCCGGCAAAAATTCCCGCCAATGCCGCGGCCCACACGCGCCGTTCGAGCTGGAATGCCGAATCGGCCAGCACCATCGCCGTCAAAGCCAGCGCCATGAACGGAACGTCGCTGAGCAGCGCCGCGTTGAACGTGAGAAACGTGGGCTCGAACGCAATGAAGGCAACCATGGCGAGCGCCGCCCAGTTCCCGATGCCCTCCATTTTTCGCAGAAACTGAAACGCGGCCGCCAAAAACCAGCACCCGAACAAAGACGTCACCCAAATCGCCGGCATTACATTTCCGGGAAAACCTGGAGACATCTTCCAAACCCGGGACAATATCCACGAATACAGGATCGGGTATTTCGTCTGCGGCGGGGTTCCCGGCAAACTCGGGATAATGTAGCCGTACCCGGTGGCAAGGGCGCGAGCGGAGCTGAAATACAGCGTGTCGTCGTGGAAATATCCGAAAAGACTGTCGGGATGCAGCAGATGAATCGCGCCAAGAAAGCAGAGCAGAACAATGCCAAGGCAAGCCCAGCACGCGGCCAAATTCAGTTGAGGCAATGCGCCGGCGAAGTTTCGTTCCCGCAAAATTTCCGCCCGCGACGCGAGCGGTTCCCGGCAATCCAATCCGTTTCCAGGATGCGCAACCGCCCGCTCACCGGCAGGCCAGCTCGTGGGAGTGACACTGCCGCTCATGGATGGCGCCTCTTGCTCCCGTCTTCCGGCACGCGGGCCCAGGCCGCCATTTCAGGAAGCGGACGCCGATTGCGTTCCGGCGTGATCGCCGTTGGTCGCATTCAGGAATTCCAACTGGTCACCGACGCACGTTCCGGTGCGGTACACGGTATGTGCTGGAAGTTCCAGCACGCTATGAGTGCGAATTGAGACCCGCGAAATCCGGAACGGTTTCACGTGCTCTTCGACGTGCACGACATTCTTTTCCCGGTCCAGGAAAATCAAGTCGATCGGGAACAGCATGCCCAGCGTGTGCACCCCGTGCGAGGGAATAATCCACAGTCCCTGGCCCGGGCGCGCCCACTTCTTGGTTTTTCCCAGCAGGCCGACGAGCCTGCGGAAATACGAGTCGGCTACCGCGACGTTGGTGGCCACGAACCGCTCGCGCGTCTTATTCAGAACGCATACACGTGTATCGTCATTTATCACGAGTCTCTCTCAATCTACGCTGCCGGATGATGGTGCCTGTCCCGTTACCGGAGCGCTTCCCGCTTCCGGCGCCAAATGATTACTCCCAGCACAACGACCGCAAGAATTCCCGAAATCACTCGAATGATTGTATTGCCGTCCATTGTTCACCTCTTCGTTTTAAGTTTCACTTCCCCGCTTCTACTTCATGTTCGGAGTCAAAACCGCCATCAGGGCGATGATGGCCGGCCCCAGGATCACCACGAACATCGCCGGAAAGATGAAGAACACCAGCGCTGGCACCATCTTCACCGAAGCCTTCGCGGCCATTTCCTCGGCCCGCTGGCGCCGCTTCATGCGCATGGTGTCGGAATGCACGCGCAGGGCCTTGGCCAGGTCCGTGCCAAACCGGTCGGTCTGAATCAGCATGGCCACCGCCGTCTGGATGTCCTCCACCCCGGTACGCGTGCCCATGTCCCGCATGGCGTCCGCGCGGCTTTTCCCCAACCTCGCCTCCATGTTCATGAGCTTCATTTCATCGCTCAACTCGGGGCAGGTGATGTAAATGTCCTGGCCCACGCGATACAGCCCCTGGTCCAGCCCCAATCCCGCTTCCACGCACACCGTGAGCAAATCCAGCGCGTCCGGAAAACCTTTGGTGATCTGGCGCTGCCGTTTGCGAATCCGCGACGTCAGCCAGAAATCCGGCAGCAAGTATCCGAGGATGACGGCCATGGCCAAAATCATGATCGGATTGAACCGGTAAAACCCCGTGAAATAGACCAATGCCAGCAAGAGTATGGGCAGAACGATCTTCGCCCCTTGCAACGCCACGATCGATTCCGGCCTGCGATAGCCGGCGCGAATCATCAGGAAGCCGGTGCGGGATGTATCCTTGCTGGTAGTCGGCATGATCTTCCCGGCTTCCTGCAGCACCCGCTCGGCGCGCTCTTTTTGGACTTGGCGGAAAGACACTTTGGGCACGGCCGACTTTGCGTCCAGCCACAACCGCGTCAAACGCTCACGGGCCACGTCCGTCGGCGGAAGGACCACGAACACAAAGGTCACCCCCACCACCAGCGCCGCCAGCATTACCACTCCGATACTTGTCCAGATCATATTAATTTCCCCGGACCGCGCTTACACATCTATGTTCACGATCTTCCACAAGATGATCCCGCCAAGAAATTGCAGCGTGCCCGCACCGACCAGCATCAGGATTCCGGTCATGTTCGTGAACAGCGGCCGGATATATTCCGGGTTGATGATGTTCAAGGCGATCAGCATCGCCGGCGGAATCGAAATCAACAGCCCGGCCGTCAGCCGCCCTTGCGCCGTCCGCGCCCGCACTTCTCCGCGAATCCGGAAGCGGTCGCGGATCGTGGCCGAAAGGCTCCCCAGGATCTCGGCCAGGTTGCCTCCGGTTTCATCCTGAATAATCAGCGCGGTGGCGAAGAACCGCACGTCCTGCGTCGGAACGCGTTCGCATAGATTGACCAGCGCTTCCTTGAACATCAGCCCGAGCCGCTGTTCTTCAAATGTCTTTCGGAACTCGCCGGCAATGGGCTCGGACATCTCTTCCCCGACGATTTCCATGCCGCTGTTGAGCGCGTGCCCGGCGCGCACGGCGCGGGCCAGCAGATCGATGGCGTCCGGAAAATTTTTCTCGAACGCGCCGAGCCGTTTGTAGCGCTTGAAATACACGGTCCCGATGGGAATCGAACCCGCGATCAGTCCGTAAAGCACCGGCAGCACCGGGTTCCCCAGCAGCAGATGCGCTACCAGGTAGGTCCCCAGACCAAACACGCCCGTGCTCAAAATAATTTGCCCAGGTTTGGTGCTCACCCCCGCCTGGGCAAGCAGCGCCCGCACATAGCTAATCTTCGACCAGTTCGAAAGGGCGCGATCCAGCCACGGCAGTGTGCTCAAGCCCTCATCCCGCAGCAATTCCGCGCTGGCGTGAGCCTCCAGAGACTTCGCGACCGGCGTCGATTCCCTGAGGCGGCGAACGATCTGCTCGCGCTTGTCCGAGCTCCCGGTGAGCTGGATTCCCAGAACCGCCGCAACGACCGCGACGACAATGATGATGGATATCAGCAGGGCCATAGTCGTATTCTCAAATTCTCGGCGTGGGCCGGAACATCGTCGCGGGCAGCGGGAAACCCGCCACCGCCAGCTGTTCGGCGCATCGCGGTCGAATCCCGGATGGCAGGAAATCGCCCAGCACTTTTCCGTCCTCCGAAACTCCCGTCTTCTTGAACGCAAAAATATCCTGGATGCTGACCACGTCGCCTTCCATGCCCGTAATTTCCGACAGGGAAATCACCTTGCGCGTTCCGTCGCTGAGCCTGGAAATCTGCACGATGATGTTGATGGCCGACGCCGCCTGCTGGCGGATGGCCTTCTCCGGCAGGCTCAGCCCGGACATTGCAGCCATCGTCTCGAGGCGGGCCAGGGCGTCGCGCGCCGTGTTCGCGTGAATCGTGGTGAGCGAACCGTCATGGCCGGTATTCATGGCCTGCAGCATGTCTATGGCTTCCTCGCCGCGGACCTCGCCGAGCACGATGCGGTCCGGACGCATACGCAGGGAGTTGATCACCAGTTGCCGCTGCCGCACGGCGCCCTGCCCTTCAATGTTGGGCGGCCGCGTTTCCAGGCGCACCACGTGACGCTGCCGCAGCTGCAATTCGGCCGCGTCTTCGATGGTAATGATTCGTTCCTTGTCGGAAATAAATCCCGAAAGCACGTTGAGCATGGTCGTCTTGCCGGAACCCGTGCCGCCCGAGATCAAGATGTTCAGCCGGGCCCGCACGCAGCCTTCCAGCAATTGCAGCATGGCCGGCGTCAGCGAGTTGTAGCGAATCAGATCGTCCGCCGTCAGGCGGTCGCGGCCGAACCGCCGGATCGAAAGGCAGGAGCCGTCCAGGGTCAGCGGAGCGATGATGGCGTTGACGCGCGAGCCGTCGGCCAGGCGCGCGTCCACCATGGGAGAGGATTCGTCCACTCGGCGGCCGACGGCGCTGACGATGCGGTCGATGATCAGCCGCAAGTGCGATTCGTCCCGGAACTGCACCTCCGTGCGCTCCAGCATGCCGTGCCGTTCGACGAACACGTCCTTCCAGGAATTCACCAGAATGTCCGAAACGCTGTGGTCTTTCAGCAGCGGCTCCAGCGGGCCCAGCCCAAACACCTCGTCCAGCAGCTCCTGCGTCAGGCGCTCGCGTTCGGTCAGCGACATGGGCGTGGTTTCGCCGACCACCAGCGACTCGATCGTGCGCGTCAGGTCGCGGCGCACAATCTCGCGGTCCATCTGCTGCAAGCGGTCCAGGTTTAACTTCGAGATGAGGCTCCGGTGAATGCTCACCTTCAGAGCGTTCATGTCCGAGCGCGACGGCGATGACGAAACAGCCATGGGTTCTCCTACTTCGAGTGAGATGAAAACAGATTGCTGAAGCCGCCGCCGCGGCGCGCCGCCACCGGCGTGCCCGCCAATTCCCCGGCGAATTGCCGAAGCCGCGAAACAATGGCGTTGTCATGATTGTCCGCCAGCGGCATTCCGGAATTGATCGCTTCGTTTACCTTGTCGAAATTGTTTGGCAGGCGCAGAAAGACGTCGCGCTTGGTTCTCTGCTCCACGCTCTTCAGCACTCCCTCGTCCCGCCGGTGCCAGCGGTTGATCACCAGCCGCAGCACGTTGGCCGGAACCCCCTGCGAAGTTAACGCCGATATCTGGCGTTCCACCGCCCACAGGGACGGCACGTGCGCTTCGGAAACGATCATCACGTTGCGCGCGCCCACCAGCATGGGCAGCCATTCCGGCGTGTAATGAACGCCCATGTCGGCAATCACGATGTCGCTGTTGGCTTGCGCGATTTCGGAGATCCGCGGGACCGCGCTCAGCGAAATGCTCGACCACTCGGTGGGATCCGCAATTCCCGCCAGCACCGCGAGCTTGCTCTTGTGGATGGTCATGAAGCCGTCGAGCAGGTGGCTGTCGAGCCGGTCGTAATTCTGCGCCGCGTCGCGCAACGAAAACCTGGGCTGCAGATCCAGCATTAGGCTGGCGTGCCCGAAGGGCCGCCCCAGGTCCAGCAGCACCACGCGTTTCGCGCTGGCCTGCGCGGCTTGCACGGCCAGATTCACGGCCACGGTGGTTGTACCCACTCCGCCCTTTGCCCCTACAACGGCGATGAGCTTCTGCGGAGCCTTGGGCACCACCACGCCCCGGTCTTGCGCGAATCGCGAAATGATTTCGCGAAGCAGCGTCTGGTCCACCGGCGTGTGCATGAATTCACGCACGCCGAACCGCATCGCCTTCATCAGCAGCGCCGCGTCGGGCTCGGCCTGCGCCGAGCAAGCCACAATCTGAATCGCCGGCGACATCCGGTGAAGATGTGCGGCCACCTCAAACTGCGGGTTGGGATCCTCTGTAGACAGTTCCAGAAATACGATTTCCGGCTGCGCGGCAGTCAGCGCGACAAACGTGCTCGGCGCGTCGGAATAATCGAATACGTGACGCACCATCTCCGTCTGCTGCAGCGCTTTGACCAGCGCGGCCCGGCCTATCGCGTCCGGACTCACTACCGCCACATTCAACATATTGTTCCTCGCCCCGCGATCACTGCCCCGCGACTGCGCCGCGTTCCCGGATCCAGCATCATGGCTTTCCCGCCGGCTTGGAACTTCCCTCCGCTTTCGAGGGCTCCATGAAGGCCGAGGGGAATATCGGTCCTGCCGGAATTTCGCCCGGCGAAAGAGGCTTGACGATTCGCGGCGTGATCAAAATCAATAGCTCGGTCTTCGATTTCGAGTACGAGCTGCTCCGGAACAACTGGCCCAGGACCGGAAGATCGCCGATTCCTGGGACCTTGCTCAGCAGCTTGGTCACTCGATCGTCCACCAATCCCGCGATCGCGAAGCTTTGGCCGTCGCTCAACTCCATTTCCGATTCCACCCGCTTGGTCGAAATTGCCGGAATCGTAAAGCCCGAGATCGTTAGAGAATTGCTGTAGTCCAGCGCGCTGACTTCCGGCTTTACCTTCAAGTGAATCTGGCCGTTCTCCATGATCGTTGGCGTGAACGTCAGGCGTATCCCATATTCCCGGAATTGAATCGTGATGGCGTTGCCGGCCCCTCCCGTTCCCTGAACCACGGGATACGGAAATTCGCCGCCGGCCAGAAAACTGGCTTCCTTGCCCGTCTCGGTCAACAGGTTCGGTTCGGCCAGAATCTGCAAAATGTTCTTCCCCTGGAGATCCTTGATAGTCGCGCCGAGATTCAAGTCCGGGCGGAAATAAAACATATTCAATAAGTCGGAGATGCCGTAGGCTGCCGTCGAAGGGGTTGGATTCGTCAGTTGGATCGGCGCGAATTGCTGGGTGCCCGTTGCCGCGTTGTTCTTCTGCCCCCCATAGAATAAATTGACCCCGAACTCGGTCAGCGCGGAGCGGTCCACTTCCGCAAATCGCACCTGCAGGGAAATTTCCCCTCCGCTGGGCGGGACCGGCGATTGCATCAGATCCACCACCTTCGGCGTAACCCCGGACACGATCGCCAGGATTTGGTTCTCGACTGCCTTCGTCGTGGTGTGGCCGGAAATCATGACCAGATCCTTCGAGGCCTCCACACGCACCGGTTCGTTCGGAAAGACTTCTCGAATCTTCTGCGTCAGGCCCAGGATGTCCAGATCCACGAAGATTTCAAACGTCTGGCTTTGATCTGATTCATCCCAGATGACCAGCGATACGCCCCCGGCGGTTTTGCCGTTGAGCAGAACTTGAAAAGGGCTGATGACGATGGCGTCCACGATGTTCGGATCGGCGATCGAAACGCGCTTCACGCGCGTGGGGGATGTGATCACCAGTGACCTGCCGACCAGCAAGTGCAGTCGATCGCTGGTCTCGGGCGCGGGCTGCTGCGCTGCAGCCGCTTGTTGGACGAACGGCCCGGACGCCCCGACCGTCGCCACCGCTGCGGGGATCGCGGCCACTTCTTGTCCAAACACGGGCCCGCCGAACATCAAAATCGCCAGGCAGATCATGCCGATCGTGAAGGCTTCTTTTGTTTTGTTCATAGTGTCATTGCTCATCGCGAATTCACCCTCTGTCCTGCTCTACTGCGCGGATGCCGGAGCCGGAGTTGCCGCCGGTGCGGATGCCGGCGCCTGGCCCGGAAACTTGGAAATTTCCTTCTTGTCGCCGCGGATCACTTCAACATTGAATGTTTCCGGCGGAGCCGGAGCCGCATGAACCACGGGCGCGCCTCCGGATTTCCTGGGCGCGGCCATGACCGGGAGAGGCACGGGCGCTCCTCCGAACAGCACAGCCTGCAGCACCGGAGCAGGGTCCACCTTTTTCGAGTCCAGCGTGTTGCGCAGCGCCAGCTGGATGCGCCCCTGCGTGCTGGCCATGGTCAGCGAGTTGGCTTCTTCCGGCGTGACCAGCAGGGTAATCACCGGCACGGTTTGCGGTTTGCCCTCGCGGTCCTGTTCGATCTTTTGCCCGGCCGCGAGCACACGCACATTTTCCAGGATGGTGCGTGTGATAATCGAGTTTTGCCCGCCCGCGCCGGACGATCCGGTCACCAGAACATCCACCATCGTTCCCGGCACCACAAATCCGGCCACGCCGACAACTTCATTCACCGCGACAGACAGCGCGCGCATCCCGTCCGGGATGGTTGTGGACAGCCCTGCGCCGCCGTCCCGCGGAGCCAGTTTTCCTTCCAGCAGCGGCTCATTTTCCACCATGGAGGTGATCACGGCCCGGTTCACGCAATCCTCGACACGAGTAAACATTCCTTCCACGGGCTGGGAGGCCGGCCAGGTGACCAGTTTCAGATCGCCGGCCTGCAAACGCGTCCCCAGGGGAAGCGGTTTGGAAGAAACGACCACTTGGATCGTGGGCATGGTCTTTGCCATGGCCAGCTTTTTGAATTGCGTGAATACAAACCACCCTGCGAGAAGGCCGATAATCAAACTGATTGCCAGACCGCTTCCAAGTCGCTGCCAATTCATGGTTGACTCCTGCTGAAAAAATCAAATTCCCGTTACGATCATTGCCCAGCAAACCAGCGTGGCGGCCGCGGCGGCCACGCCAAACGGCAGGGATTTTGCCTCGCCGTTGTAAATATTCAGTTCCGGATGCGGCTTCAGCCCGAACACAAAAAACCCCCGGACCAGTTCGTACATGTTCCGCAAGGTGACGAACACTCGCTTTTGCCAGATCATTTGCCCTGCGGCGATCACACCCGCGAAAATGATGGTGGCCAGGAGCAGATGCATAATCTCTTCCCGCCCGACAAGCGCTCCCAGCGCACCCATCAGCTTCCAGTCCCCGGCTCCCAGTCCTCGCAGCATGACCACCGGTAACAGCACCCCCAACGGGATGGCCGCCCCAAGCAGGGCGTCCTTGGTCCCGGCCCAGCCGTATAAAATCGAATTGCCGATGATGCCGGCGGCAAACCCGCTGACGGTCAGCCAGTTCGGCAGCCGGCGTGTGCGCCAGTCGATCCAGCCCGCGGACAATGCAAGCGCGATGGTCAGGCCCCAGATCATGTAGGTCATCGACTCCACTCTTGGTCACCTTCGTCGTCTTGCCTGCTCCGTCACAACAGAGACATATTCGGAATTCCAAAAAGCTTCTTCACTGCCCCGATCAGGATGCCGTTCGCCGGCGGTAGTTTTCCTCTGCCGCCGGCTGCCAGCGGCATGATTGGCATCTCTGGTCGGCGCAGCTACGTGGTTGCCAAGTTCTTGGCCGCCGTGTTGTAAACGGTCTTGATCGCGTTGGCCAGCGTCCCCATGGATGTAATCGCTGCCAAGGCAATCAGTACCAGCAACAGGGCGTACTCCGTTAAATCCTGGCCCGATTCGTCCTGCCACAGCTGAAGGAAGAGGTCCTTCATGGAATTCCTCCTTTAGGTCGTTGCCAGGTTTTTTGCTGCCGTGGTGTAGACGGCGTTGATCGCATTGGCCAGCGTGCCCATCGCGGTGATGGCTGCCAAGGCAATCAAGACCAACAGCAACGCGTACTCGGTCAGGTCCTGCCCCGATTCGTCCTTCCACAAACGCAAGAAAAGATCTTTCATATGCTTCCTCCGGATTAAAATTGAGGCAAAGAGCCCCGGCCTCATTCCCCATATAGCACTCAGGCTTCCAATCGCGAGGCCCCCGGCTCTGTCTTGCAAACCCCGCCAATTCATTGCGTTTCATCGAAATGCGGGACATCCCCTGCTCGGACCGCATTTCGCGCGTTTTTCGCGTGCCCGTTCGTGAACACTGCGTTGCTCCGCGTGATCCCCTTCGGTTCCAGATTTACTATTAAATGACTGCCCCCCGAATACTTTGGCCCTTTCGCGCGACTTGCGTGCAGGGCAAGCAGATGACTCCGATTGTGAACACCGCCAGGCCAACTTGAATGTTTTCCGTTTGCGGCGATCTCTGGACGGATTCGGTTGCCTGGTCCTCCCAGGAGACACTCAGCTGACGTGCTCGTTTCCGTTTCCGTCAGGCTCTGGGCGTCAGTCGGCGCGTTGTCTCAGGGCTCGCCACCCCGGAAAACGCGCTGCGCCAAGGAGGATTCCTTTGAAGAAGATATGAGGCAGGCTGCGGTAGGACGATGGCAAAAGGCCGGACAATAAAGATTGGGGAACGTCCAAATCGATTCAAAACAAGTTTCCAATCGTCCCAACACGGATGAAGTTGTGCTTTACGTCGCGATTCGTGCAGGCTGCACTCAAAAAAAAACGGCGCGATGATTAGCCTCGCGCCGTTCCACATACTAGTTTGTACGCCCCTGGAAGTCAGCAGGTAGTGCGTCCAAGCTTATCGTCCGAAACCACCAAATCCATTGTTCCCGCCAAAACCATTATTCCCGCCGAACCCGTTGTTCCCGCCAAACCCGTTGTTGCCACCGAACCCGTTGTTCCCGCCGAACCCGTTATTCCCGCCAAACCCGTTATTTCCCCCGAATCCGCCGTCGTTGTCCCCACCACCACCGCCGCTCGTATGGGATGAGATATTGCTCCCCACATTCGAATAGGCGCCCTTGATACCGTTTGAAAGCGTTTTCGTGGCTGCAACGGCGGAGAGCGAAATCATGAGCAGGATTAGTGCGTATTCAGTCGTGTCCTGCGCGAGTTGTTCCTTCCACAGACGTGCCAGAAATTTTTTCATCGAAAAACTCCCTGCAGACAGGATGAGCTACCCCCCAAACAAAGCAAATTAGTGCACCCGGAATGCCATTCAAATCTTTATCGAGCCTGCAGATAAGAACCTGTCAAATCAATCAGTTGGGCCGAACTGAAGGCCGTCGGGCCCAGCCTACTGTGACCATTTGTATTCAGGAAAACATTTTCCTTGTTACGAATCGCATTCACTTCCCCGCCGACAATCCGGGGAGCAGCCTTGTGATCCGTTGGAGCCTCTGATTGCCCCGGCGCGGCGGTCTTGCGGATGTACACGGCGGCCACCTGGTCATGAAAGACGCGCTCCCACCCGGGAACAGCCGAAAGCGCGGTATTCAACGGGCCGTCGATGGGAATCAGGCAGGCCTGCACGTCATACTTGTTCAGTAGCTGGAACGCCTTGGGCTCCAGACGCACAATGCTCAGGTAATCGGACAGCACGCCCTCAAATTCATAAATATCCGCCCGCCCGTCGATGAAGATCAAGTTCCTCGGCGCGCCGGCCCAGATCAGAAACCCGCCCCATCCGTACTCGTTCAGCACTCGTCCCTGCACCGGATGCTGGGTCAGGTACTGCACTGCTCCCATCGGATAATCCTTGGCCACGCGCTCGCCCAGGTCCCGGCGCGAGGGAAAGAAAAAAATCATGCCGATTGCGATCGCCGACATCAGCGCGGCGTTGATCCAGGGATGATCGATCTCGCGCCGGTACGCCGGCACCCAGCGCGACAGCATCAGCGCCCACAACGGCGCCAGCAAAATGACGAACAGCATGATGAATCGCAAATGCACGCACGCCGCATAGACTCCAAAAAGCGCCAGCGCCACTTCCGCCAGCCGGAATCTGGGTTGCTGCAGCAGCGACACCAGAAAAAACAGCAGCACCACAACCAGAAAAAATTTTCCAAGCATCAACTGCGTTCCGACCGGCTGCCACTCCTGGATGTTGTTCACGTTCACCGGCTGCCCCAGTGCCATGGTCAGCGGATAGGCGGCCACGCGCGTGCCGTACGGCGTGACCGGCAGGATCAGCACGCAGAAAAAAATCGAAACCAGCAGCTGCAGGCTCTGACTCCTGGTCCAGCGCTCGGCGAAAATTCCCCCGGCGGAAAATTCCGTCTGCCCGGCAAGCCAGGTCACGCCCAGCGCCAGAAATCCGAACACGAACGATCCGTGCGTATTCACCCAGCACAAAAACAACGGCGGCAGAATCCAGAGCGCCCGCGCATTCCCACGCCGGAATTTTTCCAGCACGATCAGCGTGATCACCAGAAAAATCGCGCCCATCAATTGCGGCCGCAGCGTGAAAAACGGCACCAGAATCGGCAGCAGCGTGACGGCCGCGACGAATGCGGCCTTGCAGTCCCCGCAGCGCAGGCTCGCGTAGTAATAAATCAGAATCGTCAGGATCGCGGCCAAGGCCACCAGCAGCATCGTCGCCGACCACATCCCCCCGATTGACGCCGCCGCTCCCATCCCGACTTCGCCCAGCCATTCGTAGGCGATCCACGGAGTCCCGGAAACAGTCCACGAATAGACATCGGTCTGCGGCCACGCGTGCGTCTGCAATATGCGCTGGCCCACCGCGATGTGCCACCAGGTGTCGGGGTCGAGAATGTTCGGCTTGGCGCCCGAAAATGCCCCCGCCACAAGCAGTGCCGCGAGAAAAATCGGAAACGACACCACCCGGCGCAAACTTGACGCCAGCGTCATCGCCCGGCGCGGAGACTCGTCCATCAGTGCTGGGATTGTGACCATAATGTTTTTTAGGAAGCTTGCCGGATCAGGCGCACCGGCAGCGTGGTCGGGCCCTTGATGACGCTTCCGCTCGAGCAGCTTCCGCCGCTGTTGCCGCAGCCCGCCAGGCTCAGAATCACGCCCCAGACGTCGCCGTTGGAATCCACTTGCGAGACAAAAATCTGGGCGAAGCCGACGATTGTGGGTGTTGACCCTGCGGCGAGCGGCAGGTTGTTGGAATCGAAAATATACGCCGTCACAATCGAATCGCTCGTGCTGATCACGCTGTCCACGGGGACCACACCCTGCGCGACCAGCGGGTTCAGCGCGCCGGCATGGATTTGCAGCGGACAAATCGTAGCATCCACGTAGTCCTGTCCCACCGGAGCAACCGGCGCGGGAGGCGGGGCGCCAAACGTATTGATCGGCAGGTGCAGGAGCGTATCGATTCCTGGGACGGTAAAATTAATCTTGGTACCCGTGATTGTGGGCGTCGTGGTGCCGCAAGTCTTTTGGCCCGTATTGCAGGTGGTGATGGAAGTTTGATAGCCCACCATCCCGGTGCCGTCATCCGCGGCCCCGTACACGGTGGGTTGCGTCTCGATCGCGATCAAAATCGGTTCGCCAATCACGCCGCCGCCGCTTGAGCATCCCGGATTTGCCACACTGTAGTTGCTTGCAGGATCCAGCAGCGGGGCCGCTCCTCCGCAATTCACACCCAGCGGAATTATATGGAGAACATTTGGATCGCAATTCGGAATCAGCCACGGCCGCACGCAGCTGGTGCAAAACGTCGGCCCACCCGCAGTCCCTGAAGGCGTATAAGCCTCCGCGGTAGCAGTCGCATTAACCCCGCCCGTCGAGGCAATTCCAAACGCCTTCGCGAAGAATGTGTTCAGGTTGCCGCTTTCAACCGTCACGGTAATCCGCGGATTCTGCGGCGTCCCCACATCAAAACTGACATCGCCCGCATTGACCGTCACGTTTACGCCGGCCAGAATATTCTGGCTGCCCACCCGCACGGCGCGCGTGGTCGCGGCCCCTTCCTGCCCGGCGCAGGTCCCGGAATTGATGCAGCCTGACTCCACGAATACTTTCGCGCCGGCCAGCGCCGCCGAATCCGCGGCCCGCTGGGCTTCATTGCGCGCCACGTACAGCGAAGCCAGATCGATGGCCAGGGCGCTGATGCCCAGCAGGATGAACAAGGATCCGGCAACCAGATACAAACTGATGCCGCGCTCCCCGTTCCGTTTATTCCGAACTCGTCCGCTTGCCGCCATGCAGATCGCTCCTAATTCAAATTCGTCATGGTCTCCGAGCTGACCAGTGTGATCGTCGAGGTATAACCGTTTGCGCCCACCAGCAGCCCCAGAACGTCGCCGAAATTCCAGGCGTACGGAAAATTAATCGTGACGCGCGTGCACATGGCGGTGGCACCGCCGGACATTACCGGCACGGCGCGCTCGATCGTCAGCGTCCACGGATTGGTGCAACTATTGGCTGTGTACGTCCAGGTAAAGGTGCCGGCCGCCGGCGCCGACGTCGAAGCATCGAACCCGCAGGTGTTTACGCCCGCGTCAGTCAAGTATCGGGTGGCCGCGATTGCCGCGGCCTGCACTGAGCAGGGAGTGCCGCCGCATTGCGGATTCGTCGTGTCGTTGAAGTTCGCGACCGCGACCCGCGCGCCTTCCCGCGCCGCGCCCGCCAGCTTGTCTTTCGTAGCCCAGGCTCCCCCGAAATCGATCACGCCCGCCAGAATCACCAGCAGAAACGGCAGCAGAAGCGAAAATTCCAAAAGTTCGGCGCCCTCTGCGCGCTCTGCGAGCCATCGCGGAAGAAGCGTTGGGAATTTCCCGGCACGAATTTTATTTCGCAGGGTCAAATTTCATTACTCCGGCCGCATGGATGCCGTGGACGTGATGTTGATCGTCGTGCCGCTCACTGACGTGAACGGAATGGTTAACTGCACCGGATAGACGACCGTGATGGATACTCCGGACGACTGATAGACCGCGGGGTCGCTGGAGTCGACAGTGGGAATCGGCGTCAGTGAAACGCTCGCGTTCGCGGGATCCAGCGATGCGGCGGTCAGCACTTCATCCGCGACTCCCTCCGCGACTGCCTGGCCCCCAGCGGCATTCCCGCAGGTGGCGCAGGTCGGCGCCGCCGCCGCTCGCGCGCCTTCGCGAGCCGCGCGGCCCACCGCCTGGTAAATGCTGTACGCCCGCCCCAGCCACACAATTCCAATGAGCAGCATGAACAGTAATGGCAATACTAGTGCCACTTCAAAAAGCTCGGATCCGCGCTCGCCTTTCGCTAACCGCCGCAGCCGCGACCTGAAATCGCGCGCCACTATCTCTGATTGGAGACACTTATCCGTTAATTCCATGAATTTGCCCGGTTCCTCGCCTATACAGGAGCAATTCGATTTCCAAATCGGGCGCGTGGGTCTTTCAGCTTCCGGAAGTTCTCCAGCACCTCAAACGCTGTCTGGACTTCCGCGATGCTTTCGCCGATCTGGTGAATGTTTTCTTCCTTCAAATGCCCGATTAGTAGCGCCGCCTGCTGCAGATAATCGATCCGCTCCGGCAACAGCCCCATGATTCGCGCGCACGTGGAATCGACCGCCACCGGATCGTTGCCCATCACCAGCACCCCGCACGGTTTCGGAGTGCCTTGCGTGGGACCGTTCCCTTCCATGCCCACAATCCCATCCACAATCGCGAAGTCCGGGCACACCGTGGTGTTGATATCCAGCAGCGAGCGCGTGATCCCCGCCCAGTGCAGGATGTTCTTCGGCCATCCGTAGCAGTTTCCCGGCACAATCCCGAACATGTTCTTCAGCGACAGGGTTACGCCCGCCCAGTGGTGCGTCTTCAACCGGGGCATGGAAACCACCAGGTCGGCGCCCAGCACAGTCTCCGGAAAATACAGTTGTCCCAGCGTCGACGCGTTCGTTTTCAAATCCGTTTTGCGCGGCGCGTCCAGATTCAGGTCCACAAAACATGAGGGCAGCGCCCGGATGTAATCCCGCAAATGCATGGATTCCAGTATGGATTCGGTGTCGCGCTCCAGCGCCGGGGCGTCGCCGATCAGCACGCGCTCCGCGCCCAGTTGCAGAAAACTTTCGCGCGCCGCGGCCACCACGGCGGGATGCGTATTGATCAGATTTTCAGGATCCGGCCCAACGAAGTTGGGCTTCAGAAAAATCGTTTTTCCGCGCACCGGCAGATCGAATTCGCGCAGCGTCTCCATCATTGGCGCAACCAGTTCGCTCTGATAGCCCGCGATTTTTCGGATCGCCACACGCGAGGCTTGCCTCTGATGCGAAGGGGTCAGCGTGGCTGCGTGGGCGCTCATCGGAAGTTATTCGCCCCTTTCCCAATCGAGCCACTTCGCCGGACCATCCAGCGCCACCGCGCACGAAGCCGCCACGATCACGTTTCCCAGAAATTGATTTTCCTGATACGCGCGCCGCAAAGCGGGAACGATGGACGGCGCCGGAAGCCCGTACACCTGGTAGCAAATCCGCGCCAGCGCCATGGAAATAGGCCCTTGAATCTGGTCCCGGACCGAGTACAGCCACTCAACGCTCGATTTATTTTCGGCGCGCTGGCGGTATTTCTGCAGCGCGATCAGAGCCCAGACGGTCGGCCCAATCAGAGGTATCCCGGCCACGCCATACACCGCGGCGTTTCCCGAATTCCATCCGCCTCCCGGGCACATGCGGTCATAGAGCATGGCCTCGGCCATGCGCCGCCGCTTTTCGGCATCCTTCGGAATCTCAGTGGGAAAAAGTCGGTGGAGTAAAATCAACGCGCAGGCCGTAGGCTCCACCCAACTGCTGGTTCCCGGCGTCCAACTCCAGCCGCGCAGCGCCAGGTTTTGCCGCACCAGGCCGCGCTTGACGAACAATCGCACCAGCCAGCGCCGCCACAGCACGCCTTCGGCGGGCCACTGGTTGCACAGCCAGTTTGCGCCGGCGGCCACGGCCTCGGGAGCTTCTCCATGTTCATGCAGCGCCAAGCACGCTAGCGAAGTGAGCCAGCCGCCCTGCGTCACTTCCGCGAAGGCCGGCCAGGAGTGGTCCGGCAGTTGCGTCCGCCGAAGCCATTGCTTGCCCCGCTCGACCGCGGAAGCAAACCTGCCAGAATCCTCGGGCCGCGCCAGCGCCAGGAGCGCCCAGGCGGTGGGTTCGGTCGCGCTCTGTTTGCCTTGCTGGTAACCCCAGCCGCCGTCCGGGTTTTGCGCTCTAGTGAGCATCGGGAGACAAACCTGATTGCGGAACTCTTCGCGGTCCGAGTCACTGGGCATCGGTCGGTTCAGGCATCCTTCCACGGACAAAAATCCGGATCGGCTGCACAGACTTTACCTAACTTCACATGATTGTATCGGATGGCGATGCCGGATGGCGTGACACCTGGTGCATGCCCGGATCGTCCGGCTGGATTTCGAGCTGGTTGATCAGGCGGTGCAAATAATTTCTGGCGATGCCCAGCGAGCGGGCCGTCTCCGTCTTCTTCCATCCGCACTGGCGCAAGGTCCGTAGGACCAGCCGCTTCTTGAATTCGCGGATTTCCACGTCGTAGGAATGGGTGGGAGCAATCTCGGAAAATCCTTTTTGTAGCGCAGCCGGCAGATGATCGAGCTCAATAGTGGCGTCTTCCGACAAAACCACCGCGCGCTGCACCACGTTTTCCAGTTCGCGGACGTTTCCGGGCCAGGGGCATTCTTCCAGGGCCTGCATCGCCAGGCGCGAAAAACGCTTCGTCTTCTTGCTGAATTGCGACGCGAACTGGTGCAGGAAGTGATGCGCCAGCTCCGGAATGCTGTCCCGCCGCTCGCGTAGCGGCGGCAGATGCAGTTGCACCACGTTGAGGCGGTAGTACAAATCCTCGCGGAAGGTTCCCTTCTCCACCATTTCCTGCAGGTTCTGATTCGTCGCGCAGATCAGCCGGACGTCCACGGCCATGGGCTTGGACCCGCCGAGCCGCTCGAAGCTGCGCTCTTGCAGCACGCGTAGAAGTTTCGGCTGCAACCCCAGGCTGAGATCTCCGATCTCATCCAGGAACAGTGTGCCGCGATCGGCCACCTCGAATCGCCCGCGCCTCATCCCGGACGCCCCGGTAAATGCGCCCTTTTCATGGCCGAACAGTTCGTCCTCGATCAGCGCCTCGGGCAGATTGGCCACCGAAAAACCGACAAACGGCTGGGCCGCGCGCGCGCTCATGCGATGGATGGCCCGCGCCCACACTTCCTTTCCGGTCCCGGTTTCTCCGGTGATCAGCACGGTCACGTCGCAGGGCGCAACCTTTTGCGCTAGTGACAGCACTTCGGTCAGGGCTCCCACGATGCCTACCATCGTATACGGCGCCGTGATCTTCGTCTCGTTTTCGCGAAGGTCCTGCGCTTCTTTCTCCAGCTGATAAAACCGGTGCGCGCGCCGCAATGCAATGCGCAGCTCGATCATGTCGGGCGGGCTGGCTACCACGCGGTGTACGCCCAGTTCCATCAGGCGCGTACTGATCACGCGGTCGTCGGACGGCAGGATGGCCACTACCGGAAGCGGAAATTTTGAACCGGAAACACCCTGAAGGAATTCCAACGCGCCCTTGACCACGGCTTCGTTTTCCCTGCCCTGCAGGTCCAGCAGCAGGACGTCGTAGCGTTCCGGCTCTTCCGAACCGGGCCAGCGAAGTTCCCGTGTGGCGCGAATTTGAAAACCGGGACCGAGGGCGTGCGTGAGAGGTTCCGCAAAACCAATATCCGGGCTGCAGAAAAAAACTCGGATCAGTTCGGAATCCATTCGGCTGTCCTCCTGGGATTTCCGGCGCCGACCGGAGACACTGTTCCACAGGGAACAATCTCCGAAAAGTTACTTGCGGGCCGGAAAATGAACCTTAGCGATTCACGTGCACAAAAAAGTATCGGGTTCGTTCAATCGCACGAACCGCTTGGTTCATTAGGGGGACAACCTAACGGTTGCATTTATAAGTTCACACTGTAATTTCCGCAAGTCACAATTATTTCGGTACGAGGGTAGTAGTACCAGTAGTAGACGCTCAAAATTCGGCTTTTGAATACGGATTGAGACGCTCCGCGCCAAAGTGAGTACTATCGGTACCAGTTTTTTGCAGGGAATTCGTAAAACGTCGCAATAAATTCACACCCTGAACATTTGGGAGGCGCGCCCATGTTAGGCAATCGCACTTCGTGCGGCCCCCTCGCGTTGACTCCTTGCCTTCACCCGTGGCTATTGAAGGATACAAGCGAGATTCGCCACTCGTGAAAAATCGCGTGGCCCGTTGCCTTGCTTCCTTATTTGCCTCTGAATTCAATCGGATTTACCTGGAATTCGCGCGAAAAAATGGATTTTGAAAGTTCTCGGTTCCAAATCACATGTGGCACGCAACATGCTCTCTTGCTTTACCGCGGGAGAAGGTGTGGACGAATTCCCATGCCCATGCGAACTCGACAACGTTTTGAAATTCGATGGGAGTCGCGCTTTGGCGCCTGGCCCAGGGACTTTGCCCTCCTATTGTTTTCCCGCGCCCCAAAATCTTCCCGGACGGATTGGGACTTCCGTTGGCGGCGTAAGGGGGCGTGGCTCAGGCCCGTCGGCGGCTTTTTTTCATCGGTTTTCCTGCACGTTTTCGCATTTTTGCTCGCAGTCCAGTTTGCTTTCCTGTCCGTGCGGGAATCGCCGCGCCAGCCGGAAAGCCAGGATCCCGGGCCCATCTACATCGACATGCAGGCGCTGAAGATCCTGCGGGATCTGCCGCGCATAAAGCCGGCGGGCCCAGGCGGCCGCCCCGGACCAGCGCACCAACCCGATCACGCCCCGGCTCCCGGGGCCGTGATCTTTCATCCGCAGTACACAATCGTGCTCAATCCCATGAAGCCGGATAACGTGCGCCAGACTATCGTCCAAAAATCGGCCGCGCCTGACATCGTCATCCCCACGGATCAAAAGCTTCCGGATATCATTCTGGTGAAGCAGCCGGACATCGCTAAGCCGCAAGTGGATCTTACGTTTCACCGGCCGAATGCCGCCCAGGCCTCGCAGAATCAGCCTGCGGCCGCGGCTCCCTCCATGCCGGCCAATGCGCCGCAACTGCCCATTCGCATCGCTGCCACCGTGCCGCAACCGCAACTCCCCGTTTCCTTCCTGAATTCAAGCATGGCGCCCACAGCGCACAGCTTGAGCGCTTCCGAGGACCAGCAGGCCTCCGCAGCCCCCGCGATTTCTTCGGGCGGGCCTCAGCTTTCCATTCGCATCGCAGGCACGGGACAGCAGCCGCAACTTCCCGGCTCCTACCTGAATTCAAATATGACCCCCTCAGCGCGCAGCCTGAACTCTCCATCCACCGGCCCGTCCGGAAACGGCGACACCGACATGGTGGTCCTTTCCGTGGATCCGGGGACGTATTCCAAACTCGCAAGCTTGGCGCAAGGCAATCGCTACGCGACCCTGGCGATCGCTCCCAGCCCCGTCGGGCCCGGATCCCCAGGCGGTGTTCCTGGGGCGCCAGCCGGCGGAAGTTCAGGTAACACTTCAAGCTCGGCCACGCCGGGTGCCGGTGGCGATGCCAGCGTCGCCGTTGGTCGCGGCTCGTCGGGCGGGGGTGGGGGTGGAGATTCACGAGGGAACGCGATCTTGAGCGTTTCGGGCGGTGCCGGATCAGCAGGGGGAGTAGACGCGCACGGAATTCTGCACGGCACGATAGCTGCAACTACTGTGTTTCCAGTGATTTCCGCGACGAAATTCCACAGGCCACCTCTGGTTGTTGCCACCGGTCCGATGGGTGGCGGAGGCCTGGATGCGTACGGCGCGCTCGCTTGTGGAAAGGTCTACACCATTTTCTTGCCGATGCCGGGCAAGAGCTGGGTTCTGCAGTATTGCGCGCACCAAGCCGGGGCAGCAACCACCTCGCAGGCCAACGACAGCTCTGTTCGGCTGGAGCAAGGGCTGGTTCCGCCCGACGCCAGCCAGCAATTCGATTTTCGGCGGACCGCCATCCCGGACAAAGATGCCGACAAACTAATTGTCTTGCGTGCTTCCATTAATAAGGACGGCTCGGTCAGCGATGTCCAGGTTTTTCAGGGACTTCAGCCGGACATGGATGCGCAGGCCGTGATCGCTTTCAGCAGTTGGAAATTCCGGCCGGCGATTCGCGCCAATAACCCCATCGCCGTCGATGTGCTGGTGGGAATACCGGCTCGAGTCCCGGAAAAAACAAGCAATCTGGGCGTCGGGGGCCTCGGAACGCAAAATTAATTGCTTGCATGTGCAAAATATTGCACTTGAGCAGCCGTAAGCCGCGCTCATCCGAATCTGAAGGCCAAGTTGTCTCTGAATAATTACACTGCGGCAGGCCGAGTGTTTCATTTTGTGTGCGAATGAAACTTGAGCCTTCGATTTCTGCAATTCACTCGCTTCTAATTCATTGTTTTGCCTGCCATTATTTGCGGCAAGCCTCGCTGGAGCGAAATGCGCGTTTGGAAATCGAGTTGCTCATCTCTCTTTGGATTTGAGGTGATATCGCCGTGCGCGCACCAAACGACGAATCTTTTGGCGCTCTTCCCTGGGTTACGGTATTGTTCTCCGCCCTGGTCATGCTGATCGCTTATCTGCTCGCAACCCGGTAGCTCGTCCTCCAGGCCTGGTGGTAATTCCCGCAATTCTGTTTTGCTGTTCCCAGCAAGTTCCTCCGATCCCGTCCCACTGAAGCTGTCCAGAATTTACATCCATCGATTGCGGCGATGACCCGCGCTCGAAAGCAGCAATCACGCATGGCGACGGATCCGGCGCGAGTCTCCTGACGGATACACGCTTGCGTGTTCCTCCTGCTTCCAGACGATTGTGGAAAAATCCCGCCCATTCAAAAAGTGTCCACGAATGTTGCTACGCAGCGGAAGGCGATAATTCATGTATTTCTTCCACTCTCCGTTTGGATACGGTTTCGCCTTTCCGTTTGTAACCGATCGTTAACTGAATTGTACCCTTTTTATCTTGTTGCCCTTGTAAGTACCTCAAAAAGCACCGACATACTGGCGCCGCCAATTGGCTGTCGAAGTGCTTCTCATGCCCGGGTATACGCGCGAGGGCCTGTGCCGGGAGCGGGGAGTTCGCCAGGGTGAATTGCGCCGCGCGTTTTGCAATCTGGAGTTTGCGGCGGCACGCTTCGTGTCATCGCCGCGCAGTGTTAGACGGGCGCGGGCGGTATTTGCAGCCCGCCCTGTGGAGAGCTTGCAGAGAGATAGAGGGGAAATAAATTATGAGAAGGTTGCAGATTTCTGGACGGGTCCTCGGGAGCTGCCTTGCGTGCTGTGCCGCAGCGACGGTCATGATCGGCTGGACGACATTCGAGCGTGGAATTGCCGGCGGACTTCCGCGCGCCGAGCGCGCCTCGATCGGCACTGCCGATGAACTTCTTCGTGCGAAGACCGCGCCGGCTCCTCGAATCCATGCTCTGAAATCGCCAAGCGTAGCTGAACGCTACGAACAGTTCCCTCTCTCCTTCGAGCCCAACCGCCGGCAAACCGACGCCTCCGTGAAATTCCTGACCCGCGGAAAGGGCTACATTCTCTTCCTGACCGATCAGGATGCCGTATTCGCCCTGGACAAGGGTCCGCACGCAGCTTCCGTGATGCGCATGAGCCTGCTGGGCGCCAATGCGCATCCCGCCTTTTCCGGATTGGAAGAGCTGCCGGGCAAGAGCAACTACCTGATCGGAAACAAGCCGGAAAACTGGCACGTCAACATTCCCAACTACCGCAAGGTCGCCGAGCGCAACATTTATCCCGGCATCGATCTGGTGTACTACGGCACGCAGCGCCAGCTCGAATACGATTTTGTAGTTGCTCCCGGCGCCAGCCTCAGCCAGGTCCAGATTGCATTCGACGGCGTGAAAAATATGCACCCCGATGCCGAAGGCAACCTGGTTCTGAGCGCATCGGGCAAAGACGACATCCGCCTCCGCAAACCTATCGCGTATCAATTGATCGGCGAAGAAAAGCAGTTGGTCGCCGCGAATTTTATTTTGCAGGGAGACAACCGAGTCGCGTTTGAAATCGGCGCATACGACGCCGGCCGCCCGCTCATCGTCGACCCGATCCTTTCCTACTCCACGTATCTGGGCGGCAGCGGAATCGATGGCGCCTCTTCAATTGCCGTTGCGCCGGACAACACGGCGTTCATCGCGGGCTCCACCTTCTCCGCCAACTTCCCGACAATCCATGCTCTTCAACCAAACGAAGGCGGACAGCTGGATTTTCCGCAGGACGGTTTTGTATCCAAAATCAGCGCGGATGGTTCGACGCTGTTGTACTCCACGTATCTTGGCGGAACTCATCAGGACACCGCGAGTGGCATTACCGTGGATGATTTTGGCGATGCCTACGTCACGGGAACCACGATCTCACCGGACTTCCCTGCGTCAAAAGGCGCATTTGACGGGTTGTGCGGCGCCGATGGGAAGTGCGGCACAACCTGGAATAGTCTAGGCCTGCCGGTCACGAATGCGTTCTTGTCGAAGCTGAATCCCGCCGGATCCGGACTCATTTACTCCACATATCTCGGATTTTTTGAAGACGTTCAGGGAAAATCGGTCGCGGTGGACAGCGATGGCAACGCCTATGTGACCGGGCAGACCACTGCGAACTTCACGCCAACGGTTACCATCACTCCACCCGCCCTTCCCCCTCCGCCGTTTCCCATCACGGCGAGCGCCTTTCAACCCGCCTTTGGCGGAGGCAGTTTCAATGCCTTTATAACCAAATTCGATGCCACCGGGTCCACCATCCTGTACTCCAGCTATCTCGGGGGAGATACCGAGGATGTCGGTTACGGAATTGTTGTGGACGGCAATGCGAACGCCTACATTACCGGGCTCACATATTCGACGAATTTCCCCACAACTGCAGGAGCAATTCAAACTGCTTACGGGGGCGCAGGAGACGGCTTCGTTTCCAAAGTGAATGCGAATTTGATTGGCGCAGCCTCTCTGGTTTATTCCACGTATTTCGGCGGCAGCGGTTTGGACCAGGCCAATGGAATCGCCGTCGATAGCGTGGGGAACGCGTATGTTGCGGGTCTCACGAATAGCTCGACCCTTAGCTTCACGCCGCCGGCGGGAGCCTTTCAAACGTCCAATGCGGGGCAGGGCGATGCCTTCACTGCCAAGCTGAATACCACGGGCGCGCTTTCTTACTTCACATTCCTGGGCGGCACGCACGCGGACTCGGCCACAGGCGTCGCGGTGGACTCAGCCGGCAATGCCTATGTCACTGGCACGACAGTCTCGACCGACTTCCCCACGGCAGGCGCCGTATTTCAACCCGCCTACGGCGGAGGCAACGCCGACAGCTTTGTGGCAAAGCTCAATCCCTCCGGCTCGTCTCTGGCCTACGCAAGCTTCCTCGGCGGCACGAATACGGAACTATCAACAGGAATTGCCGTGGATACCGCGGGCTCGGCTTACGTTACCGGCCAAACCTGCTCGGAAGATTTTCCGCTCTCAAATCCGCTGCAGGCGGTTCCCGGCGGCAACTGCGACGCCTATGTGGCGAAGGTCAGCATTCTGGCAGGCATTGCGATCAATCCAGCCGGACTTGTCTTCCCCGCGCAAAGCCTGAATACCACCAGCCAGCCGCAAACGCTGACCATCACGAACGGCGACAGCGCGCAGACTATTTCCAGCATCGCGATTTCAGGAAACAACGCGAGCGACTTCCTGGAGACGAACACCTGCGGCGCATCGCTCGCCGTGGGCGCCAACTGCACCATCACGGTATCCTTTACTCCCACTGCTTCTGGAATCCGCAAAGCCTCGCTGGTCATCACCGATAGCGCCCCCGGCTCACCTCAAGTGGTGAACCTGACGGGCAACACTTCCACCGTGACCCTGTCCACTTCCAGCATCGCGTTTGGATTCCAGCAGGTCGGCGTTCCGAGCACGGCCCAGGCAGTGACCCTGGCCAACAGCGGAACCACAGCCCTGACCGTTTCCAGCATCAGCGCCAGCGGCGATTTCTCCGAATCCGATAATTGCACCAAGGCCGCGCTCCAGCCCGGCACCAACTGCGTGATTCGAGTCACCTTCACGCCTTCCGCCGCTGTGGCCAGCCTCGGCGCCGTTACAATTTCCGACGATGGCTCCGGCAGCCCTCAGATCATACTCACGACCGGGACCGGCGTCCTCGAGCCTCAAGCATCTTTGTCCCAGGCGAGCCTCGGATTTCCCGATGAGCCGGTGGGCACGACCAGCCCCGCGCAATCGGTGAGTTTGGGCAATGCCGGCAATGCGGCCCTGAATATTTCCGGCATCGCAGTGACCGGAGATTTCGCCGAATCCGATAATTGCGGATCCATTCTTGCCGTCAACGCCATCTGCACGATCACCGTGAAGTTCACTCCTACGGCGACCGGAAACAGAGCCGGAACACTGACGATCACCGACAACGCCGCGAACGTGGCCGGAAGCACGCAGACCGTGCAACTTTCCGGCAACGGCCTCACCGTGCCGGTCGTCACGCTCTCGACCAATACGCTCACGTTCAACAGCCAGGCGATCGGTAGCACCAGCGCCGCGCAGCCCGTAACGCTGTCCAACATCGGCAGCGCTCCCCTGGTGATTTCCAACGTGACGCAAAGCGGAAATTTCGCGCAGATCAATAATTGCGGCACCAGCGTCGCCGCCGGAAGCTCGTGCACCATCAACGTGACCTTCACGCCCACCGCTTCTGGGAATTTGTTCGGCACAATCACCATTACGGACAATGCCGCGGGCAGCCCGCAATCCATCGCGCTATCCGGAGTCGGCGCCGCCGCGACGTTCTCCATCGGTTCATTGACCGGAACTCCCTCGGTTCCGGCAGGGCAGACAGCCAACTACGCCCTCAGCGTGACTTCCTCGGGAAGTTTTTCGCAGCCCGTAACCCTGAGCTGCACCGCGCCGGCAACCATCACGTGCCAGGTCGCGCCTTCGGCCGTCATTCCGAGCGCCGCGCCGTCGCAAGCTGCGACCCTGACCGTCAGCACCGCGTTGCGGGCCTTCGCTCCTCCCGCCTCCGGGATCAAAATCGATCCATTCCGCTTCCTGCAGCACGCGGGCGCGGCGTGGCTGGCTTTGCTCGCGGCCATTTTGATGGCGCTCACCGCGGCTACCCTGCGGCGGCGTCCCTTTGCCGCGACGTTCGGATTGGCGGTGTGCCTGATGCTGGCTCTGGCGGCTTGCAGCGGCGGCAACTCTTCGGGCGCGCCCGCCGGAACGGCCGCCGGGCAGTACACCATCACGGTATCGGGCACCGCGGGCGGCGTGACCAACACGACCCAGCTGACTTTGCAGGTGAAATAGCCGGCGCGGCCGCGGCCCAGCCGAAAAAGCATGACCCGCAGGCCATGCACAACGACGCGGCTTAGTTTTGTAGCGCGGCGCGAACGAGCGAACAATCGCAAGGAGAAAACGAAATGAAACGGGCGATCTGGCTTCTTCCCGCCATTCTTATTTTTTGCACGGCTTCGCGGGCGCAGGAAACCCCGGCCTGGGAAGTGGCAGGCAGTTACTCCTACCTGAAAGCCGACCTGGGCGGCTCGAATTTCCATTTGAACGGCGTCACGGCTTCGGCGACGGAAAATCTGAATAGTTGGTTTGGCGGAAGGTTCGAGGTCAGCGGGTACCAGGGCACGGTTTCGGGAACAAAAGTTTCGCAGCAGACCATCACCTACGGCCCGGTGTTTTCATTCCGGCGTCTCGGGATTGCGTCGCCGTTTGTGCACGTGCAGGGCGGCGTGGTCCATGCCAGCGCGGGCTACCTGGGTATTTCGCAATCGGCGGTGCGGTTCGCCATGGTCGGCGGCGGCGGCGCGGATATCAAGATCGCCAGGAACGCGGCCATCCGCCTGCAAGGCGACTACTTGATGTCCAACTTCCTGGGGCAGAGGCAGAACAATCTCCAGGGATCGGTGGGCATGGTTCTGCGCTTTGGCAGAAAATAAATGTTGGCCCGCTTGCCCGTCCCACGCGGACGCATAAAATTTGGGAATGCTTCTGCAGGAACCGGAATCCAGCGGATTCCGATTGCCCGAACACCGAGCACGGAAAGCTTGCCCCATCGATTGCTGGTTGTGATCTCAACTCCGGTCATTGCGCCCCCGCCCGGTGAAACGCAGTACAGATGGTGACAACGGATCGTTTGCTCGCGCCTTGCTGTTGGCAAGAACATTTAATTTTAGGCAATCATCGCGGCGGTGTTCCGCCAGCGCACGTTTTCCGCCTTCGGCGGCCGACGTGACACAGAAAGAAGATCATGAACGAACGCCGAAAAGCGCGCCGCTATAACTTGTCCCTGCCGATCGTCTTCCGGATCCGCTCGGATAAGGAAAGCTCCACGCGCAATAGCAGAACGCGGGATGTCTCCACGCAAGGCGTCTATTTCACGATCGAAGAGGCCTTGCCCGCGGGCACCGCCCTCGACGTCGTCCTGACCCTGCCCTCGAACGCCGCCGGTCCCTCCGCCCTGGTTCGCGCCATCTGCCGCGTCGTCCGCGTGGACACCGGATCGTCCCGCGACTACGCCGCCGCCGTGATTGAAAATTACGCCTTCGTTCGCGAAGAAACGGGAAAAATCAACCTTAGCTGAAGGCGCACCTGGCTCATTGCGCGAGCCGCCCGCTCCAGGCCCCTCGTCCGCGCTTGCGCCTCCCTGCCCGTGTTGCGTTCCCCAGCTCCAAAAACACAATTCCCTGAATCAAAATCTCCCCCACACTCGCCAATGTTAGGATTAAAATGTTGAATACGCGCCCGTAGCTCAGGTGGATAGAGCGTCTGCCTTCTAAGCAGAGGGTCGGGGGTTCGATTCCCTCCGGGCGCGCCACTTTTCATGATATTTCGGCAAGCCCTCCCGGCGCGTCACCATTGCACTCCCGGATATAGGCTCGGAATGCGGAATGCGCGGTACAAAAACGTTCCAGAGACATGCATGCTCCAAACCGTTTGCGGTGAGGCTTCCGAAGTCACTTCGTACACATAGGAAAAAGGTCCGTTGGGTCCCGATGCTACCGAGCAGAGATCGTACTCCACGTTGCCGTTGGCCAGGCGCTCCGCGTTGCCGCCAAAGTTGCTGAACAGGCCGGCCGGTAGGATCTGGTGGAAGGTGAGCGTGGCCGTTTTCGCGGTTTCGTCAATTTGCCAGACCGGGACCGTGGTGAAGTGGCAGGGCGGGGCTCCCGCGCTGCCGCAAGTGACGCCGCCGGGAAAAATCCTGTCATCCCCGTTGTCCATTACGCCCAGCGAGAAGACACCGGCGGTATTCGCGCTGAAAAACGCCGGGGCATGTTGCGCAAATTCCCAATCGGCCGGATCGCTTCCGCCTGCGAGGGTGAAGTCGCCTCCGGTCCCCAGGCGCCAGACGATGCTGCCGTCTCCCACGCCGTCGTTGTAATTCACTTTCAGGATCCAGTTCTGATGGCGCATTGAGACGAGGATGTTGTGGTCGTCCTTCGAGTAGACGACGGCGTTGGTATGCGTCCAGTCGGGGAATTGCATGGGATGGCGATTCGGGTCGAGGTGGTTAAATTCATTCCACACCCATACCGGCCACAAATTCTGATCCAGGTCCACGATCACGTCGCCGAGGACCGTGGTTGCGGCGGCGCCGGTCAATGGCGGCTGGCTGGTCGCGGATAGCACGCGGGTTGTGTTCGCAACGGCCAGCCAGTGTCCATTGGGGAGCGGCTCAACGTCGTGGTGGAAATTGTCCAGCTTCACGGCGCACTCGGCGCAGCCCGCGGCAGCCAGCTCCGAGTTCAGGTCGTCGATCGTAATTTCGCGCACGGTGTCTCCCGCGAGATTTACTTCACGAAGCTCGGTGATCGTTCCCGGGGCAAAAGCTCCGGTGAGTGAAACGCTGGACGAGGGCCCGATGACCAGCAGAAAATTTCCGTCCGGAAGCGTTTTCACGCCGTCGATGAAATTCAGGCCCGGGGTGCCGGGATTGGCGTAGGTCCACAGCACGTTGCCGGAAAGATCGGTGACCACGACGCCGCTGGGATTTCCCGCGAGGGGATTGAGCAGTTCAAGGCCGGGTTGCGGCGTCATTCTCGCCGTCGTGGTCGTCGTTACCGTGATGCGCATATTGGCGAGCGCGGTTTTTGTCGTGAAAGTATGGTCCGCGTCGGTCGCAGCGATGCCGTTCGAGAATTGCACCGCGGCTTGCATGTGGTACAGCGTGCTGGCCAACATGCCCGCGACGAAGATGCTGACTTCCCCGCCGGGGGCGTCGGTGGATTGCGTCCAGGTTTGCAGTCCGTAGCCGGCAGTGGTGCCGAAGTGGATGGTCACGCTTCCGGGAAAAGGCAGCGTCATGGTGTATAGCGCGACCTGCGGATTGTCGGTGGGGGCTACGATTCCGGCCGGCAATGCAAAAGATTTTCCGGAAATGGCGACGGTCTGCGGAGTACCGGCCGGCACGTCGTCAAATCCCATGTTCAGCATAGCCATCTGCGCTGCGGGAGCGGACGCAGCCGCCGGCAAATAATTCAGCACCATGTCGCAATGCGCCCCAGGCGCAAGGTTTGTGCCGCAGGACAGTCCGGAAACGATAGTGTAGCTTGGGTCGCCGGTCAGCGCCGGATCCAGGGTCAATGGAGCCGAACCCGTATTGCTGACGGTGACCACCGTCCCGGTGACCGTGTTGTTCACCAGATTGTTTCCAAAATCATAAGATGCCGCGCTCAGAGAAGCCGTGGTGGACGCCGAAGCAATCGTCATCGAGACGGCCGTTTCATGCGTGAGCGAGCCGGAAGTTCCAGTAAAGGTGATGCCAGCCGCGCCCGGCACTGCTGCCGCAGATGCGGATACGCTGATCTGCGCCAGCGAACCGATAGTGAGAGAGAAAGTTGCCGGAGTGACCGTCACGCCCGCCGGCACCGCGCCGGCCGTGACCGTGACGCTCTGGCTGGCGCCTCCCAGTTGCGAGACGCCGATACTCAGCGTCTGCGCGGCGCCGCCGGGAATTACCGTGATGCTCGATGGAGCGGCTTCGATTGAAAAATCGGCATGGCTGCTTGTGAGGGCGCACCCGTAAAGCGCGGCACATGCAAGCAGGGCGCCGGAAAGGAAAAGTTGCGGCTTCATTTCATTCCCTCACTATCTCCAGGCGCGTTTCTTTCTCGATGTTTTTTGAGCGTTCTTGGACTGAATCGGCAGCGTGAACCGAAACTTTAGCGTGCCCGGGCCAGGCGAAGTGCCCGGTTTCGCTTTTCACCGCACCACCGGAATCCGTGATGCGCGGCATAGGAAAACCCAAACGGAACGGCCCATTCACCTGTGTTATTCTCCTGCCCGATTCGCGGCACCACGCGTCGAAGCCCGCACCCACGGCGGGCACGAACGCGGCGCCGCTGAGATCCGTGCCGCTATGATGGATGACCCACTACTTCTCAACGACTGGCATGTCGTGGCGCAATCCTCCGACATGCAAACCGGAGAGGTGCGCCCGGCGCGGCTTCTCGGACAGGACATTGTGATTTGGCGAAGCAGCGCCGGGCTTTGCGCCTGGCGCGATCTCTGCCTGCATCGCGGCGCGAAGCTTTCCGGCGGGCGAGTGGAACAGGATTGCCTAGTCTGTCCGTACCACGGATGGAACTACAACGCCACGGGGCAATGCGTGCGCATTCCCGCGCATCCTTCGATGACTCCCCCGGCGCGCGCCCTGGCAACGGCTTACCGCGTCACCGAGAAATACGGACTGGTATGGGCTTGTCTGGGCACGCCGAACGCGGACGTGCCTCAGTTCAGCGAGTGGGAGGACGCATCGTTCCGAAAAGTGCTCGCCGGCCCGTACCTGTTTAAGGCCCAGGGTCCGCGGATCATCGAAAATTTTTTGGACGTGGGGCACTTCCCCTTCGTCCACGCCGGCTTTCTCGGCGATCCCGAACACACCGAAGTTGCCGACTACGAAGTGGAAACGAACCCCGACGGCATCGTGGCGCGGGACATCGGCGTGTGGCAGCCGGACCCGGACGGCACCGGACAATCGGCCGAAGTGAAATATACCTACCGCGTCCTGCGGCCCTTGGCGGCTTACTTTCAGAAATCGTATCAGGACCAGAAGTTTTCCATCTTCAGCGCGGTCACTCCCGTCGATGAGCGCGAGAGTCTCGCCTGGCTGATCCTGGCGCTCAATTACGCGCCGCAGACTTCCGACGAACAGTTACGCGCGTTCCAGGACGTGGTCAGCCGGCAGGATATTCCCGTCGTCGAGTCCCAGCGACCCGAACTATTGCCGCTGGACTTGCAAGCCGAATTGCACTTGCGTTCGGATCGCACGGCGATCGCTTACCGCAAGTGGCTGGCGAAAATCGGCTTGAAGTACGGAACCGCGTGAGCGCCGCGGCCCCGCCCTCCGGCGTCCCCGCGCCCAGCGCCGCGCGCTGGTTCGTAGCCGGCGACCTGGATGGATTTTTCGGACTGTTCTTCAGCGGATTTCCGGACTTGCTGCTCATAGCCGGACTCGCTCCGCTCTGCGGATTCCCGATGGAACTGGTCGCGGGCCGCATCCTGCCCGCGGTGGCGTTTTCGATCCTGATCGGAAACGTTTTTTACGCCTGGCAGGCGCACCGCTTATCGGAAAAATCGGGCCGGAGCGACGTCACCGCTATTCCGTTCGGCGTCAACACGCCCACGATTTTCGCCTACGTGTTTTTGATCATGCTGCCCGTGTACCTGCGCACGCACGATTCGCAACTCACCTGGCATCTGGGCGTGTTCGCCTGCTTTGTGAGCGGCATGGTGCAGACGGCGGGCGCATTTTGCACGGACTGGCTGCGCCGGTATACCCCGCGCGCCGCACTTCTGTGTCCGCTGGCGGGGATCGCCATCGCGTTCCTTTGCCTGGGATTCATTTTGCAGATTTTTCAGACGCCGGAACTTGCGCTCTTGCCGACGGTAATTATTCTCGCCGTCTATGGCTCGCGGATTCGCCTGCCGTACCGCATTCCCGGCGGCTTGCTGTGTATCGCGGCGGGTGTAATTCTGATTGTGCTCCTGCGAGCTTTCCACATGTATCATCTGCCCGCGCCCCCGCCGGGGTTGACTGTTGGTTTGTATCTGCCGCGGCCCGTGAATTTATTTGAATTCCTTCGGCACGGAGAGGGCTGGCAGTATCTCTCGATTATTTTGCCGATGAGCGCGCTGGACACCATCGTCTCGCTGCAGATTCTGGAAAGCGTGAATGTCGCCGGCGACGACTATCCCACCTGGCCATCGCTGCTGGTGAACGGCCTGGCCACGCTGGGCGCGGCGGCCTTCGGCAGCCCGTTTCCCACCACGCTCTATTTCGGGCACCTGGCGCACAAGGCATACGGCGCGCGCGTGGGCTACTCGATTTTGAACGGCGCGGCCACGCTGCTGATCTGCATTACCGGACTCATTTCTCCCATCATGCGTTTCGTACCGCTGGAAGTGGTGGCTATCGTGATCGTGTGGTTCGGCCTGGTCATGGTGGCGCAGGCGTTTCAGGAGGTCCCGAAATCCCATTGCATCGCCGTAGCCTTCGGTTTGCTCCCGATGCTGGCCGCGTGGGGATTGCAGTTGGTCGATCTGGCGCTGCGCAAGGGCGGGTCGAGCCTCGCGCAGGCCGCGCCATCGTTTGGAGACGAACTCCCCATTTACGGATTGATCGCGCTCAGCCAGGGAGCGCTTCTGATCTCCATGATCTGGGCGGCGGCCATCGCCTACATGCTCGACCGGCGATTCCTGCCCGCGGCCGGATGGATGCTCGCGGGCGCCGTTCTCTCGGGCCTCGGACTGATCCACGCATTTACCCTGAGCCCGGCCGGAATCGTGAACAAGCTGGGGATTCTTGCCGCTCCGGATTTTGCCGCAAGCTATGCCGCGGGCGCGCTCTTCCTGGCGGGTTGCCATTGGTACAATCGCCGCTGCCCCTCGCCCGGGGAAAATCAGGGATCTGCCTGAAATTCTGCGCATTGTTACCGCGGCGTAATGTTATATTCACGCGAAGCGCCTTCCTGATTCGAGTATTAAATTGAAATTACAATCCCGCGAATATCTGTCGAGATTCCACAGGGTGTGCGTTTCCCGTTCACCCAGTTTTTTCAAAACCGTCATCGAATCCTAACAACCCTCCCCCAGATTACTCGCGGTCGAGCCCATGTCCCCGCACGGCCGACAACTTCCGCTTAAATTGAGACTAAGGACTGGTGAAAAATTATGATACGAAAGGCCGCAACTCTGGGTCTCGCATTCGCGCTAATGGCAGGGCCGATGTTCGCCAACGAGGGCGACGTCCCCAAGGGCGTTCCGCGCTTGGACCACGTTTTTGTGATCATGATGGAAAATCACGCCTACGGACAGATTATTGGCAATCCGGACGCGCCGTTCACCAACAAGTATGCGAAGTCGGCCAACGCCGCGAATAATTATTTCGCCGTGGCCCATCCGAGCTCGACGAATTACCTGGAAGTCGTCGGCGGCTCCAACTTCGGCGTGCTCAATGACAACTCCCCCGATTGGCACAACACCGCCTGCACCACGAATCTGGCTTCCGGCATTACCTCCTTCGAGGGAGCCGCAAATATCTGCCCGATCTGGGGCACCGGCACGGATGCCGCGACACCCACATTCGATTTCTCGAATGAGACCACGCCCCCATCCATCACGGAAGTCACCAACATCGACGGCATTCTTTCCATTCCCGCCGCGAAGAATATTTCCGGAAAGACGATCGCGGACCAACTGGTCGCGTACGGCAAAAGCTGGAAAAGCTATCAGGAAAGCCTGCCGCCCACAGGCGCCGACGGCGTGAACAATGCGGACGGATTTTATTCCAACGTGACGCCTTTCCTCACTCCCCTTCCGGCGGAAACACAATCGCTCATCAACCTCTACGCCGTGAAGCACAACCCCTTCGCGTATTTCCGCAGCGTTCAGGAAGGCCTGAACCCCGAAAATAGCCTTATGAACACGGTGGGCTTCGAGGGATCGCACGGATTGTTCGCCGACCTCGCCTCGGGCCACGTGCCGGATTTTTCGTTCATAGCCCCGAACCAGTGCAACGACCAGCACGGCCGCGGTAACGCCGGCCCCGCCTGCGATTTCGATCCCTCCAGCACCGGAACGCAAGTGGGCCTGAACCCGGCCTTGATTCGCATCGGCGACCTGACCATCCAGACGCTGGTGAAAGCCATCCACTCCTCGCCCGCCTGGAAAGACGGCCGCAGCGCCATCGTCCTGCTGTGGGATGAGAACGACTACAGCGCCACGCCCAACGTCAACCAGGTTCTGACGGTTGTGGAAACGAACTACGGCGAAAGAGGCGTGCAGAGCAACCGGTTCTACACGCACTTCTCGCTGCTCAAGTCCATCGAAGGCGGCCTTGGCCTGCCTTGCCTGAACCACGCTTGCGATTCCGGCGTGAAGGTGATGTCCGATCTGTTTTCCGGCGACCACCATCGCGATCACGACGACGATCACGACGGCAATTGACCTGCCGCGTAATTACCCGAGTGCCGCTGCGGGACGTCTTCCGGGACGTCCCGCAGCGGCTTTTCATTTTATGGCGGCGATGGTTTCGATTTTAGTAGCACAGCCGCTCCCGGCTCTGTGAGTTTCGTCAGCCTCATAAGCGTTGCAAATTCTGGCGATCCCAATACCCACGCAGCGGGGAGCGGCTGTGCTACCAAAACCCGCCCATGCGCCGGAGGGCTTGAAACGCGCCGGGCGTGCCCGCCGTCGAAAAAGAGGTAAGGGGTTGACATCCGGGCACTTGGGTTCTTAAGATGAGGCTTCAATTTTTAACCTAAAGCCTTGGAAACATTTTTTATCGCTATGCGTCTGTTCTAGAGAGAATTCCTATGATTACAGTTAAAGGACTTACGAAAAGATATGCCCGCAATACGGCCGTGGACCACATTTCATTTGAGGTCCAGAAAGGCCAGATCGTCGGCTTCCTCGGACCCAACGGCGCCGGCAAAACCACCACGATGCGCATGCTCACCTGCTTCCTGACGCCCACGGGCGGGTCGGCCACAGTGGCCGGGTTCGACATTCTTGAACAACCACTTGAAGTCAAGAAGCGCATCGGCTATCTGCCGGAAACGCCGCCGGTGTATCCGGAAATGCGCGTGGGCGAGTATTTGTCGTTCGTCGGGCAGTTGAAGGGTTTGTCGAGAGGCGATCTGGAATCGCGCGTGGGCTACGCCTGCGAGCGGTGCTCGGTGGCCGACGTTCGAAACAAACTTATAGGAAAACTTTCAAAAGGCTACCGGCAGCGCGTGGGCCTGGCGCAGGCCATCATTCACAATCCGGACGTGCTGATCCTGGACGAGCCGACGGCGGGGCTGGACCCGAAGCAGATCAACGAGACGCGCGACCTGATCAAGAGCCTGGCCGGGGATCACACCATTATTTTGAGCACGCACATTCTTCCCGAAGTCAGCCAGACCTGCGAGCAGGTGATCATCATCAACAAGGGCAAGATCGTGGCCACCGACTCGGTGAGCAACTTGCAGCACCGCGCGCGGTCGGGCGAATCGGTGCTGGTGGAAGTGGGCGGGCGAAACGGCAACCTCGATCCGGCCGCGGTGCAGCGCAAGCTGGAGCAAGTGGCGGGCGTGAACCGCGTGATTGCCAAGTCCGACGGGCAAAAGCGCGCCATTTTTGAAGTCGAGAGCGGCCCGAACAAATCGGTCCGCGGGGACGTGGCGCGCGCGGTGGTCGAATCCGGGTGGGACTTGAACGAATTGCGGGCCGCTTCCATGAGCCTGGAGGAAGTTTTCCTGCAACTGACCGGAACCGAGGCGCCCGCGGAAATGGAAGTCGTCGCGGCAACCGCAGGAGGGCAAAAAGAATGAAGAACATCTGGATTATTTGCCGCAAGGAATTGCGCAGCTATTTTGTTTCGCCGATCGGCTACATTTTGCTAGTCACGTTCGCGGTGATCGCCGGATTTTTCTTCTGGACGATCGTGAACGGCGTCCTGCAGGTGACGATGGAAGCGCAACTGGAGGGCGAGCCGTACCCGATGAACATCAACGAGCAGATCATTCGCCCGCTGCTGCTCAATCTCAGCGTCATTCAGCTGCTGCTGATCCCTCTGATTACGATGCGGCTGTTTGCCGAGGAAAAGCGCACCGGCACGATCGAATTGCTGGCCACTTCGCCGATCACGGACGTCGAAGTGATCCTGGGAAAATGGCTGGCGGCAGTCCTGATGTATTCCTGCATGCTGGGCACGGTGGTGTTGGACATGCTTTTCCTGTTCCGATACGGGCAAGCAGCGTGGAAGCCGCTGGCCGTAGGGTGCCTGGGGATGCTGCTGCAAGCAGGCGGGCTGCTCGCGATTGGAACTTTTATTTCTTCGCTGACGCGCAATCAGATCATCGCCGGGGCCGTGACTTTTGGGGCCTGCCTGCTGCTGTTCGTGATGGGCTGGGTCAGCGCGTACGACGGGGCCACATGGGCGACCGTGCTTTCTTACCTTTCGCTGAACTCGCACTTTGATTCGTTTGCCAAGGGCGTGATCGATACGAAAGACGTGATTTATGACGTGACGGTGATTTTCGTGGGCTTGTTTTTCACCGCGCGCTCGATGGAATCCCTGCGTTGGAGGTCGTAAGTGAACAGCCGTTGGATCGAAGCCAGACAAACCAAGTACGCGGCGTACGTGACCGTCTATATCCTCGTGATCCTGGCCATTATCGCGGTGGCCAACGTCCTGGCCAACCGCTACAACAAGTCGTATGACTCGACGTCGAACAAGAAATACAGCCTGTCCGATCAGACCGCGAAAATCGTGAAGGGCCTGGCTCAGCCTGCCACGATCACCTATTACGACAAGACCAGCAATTTTTCCGCGGGCAAGGATTTGCTCGAGCGCTACACGACGCTTTCGCCGAAAATTCATCTCGATTACGTCGATCCCGACAAGAATCCGCAGGCCGCCCGCGCCGCCGGCATCTCCAAGTACGGCACCACCATCGTGCAGATCGGCGCGAAACATGAAGAAGCCAAGAGCATGACCGAGTCGGACATTACCGGCGCGTTCATTCGCGACCTGAAGAGCAGCACGCGCACGGTCTGCTTTGTTTCCGGCAGCGGAGAGCACCAGATCGAGGACACCGACCGCAACGGCTATTCGCGGTTGAAGGACGCGCTGACCAAGGACGACTACGTTGTGAAGTCCATCAGCCTGCTGGAAAAAGCGGAAGTCTCGGCTGACTGCACGGTGGCGGTGGTGGGCGGACCCAAGAACGATTACCAACAGCCGCAGGTGGACGCCATCAAGAAGTACGTCGAGGCGGGCGGCCGGGCAATGATCATGCTCGATCCTCCGCTGAAGATCGGCAAGGCCACGGCGGACAACGACGCGCTGACGAACGTGCTGCAGGGCTGGGGCGTGACCGTCGACAAAGATTTGCTGTTGGATGAGAACCCGGTGGGCCAGTTGATGGGCGTTGGGCCTCAAGTGGCGCTGGTTTCCGCTTACGACTCGCATCCGATCGTCAACGAAATGAAAGGCACGGCGACGGGTTTTCCGCTGGCGCGGTCGCTCACCGTCAAGAATACGGATAAAGCGACGGTGCAGAAATTGTTCGAGTCGTCCGATTCCAGCTTCGCGACCATGAAACTGGATTCGCCCAACGTGAGCGTGACCGACCCGAACAATAAGAAAGGGCCGCTGACAATTGCCGCCGCGGGGTCGTACAACACCGGCAAGGAGAACGGCGAAGGGCGCTTCGTGGTGGTCGGCACGTCGATCTGGGCCACCAATTCGTTCCTCAGCTTCAACGGCAACAGCGACCTGGCGCTCAATGCCATGAACTGGCTTTCTTCGGACGAGGACTTGATTTCCATCCGGCCGAAGCCCGATGAAGACCGCAAGCTGACCATGACGCGGGCGCAATTTGCGTGGGTCCGCCTCAGCAGCCAGTTCCTGTTTCCGATAGCGCTGCTCCTAGCGGGCATCTCCGTGTGGTGGCGGAGAAGGTAGCCGTCATGCGGTCCGAAGAAATTTCCCATCGCGCGAGACTCCTATGATGAAAATGAAACAACTGATCGCCGCGGCGGTCGTGCTGGCGGCGCTCACCGCGACCTTGTACTGGTCCAATCACCGCAAGCCGGCCGACGACACCACTGCGGCAAGCGCCACGCCGACGGTGAAGATCGTTTCCCTCAAGCAGGACGATATCGCCAAGCTGGAGATCAAGAAATCGGGTGGAGACGACGTGGTCCTGAACCGTGCTGCCGCCGACCGGTGGAAAATTACTTCGCCAACGCCGCTGTTTGCCGATCAGGATCCGGTTTCGACGATTCTGTATGCACTTTCGCCGCTCGATAACGCCACGGTGGTGGAGGAAAAAACCAGCGACCTGAAATCCTACGGCCTGGCCGATCCCGCTGTGAGCGTCTCGGCCACGGGAAAAGACGGCAAGACGCAGACGATCCTGGTGGGCGACGACACTCCCACGGGCGGCTCGTCCTATGCCATGCTTTCGGGCGACCCGCGCGTGTTCCTCATCAATTCCAACACAAAATCCAGCCTGAATAAGGGCCTTTCGGACCTGCGGGACAAGCGCCTGCTTCCGGTCGATTACGACAAACTGACCAGCGTACAGGTCACCGGCCCGAAACTCGATCTCACGTTCGGCTCCGACAACGGCCAGTGGGCCGTCCGCACTCCGAAAGACATCCGCGGGGATACCTCGAAGCTTGAGAACGTGATTGAGAAATTGAAAGTGGCGGACATCGATCCCAGCACGCCGGATGCGGAGAGGAAGCAGGCCGCGTCTCTATTTGCCGCGGGCGCGCCCGTGGCGACGATCAAGGCGACCGATGCATCCGGCACGCAGGAACTGCAGGTGCGCAAGAGCGGCAAGTCCTACTACGCCAAGACCACGGCGATGGACGGCGCCTTCAAGGTGGCGGACGCGCTGGGCGAGGCCGTCAGCGGGAATCTCGAGGACTTCCGCGAGAAGAGGCTGTTCGATTTTGCGGCGGACAATCCGGAAAAGATCGAACTGCACGACGGGGCGAAGGCCTGGTTCCTGACGCGGACGGATGAAGACTGGTGGTCGGGCGACGGGAAAAAATTGGATGCGCTGAGCGCGGACGGGCTGCTGCGGTCGATTCGCAAGCTCACCGCGACGAAATTCGCGAGCGGGGGGTACGTAAAACCGGACGTCACGCTGACGGTGATATCCAACGGCGGGAAGCGCGTGGAAAAGGTGGGCATTGCGAAAGCGGGCAAGGATTACATTGCGAAGAGAGATGGCGACGAGATGCTCTATGAACTGCCCGCGGCGGACGTGGACGATATGAACAAATCCGCGGCGGATTTGAAACCGGCTGAGGCGCCTCCGGCTCACACCAAGAAATAAATCATGCTTTTGAGTAGCACTGCCACTCCTGGCTGTGTGATTTTTTGCAATTGCGCGCAAATTTGGAAACGTACGTTAGGTCCACAAACCCACACAGCCAGGAGTGGCTGTGCTACCAGGGGCCAATAAAAAGGGGGCATCCGTTGTGGCGGATGCCCCCTTTTCTGCGAAGAGCCGTTTACGCCTTCGGATAGAATTCCAGCAAGCGCACTTCGATGCCGGTGCCCGCCAGATCCTTCTGGAACACGGTGGTGTCCTGCCCGCGGTAGTGGTACGGAATCACGACCTTGGGATGAAACGCCTTGACCGCGTCGGCGGCTTCGTCCGGGGTCATGGTGTAGGGCAGGTTCATGCAAACGAACGCGACGTCGATATTCTTGAGCGCCTTCATTTCGGGGATGGCTTCGGTGTCGCCCGAGAAATACATGCGCAGGCCGCCGTAGGTGATGATGTAGCCGTTGCCGCGACCCTTATCGTGGAATAATTTGCCGGCTGCGGGGCCGCGCGTCATGTTGTACATGGGAACGGCTTCGATGGTGAATGCGCCCCACTTCTTTGATTCGCCGTTGGCCATCGGCATAGCGGTCGTGATGGTCTTTACCACCTCGGCCGGAGCGATCACTTCGGTGCCGGCCTTGCTGACGGACTTGAGAAGATCGGCGTCCATGTGATCGCCGTGAATATCGGTGATCAGGACCAGGTCGGCTTGCGGGACGCCGGTGAAGACGGCGGGTTTTGCCGGATCGATGATAATGACCTTGCCGCCGGCTTCGATCTCAACGGCAGCGTGAAACACGGGCGTGATTTTTACCGGTCCGGCGGACGATTTAAAGGTTTGCGTCGGCCGATCCATCTGTGCCTGCGCGCCAACCGCGAAAACGCACAGGGCGAGGCAAGCGAGAACGATTGCTATCGATTTCATTGTTTGACTCCTATCGGATTTTCCACACCCAATCGCGGCAAATCTTAGCACGGTCGCGCGGTCGCAGCAATCCGTACGACCGGCTTCAGGCTGTCGGTTTCAGCCCGCTGAACAGAAAATCAAAAGCGACAGGCTGAAGCCTGTCCTACTTGAAGCCGCACCAATCGGCGGCGTGGATTGGGCGAGGCAACTGGAAGGAACGAATCGTGCAATACCTGTACTGATGGCCAGATGGCTCTTTGGCACTTTGGCGCTTGCGATTCCCCGCCCCGGTTGCCGCTGCGCGTAAAATGGGTTTAGAAGGTTCCTAGGCAATCCCAGCTTTGCGAGGTACCTCGATATGGCCGAAACTACCTACTCGATACGCCGGACGACGCCGCGCTTCGCGTTTATCGCCGAGGCGGAGGTGATTGGACTTGGAGGCCGCTCACGCGTATCGGAACTCAGCGCGCGCGGCTGCTACGTCGACACCATCAATCCGCTTCCCAAGGAATCCGTGGTGCGCTTGTTGATCCAATACGGGCCCAGCAGTTGTGAATTTCCTGCCAAGGTGATCTACACACATGCCGGGTTCGGAATGGGGCTGATTTTCGGGGAATTGAACGCAGAACAATCCTCCACGCTCGGTGTTTGGCTCGAGGAACTTGCCCGCAAATCGGAAGGGCAGTAGAAATCCGAATGGAAGGGCCATCGGCCCCTGAATTCACCGGAAGCCATCTAATAATTGACCAACATACTCGATAGTCCGCCAGGGGCTAAAGCCCTTGAAATTCGAGCCTCAGGATGTCGCGGCTGAAGCCGCGACCCACAAAGCGTATTTATGAGAGTGCTTCGAGAAAACAATTGTACCAGAAGGAGGCGTCATGGCCGGGTTGTTGCAAGGCGGTGTTCTCCCGGTGATTTTGGAAATTTACTGCGCGCTGATTCTGTTGGGGCCCATCCTGCTGCGAAGCAAGTTCCGGCTGAAGGCCAAGCTGAATCCGCAACTGGTGCCCCTGGAATCGTTGCCGCCGGATGTGCAGAGCTTTATGACGCTGCGCGCGGGCGCGATCACGAAGCTGGGGTTTGAGCCCGTCGGGACGATCGCCATCAGCATGGTGAACAACGCGGGAAGCTTCATGGCGCTGTACAGCAATCCGCGGACGTCGGAATGGGCGGACGTATCAGTGGTCAAATCCGCGAAACAGTTCAAGGGTTACATTGAATTCATCACGCGCTGCTCGGACGATTCGCAGGTGGATACGAATTCGAGTTCCACGGCTCCAGTGTTGTCTCCCACTCCTTCCTACCACGTGTTCCGGTTTCCGCAGGTTGCGGACGCTTCCGTGCTTTACCAGGCGCATCGCAAACTGGTGCAGCAGAATTTGCGCGGGGCAGCCAGGCCGGAAATTCCCGCCAAGGGGCAGGAGCTTGCGGAACTCAAGCGGCGGCTGGAGCGGTACGGCGTGCGGCAGCAGAAGCAGGGGTACATGGCTCTGGATGCTTCGGGCGAATATTACCGGCTGACGTGGAAGGGCGCGGTGCTGGGGGCGTGGCGGTCGATTTGGCCGGTTTCGATTCTGAGGAATTATTGGATGCAGGGGCAGAGCCAAACGCGGCTGCGGTCTTTGGGCGTTGGCCAATATCGATCAGCGTAGAAGGGCCGCGGGAGATTGGTGCTCCACCATCTTCCGAGTAGATGACCTATCGGGACTTGGCCATCGTTGCGAGTGGGAAATCCAGTGACCTGATGACCTTACTGGGTAGGCGGACCTTCGGCTCTGGCGAATTGGACCTGAGCGCAACCACCCGGTTCTATTTGGATGTTTCGAGGGTCTTCGTAACTGATGAACGCAGTATCGAAGGTAGATCCCTCCTTATTGGCGAGGACGATATATCGACCGGCAGGAACTTTTAACTGGAATTCACCCTTGTCATTTGTCGTGGCAGTGTAACGGCCTCCTGTTCCCTGGGCTTCCACATGCACTCCGGCAATAGGAGTTGATAACGCCTGTTCGCTTACTGCGCCGTGAATAACGCCACCTCTGTGTGCCGCTTTGATCAAAGCGATTTCGGACAATGCCATCTTAGCTTCACTGAGAGGACTTGAGTTGCCGCAGCCGTCGAGTGCCCAGGATTTTTCGTCTGGCGCGTGGAACAGAAAGAGAAGGTATTCTCTTCCGGCGACCCAATCGAACGGGGCACGACCACTGTCATTTCCTTCGTACACCTTTATGGCCCCGGCAATCTTGCCTCGCAGGACCTGATTCACACGCAGTGTATACAAGTAGGCCGATATGCCTTCGGGATCGTCCTTGTCATGCAACTTATCCATCTGAGTGAGGGTTGCTTCAACCACGATCTGGCTAGCGAAGTACTCGGCACAGACAAGACGGGGTTGAGGAAAGCGGCAAAAAGCCACTGCTGGAAGCGGTAGAAGCAGCACGACAGCCACGAGTAACAGCCGCAGGCAGCATTTCATTGGCCAAAAGTATCACGTTTCGGATCGGATTTGGACTGCTTGAAGCGATGGTTGCCAAGTCCGGAGAAACGGTGACGGCTCGGAAACTAGCGCTCCTCCCAAACATTGCCTCCTTGACGTCTCCTCTTGCCTCCGATAGTGTGTCAGCGTTTCTCACCCAAATTCTTCCCGTCTAGTACTCCGACAAGAGAGGAAGTTCAACAATAATGTCCGCACAATTTCGCGCTGAACATGTTGGCAGTTTGCTGCGCCCGCCGGAACTGTTGCAGGCGCGGGCGGATCATGCCGCTGGGCGCATCGCGCTGGAACAACTGCGCGCGCTCGAAGACGTCGCCATCCTTCAGGCTCTCGAAAAGCAGCGCGAATTGGGACTCGACGTGGTGACCGACGGCGAGATGCGGCGCGGGTCGTGGCTCACGGACATGGCGGACGCGGTGGAGGGATTTGTTTCCGAGCGCGTGCCGCTGGAATGGAAAGGGCCGGGGGGAGGCGTGGAGGGGAGCACGGCGCACTGCGTCGGCGGGAAGCTGCGCAAGGTGCGCAAGATGACGGGGCACGAAGTGCCGTTTCTCCAGCGAAATGCGCGAGGGCCGTTCAAGGTGACGCTTCCAGCGCCGTCGAATTTCATGCTGGCGAGTTTCAAGGCGGGGATCACGGACAAGTTTTATCCCACGCACGCGGATCTGTTAAAGGACCTGGTGGAATTCGTGCGCGACGATGTGCGCTGGCTGGTGGGGGAAGGCGTGACGTACATTCAGGTGGACGCGCCGTATTATTCGCACTATCTCGATCCGCGGCAGCGCGAGCACATGCGCGAGGCGGGGCTCGATCCGGACCGGGAACTCGATCACGCGATTGCCGGAGACAATGCGGCGCTCGAGGACGCGGCGCGCGGCGGCATGACGCTGGCGTTGCACGTCTGCCGGGGAAACAACAAGAGCCGCTGGTACACCGAGGGCGGGTATGACGCCATCGCCGAAAAACTTTTCGGATCGCTGCGGGTGGATCGGTTTCTGCTGGAGTATGACACGGAGCGCTCGGGCGGATTCGAGCCGCTGCGGCTGGTGCCGCGGGGCAAGAGCGTGGTGCTTGGCCTCGTAACGACGAAGGAAGCAAGACTGGAATCGCAGGACGAATTGCGGCGGCGGATCGATGAGGCGGCGAAATTCGTGCCGCTGGAAAATCTGGCGCTCAGCCCGCAGTGCGGGTTTGCGTCGGTGGCCGCGGGGAATTTGCTTTCGATGGACGAGCAGTGGAGGAAGCTGGCGCTGGTGGTGGATACGGCGCGCAAGGTTTGGGGAGTTGTGTAGCGCCTTCCGGCGCTTCGCGAACTGCGCGGATTCCAATTTGCGAGCTTCGTCCCAGGGTTCAGTATTCAGAACGTCCGAGCTTGAGGAGGTCCGAGCTTCAGCTCGGACGTTTAAGGCCATTAGAATGGTGGGCTTTAGCCCCTGAAGCTTCAGGGGTTAAAACCCCTGATTGCGAGGCGATTTACGTCGGGGCTGAAGCCCCGACCTCCTTCTGGACATAACGAAACTCGTCACGATCAACATAGAATGCGACCAAGAAATCGGCAGGGCTGGCGCGCCAAGGTCTGCGTTACCCGGCGCGCCGGCCTCCGTTCCCGCTTACAGCGAGCGCAGGAAATTGAGCAGGTCCTGCTTCTGAGTTTGCGTCAGGCCGTTGAAGATGTGGATGACGCCGTTGGCTTCCGATCCCTGGCTGGCGTGGGCTTCGATGGCCTGGAGCAGGTCGGAAGTTCTTCCGTCATGCAGGAAGAAGATTCGCTGGCCCAGGCCCCACAAGGGCGCGGTGCGGAATTCGTCCGGGCCGGCGGCGCCTTGCGAAACTCCGTCGGCCAGTTCCCTGCCCATGTTGTGCACCAGCAAGTCTGAAAATAAATTTGCCTGGACGTTGCTGAGCGCGGGGACGTAGGAAGTGCCCGTGGTCATCGACGGCGTGTGGCAGACCGAGCATTTTGCGACGTCGGTGAACAGATGGCGGCCGTTTTGAATCGAGGCAGAGCAGCCCGTGCCAGTGCAGGCCGGCGTGGGTTGATCGAGCAATCGCATGAACGCCGCGAAGGACACGGTGTCACTGGAGACGCCAGTGGTGGTGGTCGAATCGAAATTCGTGCCGTCGTCTGGCGCCTGCCCGGTCAGGCAACCCGGCGGAAGCGGGTTGGGGGGATATCCGCGCTCGTTGGGGAAGAGTTCGTTGGTGATGCCCATTTCCACGTTGTAGGCCTCGCCGGAAAACACGAGCAGGGATTTATTCTGAGCCTTCCATCCGAAGCGGGTGATCGAGCCGTCATTACCGCTGCGATTGGGGTGGCCGGAGACGCCGAGGAAACGGGCCCAGGCGGATTCTGCGGCCTGGTTGGCCAGGATCGTGTCTTCGGAAATGCTCTCGATCAAGCCCTCTCCGTAGGTCGGAGTGGGAATGCGGAAGGAAACGTTGTTCTGTTCGAGCATGCGCTGGAAATTGGGCTGCGCGAGCGTGCATGACTGGGCGTCACTGCGGCCTTGAATGGTGAACAGACCGTGGACACCGCCATCGGGAGTGTTCGTGATTCTGCCGTTGGGACCGGTCGCAAAAATGAATCGCGCTTCGCGCACCGGGCCGTTGAGCGTGATGAAGGACGGAAGCGTGTTCGTCGCGCCATCGGCGGCCGCCACCTGGACCTGCGGGTTGACAGCGGGGCTGCTGCCGCCGATCGCGGGCTGCGCGTGGCAACTGGAGCACGAATTGGAATTAAACGTCGGCCCCAGGCCGTTGTGCGCTCCGCCCTGGACGACTTCGACTTCCTGAAAACGGTTCAGGCCATCGTTGAAATACGCGAGTTGGTCGGCAGTCAGGCCGGCTATCGGTGCGCCAGCTTGAGCGCCGCCGGTGCGCGGGCCCGGGTCTTGCGCGCCGTTCTGGCCTTGCAGAACGAAGCCGAATGCCAGCAGGAAGATCGTCAGGGACAAACCGCGCAAAATCAGCGAACGCTTGGACCCGGTGATACTTTTCCTAGAGGTGTGCGCCAAGTGGCTCGAAGGCACATCAAGATTCTGATTCATGAGTCTCCCCTTAGTTGTCTTTACATCCGGCATTTGACTTATCGTCCGTGCAGGTCTGGACTGAATCTCTCCATCGAAAGATTTGAAATTCATCCAAAACAAACGCGACCGCCCCCAAATGCTCACTAATGGTGTGAGAAAGTAATGTGTCTCGAACTTGGAAGTCGCCTGATCTGAAGGACAGTTAAGGTGAAGGGTTGGAGGCCGGTGCCAGGTACTATCGAAGACCTGTCCCTAGGCCGCAATTGGTCCGCGTGATCCCTGTCCCTGCCAGTTCAAAATGAGTCATGGAAAGGGGGAAAGCTCGACAGGATTCGCGCGCGGCATTTACACTAATGCGCGCAAGCGGGCAGCACATACGGAATGGAGAGGATGATTGATGCCGCAGGTGACTTATATTTCGGCAAGCGGAGCTTCCCGGAAGATCGACGTGCCGGCCGGGATGTCCGTGATGCAGGCGGCGTTGAATAACCGCGTGGAAGGAATTCCGGGCGAATGCGGGGGCAACGCCATGTGCGCGACCTGCCACGTGTACGTGGATCCCGCGTTTCTGGACCGGATTCCGGCGGCGAACGCGAATGAGAAATTCATGCTTAGCATCGCGGCCGAGGGGCCGCAGCCGAACAGCCGGCTGAGTTGCCAGATCAAGATGACGGATGAACTCCACGGCCTCATCGTGCGGATTCCCGAAAAACAAAAGTGATACGGCGCGGATGGCAGTTGAAAAAAGGGGCGTGATATCAACATGAAAACCCGCGAATTTGTAAATTCCATCCGCATTGCGGAGGGAAACCGCTTCCGGCTGAAGGATTTCGATCCGGCCGAAACGTTGGGATTGAAATCCAAGGAGCACGCGCAGGAATCGCTCGACCGCGGAATCGCGCGGCTCAGCGAGCGGCAGGAAATGCTCTATGCGCAGGACCGTTGGGCGATTCTGGTGGTCCTGCAGGCCATGGACGCGGCAGGAAAAGACAGCACCATCAAACACGTGATGTCCGGAGTGAACCCGCAGGGCTGCAGCGTGACGTCGTTCAAAGCTCCCGGCCCCGAGGATCTGGATCACAACTTTATGTGGCGCAGCCAGCGGTTCCTGCCCGAGCGCGGCAAGATCGGGATTTTCAACCGGTCTTATTACGAGGAAGTTCTGGTGGTGCGCGTGCATCCGGAACTGCTGGCGCGTGAAAAAATGCCGGCGCAGCTTGTGACCGGCAAGATCTGGCAGGAACGGTTCGAGGACATCAACGCGTACGAGCGGCACCTGTCCCGGAACGGAGTGCTGGTGGTGAAACTGTTTCTGCATCTTTCCAAGAAGGAGCAGCAGAAACGGTTCCTGGACCGTCTGGACACTCCGGAAAAGAATTGGAAGTTTTCGGAAAATGACGTGCTGGAGCGGCGCCACTGGGGCGAGTACATGAACGCGTACGAGGAAATGATCCGGAATACAAGCACCAAGCACGCGCCGTGGCACGTCATTCCCGCCGACCACAAATGGTTCGCGCGCCTTGCCGTCGCCGAAGTCCTGATCCACGCGCTCGATTCGCTGGATCTTTCCTTTCCGAAAGTGGACGCGGACAAGGAGAAGGAATTGAAGAACGCGCGGAGGGCACTGAAACGCGAATTGTGAACGCAGCCACGTCCCCCTTGAATGTGTACAACTTCGCCTGGCGAGCGGGCATCTGATGACCGGTTGGAAATTGTCATGTGTAAATCATCAGGCGGTTAAGCTCGACAGGCCGCCAGGGGCTAAAGCCCCGTTTTGTTCCATGTCTTATTGTCGCGGCTGAAGCCGCGACCCACAATGCGCATCCTTCGGATGGCTTCCACGAACGAAGCCCGGCTATGAATGCAGCGAAAAATGTCGTCGTGATCGGCGCGGGGCCGGCGGGAATCGCCGCGGCCATCGCCGCCAATCTGCGCGGGTTCCGCAGCGTGGTGCTGGATGCGCGGATGCCGCCGGTGGATAAGGCCTGCGGGGAAGGAATTTTGCCGCATGGCGTCGCGGCGCTCCGCGAGCTTGGCGTTCGCCTCGATGCCGGAATGGCGCACCCATTCTTCGGAATCCGGTTTCTGGACGAGGAATGCCTGGCGCATGCGGCATTTTCGGGCGAACCGGGGCTCGCGCCGCGCCGGACGCGATTGCAACAGATCTTGATCGATCGCGCCATCGAAGTGGATGTGGAATTCCAGTGGGGAGCGCGCGTGACCCATGTGGACTCGAAATTCTTCACCACGAACGAAAAACAAATTCCTTACGACTGGCTGATCGGCGCGGACGGACAGAATTCTGCGGTTCGCGAATGGGCGGGGCTTCGATCGAGCGCGGTTCGCAGGGAGCGATTCGGATTCCGGCGCCATTTCCGCGTGCGCCCCTGGTCGGATGGAGTGGAAGTGTATTGGGGAGAGGGCTGCCAGATGTTCGTGACGCCCACGGGACCGGAAGAAGCAGGCGTGGCAGTGTTTTCGCGCGATCCGCAATTGCGTGTCGAGCAAGCGCTCGAGCGATTCCCTGCCCTGGCGGAAAAACTGGAGGGCGCGGCCCCGGCCAGCAAGGAATTGGGCGACACAACGTCGTTGCGAAGATTGCCGGAAGTGACTGTGGGGTGCATCGCGCTGGTTGGAGATGCTTCAGGAACGGTTGACGCGCTGACCGGGCACGGGCTGAGCCTGGCGTTTCAACAAGCCATCGCACTGGCCGATGCCCTGCTCCAAGAAGATCTGCCGCGGTACGAGGCCGCTCACCGGAAGATTATGGCCATGCCGGTGGCCATGACGCGGCTCATGCTGTTGATGGAAGGAAGCGACACGATCCGGCGGAGGGCCTTGCGGCTATTTGAGGAAACCCCGGGGCTGTTTTCGAGATTGTTGTCGATTCACTCCGGCGCGGTTCCGCTTTCTTCAGTGAGCGCGGGGGAGATGATTCAATTCGGGTGGAGGATGTTGCGGGCCTGAGGCGTATTTCCCGGAATTTCGCCAGGGACCCATCGTGTGCTCAATGAATCTCAACGCATATCGACAGTGCCGCGCTGATGTGGCACGCGTAGGGGCACGACATGTCGTGCCCCTACGGTTGAAGTGCCGATTACTTACTTGCGCGCTGTTTGCGGCATTCATCTCTCTCCCTGCAGCGCATGCACAGAAAACAACCTTTCAGGCCGATCCCGCCCAAACGAAGATTGAATTCACGCTGGGCGCAATCATGCACACGGTTCACGGGAACTTCAAGCTGAAGAACGGAGAGGTGCGGTTCGATCCGTCGACGGGTGCGGCCAGCGGCGCCATCGTGATCGATGCCGCCAGCGGAGAGAGCGGCAACGACGGGCGCGACAGGAGAATGCATCGGGAAATTCTGGAAAGCGACAAATTTCCGGAGATCGTTTTCACGCCGAAGCAGATCAAGGGCGCGCTAGCCGCGGAAGGCGCGTCCAAAGTGGAAGTGGCCGGGTGGATTCGTTTGCACGGGCATGATCATGACGTCACGCTGCCGCTCGAGGTTGTATCCAGCGGCGGGAAAGTACAAATCACAACGCAGATCGTGATTCCTTACGTCGAGTGGGGATTGAAAAATCCGAGCACGTTCATATTGCGGGTGAGCGACAAAGTCACGATTGAAATTCATGCCGCGGGGCGCGTGACGAGCGAGGGAACGGCTCGCTGACGTCGAACCCCTATTCACGAGCAGAAAAGCCCCGCCTCTGACGATGCGGGCTACAGCTGTGCGGCCTTGCCCAGCTTGGCCATGCGGCTGGCCTGGGACATTGCGCCGAGGAGCGGGGCCTCCTCGTTCAGCACCATGTAGATGGGGACCTGCGCGAGCAGCGCGGCGAATTTTTCCTTCTGGCAGAAGGCGCGGACAAAGGCGCCGTCCTCCATTTTTTTGCGGATTTTGACGGCGATTCCGCCGGCCACCCACACGCCGCCGCGAGCCAAAACCTTCAGCGCGAAATTTCCGGCTTCGGCGCCGTACATGTCCACCCAGAGATCGAGGGTGCGCACGCAGATGGGGCACTCCCGGGCAAGCCCCAGGCGCGTGATTTCCGGCGCGGCATCGTCTTCGTGGCCGGTGAAAGACGCATGGCGCACCGATGGGTCCAGGAATTCATGGATGGCGAGAAATCCCCTGCCGGAGAGAATGAGCTCCACGCTTACAAACTCGTGGCGCTTTTTCATGTAGCGGAGGAATTCGATTTCCTGTTCGGTTCGTGGAGCAAAATCGGTGTGGCCGCCTTCGGTGCTTCCCACTGCGTAGTGGTCGCCGTTCCAGACGAGAAACGCTTCGCCCAGGCCGGTGCCGGCCGCGATCACAGCACGGTTTGCTTTGGGGGCGGGCGTGCCGCGATTCAGCGTGGAAATTTCCGAAGGCTGCAGAATGGACAGACTGTATCCGGTCGCCTCCAGGTCATTCAATAAAGCGATGTGGCCTGTGGAAAGCTGCTTTGCAAGTGCGGCGCCGTCGACGGTCCAGGGGAGGTTGGTGGCCTTGACGCGATAGTCCACGACCGGGCCGGCCACGCCGAAGCCGGCGGCCTCGATCGCGCCCTTGAGTTGCTCCCGTGTATCGGACAAGAACTTCTCGATGACTTGATCGAAGGTGTGGAAGGCGTGGCTGTCGTAGCGGTGATGGACGATCTGCCGGTATCCGGTCGAGTGAATTTCATACAGCGCCAAATTGCATTTGGTGCCGCCGACATCTCCGGCCAGGATCATGATCCTCTCCCGGATTTTGGTTTTGGGGCCGCGGGGGATTTCCCGATGGGCACAGCCGCGCGCGAATCCTGCGGAATGAGCAAGGCAGCAGCGGCTTCATCCACAAGGAAAAGTTTCACGCCATTGTCGCGCGGCTGCACGAGCTGGGTGGGATAGGGCGGGTCGGGCTTGGTTTGCAGGACGGCGCGCAGCATTTCCGCTTTTTCGGCGCCTACGACCATGAAAACGACGCGATACGCTGCGTCCAGCACGGGCAGGGTCAGGGTCATGCGGCGCGCGTTGAATTTCGCGACCATCGGCGTGCTCACCCAGCGAGAAGTCTGGCGCGTGACACGCGTGCCGGGAAACAGCGACGCCGTGTGGCCGTCATTTCCCATGCCCAGGAAAATCAGGTGGAACCGGGGGAAGCCGCGGTCGTCCAGCTCCAGATATTTTCGCAGCGTCTCTTCGTAATCGTGCGCAGCGCGGCCGATGTTGGGCTTTTCCGCTTCCATGCGGTGCACATTGGCCTGTGGAATGGGAACGCGCACGAGTAGTTCGCGCCGGGCCATTCCGTAATTGCTCTCGGGGTTATCGGGCGGGACGGCGCGCTCGTCGCTCCAGTAGACATGCACTTTCGCCCAGTCCACCTGCCCGCGAAAATCCGCCGACGCCAGAATCTCGAACAACATGCGCGGCGTGTTCCCGCCCGAAAGCGCGACCAGGAACTGGCCGTGCTTGGCGATCGATTGCCAGGCGTAGTCCACGAAAAGGCGCGCCGCGCCGCGCGCGACTTCCATTGGGCTTGCATACACGCGCACGCCGGGGAGAATCTCCCGCGGCGCGCCTTTACGGTTTCCGCCAGTGTCGGCCATCGCGCTCCAGAAGTTTGTCGGCTTCCTCGGGACCCCAGGTCCCCGCCGCGTAGTTTGGAAATTTGGGTTTGTGAGACTCAAACCAGTCCAGGATCGGATTCACCAGGGCCCACGCCGATTCCACTCCATCGGCGCGGTCAAAGAGCGTGGCGTCGCCCCTCATGCAGTCGTTGATCAGCGTGGCATACGCACTGCGCTCTCCCGCGCCGAATTCTTTCTGGTAGCTGAAGTCCATGGCCACGGGTTTCAATTTCATTTCCTGGCCGGGAAGCTTCGCATGGAAGGAAATGGAAATTCCCTCGTCGGGTTGGACGTTGAGCACCAGCGTGTTGCCCGCCAGGCCCTGCCCGCGAAACACCATGTGCGGAGCGCTGCGGAAGTGGATGGCGATTTCGCTGACGCGGCTGGGCAGACGCTTGCCGGTGCGCAGATAAAACGGGACGCCGGCCCAGCGCCAGTTGTCGATCTGCAATCGCGCGGCAACGTAGGTTTCGGTCGAGGAATCCTTGGCCACGCCCGGCTCCTTGCGGTATCCGTTGAGCAAGGAAGAATCCCCGCGGCCGCCACCGGGGCCGTATTGCCCGCGCACCACGTCTGTCCGGATGCTTTCCTCGGTAAACGGGCGAATGGATTGCAGGACTTTAATTTTTTCATTTCGCACGGCGGTGGCGTCGAATGCGGCGGGCGGCTCCATGGCCACCAGGGAGGTGAGCTGCAGGACGTGGCTCTGAATCATGTCGCGGGTGGCTCCGGCGGTTTCGTAGAAAGCCGCGCGCTGCTCGACGCCCAGCGTTTCCGCGGCGGTGATTTGGACGTGGTCCACGAAATTGCGGTTCCACAGCGGCTCGAAAATCCCGTTTCCGAAGCGCAGGACCATTAGGTTCTGGACCGTATCTTTTCCCAGGTAGTGATCGATGCGGTAGACCTGCTTTTCCGAGAATACATTGAGCACGGTTTGATTCAGTTTCTTGGCGGAATCGAGGTCGCGGCCGTAGGGCTTTTCAATGATGATGCGCACCCAGGATTTGCCGTTCGGGCTTTTGGCCAGCCCCGCTTTATCGAGCTGGTCGATGATAACCGGATACACTTCGGGGGGCGTGGCCAGATAAAACAGGCGATTCCCCTCCAGCTTGTGCGCGCGGTCGAGTTCCTCGAGACGGCTTTTCAGTTTCTCAAATGCTTCCGGGCGATGATATTCGCCCGCGACGTAAGCCAGGGCGTTTGCGAATTCCTTGCACTCCTCGTCCCTCAGGGTACTTGCGTCCGCGAATTTTTTCACCGAATCGACGGCCGACGCCTGGAACGCTTCGTCCGACATGGGCGTGCGCGCGAAACCGATAATGGCGAATCGCCGCGCCAGGCAGTTCTGGGCCGCCAGGCCGTAGAGAGCGGGCACGAGTTTGCGGCGGGAAAGATCGCCGGAAGCGCCGAAGATGACGATGGTGCAAGGATCGGCCGCGGTGATGGAACTCTTCTTGGCGGGCTCGGCGTCGCCGGGTTCGCGGTGTTTCCTGGGGGTCATGGTCGCGGCCTCATTTTTTGGGTTCGGTCTTCACCGCGTGGCCGCCGAACTGGTTTCGCATCGCGGCCAGCAGTTTATCGGAATAGGAGTCGGAATCGCGCGAGGTCAGCCGCTGCAGCAGCGATAAGGTAATCACCGGAGCGGGGACGTCAAGATCGATGGCCTCGGCCACGGTCCAGCGGCCCTCGCCGGAATCGGAAACGTAGGGCGCGATGCCCGACATTTCGGCGTTTTCCTTCAGGGCGATGCTCAGCAGGTCCAGCAGCCAGGAGCGCACCACGCTGCCTGTGCGCCAGATTTCCGACACCTGATGCATGTCCAGCGCGAATTCATTTTTCTTTTTCAGGATGGCAAAACCCTCGGCGTAGGCCTGCATCATTCCGTACTCGATGCCGTTGTGCACCATCTTGACGAAGTGGCCGGCCCCGGACGGGCCGACGTGGCCCCAGCCTTTGTCTTTTGCAGGCGCAAGGGTTTCGAGCAGCGGCCGCAGGTGTTCGACCGCGGGTTTATCGCCGCCCACCATCATGGAGTAGCCTTCCTTCAGTCCCCAGACACCGCCGCTGGTGCCGACGTCGACGAATTGAAATCCGTGGCTTTTCAAGTTCGCGGCGCGGCGTTGCGTATCCTTGTAATTGCTGTTGCCGCCGTCGATCAGAATGTCGCCCTTGGAGCAAACAGGAAGCAGCGTGGCGATGGTGTCGTCCACGGGCGCGCCGGAGGGAACCATGATCCAGATGGCGCGCGGCGCGCTGAGTTTTTTCGCGAGCGCGGCGAGCGAATCAGCGCCTTCGGCGCCGACGGCGGTGACGCGCGCGACGGCGCCCGCGTCGCGGTCGTATCCCACCAGGCGATGACCGCCGCGCACCAGGCGCTCGACCATGAACGCGCCCATCTTTCCGAGCCCGACCATTCCTAATTCCATCTCAGCCTCCCGATTCCGTTTCCGCAACCTTCACGCCGTTGGCCGCGAGATCCCGCCGCAACTGCGCGGCATCCTGAAAGTGTATCGTGCGCATGCGCAATTGCTGCGCGCATTCCAGGTTCAACTCGCGGTCGTCGATGAACAAACATTCTTCCGGCTGGCGCTGCGTCACTTCGAGCGCGATTTTGTAGATTCCCTCGTCGGGCTTGCGGATGCCGACGAAGCAGGAGCTGAAGAAGGCCTTGAATTCGCGCCGCAATTGGAATTGCCGGATGCGGCGCTCATTCAGCTCGAGCGGTTCGTTATTGATGGTGGCCAGCAGGTATTTCCCGGCGGCGGCGACGCTGGAAAGAACCGCGCGCGATTCGGGAAATTCCTGCGACTGCGCGAACATGAAGTCGGTGAATTCCTGGCGGGTGAAGGCCCGCTTGCGATAAAAAACGATGCGCTCCAGATAAGTATCGAGAGTGATTTTACCGGTTTCAAACGCGGGGCTTGCCAGTTCGTGGCGGTCCTGCAATTCTTCCCAATCGAGGCCGAATTTTTTGGCTGCCTCTTCGCGCGCCGCGCGGTCCCATCCGTTGGACAGGATCACTCCGCCGACATCCCAAAACAGCGCCGTCACATCCGGCATCGCGCCCCCTGCAGGACTGGATTCCGTCCCCGGCAAGTTGGAACCATCCGGGAATCGGGAAATTATACTCTATCTGAAATCATTTCCTTGGTATCTGGTTTCGGTGACTGGTAGGACAGGCACTCTTGCCTGTCCTACATACCACAAGTTTGGTTTTCGCCGTGTCTTGCAGTATCGTAGACGAGGACACTATTGCCGCTAGACGATATACGTTGAAGGCTTCAAGGGGAGACACTCATGGCTGACGATTCCTGCGGACCGACAAATCCGGTACCATCCAGCACTCCCGCCAAGCCGGGCGCTCGCCTGGTAAAATGCGTGAAGTTTGGGAAGGACATGCCGGGCCTGGAAAGAATTCCCTGGAAGGGCGAGCTCGGCAAGCGCGTGTATGAAAATGTGTCGCAGGAAGCCTGGAAGTTGTGGATCGAGCATTCCAAGATGCTGATGAACGAGTACCGCCTGAATCCGCTGGACCCACAATCGCAGAAGATCATGGAAGAACAGATGGAACAGTTTTTCTTCGGCGAAGGCGCGAAATTGCCCGCGGACTACGTTCCACCCAGGGCGAAGGGGTAGGAGACAAATCGGGAGAGTGCTACCGCGCATGACGGCGCCCTAAGCAACCTAAGGTTGGCCTACGGCGAAGTCCCGAAGGGACGACACAGGGTAGCCCACCGTGGAAACGGTGGGAGAATTGGTGGAAGGTGAATGAGCCCCGTAGGGGCGGCACAATGGTAACCTTGTGCCGCCCCTACGGGGCTTTGCTTTTCTTGGTGGGGCGTACCCACCGCTTCCGCGCTGGGCTACGCTATTTCGCCCCTAACGGGGCTGGTCCGAAGCAATGGGGCGATTCGGCGCCTGCTGGATAAATTGCTAACTGGATGTCCCTGCGGCCGGCAGAGCTCCCGTCACGGGGTGCCCCACCGGCAAGCGTTCGACAATTTCAAATTTGAGCAAACCGTGAGCTTGGCGGAGCGAGGCTTCCGCTTCCGCCGGCGTGTTTCCGCGGGCGAAAATAAATCCGAGGTAGCTGGAGCCTTCGGGCCAAGCCTGCAGGAGATCGTGCAGGCGGGCTGTGATTTGAATTTCTTCGACGCCGGGCGTGGCGCGGGCTTCGGTTTCGCCCTCGACGCGTTCGAGGACCCCCGTTTTTGGAATGGGAATCATCATCACGCTGCTCGCGGCTTCCTCGCGATCCAGGTCGCTGCCGGAAAGGCCCAGCGCGTGGCGCACCAGCAACTCTTCCAGCAAAATTCGTTCCGGGCCAAAGCGAAGCGCGCGCGAGCAGAAGCCGCCGATGGGCCTGGCCGAGGCTTCAAGCACCCACGGGCCCTGCTCGTTCACGCGGAACTCCGCATGAACCGGGCCGTGCGTTAGGCCCAGGGCCTTCACGGTGGCCGCCGCGCAATCCGCGATGCGGTCCTGCATCTCTTCGGGAAGGCGCGAAGGCGTAACGTAAATTGTTTCCTCGAAATACGGTCCCTCCAATGGATCGGGCTTGTCGAAGATGGCCAGGATTCGCAATCTGCCCCGAGACATTAGTCCTTCGACGGCAACTTCGGCGCCCGGGATGTAACGCTCCACGAGCAGGCGATCGAGTTCGGCTTCGTGCGTGACTTGAATCTCCGGAGTCTTGAGCAAAACCTGGATGCGCTCGACAGCGGCTTGAAATTCCTCGGGCGTATTCGCGCGGATCACACCCTGGCTCGACGCAAGCCGCAAGGGTTTGACCACGCAGGGAAATTGCACGCGGGGGAGAATTTTTTCCAGGCGTTTATCGAGGCGGAAGGCGAAGAATCCGGGCACGGGAAGGCCCGCGTCCCGCAGAATTTCACGCTGGCGCAATTTGCTGCGGCAATTTTCCACGGCTTGCGGCGCGTTGTAAGTGATACCGAGAGCGCGCGCCGCGAAGGCGGCCGTGGTGGTGGGGCGGTCGCCCAGCGCGATCAGGCCATCGATGGGGCGCACCAGGGATTGCTGGACGATACGCCGCGCGGCGTCCTCCGGCTGGTCGAAGCGAACCGGGATGGCGCCGTCCGACCAAGGGTCTTCGAGTTGGTGGCAGCGATCGCTGGCGAAGACGACTTCAACGTCCAGAGCGCGCGCGGCCTCGGCAAAGCTGCGCGTCTGGTAGCCCAGTTTGCTCGCGAGAATCAGGAGTCGGGTCATGGCACCAAAACATTCTCATTCGCTGTAGCTGGCCTCTCCAGAGGCGGACGGTTTCTGTGCGTTGCGGACAAGACCCCGCCTCTGAAGAGGCGGGCTACGGCAGATGGGCGCGCTCCTTTATACATACTGGTCCGCTTTGGCCGGGGCCGTGCTTGGTTTTCCGATGGAGATGAACTGAGTGTCCATGGGCTCGGCGCAGCAATACCACGGTTCATCGAGAAACGGCACGGGGGCGGGCTCGGCGGCGGTGTTGCCCGGAACCGGAGGCGCGGGGATTCCCGCGGCCGCGTGCGCGGCGCGCCAGATGTGCGAGAAAATCTGCGTGCGCGTGAGTTTCAGCGAATCTCCGCGTTGCACCAGATCGGATATGGATTTGGACAGCGCGTCGACGCGCGGATCTTCGTGTTTCCACGGGAAAACGAGCGCGGCGGAATCGAAAGGGCCGACCATCGCGCGAACCTCCCGCAAATCGAGCAGGCGCGAACCCGCGGGAATGAGCAAGCGAATGGCGAGCTGAATGGGCGCCACATTTTCGCGCAAATCCTCCCGCGCGATCACGTCCAGCAGGTCGATGTAGCCTTCGAGCGTGGTCCACGGGGTGAACGGGACGAACGTGGGAAGCAGCGTCATACCCAGGTCGCGGAACCTCGCGACCACGGCCAGAAAATCGGCGCGCGTGTGGCCCTTGTCGAATTTTTCGAGCACGCGGTCGTCGACCGATTCCACGGCGCTGATCACAAACAGGCAGCCGGTGTCTCGCAGCGTTGCAAGCAACGCATCGTGCTTGCGCAGGTGTTCGATCTTAATGGTTGCATCGTAGCTGAGGTCACGGAATTCGCGGTGCAAGGCTTCGACAATCGAGAGCGAGTGCGCGGGGCCGTTGAGGAAATCGGGATCGCCAAAAGTGATGTGCCTCGCGCCCGCGGCCACCTGCTGGCGGATGTCGTCGAGGACGATTTCGCGCTCGACCACGCGAAACGCGCCGTTGTAGACCGGCACGATCGGGCAATGGCGACAGAGGTGTTTGCAGCCGCGCGTCGCTTCCGTGGAGCCGGCGATGCGGCGTTCGCCCCCGGGCATCACCACGCGCGCGTAGTTGGCGAGGTCCGCCATCCCGGCGCGGTCCGGGACAAGAAATTTTTGGCGGGCGAGGGAGATGACGGGTTCTGATTGCGCGCGCTCCAATTCCATAGGTGCGACTGCGTTTGCCAGACGATCGGCGAGATCGGCAAGGCCCTGCTCGAATTCTCCGCCCAGTATCGTGGCTACACCCAGGCCGCGCAAATAATCTTCATTCACCGGTGCGTAGAGGCCGTAAAAACAGAGTTGCGCGTGCGGGTTCAAACCGCGAACACGCTCGATCAGTCCCGCCGCGAGGCGAGTCGCGGTATGCATGGGCACGTAGAACGCGACCAACTCCGCGCCGACCACTGCAGAATCCTGGAACGCTTCGCGTGTCAGATCGAAACACGTGACCCGGTGTCCGCGCCCGCGCAGCCATGCCGCAGGCGACGCCAGCCCGAAAGGCTGCCGGCCCAGCTCATACGTGGAGATGAGAACGATATTCATGCGGTTGCGGGAACTTCCTGCGCCATTCTAACCGAAGCGGACTGGCGAGGGATAGGAGTAGAAAAAAGCCTCGCCCCGGACGAGCCGGGGCGAGGCGGATAATCAAACCATTCACGGCAGCTTCACGCGGAACACGCTAGCGGCTGTGAAGGTGCAGAGTCAAATCTTCAGGGGCAAGTGGGTGCGATGTGCTTCATCGCGGTTACGTGCATGTAGTGCGGGGACTTCGGCACGTTCATGTTTTCCTTCATCGCCGCATCTTCGGGCATCGCCGTGCCGGTGATTTCCACTTTGTGGCCAACGTGTCCCGCAAGTTTTACGTCCGACGATACGATGCCCACCTGCTTGGGACCCTTTTCCAGATCGGTCAGCATGAACGTATCGGGCGCGGTGCCTGCCTTCAGGCATCCGGTCATACTGTGAGTTTTTGGAGCCGCATCCTGGGCCGGGACACCGACTGCGATTGCAAACGCGCAAGTGAGAACAAGTACCGCAATGACTAAACCTTTCATGAAAGCCTCCATTCAGGAATATCGGCCGGGGCACGAGCACAAGTGCAGCCGAACCGCGTGATCCCTCGGCCCGGTGCCTGGCGCCTCTAGACGGCATGATACCACGGCGTGGCAAACTGGGGCGCGGAACCCGGGCTGCATAATATATGAATTGGCAAGTAATTGGTGTGGAGAAATTTTCAGGGAGGTGTGTGCGTCAACGGCCGTGGGGGCACGCCATGCCGCGCCCCTACACGGTGAGGCGAAGGCTGCGCGGAACGCGGGGATGCGTTATGATTGGGGTTCTCTATTCATACAGAAAGGAACATGAGCAGAATGTCTCCCGCATCCAAGAATTCGTTCGGCACGCGCGGCACTCTTACCGTTGACGGCAAGAATTACGAAATTTTCCAACTGAGCACGCTGGAGAAAAAGGGCGTGGGCCACGCGGCCAAGCTGCCGTTCTCGCTCCGCGTCCTGCTGGAAAATCTGTTGCGCCAGGAAGACGGCCGATTCGTTCACGCGAAGGACATCGAGGCCCTGGCCGGATGGAATCCGACCGCCGCGTCGCAGCAGGAAATTTCGTTCATGCCGGCGCGCGTGCTGCTGCAGGATTTTACGGGCGTTCCGGCGGTGGTGGACCTGGCCGCAATGCGCGAAGCGATCCGCCAGCTGGGCGGCGATCCGAAGAAAGTGAATCCGCTGCTTCCCGCGGAACTGGTGATCGACCACTCGGTGCAGGTCGACAAGTCCGGGTCCGAAATGGCCTTCGCGTTCAACGCCGAGCTGGAATTCCACCGCAACGTCGAGCGCTACGCCTTCCTGCGCTGGGGACAAACGGCATTCGATAATTTCAAGGTCGTGCCGCCCGATACGGGCATCTGCCACCAGGTGAATCTGGAATATCTGGCGCGCGTCGTGTTTGACGCGACGTCCGACGGAAAGACGTTCGCCTTCCCCGATTCTCTGGTTGGCACGGATTCGCATACGACCATGATTAACGCGCTCGGCGTTTTCGGCTGGGGCGTCGGCGGAATCGAAGCAGAGGCGGCCATGCTCGGCCAGCCGCTTTCGCTGCTGATTCCGGAAGTGGTCGGATTCAAGCTACACGGCCGGCTGCCTGAGGGCGCGACCGCGACCGACCTCGTTTTGATCGTCACCGAAATGTTGCGCAAAAAGGGCGTGGTCGGAAAATTCGTCGAATTCTACGGCACGGGACTTTCGAGCCTGAGCCTTCCGGACCGCGCGACGATCGCCAACATGGCCCCCGAGTACGGCGCCACGATGGGATTCTTCCCCGTCGACGCCGAAACGCTGGCTTACTTGCGCTTCACCGGCCGCGACGCCGCGCGCGTGCGACTGGTCGAGGAATACACCAAGGCGCAGGGAATCTTCCGCACGGACGCGACGCCCGATCCGATTTATACCGACAAGCTGGAACTGGATCTTGCGAGCGTCGAGCCGACGCTTGCCGGGCCGAAGCGCCCGCAGGATCGCGTGCCGCTACGGCAATCGAAGGCGGCGTTTGAAAAATCTCTCGAAGGCACGGCGCAGAAAAATGTGGCCGTGAAAAATAACGGCGACCAGTTCGAACTTTCAAACGGTTCCGTGGTCATAGCGGCGATCACGAGCTGCACGAATACATCCAACCCATCCCTGATGCTTGGAGCCGGCCTGCTGGCCAAGAAGGCCATAGAACGGGGCCTCCACAGCAAGCCCTGGGTGAAAACCAGCCTGGCCCCAGGTTCGAAAGTGGTCACCGACTATCTGGAGAAGGCCGGCCTGGACAAATATCTCGACCAGCTTGGGTTTCAACTGGTGGGCTACGGCTGCACCACGTGCATCGGCAACAGCGGGCCGCTCGAGGAGCATGTGGGGGCGGCGATCAAGGACAACAGCCTTGTGGCCGTATCCGTGCTGAGCGGAAATCGGAATTTCGAGGGACGCATTCATCCCCTGGTGCGCGCAAATTATCTGGCGTCTCCTCCGCTGGTGGTGGCGTATGCGCTGGCCGGGCGCATGGATTTCGACATGGCCAGCGAATCGCTGGGCAACGACAAGAACGGCAAGCCTGTTTTTCTGCGCGAAATCTGGCCTTCTCCGCAGGAGATTGAATCGACCGTGCGCGCCAGCGTGACCACCGCGATGTACAACAAGGAGTACGGCGAAGTGTTTTTGGGCGACGCCAGCTGGCGCGGCTTGAAAATTCCTGAGGGCGATCTCTACGCCTGGGACGACAAATCGACGTACATCAAGAATCCTCCGTTCTTCGAGAAAATTACGAAGACGCCGCCGCCGCTCACCGACATCCGCAACGCGCGGGCGCTGGCCATGCTCGGCAATAGCATCACCACCGATCACATTTCGCCCGCCGGATCGATCGGCGTCGATACTCCGGCCGGAAAATGGCTGATCGCGCAGGGCGTGAAGCCCTCGGACTTCAACTCGTACGGAGCGCGCCGCGGCAATCATGAGGTGATGATGCGCGGCACGTTCGCCAACATCCGCCTGCGCAACCAGCTGGCGCCGGGCACTGAAGGCGGGTGGAGCGTGCACCAGCCGGACGGCGAAAAAATGTCCATCTACGACGCGGCCATGAAATATCAGAAGGAAGGCGTGCCGCTGATCGTGCTGGGCGGCAAGGAGTACGGCTCGGGATCGTCGCGCGACTGGGCGGCCAAAGGCACGGTGCTGCTGGGCGTGCGCGCGGTAATCGCCGAGAGTTACGAGCGCATCCATCGCAGCAACCTGCTGGGCATGGGCGTGCTTCCGCTGCAATATCGCGCGGGAGAATCGGCGCAATCGCTAGGGCTGACCGGGTTCGAGGTCTTCACCATCGAGGGCGTGGCGAAGCTTGCGCCGGGGATGGCGGTGGAAGTTCGCGCGAAGGACGCGCAGGGGAAGGAAAAAGTGTTTCAGACTGTGGCGCGCGCGGATACGCCCGAGGAAGTGAATTATTACCGGCACGGCGGAATTCTGCCGTACGTGCTGCGGCAGATGCTGTAGGGAAGAAGGGTTGGTTTGGTGGCGCCGGCAGGACGCCGGCGCCACGAAAAGCCGCCCTGGCATGCAGCGGTCTCACACGAAGGTTTATGACAAGCACCGTTGAAGCCCCTGACTGGTCAAAAATTCCCGCGCCGCAGGACGATGGGGCGGCGCGGCATTTGCCCGCCATGAGGCTTCCATCGGTTTCTCTTCCCTCCACGGACGGAACACTTGTTGATTTTTCTTCCCTGCGCGGGCTGGTCGTGGTTTACGCGTATCCACGAACGGGGATTCCCGGCGTGAAAAATCCGGCCGGATGGGATTTGATTCCGGGCGCGCGGGGATGCACGCCGCAGACCTGCGCTTTTCGCGACCACTTCGCGGAGTTGAAGGCGCTGGGCGTTGATCGTTTATTCGGGCTTTCCACGCAGGATTCGGCCTACCAGCGCGAATTGGCCGGGCGGCTGCAATTGCCGTTTCCGATTCTCTCCGATGAACATTTGGAATTGACCAGAGCCCTGCGCCTGCCTACATTTGAGGCCGGGGGGATGACGCTGCTCAAGCGGCTGACGCTGGTGATTCGCGAGGCGCGGGTCGAGCAGGTTTTCTATCCCGTCTTTCCGCCGGACCGGAATGCGGCGGATGTGGTGGCGTGGCTTGCGTCGAGGGCTTCGTAGCGCGTCTCGCCGGCGGTCTTGGCGGCTGTATCGCAGCGCGCGGAAAAACCGCCGGCGGGACGCCGGCGCTACAAGATCAATCCGCGTTGACGGTACCCGCTTGAAATCTTTATCCGGGTACGCATTGTCGGCACGATTTTAATTCATGGTTTCCCGCACCATTCCATCGCCGCTGAAGTTCTGTTACCTTCATCCCCTTAATCCTTGAGGAGCCGCCGATGCGCGCGCATATGAAATCACGGGTTCTTCTATCGCTATTCCTACTCATGTTTTCCGCGGCCCTGCCGTCGATTGCGGCGCAGTATCCAGTACCTGAAGGTGGCCGCGTCGTGGCCATTAAGGCAGGCAAGCTCGTCGATCCGGAAAAGGGGACCACGGAAACCAATCAGATTATTGTGGTGCGTGGAAGAAGGATCGAGGCCGTCGGCCCGCGCGTGCCGATTCCGGCGGACGCAAAGATCATCGACCTGTCGAATTCCACCGTCCTGCCGGGGATGTTTGACGCGCATACGCATCTTTGCATGACGCTGAAAAGGGAGCGCGACGGGAGCAGCTATTACATCACCACGCTGCTGGACCCGACTCCCTACCGCGCCGTCGAGGGCGTGGCGAACGCGCGGGACATGCTGGCGGCGGGCTTCACCACGGTGCGCGACGTCGGCAACGCCGGCAACTATGCGGATACGGCCCTGCGCGAGGCCATCGAGCGGGGGCTGGTGCCCGGGCCCACGATGCTGAACGCCGGGCGCATCATCGCGCCGTTCGGCGGGCAGTTTCACTTGCAGCCGGAAAAGCAGGACCTGGCCACGCCGGAATATTTCTTCGCCGATACGCGCGATGAGATGGTCAAGGCCATCCGCGAAAACATTCATTTCGGCGCGACGGTCATCAAGATCGTCGTGGACGATCAGAAATATATTTACAGCGCGGACGACATCCGGTTCATGGTCGCCGAAGCGCACCGCTACGGCCTGAAACTTGCCGCGCATTGCTGGACCGAGGCGGGGGCGCACAACGCGGCCGAGGCGGGCGTCGATTCCATCGAGCATGGGCAGATGATGACGAACGAAGATCTGGAACTGGCGAAGAAAAATCACGTGGTGCTTGTGGGCACGGACTTCACGGAAATTGCCGCGAGCAGAAACGGATTCCCGAGCCTGCATCCTGTTTTTGTGGACCGGTTGAAGCGCGCCTACCGGATCGGCGTGACCATGGCGTTCGGCACCGACGCGTTCATTTCCATCCCGGGAGAAACGCGCGGGACGCAGGCGGCGGAATATGTCGATTCATGGGCCGAGGCCGGATTGCCCGCGAAGGACACTTTGCGCGCGATGACCATCAATGCCGCGCGCTTGCTGGGCGTGGACCGCGAACGCGGCGCGATCCAGCCGGGCCTGGCCGCGGACATCATTGCCACGCCGGAAAATCCGCTGGACGATATTCAGGCCGTGCGTAAAGTTTCGTTCGTGATGAAAAATGGCGTCGTGTTCAAGAACGATTAGAATCGCGCGTCCGATCGACAAAGCGCTCTTGCAGGCCTCCCGATAACGATTCCCCTATCGGCAAATCATACTAAATCAGCTTGTATTCAACCGTATTAAGCCGATTTGACATAGCGGTTTTATTTGTATTAAATCACACACATGTCCGGCGGACGCAAGTCGCCGCAGGGCGCTTATCTTACGAACCGGGCTGGGGGAATAAGGAATGGATCCGCGCAATTTTTGGAAGTTAGCGCGCGTTTTACTTGTGTTGCTCTTTCTTGCGCTACCGGTAATTGCTTTTGCGCAGGCAGGAAGCGGCGAATTGACCGGCGAGGTTCGCGACCCTTCGGGTGCGCTCATCGCCAACGCCAAAGTAACGCTCACGCAATCTCAGACGGATCTGATGTACACCGCGGCCACAACCGACGGGGGCGTTTACGTGTTCTCCGGACTGAAGCCGGGGCGGTATTCGATTGCCGTCGAAACTACAGGGTTTAAGCGCTATGTTCAGGAAGATTTCAATATTGCGACGGGGGAGCGCGTTCACATTGACGTGGCTCTTACCATTGGCAGCGTTTCCGAAAGCGTGACGGTGGCATCGGACGCTTCCCCGCTGCGCACCGAATCGGCCACGATGGGCCAGGTGATCGGCACCCGGACGATTGCGGAATTGCCGCTGAACGGGCGTAATTTCGTCAGCCTGGCGGGACTTGCCGCGGGCGTGGCACTGCCCCCTGCGGCGACTCCCCTGCCGCGCCTCAGTGGCAGCCGCCCGCGCACCAACGAATACATGTATGACGGGATCTCCGTGCTGCAGCCCGAACCCGGGCAAATCGCGTTCGTTCCCATCATCGATGCCATTC